>JARGNI010000112.1 GCA_029213195.1 Verrucomicrobiales bacterium
CCGGCAGCTTCAATAAAAACGCTTCGCGACTGGCTCCGTTTCCGACCCCACTTCATAGCTCTTTGGCTACTCGTAGATCTTCTTTGTGGATGCGGATTTCTGGCATTCCGTATTTTAACTTACCCTAACGTTAGTATAAGCCATTTATTGAATTTTCGAACGCACCCTAGTATAAAACTATGGAAATTATCGTATTTTCAGCTCTCCCGCAACTAAGCTTTACTTAGAGCGATTAAGTTAACGGAAGAACAGCGGCTCTCTATTCTCTTCGTTTCTGAAAGAGCATTGATCTGACGATTCCCGACTCAGATCCTGACGTCGAAGGAAAAGAGACCGACTATTGAAGCCCCGGATCCCGTGTTCCTTTTGGAGAACAAAGAAGGAGTTCCTCTGAAAGAATCGGATGATGTTGTGGTGGGTTTTGGGCTGATCAGTCCCCTGGTGCTGAGGTATTATGGAGACATGATCGAGAAAGGTGATCTTAACAGTTTTCGGTCTCACTGTGTTTCGATGAGCCAAGCCCTGCTATGCGAAGGGTACAGGGTGAATCTCTTTCCCAATGGTAACTCGGATGACCAGGATTCTGCACAAAGCGTGTTCTCGGATTTGGCAATCTCTCTCGGCGGGGATGGTGTCGATCGCTGCATACCTGTCCCCTGCGTCTTTATTGGCCGCGGTAAAGGAACGGCAGATTTCAAGGGGGCTGCTTCAAGAAGGAACAGGATTGCGAATCAAAGCAGGGAAGCATTCACACGACTGGTTTCCGCAATAGACGAGTCGATGAACTGATAGGGAAATTGCCATCTCAAGGCCAAATTTCAGACCGCCTGCGAGCCCTGGGTTGGATAGGGTGTAAACTAGAGCAAGTAGGTGAGAGCCGGCCAGCAAGATTCACCAATTGGAAAAATGCATCAAGGGCTTAAGGGGTATATTGCATGTTTATCGTGGCATTGCCGCCCCGCTCGACCCCAAGCTCGACGACTATGAAATCTACCTTCCCATGCTTTCTCACCCTTCTCCTCGCGCCGCTGGCGGCACTCGCACAGGACTCCGTGACAAAGCCCAGCTCCGAGCGCGCCGCGTTCTTCGAAGAGAAAGTTGTCTGGCAGAACAAGGAAGAGAATGCCTGGCCCTACCATGTCTATGGCCTCGTCCAGTCCTCCAAGGGCGCTCTGCTCGCCTTTGCTGAAGGGCGACAGGGAAAAGGCGGTGATGCGGACCCGCATCATCTGGTGCTGAAACGCAGCACCGACGGCGGGCGCAATTGGTCTCGAAACATCTATGTCGAGAAAGGGGACGGCTCGTTCTGGTCCGCCAACGGCGAGCCGGGGAAACTGGAATGCTGGACGAACACCGGACCGATTGTGGATGAGAAGACGGGTCGCGTATTTTTCTTCTACGCCCTCAACGAAGGCACGCGGCAACAGAACTGGACCCGCGTGTTCTACCGCTACAGCGATGACGACGGCCTCACCTGGCTGCCGTCGTCCGAGGAGGGTGGTCGCATCGAAGTGACTCACCTGTTCGCGGACAATCCCCACGGCTGGACCTTCCACATGCCCGGGCCAGGTCACGGCATCCAGCTCCGTCATCAGCAGGGCAAACACGCGGACAAAAACGGGCGGCTCATGCTCGCGGTGTGGCATCGCCGGGCAGTGACTGCCAACCCGCGTCTCTATGGGGTTTCGATGCTGGTCAGCGACGATCACGGCGAGACGTGGCGGCGCGCGGGCGACGCTGGTGTCGAGCATGGAATGAATGAGGGCCGCATCGTGGAACTGGAGGATGGCCGCATTCTCCTGAACACGCGAGGTGGCGTCGCCGTGCGGGACGGGAAGAAGGTCGATACCCAGAAGCACCGCGTGTATGCTTGGAGCAACGACGCTGGCGAGACCTTCGGGAAACCCGAGGTCCACACCGAGTTTGAATACAGCAGAAACGGCTGCGATTCCTCGATCCAGCGCTACACCACGACGACGCAGAACAGGAAGAACATTCTCCTCTTCAGCCGACCCGCCGACCCACGGCAACGCGCCCGCATGACCGTGAGCCTGAGCAGCGACGAGGGAAAGACTTGGTCTACCCAAAAGCTCGTTCACGACGGGCCGAGCTTCTATTCCGACCTGGCCGTCCTCCCTGACGGCACCATCGGCCTGCTCTACGGCAAGGGAAAAAGCCCTCACGAGCAACTGCCTGATCACGTCGCCTTCGCCCACTTCAACCTTGAATGGCTCGAACAACCAAGAGACTCGCCCTCGCCTTCCACGCCCCGCAAAAACCGATCATGGCATCACTGGAACTCGAGGCCCGTATCCGATGGTGAAGATGTCTCTGCTATACAGCGTCGCCCCTAGTCACGCCTCCAACCCGTGACTATCGGCGGTGACGGAGCGACTGAGTTAAAAAAGTGATCTCCTGACAATCGGGAGCAGTCGATTTCCTAGCAGCCCCCCTCCCGGCCGTGGCCGGGGAAAGACATGGATGAAACTT
>JARGNI010000018.1 GCA_029213195.1 Verrucomicrobiales bacterium
ATTTTTTTCAGTCTCTACCCTGCATCCTGATATGTTCAATCCCTGCATCCCTACCCGCTTTGCCGTTCTCGGTAGAGCGAGGGCATGCTTGCTTCTCTCTTTTTCCCTGATGGCAGGGCTGGGCGCCCCCCTCTCGGGACAGGACTTCTCCGCAGCTTTCGAAAACTTTCGCAAGCTCGGACTACCCGATACCAAGGGCGCCGAATATGGCACGGTCAGTCCAGCCGCCAATGCGAACTACTATGGCGCACAGGATCCCTACTCTCAGTTCCCCGGTTTCTACGATTTCAAGACGAAAGGAAATGCTTGGCGGATTGCCCAGTCCGAAGAGAACGAATCCTTTCACGTCATTCTTTTCCAAACCCGGGAACAGGAACTCTCTCTGAATCCCAAAAACGAAGAGACTCCATCAGCCAGCTTCAAGCCCGTCAAACTCGAACAGGATTGGAAATTGCTCCGAGCCCGGTTCGAAGACGAGAATTTCTTGTCCAACCTGGAGAGCAACCCCTCCAATGCAGCTGATCTCATTCTTTTTGCCGCCCACCTCGATCGCCGGGGAATGGGAGCGGAAGCAACCGAGTTGGTCCAGAAAGTTCTCTCCCACAGCGACAATCCGGAGTCCACGATCACCGCAACCATCGGCAAGCTGGCCACCAGCCAATATCGCACGGCCCTCCGAGAAGCCTACGAAGACTCCGACTGGAAAACGTTCTCGGAGCAGGTGGTCGCCATCGCGTCCCGCTTTGGTCGCGGATGGCCGGCAGAAGCTGGGGCTCGTCGGCTCGCCGAAATCGCCGCGAAGCAAGCCTCCGAAACTTCTCTCACTCTTGCAAACGGTGAGCCGCCCTCTCCCGAGCAGCAGCAACTCCTCGCTCAGCTCGCCAAACTCGAGAATCCGCAGATCCTCCAGAGCTTCACCTACTACGCTCCCTGGATCCTACCCGGGAATCCCATCGTCGAGCAGATGCAGGAAAGTCCGGACCCAGGAATGGAAGCCCTCCGCGGCCTGATCGGATCGGGAAAGGAGAGCATTCCCCTTCTCCTCGCCATGCTGGAGGACGAAACGTTTCTCCCATTTGCGACCCCGCAGGCCGACCATATCGCGACCGCACTCGACCAGCAGGTTTCGGAAGCCTACCAGAGCCTGGGACAATCCGATTTCCAACGCCCCGCGACTTACTCCGACGTGGCCACCTTTCTTCTCGCCACGCTCGTCCCCGGTTTGGAAACCTACGATCTCGCTCGCGAGGAATTCACCCCCATTGTCGCGGATTGGTGGGAAGAGGCAAAGGATCAGTCTCCACTGGAGATGGCGAGAACCTATTTTCGCGAGGGCGGTGACGGACAGGCCCAAGTCGGGATCCAATACCTCTCCGAGCACGGAACCGAGGAGGACTTTGCCAAGGTCGAAGACCAACTCATCGATCAGGCATTTTCCTCGCCATGGGCCGATTTCTCTCTCATCCAGGGCTATCTCTCCGCCCGAGGGGAATCCGCGGCTCCTTTCTTCCAACGAATCAAGAAGGAGTCCGGAGAACTGCTCGCGGAGATGAAAGAGCGAAAGGATGAAGAACTCGAGTCCTACCAGGACAACTTCGATCGCAACCTCAAGAACCTCGAAGCCTATGTCTCGAATGAGGGGGCCGAGGAAATCCTCGCAAAGATCGCTGACGGAGACACCGAGTTCTACGAAGTGCAGGAGGTCTTGTTCGAGAAACTGGCAGAACTCCCCTTCGAGGAGCAGATCCGGCTCATGCTCACCACGATCGCCCAGATCGAGGAAGTCGAAACCAAGTCCTCTCTGCTCGGATATCTCAGTTACCTGGAAAGATCCGAAGACACCGAGCTCGACCCGAAAGCCCATGAATCGCTTTGGAAGCCGTTCCTCGATGACACCACCGACATTGGAAACGGCAACACGATTCAGCTGAATGCCGCCTGGATTGCCGAAAACCTCTATGCACCCGAAGCCGCCGAAGAGCTCTCCGTTTTCTGGAGGTCGGCGGGAGAGTTTGGTTCCGAACTCCTTCTCGACCGGATTCGGAAACGACTGGCCGGGGTCAGCGGAGATGAACTTCCGCGCTATCCTTCCACCGATGATGTCTCCGAGGATCGCCGCAAGGGGCTTGAATCGGAGCTGCTCGCGCTCGAAGAGGAGGCACTCCGCACGAGACTGAACGAGCTCACTCTCGCCGAGCGGATCTGGGCTGTAGGCACGGCACGAAGCCCACAAACCGAAGAAGACTCCGATAGCACAGGACAGCCTTTGCAAGAAGCCATCGAGAAATTGCAATTCACCCTGACCTTGGGAGAAATTCCCGATGGATGGAACGAACTGCGCGCTCTAGAAGACCAGGTCATGTCCAAGGAGGCGTTCGATGCTCTCCTCGAAGCCGCGCTATCTCATGTCAGCACCGAGAAAAGCTTTCTCCTTGAACTCTCTCGGGAATCGGGATTTTCCCCTTTTCACCTCTCCGTGAAGGAGATGGATCTCGATGCCCTGCTCAAGGAAGATGAGTCGCTGCTTATGGCGACGAACACCGTCTATCAGTTCCTGGAGAAAGAAGCGCCCTTTGTCGCGCTCTCATTCAACAAGCGAGGATACGGAAACTATTGGTTTCCTGAAATGGAGACCGACTCGATGGAGGATTACGCAAGACGATCTCTCGAGCAAATGGAAGCGCGCGGCAAACAGGTTCGTGACAGTCTCGACCAATGGTTCCAGGCACCGCTCGGATTCCCACGCGGATTTTCCATTTCCTTTGCCGGATTGACCTCCCTCCCCCCAGAAGAAGAAACATCCGAAGAGCCCTGACAAAACCTCTTTCCATCTTTCACCGAAAATGACCGACACCCCACAAACCAGCGAAGCCCAATGGCAGAACGTTCGCGACAAGATCGACGAACTCAAGAAGGAGACCGCTCGAGTGATCGTCGGTCAGGATGAGATCGTCGAGCAGATGCTCGTCTCGTTGCTCTGTCGAGGACACTGCCTCGTCATCGGGGTGCCAGGGCTTGCCAAGACCCTTCTCGTCAGCACCCTTGGAAAGATCCTCGGACTGCATTTCAACCGGATTCAGTTCACTCCCGACCTGATGCCAACCGACATCGTCGGAAGTGAAATTCTCCAATCCAACTCCGATGGCGGACGGGAGTTCGAATACGTCGAGGGCCCCATTTTTACCAACCTTCTCCTCGCCGATGAGATCAACCGAACGCCTCCGAAAACCCAGGCCGCTCTACTCGAGGCGATGCAGGAAAAGCAGGTCACCGTGGCAGGCAAAAGCCGCACCCTCGAAGAACCCTTCATCGTCTACGCCACGCAGAACCCCATCGAGCACGAGGGCACCTATCCTCTCCCGGAAGCCCAACTCGACCGATTCTTCTTCAACCTTCTCATCGACTACCCCGACATGGAAGAAGAGGAGCAGATCGTGCGACTGACCACGACCCGGGAAGTTCCCCAGGCCAATTCCATCCTCACCCCCCAGGAAGTGATCCAGCTTCAGGATGCCACGCTCGATGTTCCCGTTCCCGATCATGTCCTCCACTACATTTTGAAACTCACTCATTCCTCCCGTCCTGCCTCCGAGCATGCTCCGGATTTCGTGAAAGAATATGTTGCCTACGGTGCCGGGCCCCGAGCTTCGCAGAACCTGACCCGCGCCGCTCGCGCGCTGGCGCTTCTCCGTGGAACGCCGTCCGCCTCCGTCGAGGAAGTTCAGGATCTCGCCAAGGCCGTCCTCCGGCACCGCATCATCCCGAACTACAACGCGACGGGCGAAGGAATCACCGTCGAGGACCTCATCGACCGTCTCCTCGAGCACGTCGACGCCTGACCTGTATGGCTGGTCATCGCTATCTCCGTCCGGAGGATATCCGCAAACTCCAGACCTTCGAGTTCGCTCCGAAGGCCCTGGTCGAAGGGTACCTCCAGGGGCGCCATCGCTCCCGTTCGCGTGGCTCGTCGATCGAGTTTCACGAGTATCGGGAGTACACGCCTGGTGATGATCTCAAGCTGATCGACTGGCGCGTCTTTGCTCGGAGTGACAAGCATTTCCTCCGCACCTTCGAACAGGAGACCAATCTCGAGTGCCACATCTTTCTCGACAGCAGCGCCTCGATGGGATTCGACGGGGGATCGGAAATCTCCAAGCTCGAATACGGCTCCTTCTTCGCCGCCGCCCTGAGCTACCTCGTCGTTCGCTACGGCGACCGGGTTTCCCTGCAGACTTTCGACGAAACGATCCGCGAGTATTTCCCACCGGGCAGTACGAATACGCACCTGCACCGCATCCTCGGCGCCCTCGAGCGCAATACTCCCGGGAAGGAAACCTCGGTAGCTGAGGCGCTGATGAAAGCCGCTCCCCTTCTCACCCGAAAAGGCATCCTCGTGGTTGTCTCCGATTTCTTCGACAACCCGGCCGACATCTTCCAGGCCCTAAGTCCGTATCTCCACCGCGGATTTCGAGTTCACCTCTTTCACCTGCTCACTCCCGGAGAACTCGATCTTGAGCAACGCGGACTCACCACCTACCGCGACCTCGAAACCTCGACCCGCCTCATCGCCCATCCGTCCGCGCTGAAAGAACGCTACAAGGAAGCAATCGAAGAACACATCGGCAGCCTCCGTCAACTCGCCCAGCGACGCAGTGTCGACTACTCGCTCCACCGAACCGACTCCCACTTCTTCCGACTCTTCGACAAACTCATCGTGTAGACCAAATCCAACCCTGACATACTCCTACTAGACTCATCACCCAACCGGAACAGTACAGCATTGAAGATTCGCGCGATACGTAGCGAACAGTCGGAAGATTGGCATCTTCCGCTACAAGCCTCCGACGTAGCGGAACTCGCAAGAGTTCCGACCTAGATGCGCCCCATCCTCCCTTACGCTCAATTCAATCTTGTTCCCACCCAACCATGTTCATTCCCTGACCTGACCCTCTTGCTTCCGCATTTTTCCTTTCGATGTCTTTCAATTTCCTCAACCCGAACCTGCTCTGGCTCCTCGCTCTCGCGTTGGTGCCGCTGCTGCTTCATCTCTTCGCGAGAACGAAGCCGCCGGTCTACGAGTTCAGTTCGGTCGAGTTTCTTCGAAAGATCATTCGAAAGACGATGCGACTGAAGAAGCCGCAGGATTACCTTCTCCTCGCACTTCGCACCCTCGCCGTCCTCGCCTTGATCGGAGCCTTTCTCCGACCGCTCCTGTTCTCGCAGGAAAAACTCTCGGGGTTGTTTCAGAAGAAGAGTCTCGTCGCCATTGTCGACGCGTCCGCCTCGATGGCCTATGTCGAAGGGGCTCAGACCCGATTCGCGACCGCCTGTGCCGAAACCAGCGAACTGCTTTCCGGTCTCTCCGCTCGAGACCAAGCCAACATCATCTGGATGAAGGCGGAACCCGAATCCGTTTTCCCCGACGAGCTGGCTTCGAATCTCGGATACCTCAAGGACCAACTCCGCCGTGCCTCCGTCACCGTCGAGCGTGGCTCGCTGGACAAGTCCTTCGCCCTCGCGCTCGAACTTCTCGCAGAAGCCGAAGGAAAGAAAGAGATCTGCATCGTCTCCGATTTTCAAGCCACCGCCTGGGAGGACTTCTCTCCTGCCGTTCCCGAGGGAGTCGATCTCATTCATGTGCGCATCGGGAAACGCGAGGCCGGCAATCGCGCCATCGTCGATCTTTCCTTCGAACCCTCCCGCCCCGTCGTCGGAGAAGAGATCGCGGTCTACGCCGAGATTCAGAATTTCTCCTCGGAAGATGTCGAGACTACGGTCTTCAGCGAAGTCGGTGAGAATCGCCGATCACAGAATCTTTCGCTTCCAGCAGGACAACGGATCACGACGACCTTTCGTCATACCGTGTCCTCCGCTGGCCCGACACCGATTCGCATCTCGCTGACAGAGGATGCCTTCCCCGCCGACGACCAACGCATGGCGGTCGCCGAGGTTCGCCCTTACCTGCGACTCGCCATGATCGGCGAACACGATCCTGACACGGCACGAATCTGGACCCGCGCGGCCCAGGCCCTGCAGTGGGCGGTTCCCGAATGGGTCAGCCCTGCCGACCTCACCACGGAGTCAGTCAACGGCTTCGATGCCGTCTTCTGGTCGGGCACCCCGAGCGAGGAGGCGCTGGCGCTTTTTGCAGCTGCCGGAGAAACCCTGAAATTCGTCCTCCAGCCAGCTCCGGGTGATTTACCTCCCAGTCTCTTTCCTGATTCCACCGATTCAATTTCAGTCGCAAAGGAATCAAGTGGGGATGAGCTCTACTCCATCTCTATCGCCGATCCTGACGCGGAGCTTTTCGAACTTTTTCGCGGAGATGACCATGGTGACCTCGATGGGCTGAGCGGAAAGGATCGCCTCCGTCTCTCCAACGTTCCCGGAGGAAAATCGCTCCTCCAGTTTTCGGATGGATCCCCCGCTCTCCTCGAAGCCACCCCACGCCGTTATCTCTGGCTTCTCCCCCTTTCTGGGGAACCGGGTAACTTCGCCGGTCGGGTCGAGTTTCTCCCCTTCTTCGCCGAGTTCCTCCTTTCAAATCGACTGACTGGTGTCGGGGTGAACCAATACATCTACGAGCCGGGCGATCCTGTTCTCTGGGAAGCCCCGGAACCCATCGGACGGGACGACCTGCGTCTCCTTGGTCCTGACAAGGAGGAGCTGGAATTCCAAGCCGCCGAGGGACAGCAATGGATGGCCCAACCCTTCGATCGACCCGGGATCTTTCCCTGGCAGCTCGGGGACAATCCCATCGGTTATTCGGTCGTGAACTTTCCTCCTACCGAATCCAACCTCGCCTCGCTGACCCGAGAACAAACCCAGGACTCCGCCTCCGTCGCCGTGGAGGGCGGAAGCGAAGTCCGGCAACTCCGCGATGGCATTCCTCTTTGGCCCTGGCTCCTCGCAGCGGCCGTTTGCTTCTTTCTCCTCGAGAGTGGCGTCACCTTCTGGGCCGCTCGAACTCCCTGATCTTTCTTGAATCCCAGCTCCGACATCTCCTTCAATCCGCCGACCTCGCTTCCTCATCTGGTCCTGCTCTTCGTGATCCTCGCGATCGGACTGGGCTGGCTGGCGTGGAAAAGTTCGGCCCGGGCGAACCGCTCCGCTCAGGTGCTCGTTGTCGTTTGTCGGATTCTCCTCGTGGGAGCCCTGCTCCTGCTCCTGCTCAACCCTGGGCGCTGGATCGAGAATCGGGAAGAAACCAAGCAATACTGGTCCGTTCTCGTCGATGAAAGTCTCAGCATGGGGACCCAGGATCCGGGCGAGGACCAGACTCGCTGGGACGCAGCCCAGGCCCACCTCGATACGATTCTCGATCTTGCCGAAGAACGAGACGACGTGGAAGTCCTGACCTTTGCGGAGAAATTGAACCCGGAAAAAGCGAACAATCTTTCTTCCCGCAAACCCGAAGGCAACAACACCGACCTGGCATCCTCGAGCGACACGCTCCTCACCATGGCGCGAGGTCGCTCCGATCAGTTTCGAGGAGCGATCGTTCTCACCGACGGACGCCAGACCCGCGAGGGTTCCGACCTCGAGCGAGTCGCCCTGCGCGCCCGATCGATGGAGTCCCCTTTCTATTTTCTTCCCATCGGGGGTGAAGTGAAGCCAGTCGATCTTTCCGTGGAACCCGAGCGCCGCCAGTTCGTCGCCTTTGCCGGACAGGAGGCCTCGATTTCTGCCAAGGTTCGTTCGCAGGGGCTCGGCCCCACCCGCCCCGAGATCACCCTGACCGACGCCAGTGGAAAAGAATGGGGCAAGCAGCAGGTCGAACTTTCCGCCGAGGGAGAAACCGAGGCCCGCTTCCGTTTCCCCGCTCCCGAGCCTGGAGTGCACCTGCTCCAACTCTCGACCCCGGAATGGCCGGGAGAAAGAATCCTCGCCAACAACGAGGCGACCGTCACGGTCACCGTTCTCGATGGCACGACGAAGATCTTCATGGCCGAGGGGGCGCCCTACTGGGATTCCAAATTTCTCGCCCAGATGATCCGAAACCAGGAGAACATGGAGATCGCCTCGGTCTACCGTCTCGCCGAGGAAAGGTTCTTCCGGGTGGAAACCGGCGACGAGAGACCGAGCCAGGAAACGGAGAACATTTTCCCCTCCACTCCCGAAGCTCTCGCCGAGTATGATCTCATCGTCCTTGGCAAAGGAGTCGAGTATTTCCTCGATGAAAAACGACTCGCGCTCCTCAGTGAATTCGTCCGAGACCGCGGAGGCTCCATCCTCTTCACTCGGGGCAAACCCTATCGCGCCAACTTTGAAGGCATCGAGTTTCTCGAACCGGTCACCTGGGGCGAGAAGATCGGAGAACCTCTTCAACTGCGACCGACCCGAGCCGGTGAGGCCGCCGGACTCTTTGGCGATCTTCTCCCGGGCGTCGACGATCCAGTCTGGGATACTCTGCCCCAGTTGGAAGACTCGCACCAGTGTCTCGAGATCAAGCCATTCACCGAGATCCTTCTCGAAGGTCGCTGGACTCTCGATGGCCGCGAGCAGGCTCTCCCCTTGCTCATGAGTCGTCGCTTCGGTCGCGGCATGACCCTGACCCTCAACGCCGACGGACTCTGGCAGTGGGATTTCTTTCCCTCCGAGAAAGGGGTCGAGGGTCAATACGAAGAGTTTTGGAGCCAACTCATCCAGTGGGCGATCACCTTCTCCGAGTTTCTCCCGGGACAGGATCTCTCCCTCCACCTCGACCAGTCCATCGTGCGCCCTGGGGAACTGGTCCGCGCACGGATCGGATACCGTGGCGACTCGAATGCAGAATCGCCACCTCAGCCGGGACTTGCCCTCTATCGCGGCACCGAATTGCTCCGAGAAATCCCCGCCTCGAAACCGGGAGCCGCAGCAGTGCGCTGGGAAGCCTCGATCACCTTGAACGAACCTGGCTCCTACCGCGTCGCGGCGATCGATCAGAACGACCGGGAAAAACCCGGGCCGAGCCTTCCGCTGACGGTGCTTCCGCCTCCGAGCGAAACGGAGCAGCTCAGTGCCGATCCCGACTTTCTCACCGCCTTTGCCGAGGTCTCGGGCGGAAGAATCATTTCGGCCGACGAATTTCCCGATATCGTTTCCGAACTTTCAACTCCAAAGGCCAGTGTCGACCGGGAAAAGGCCGAATGGGAGCCGATTTGGGACCAATGGTACTGGTTCTCGATCGTTCTTTTCATAGGAGGCTTGGAATGGTTTACTAGACGAAGATCCGGATTGCTGTGAATGCTGAAACCCACATCGAGGACGCCGAGGCCACTCCGGCTCCGCCCCCTCTTCCGAATGTCCGACAATTTCGCGAGAAATTGGGAGCCTTCCTGCGGACCTGGCGGTTCGGATTGTTCCTCACCTCCCTGTTTCGAATCCTCACCGTTCTTTTCATCGCCATCGCGATCTACGGGGTGATCGATTACTTTCTCGCGCTCGGACCTGGCACCCGGAGTTGGATCAGCGGCACGCTCGCAGCTCTGGCTCTCTTCGCTATCCTTTGGGAAGCCATTCGCATCGCCCAACTCGGTGACACCGAGATCGCGAAGCGAGCAGACCGCCTCTCCGCCAATCGACGTCGTCCTGTTCTCAGTGCACTCGAACTCCTGGGTAGATCAAGATCTTCGTCGAGCACGAAGCTCGAGAGCTATCTCGTTAAACGCAGCATCGATGAGGCCAACACAAGTCTTTCCGGTCTCGATCGGTCCCAGGTTTTCCCCAGGGATCTCTTTCGTTCCCAGTTGGTCCGCTTTCTCGGATTCGGAGCGGGGATCGTCGTCCTCGCGATCGTCTTTTCCCAGGTCACCTCGGTTCTACTCTCGCGGATTACGAGCCCCTGGAAAGACATCCCACCTTACAGCCCGCTGACTTTCACGGTCACCCCGACTCAACCCGAAATCTTCTACGGCGACGATGCCACCATCAGTGCCGAACTCAGCGGAGCCCCTCTTTCCCAACCCGTCCGTTTCCTGACCCGCGACGGGGACGAGATCTTTGAAACTGTCTGCTTCCAGGATGGTCCGAATCAGTTCGCCCAGAAACTGGAGCGCGTCGTCAGCCCGACAGAATTCGCCTTCGCCCATGGCAAGGCGAGAAGCGAATGGTATTCCATCGATTTGCTCATGGAGCCGAAGATCGCTCTCGCTTCGGTCACGGTGACTCCGCCGCCCTACACCGGCCAGCCTCAGCGATCTTTTCTGGTCGGAGAAAAACCTCTCGCCGTCTTGAGGGGCTCTCAAATCTCTCTCTCCCTCACCAGCAACCGCCCCCTCCTCGACGGCGAATTGACACGGAACCCTACCGCGGGAACGACCACCGCTGGTCGCAGCGTCCAGGGAAGCAAGTCAGGGATGCAGACCGTGCTTTTCGAATGGACCGCGGAAGAGGAATCCGAGATCGAAGCCATCATTCGTGACGTTCGCGGGACACCGAACCGAGAACCTTTCCGAATCGCACAGCGCATCATCCCAGATCAGCCCCCAAAGCTCACCCTCGAGAAGCCCTCCCTACAGATGATGGCGACGCCTTCCATCGAGGTCCCCATGAAGATCGAAGCTTCGGACGATCTCGGGATCAACCGGGTCGAAATGATCCGAACCGTCGTCGGCTATCGGGACCGGGGAGAAAACATTTCGCCTCCGAACCCGACCAAGACCTTCGATTTTGAATCGAAGATCCCCCTTCCCGAACTGGGCGTCGCGCCGGGAGAAACCCTCGAAGTCTACTTCCAGGCCATGGACAAGAATCCGTCTCTTCTCGGAGTTGCTTCGTCGGAAGTCGCCCGCATCCAGATCATCTCCGACGAGGAATACGCCCACATCATCCGGACGAGAACGACGATCGAAGAATTTTCGGAGCGCTTTCGTCTCGCCAATCGCAGCCTCAACGAACTGACCGAAGCGCTGACGGAACTGGAAGAAGCCGAGAAGGCCGGAGACTCCGAAGAAGCCAAAGAAAAGCGTGAGGCCGCCACCGAAGCTGCCAAAGATGCCTCCGAGCTTTTCCGTCGGCTCTCCGAAGATTTCGCCGCCTTCGAATTGGAAGAGAACGCGATCGAAAACGCCAAGGAATCCCTCGAGAAACTGGAAGCGATCGAGAAGCAGCTGCAGGGGGGAAGCCCCCTCTCGCCCCAGCAGATCGCCGAGATGCGGGAGTCCCTCACCGGTGCCCAGCAGGATTCCGCCGAACAACAGAAGCAAGCCGAAGAAGTTGCCGCCGTTTCCGAAGTGATGAGAAAATCGGTCGAGTTCTCCGCGATCGTCCGCGACCAGGACACCCTGACACGACGACTCAAGAAATTCGAACAGAAAGCCCGCAGCAGCGACCTGCCCTTCCTCGAAGCTCTCGGCCAGGATCAGAAGGCCATGGAAGAGCGGGTCGAAGAATTGATCGAGTCTCTCGAGGAGTCGATCGCCGAGTTACCCAGCGGTTACGAACAACTCAAGGCCGGTGCCGAGAGCTTCCTGTCCGCCTTGAAGCAATCCGGCGCCCAGCAGGACATGGACACATCGGCGGATGCCGCGGACAAGGAGAATGGTCCGGAATCCTACCAGTTCAGTTCCCTGGCTCTTGAGAAATTGAAAGCCCTGCAGAACGGCGACGGTCAAAGCGGAGATGGCTTCTGCCAACTATCGGAAGGAGATTTGAAATTCCCCGTTCCCGGTGAACTCGAACCGACCCTTTCCCAGATGCTTTCCGCAATGTGTTTTGGTCAGGGAAATCAACCAGGGAACCAACCGGGAAGCAATCCCGGTCGTGGTGGCTCAGGCGGTGGCGGACTGGGAATGGGTGGCAATTCCGAAGACGGCTACTCCATGGCCGGCTACAGCGCGCTCGACATCCCCGTCCTCGGACCACCCCGAATGCGCCTCGAAGATCTTCCGCAGTCCCGGCTTGCCGGAGATGATCGAAACAACGACCCTGGCAAGGGCCCCACCAACACTTCCGTCAATGAAGCCGACCGGGTCGCCGTCGAGGAAAAATCCGCTCCTGCCGGCACCCCGCTCGACTTTGGCAATGTGCCTGAAAAATACCGCGACGCGGTGAAACGCTATTTTACTCCCAGCGAGTCTTCCACCCCAACCAACGAGTCCCCATGAGATCCCTTCTTTCTCCCCTACTCATCCTCAGCGTCCTCGCCTTTCCCCTCTTCTCGCCGCGATCAACGCAAGCCGAGGAGAGTATCGTCCAATGTGCGAACCTGATCTACGCGGGCACCAAGACCTCCCGTTGCTTCAGCGACCAGTTCCTCACCAACATGCAGCAGAAAACGGCGATCCCGGTCGAACGTCGCTTTCGAAGTGTCAAGCTGGCTTCCGACGAGCTCTTTGATTACCCCTTTGTCATGATGACCGGCGAGTCGTCTTTCTTTTTGACGACGAAGGAACGCGAGAATCTGAAACGCTACCTCGCCAACGGTGGGTTCCTGCTCGCCTCCGCGGGTTGCTCGAACAAGGACTGGGGGCGCTCCTTTCGCTCCGAGATGAAAAAGATCTTCGAAGATGATCTTCTCAAGGAGATGAAATTCGATCACCCCCTCTTCCGCACCGTTTACAACATCGATCAGCTCGAGCTCTCGAAGAGCAGTGGGGAAGGTTCGCTCGAAGGAATCGAGGTGAACGGAAAAATCGTCGTTGTCTTTTCCGAGGAAGGATTGAACGACTCGTCCAACCGCGCCGGCTGTTGCTGCTGCGGTGGCAACGAAATTCAGAATGCGATGGAGGTCAATGTGAACATCCTCGCCTACGCCCTTCTCTACTGATCGCCACGATGGGTCGCTTTCTGATCATCACCGGCATTCTTGTCGCACTCTTTTCTCCCACGGGAGAGATCGTGCATGCCGCTCCCGGTGACCGCGTCCCCAACCTCATCCCCGAAGACAGTTCTTTCGTTCGGCAGGGGGAGATCCAGGAGTCACTCGCCTGGTATGACGATCTCGACAACGCGCTTGGCGTTGCGAAGGAAGAGTATCGGCCCGTGCTCGTCTTTTTTTCCAGCCCCACCGATGGCTGGTCGAATCGAATGAAGGCCCAGGTCTTCAACGATGAGGCTGTTCGTCGCGAGATGGAGCACTATGTCAGGGTCGAGGTAACCGTCGAAGACAATCAGGAAACTGCGGGCAATTACCTAGTCCGTGGAATCCCCGCCATCCGCATCCTTTCTGCGGAAGGGAGGGTGCTCCAGGGCCGAGACGGGTTCATCAATACACCCGAGATGGTCCGTATGCTTCGAGCCTCGCTCAATGCCGAGTTCCTCAAGAAGTCGGATCCCGAATTCCTGAAGCTGGTGACCGTCCTCGAGAACCAGGAAACGGAAGAATTGGATTGGTCGAGTGTCATGATCCATCTCGGGGAACCGCAAAAGCGCGAGAGCCTCCGACAACTCATCCTCCAACTCGACCCGTTCCCACGAAGCGAGATGGTTACCCTGCTCTCGGACGATCGCCTTGCGGTCCGACTGGGTTCCCTCGAAATTCTCGAAGAGATCGCGGGCAACGATTTCGGATTCAACCCCTGGAAAAAGGATTCCTCGGATCCTGCCAATCAGGCTGCCCTCGAAAGCTGGTCCAAGTGGCTCGAAGCTTCGAAGGGCGAAGCGGTTTCTCAAGTTTTCAGCGTTCTTTCCGAAGAACAGATCGCTTCCTACATTCGCGACATGATCGGTGAGAACCGGGAACGCTCCCTGCGTGCCAAGGCGATGCTTCGCAACGGCGGGGACAATGTCGCCAAGGCCTTGCGGAACTTTCTCGATCATAACAATGAGCTCCCCATTGATGCTCGGAATCGAGTTCGCGAACTCTACTACGCTCTCTCCGTCCCATCGATCCAGGGAAGCGATCCCGATTCCGTCGCCTATCGGCTCATCCACGGAAATCTTGACGCGAGGCTGGAAGCCATCGCCGCCCTCAAGGAAATGGGGCGACCTTCGCTTTCGGTCCTTTTCGACTTCCTCGAGGATCCCGACCCCCTGATCCGAGAAACCACGATCGATGCCGTTCTTACGGCAGGGATGAGTGCTGCAGTCCCTGCAGTTGAGCAGCATCTTGCCGAAGAGGAAGATCAGGCGGTCATCCTTTCCGCGCTCCGCGCGATCGGGGTGAACGAAATCCGGCGAGCCTCGAAACTGGTTGCGAGCTACGCCGGCCACGAAGAAGAAGATCTCGCCGTGATGGCGTTGGAGGCTCTGGGAGCCCTGCGTGCCAGTGACCAGCCCGAAGTCATTGCCGCCCAACTGCAGGATGATCGGTGGCGGGTTCGAGTCGCCGCCCTCGAGACGATCGGGCGGATCAACTCTCCCTCCTTTGGCCCCAAGATTCGACCCCTGCTTCAAGATGAGGATGAGTTCGTCCGCGCCGCAACGATCCAGACCATCGCAAAGTTGGGAGACAATGGAGCGCGTGACGATCTGTTGAAGCTCTACCAGGAAAACGAAGAACTTCGAGGACCGGTCATTCAAGCGCTGCTCTCGATGCGCCAGACCCTTCCTGGGTCCCTCCGCGCCGATCTTGCCAAGAGCAGCGCCGACACGGTTCTGCAGGTCATCGACGCCGTCGGGAATTCCCGTGGAAGAGATCTGACCGTGGTCGCACCTTTCCTCGATCACGAGAACCTCGACGTCGCCTGTGCCTCGATCCGACTCGTCGGTCGCTATGGTCTTCAGCAGATGACCCATCAGCAGGCCTTTGCGAGCATTCTCGAAGAGGGAACACCTGAGAAAGTCACTGCAGTCCTCGAGTCCGCCAATTTCGACCAAGGCCAGTTCCGTCGCTTCGAGAGTCAGCGATCTTCCGGAGATGCCAGTTCGGGCATCCCTCCCGAAATCCAGGAGATCTACGATGTGCTCCTCGAACGAAAGCCGACTTCTGGAAGTTCCAGCGAAAGATCTCGAGACCCTCTCATCGCCATTTTCGAGTCGGCTGAAGACTATCTTTCCGAAGGGGCGGATCCCGCTCTTCGGCAGCACGCTGCCCTCCTTCTCGCCAAGGCCGGCGTCCCCGAAGCGCTTCGCATTCTCGAAGAGGCGCTGCCGACCCGAAACATCAGCCAACGAAAGACCATCGCACTGGCACTCGACGAAGCCTCGGAAGGCGCGATCCCTTTGTTGGTCACCCTGATGCGGGACCCTTCGGATGAAGTCCGAACTGCCGCTTCCTCGTCGATGCTGGAACATACCAACGAAAAGAAGTTCATCGCGGCCTTCTTCGATGAACTGACCCGTCCCGCCAGCAAACTGCAGCCTCACGAAGTCTCAACCGGCTATCTCCGCAGTGCGGTCCGCTCGGGCACGACCAAGCAGATCGCAAACGAAACCGCCAAGGAAATCCTCCAGTCTTCGATTCGTCCCTCTCTCCTTTCCTTCGCCGCCCTGACCCTGCGTTATTCCTGGAAATACGGAGACGAAGACGAGCTCCTCCCGCTGACTGAATCCGAGCATGCCGAAATCCGCCGCGCTGCCTGGTTTGCAATGGGGCGGAATGACGAAGACCTGCTCCTTCCTCACCTTGATCGAATCGTCAATGACCCGTCGGAAAAAGTGCGAGCCATCCTTCCTTACATTCTCGGAAAGCAGGACGGATATGTCATCCATTACTACGACTCCGAGAATTCCCAGAGGATCAGCGACTACCTCGATCATAACTTCGACAGCATGCGGAGTCGCCTCGACGAAAACGCGCTTTCGGCGCTGGAAACCCTTTCCCAGGATTCTTCTCCCATCGTGCGGATCGACAGTTCTTTCGTGCTGATGGCCAACGGAAAACAACCCGACCCGGCATTCCTCGAGACGACCCTCAGCGCCTTTCCTGACCGAGACAGCATCCAAAGAAAAGTCAGCGACTACCTGGAGGAAAATTTCCAAAAACTTCCAAAGGAATATTCCTTCCTCATTCAACACATGGATCCCAATCGGATCGGGGCTTCTGAAGTCGAGAGAATCTATGCTCACTTCGGATACTCGGAAGATGGGGAGCGAGGGGCCAACCTCGACTGGAAGCCGCAACAGGAAGACTCCCTCGAACCGCGGGTCGCGCTCCCCGGCAACCAGGAAGAACCGGCTCGCCCTGTCGATGACGACGGGACGATCGAGCTGGTCTACTTTCTCAACCCGGGATGTAAGGAATGTGACCGCGTCAGGGAGCATCTCGACGAACTTGAGGCTGCTTTCCCTCGGCTCCGCATCGTCTCCCACAATATGCGGGACTCCGCCTCGGCCCGACTCAATGAAGCCCTGTCCGAACGCTTCGGAGTCCCCGAGCGAATTCGCATGGTCGCTCCGGCTGTCTTCTCGGGGGATGGATACCTCATCAAGGAAGAGATTTATCCGACCAAGCTCGGCAACATGATCATGGAATCCAGCGCGAGCGGAAACTCCGCCTCGGGCTGGTCTGCGCTCGAAGCTGCCGAGATCGCCTCGGCAGGCTCGGCGATCGAGAGTCGTTTCTCTACGGTCGGAGTCGCCGTCATTTTCTCAGCAGGCATTCTCGACGGGATCAATCCGTGCGCCTTTGCCACCATCATCCTCTTCCTGAGTTATCTCCAAATCGCGCGTCACGGCCCACGCCAGATCCTCATGGTAGGACTCTCCTTTATCTCGGCAGTCTTCCTGACTTACTTCGCGCTGGGGCTTGGTCTCGTCGAACTGGTGACTCGACTGCAGTTCCTCAAGGGGGTCGGAGTCGCCCTCAACGTCGGGCTCGCGATCTTTGCGCTGGTCATCATGTTCTACAGTCTCCGCGACGGCGTCCTCTGTCTCCAGGGGCGCCTTGCCGACACCACCCTGCAACTCCCCACCTTCTTGAAGGACCGGATTCGCAAGGTGGCACGCAAGGGCGCGCGTCATCATCGCTATGTCATCGCTGCTTTCCTCAGTGGGGTCGTCATCTCCGTCCTCGAGCTGGCCTGTACCGGCCAGGTCTATCTGCCCACGATCAACTACATGGTGCAGGAAGGAAAATCTTCGGCCTACGGGCTGCTTCTCATTTACAACCTCGCTTTTGTTCTCCCGCTCATCATCATCTTCATCCTCGCCTTCTACGGCTTGCGGAGTGAAGCACTCATCGAGTTTCAGAGAAAACACAGTGCGGTGATCAAGTTTGCCACGGCAGGACTCTTCCTCGCCCTGTTCCTTCTCCTGATGTATCAGGTGTTGCGGTAGGGGTATCACGGAATCCATGGGTTCGGAGGACTTCTGCAAGCGGGTGATTCGAACTCTTATCTTCACAGCTTCGTAGCAAAGTCCGCCTACCGGTGCCCGCAAGCCCACACGAAAAACGGCAGCAATCCCCTGGCATTCGGTCTACAATGCGGCATGGCAGAACTGGGACGGAGCAATGATCTCATGATCGTTCGGGAATCGGACAACGGATTCTATCTCGATGGAGGAGATCTTGGGGAGATCCTTCTCCCCTCTCGAGAAGTTCCCGAAGATGTTGAACAGGGCGATATCGTCGATGTTTTCGTCGCCCGCGATTCGGAAGACCGACTCATCGCGACAACGACGAAGCCAGTCTGCGAGGTCGGTGATTTCGCCGCCCTGGAAGTAACCACGGTCAATCCAAGGATCGGTGCCTTTCTCGACTGGGGTCTCGCCAAGGATTTGCTCCTACCGTTTCGCGAGCAGGTCTTCAAGGTGAAGCCCGGCCAGCGCGTCATCGTTCGCGTGCTTCTCGACGAAGTTTCCAATCGAGTCGTGGCCACGGCTCGGACGAATCGTTTTCTCAACAACCGATCTCCCCGGGTCCAGCCGGGCCAGGCCGTTACCCTGCTGATCCAGGAGCGGACTCCGATGGGATACATGGCCATTGTCGACCAAAGCTTTCGTGGTCTCCTGCACGAGAACCAACTTCATCGCCCACTCCAGGTCGGCGAGACACTTCCGGGATATGTGGCCGCGGTAAAGGAGGATGGCAAAGTCGATCTCTCCCTCGAACCCGTCGGCTACGGCCGAGTCACAGGACTGGCCGGAGAAATCCTCGAGAAACTGAAGCAAGCTGGAGGTCGCCTCGAGATCGGCGACAAGAGCGACCCGGAGGACATCAAAAGGACTTTCGGAACGAGCAAGAAAGCGTTCAAACAGGCCGTCGGAGCTCTCTATCGCAGCCGAAAGGTCAAGATCTCTGGCGACTCGATCGAACTGGTCTGAGCGTCTTTCCGCAAATTTGCGGCCACCAAGACGGGGCTTGGCAGCCAGCGCCTTGCAGTCCACTATGGATTTTGAAACCCTATGAAACGTCGCGATTTCCTTCAAATCTCCGGTTCCGCCGCTCTTGGCGGTTCTCTTGTTTCCCCTCTCGCCCAGGCACAGGATGCCGATATCCTGAAGTATTCGGAATACTTTGTCCCAACTCGGGCGATCACCTCAGGGCCGAAGTATCACTGGTTCGGCTACTACGACAAATTGCAGTTCAACCCCACAAATCGATTTGTTCTCAGCAACCAGGTCAGCTTCGAGGGCCGAACCCCGACCGCTGGCGATCGTATCCAGGTCGGAATGGTCGATCTTGAGGAAAGGGATCAGTGGATCGAGCTCGGCAAGAGTGATGCCTGGGGATGGCAGCAGGGCTGCATGCTGCAATGGCGTCCCGGTTCAGCCAACGAGGTCGTTTGGAATGATCGCGAGAAGGACAAATTCGTCTCCCGCATCAAGAACATCGAAACCGACGAGGTCCGCACAGTTCCTCGACCGATCTATGCTTTGTCCGCCGATGGGAAATGGGGCGTGTCTGCTGATTTCGCCCGAATCCAGAATCTCCGTCCCGGCTACGGATACCAAGGCGTCGCCGACCCGGTGCGAGCCGAGAAGAACCCCGCGTCCTCTGGAATCTGGCGGGTCAACATGGAGACCGGGAAATCAGATCTCGTCATTTCCCTCGAGCAACTTTCCGAGATCCCCTATCGAGGGGCGCCTCTCACCGACAAGTGGAACTATGTGAATCACCTCCTCGTAAGCCCGGACAGCAAACGGTTCATTTTCCTGCATCGTTGGCGTGACAAAGGGCCGGATGATCCGGACTTCAAGGTCAACAATGGATTCGTGACACGGATGTTCACTGCGAATCTCGATGGCAGTGATCTCTACGTCCTCGACCCTTCGGGATTCACCTCCCATTTCATCTGGAAAGACCCCAAGCATGTCTGCGCCTGGACAAAACCGGACGGCCAGAAGTCCGCTTTCTACCTCTTCCAGGACAAGACCGATCAGGTCGAGATCGTCGGGGAGGAGAAGATGCCGGTAAATGGGCACAACACCTATCTGCCAGTCGGAAACGGGGTCGATTGGATTCTCAACGACACATATCCCAGGGGAGTGAGAAGGCAGCAGACTCCCTACATCTATCATGTGCCCACCGATACGAGGCACGACATTGCCCATCTCCATTCTCCGGCAGCCTACAAAGGCGAGTGGCGTTGCGACGCGCACCCCCGCTCCAGCAACGATGGCCACACCATCTGTGTGGATTCTCCCCATGGAGGGAACGGTCGCCAACTCTGGATCCACGACATCTCCGAACTTGTGGCTGGCTAGACCCACCGAACCCTATCATGACCACAAGAAACATCCTTGCCGCAATTTCTTCCCTCCTTGCCATCACTCCTGGCCTGGCAGAATCATCGGATTTCGAATTTCGTGATCCCAACCCCAAGCGCTACGAGTTTTCCGAGAGAGCCAGCAAGATCGATCCCCGGGTCAAAGCTCATCCGGATATCAATTTCCTGATCGAGAACAAGGACGGGAAACCAGCGGACCTACAACAGGCCTCGGTCGACACCTCCGTGGCACCACGCGGAAAGCTTGTCATCTGGTTGATGGGACACAACGAAGCCCTCTTTCAGCGACTCAATCGCTACGGCCTCCACGCGATCCGTCCTCACTATGCCAACAAGTGGTTTGGGATCGTTTGCCAGGAAAAACCGGTCGGTCCCCACTGCCGGGGTAACGTGAGACTGGAAGCGGCGACGGGCGAGGATTTCAGCGACGAGGTTACCATCCCCAAGCCCGATGGCATGATGGAACGCAGCTTCCAGTTTGTGAAATGGCTCGACCAGAAACACCCGGAAGGCAATTGGGGCTACTTCCTGAATGATCGCGGGGACGGACTGCGATGGACCGATGTGATCGTGGCAGGATCCTCCCATGGCTCGACCACGGCGACCCGGTTTTCCAAGCATGTCGAGGTCAGTCGCGTCGTTGCTCTCTGTGGTCCACGAGACCAGCACCAGCAATGGCAATCCCTCCCCTCCGCGACTCCGGCCAATCGCATCTTCGGTTTTTCCCATGTGCTCGACGGAGGCTGGACCGCGGATCACTATTGTCGCTCTTGGGAAATGCTTGGGCTTCACGAATACGGGCGCATCGTCAATGTCGACAAGACCCCAGTTCCGTTCGAGAACACCCGGCGACTGATCACGGATTTCGATGTGAAGGGCGATGCCAAGAAAGCACACAGTGCGGTGACCCCCGGAAAAGCATCGGCAAAGGACAAGCAGGGGAACTTTCTTCACGAGAAAGTCTGGGAGTATCTCTTCACCCATCCCGTCGACCAAGTCGGAGGTGCAGTAGCGATGGACAACGACTGCGACAAGGTCCAGGCCCAGTAGTTTGGCATTTCCACGTCCAGGGACGGAACTTTCCTTCGCAACTTGTCGAGGCTTCGAGTCAGCTATACAGTCCCGCCAATCTCCCTCATGAGCGAAGAACCCACGCCTCCTCTCGATCCCATGTCTCTCCGACTCGCGGCAGCGAATGCACTGATCCGTCGCCGTCGCACGATCAAGCCGCGGGACATGTCGGACAAACCGGTCGAGCCGAAGGTGCTTGCTGCCATCCTCGAAAACGGAAACTGGGCGCCCACTCATGGCATGACCGAGCCATGGCGATTCTTTGTCTTCACGGGCGAAGGTCGTCAACGCCTTGCCGATTTCTGTGCAAACCTCTACGAAAAGATCACACCAAAAGACCAGGTTCGCCCGGATAAGCTGGAGAAGCTCAAGACCCAGCCTCTTCTCGCTCCGGTGGTGATCGCGATCGGCATGAAGCGCCAGGAGATCGAAAAAATCCCCGAGATCGAGGAAGTCGAAGCGGTCGCCTGCGCCGTCCAGAACATGCACCTGACCGCTTCCGCGGTGGGCATGGCCGCCTTCTGGTCTTCTCCTCCGATTTCCTACACCGATGAGATGCGCTCGTGGCTGGGGCTTTCCGATGAACGCGACAAGTGTCTCGGATTCTTCTATCTCGGTTGGCCGGAGTCCGAGGAATGGCCGGAAAGCACCCGTGGGGACATCACCGAAAAGGTGACCATGGTTGCAAACTGATCGGTAGCCAGCGCCTCATGAAAATCGCTCGGATGCCGGACGGGAGTCCCGAGATCTTTCACACCCTGCAGGGAGAGGGAAGAAACACGGGCACTCCTTCCGTATTCATTCGCTCATCCCTCTGCAATCTTTCCTGCTATTGGTGCGATACGCCCTACACCTGGAATTGGGAAGACTCGGACTACGAGCACGAATCCCCAGAGAAGTTCCGACGCGAAGAGGAGATTCTCTCGCTCTCCCCCCTCGAAGTCGCGGAAACAGCAGCAGCCTTCGGATGTCCAAACTTTGTCTTCACCGGCGGAGAACCATTGCTGCAGGAGAAGGCATGGCTCGAGGTCATGGACCGGCTTGCCACTGCTTTCGAAAACGCGTATTTCGAAATCGAGACGAATGGAACGATTGCGCCTTCCTCGGAGTTTCTCGACCGGATTCACCAGGTCAACGTTTCTCCAAAACTGGCGAACTCAGGTGTCCTGGAAACGAAGAGAATCAATACCGAAGTCCTGGCTTCGCTCGCAGCTTCGGGCAAGGCCGACTTCAAATTTGTGGTGGAGCAACCGGAGAACCTAGAGGAAATCGAAACGCTTCAGGCCCTTAGCCAGATCCCGAAGAGCCGAGTTTTCCTGATGCCTGCCGCATCCTCTCTCGACACCCTCGAAGAGAACCAGGGGTGGGTCTCCCGAATCGCCCTGAAGCAAGGCTATCACTACTCCGATCGCCTCCACCTGCGGCTCTACGGGGCGAAACGCGGAGTGTAACTTTCTACCAGGTGACCCGATAGGTCACGTCCCAGAGAACCTTGCCGGTTTCCTGGCATTCGGGGCAGGCTTTTTTGCCATCAGGAGCACGCTGCCCAAACGGCAAATCGGTCTGGACTCGCTTGAAGCCCCCGCAGTTCTGACACCTTCGCTGCTCCTGTCGGTTCAGTTCGTAGAGTTCACCATTCTTGATCGCACTGAGAAAGAGATCCTTGGAAAATACCGGTGGCTTCTCCAATACGACCTGGGAGGATGCCGCCTGAAACTTGGAGAGACTCTTGACCTCGGTAACTCGCTTGCGTTTGAATTTCGGCTCAGAGCCGGACTCCGGCTCTGACGGAGTCGAAGCGGCTCCCCCAACCGGAATTCCGAAAAAGGTCGCGCCCCCGGTATCCGCCGTCTCCAGGCTGGGACCACCTCGATCATCGATTCGCTCGACCTCGATGCGGGTCACCGTGGTCTCATGCGTTCCAGCTTCCACCACCTCGAGAGCGGGAGTCAATTCCCCTTCCTTCATTTCGAGTGCGCTATCTACAAGAAACACCGAGGGTTGCCCCTGGTAGGCCACAAGATACAGGGACTTGCCCGCCTCTTCTTCCCCCAGGTCTTCGATGACCCGAACCCGGCTTCCTGCAAAGGCCTGCTCTTGCTCTCGAAATTCCCGAATCGCCTGCTCGTTGAATCCGGCTTCGATCTCGCGATAGAAATCGATCAGTGACTCTCGTGTCTCGGCAGCATTCGCTCGACCGACACGGCTGACATGGAAGAGCTCCGTCGTCTCGCGCGCTTCCGGTCCCAGGGGCTGCTCCGCCCCTTCCTCGACATCCTGGCTCCTCGCAAAAGAGATGAAGAGCAAGCAGAGAAGAAAGTGAGGCAGGATCTTCATGCCCACAAAGTGATTCCGAAAAGTTGGTTTGTCATGCATTCAATTCCTTCACGGCCGCCTTCCGCAACTTATCGAGAATGGCTTTTCCCACCCCGCGATCTGGAACGGGTTCGGCGATAATCTCATCGAAGCCCCCCTGATCGAGCTGTCTCATGAGATGAAAAAGGCGAATTCCCGCCTCGGCGACACGCCCCGATCCTGGGCTCAGGACGACTACCTCATCCCAATCATGGAGATCGAGGTATCCATCCTTGGGTTGCCCGCGATAACTCAGGAGAGCGTAGCGCTTTCCTTCTTCGGGATGAAACTGGGCCGGATCCGAGAGAAGGCGAAGAGCTGTCCGGGGGGCATAATGGTTTTCGAGCATTCCAGGCGCCTCGGGGGCGGACTCTTCCACCTCCGTATTTCGTTCTGCGAAAATCACCTTCCCGAACTTCTTGAGATCGATCTCCGTGACCGGACCGGGACGAAGAATGACCAGTTCGGGTTTGTGTTCCCCTGGCTGCACACGAACGATGGTCGACTCGAGCCCCTGAGAGCATGCTCCGCCATCCACGATAAAGGGAATTCGCCCGCCAAGCTGGTCGAGGACTGCCTGCGCCGAGGTCGGGCTGAGTAACCCAAAGAGATTGGCACTGGGCGCTGCCACGGGACCTCCGAAATTTCGCAGGATCCGATGAAACACCGGATGATCGCATTGACGCACCGCAACCGTTGGGAGTCCTCCCGTCACGATGTCGGGAATAATGGGTCGGCGAGGGAGAACCAGGGTCAACGGTCCCGGCCAGAAGGTCTCGATCAACTGTGTCACCGTCTTCTGAATTTCTTCGGGAATATCCGCCACGTCCCGAACGGCATCCTTGTGGGGCAAATGAACGATGAGTGGATCGAAAAGGGGCCGCTCCTTTGCGGCAAAAATGGACTCGACCGCTTCTGGATTCAGCGCATCCGCCGCCAATCCATAGACGGTCTCGGTCGGCAAGGCGATGAGCTGCCCGGATTGCAAAGCTCCCACCGCGCTTCGCACGGTTTCGTTGGTATCTTGCTCGGTATCGGTTCTCAGAATCTCCGTTTCCATCAGTTTCGTGGGTGCCTCAAGGGGAAAAGGTTGGGAATTGGCGCTATTCTCGCTATGCTGGCGCTAGTGCATACGACAGACCAGAAGTCTCGCAATCTGATTTTGATCGGATTCATGGGAACGGGCAAGACCACAATCGGAAAGCGAGTCGCCAGCAGTCTCGGCTTCCGCTTCGTGGACACGGATGCGAGGATCACCAAGGCTGCCGGCAAACCGATCACGAAGATTTTTGAAGAGGATGGCGAGGAGGCCTTTCGCGCTCTGGAAACGAAAATCCTGCAAGCCTGTGCCGAACAATCCGATCAGGTCATCTCGACGGGAGGAGGCATCGTGACCCAACCAAAGAATCGCGAGATTCTCGCGAGAGCAGGATTCGTCATTTGGCTGAAGGCTTCTCCCGAAACCATCTACGAGCGCATCCGTCACAACCGGAGCCGCCCCCTTCTCAAGACGACCGATCCGCAGGCGACGATCCGCGATCTCCTCGCGGAGAGAAGCGATCTTTATGATGCCTCGAAAAACCTGGCGGTGACCACCGATGGATTGACCCTCGAAGAGACCTGCTTCGGGGTCACCGAATCGGCGCGCGTGGCTCTCGGGATGATCTAGACCGCGATTCGATTCGGATCGCATTTTCCGTGAGAAGCCAGACCTCGCAGGAAACGGCGGAACGCTTTGCGCGCTTCGTTACGGGAGGACGCGCAGGTGTTTTCTCTGCATCTATTTCCCGGGCTCCTTGAGAGTTTCCAAGACCTGCTCCAAGCCCTCCAGGTTCTCCAGGAGGGTTTCCCTGGTATCCGTTTCGTTCCGATGATCGAGGATCCCAATCGGTCCCTCGTAGCCGGAGCGCAGGACGGCATTGATCAT
This sequence comes from Verrucomicrobiales bacterium, assembly GCA_029213195.1. GTDB lineage: Bacteria > Verrucomicrobiota > Verrucomicrobiia > Verrucomicrobiales > DEV007 > Arctic95D-9. Next base: position 24,886 of record JARGNI010000018.1, read on the forward strand.
ATCGCTTTCCTTTGTTCCTCCTCCCAAACGAAGAATTTTTTTCCCTTCCCGATCCCCCCCGGGAACCATCCCGTTGAGATTGAGACAGAGCAAAAAGGGCTTCATGACTTCAAAATCCGCCGCCCAGGAATCGATTCGGTCATGGGCATGATGAAAGTTGTAGACGATCCCGACATGCGAGTCGCCTCGCTCACGAAAGGCTTTGCAGATAGCGACCAAGTTCTCCGGTTCCCCGCCCCAACCTCCGTGATTGTAGAGACCAAAAGCACACCCGGCCTCCCCAGCCCGCTTTACGAGTGGCTCCAGTTTTCGAACAGCAGCGGAGACCCGCTCCTCCTGCGTCTCTCCCTCCGGGGATGGGACCGTTTTCCAGATCTGGGGATGAATCCCATATTTCTTGAAGAGACGAAACGCCTCCTCGTGTCCCGACCAGAAGGCAAACATCTCGATCCCGTGACGCTGATAGGCGAGGATCTCCTTTTCAAACTCCGGGATATGATTCTGACGCCAGTCGTAGGCGCTGCGGGTCAACCCCAGCTCCTTGAGCATCCGGGCTCTTTCCTCCGGGCCTCGCTTCTTCGCATCGAACGGGACGATGCACCACGCGACGAGGTTCTCCTTTTCGAACGAGGGAGGAACCGGCGTATCGGCCTCGAGCGAGCCGAGCCCTCCGAGTGCGACAAAAAGAACAAGTCCGACGAGACGAATCATTTCTTCTCGGAATCGGTTTCCCTTTCCGCAGCCGTCTTTTCCTCTGATTCCCGGGGAGGCATCTTGGTGAAAGAGGCCGCTTCGACGATGCGTTCGATCTCGATCTGGTCATCATCGACCAACTGCTCCTTGGGATACTCCACCGGCTTCGATTTTCCAGGAATGAGAAAGAGGACCTTCCCTTCGCGCAGAACTTCCGCTGCCCCCGTCGTCCCCGGTCGAGGAACCGAATAGGCGAGGAGTCGAGCCGAGATCTTCTTTCCTTCGAGGTTGGTCCACTCTCGCAGGGTGCTCACGGCATGATACTGGACGACGATCGTCTTGGTCTCCCTCGTTTTCCCAGAGAGTCCCGCTTCGATCCCACCTGTTCCTCCGCCGAGGTTCCGGGTGGAACGCTTGATAGAATCCTTGGGAACAAGCGGATTGGCGGGGATCGTCTGCGCGAGAAGCTCCCCGGTAAACGCCCCGGTCACGATGAGGAACAGCAAGGAAAGGGGGATTTTTGTCTTCATGTTCTCGAGGGTGGGGATGCGATAGAAAAGTAAGGAGGAGTCGCTACCCCGCCTGGGCACCGAGGATGATTTCTTCGTAGGGCTGAATCACGACAAACCCGTCGCCCTGGAAGAGCATCTGGATGGATTCCCCACTGCCGCGACCGACAAAGGTTTTCAACGAGACATCCTTCTTGAACTCGGGGGAGAGATTTCCGGACCAAGCGATGGTCGCATTCGGGTCGGTGCAAACCGGCATATCCGGGGTCACCCGCAGCGTGATCGGCTCGTAGTGGGAGGTGAACGCAATCATGCCGGATCCGCTCAGGCGAATATTGAAAAGTCCGCCGGCCAGCATCGCCCCGAGCTTTTTCATCATCGTAATCTTGTAATCGACGCTCGTTTCGAACGCGAGAAGGTCATTCCCGTTCACGATAATCTCCTCATTCTGCAACTGAACGATGATGACTTTCTTCCCGGAATCCGCCAGGTAGACCTGCCCCTGTCCCTGCGCCTTGGTGAGGGAAGCCCCTTCCCCGCTGACCGCCTTCTTGAGCAGATTGCCCATCCCTTGTTCGAGGATCCCCTCGCGGACGAATTTCACGTTCCCGCGATAGGCGACCATCGAGCCCATCTTGGTCCAGATTTCGCCATTGAGATTGAGCTCGAGGAGACGTGGGGTTTCAAGTTCGAAGATCCCTTCGCCTCGGTCGCGCTGGGCAGAAGCCTCGACAAATTCCTGAAGCGAGTAGCGATTCGCTCCGGAAGCAGGCTGGGATGGAATGGGAGGAGGTGCAGATGAATCCATATCCGCAACTCTACCCCGAACCATCCCGGCAGCCCAGAAAAATCAAGAACTCGGGAGCATTTCTCCCCACCATGAGTTCGCCATACTTCGCACAATCGGGAGACAAAATTCGCGCAAGATTTCGCAATCGGAAGATGGGACAGCTGATTCTGAAATGAGATCATAGAGTCGAACCCCAAAGTTACGATTATGGCTACAGAACTACTACCTATTGCAGAAGATCGCCCCGAGTGCGTCGAAGTGAAGATATCGGGAAAACTCCACGGCGAGGACTACGAGGCATTCGGATCCGCCATCGACGATCGGATCAAGGAACACGGAAACCTGAAAATGCTGGTCTGCCTGCGCGATTTCAGCGGATGGGATCTCAAAGCACTCTGGGAGGACCTCAAATTCGACCTCGCTCATTTCTCTGACATCGATCTGCTCGCCGTGGTGGGAGACAAGACCTGGGAGAAATGGATGGTGACCTTCTGTCAGCCCTTCACCACCGCCGAAATCCGCTACTTCGATGCGGCAGAGTATGACGAAGCGAAGGATTGGATTCTCACCGGCGAGAAGACAGAACCCCATACCGGACTGGGTGAACAAGTCACCCCGTTCTAAGGGGCGTGTTGTCTTGCCGCAGGACGCGCATACCTTCGATGTCGGGGGCATGAGCGACCCACGGATGTCCCGTGGACGAGCGCATGCCGCTGGACAAACGTGTCGCCCCTTCGTCATTCCCTAAAGAGGCGGCGGCCCGTGAGCCCCTTTATCCAAACGGACCTTCCGGCGAGGGGAAGAGCGAGTGCCCTCGCCCGGTCTCAATCCATCAGTTCGGACAGAATCTCAGGGATGGAACGATCCTTCTCGGACTGACCATCCACGATCACGAGCCGATCGGCTTCACTGGGTTCGGGCCTTTCGTATTCCGCTTTCAATTGTCGATAGACCGCGATATCGGCATCGCTTGCCTCGCGGTTTTCCTCTTTCCGTTCCGCCAGCCTCTCGATGGCAAGGGACTCGGGAAGTTCGATCTGCAGAATCGCCAGTTTCAGATTCCGGGCCCCTGCCGCCTCTCGGGCCATCTTCCGCAGGGACCGGGTCCGAAAATTGGCATCCATCAGGGCCACTCCATGTTGCTCGGCAGTATCGATCCCCCTCTCGATCAATTCCCGGTAGACGCCCTCGGAGAAGGACGGGCCGTAGAATTGGGGATCCAGGCGTTCGTGGGGTTCCACGCCGGCCATTTCCTTTCGGACCCGGTCACTGCCAAAGGTGGCCCAGCCTGTTTCCTCCCCCATCGCACGACAAAGACAGGACTTGCCCGATCCCGGCAATCCGCAGCAAATGACCAACCACGACTGATCCCCAATCGCAGAGGCCGCCGAAAAGTGGAAGTATCGTCGGGCTTCGGCAGACGCGGATTTCTTTTCTTCCCCACTCAACTCCTCTTCGCCGGCGGCAATCGCGGAAACCTTGGCCCGGACCATAGCCCGATAACGAACCAGCGCTGGCATGAGCGAACCCTGCTCCCCGTCGCCACTGGACTCCACATAGGCATCGAGATAGGTCGCGGCCAGTTCAGGATGCCCACGGTACTGCAAATCCATCACGAGAAAGGCATTTTCCAGCGCGGTGTCAGAACAGCGAAAGTCGCGATTGAACTCGATGCAGTCGTAGATTGCCATGGGATCGCTGAGACAGATATTCCTCGCGTGGAGATCTCCATGGCCATCGACGACTCGACCCTCGCCAACGCGACGCCCGAGATCCGGTATGAGCTGCTCGAAATCCCGCCTCGTTTTCTCCTCCAATTTCCGGTGAAGCGTGGGATCGAAAATGGTTCCGACAGCCGACCGGGTTTCCTCGAAGTTCTCGAGGGCAAAGCGAGCCAGGTGTTCCGGATTGCCGCAAGCATCGACCTCCCTGCCACGCTCTCCGGTTCGATGAAAGGAGGCGACCTTGTACGCTACCTCACGAATCTGACCTGAGGTGACCGCACCGTCCTCGAGCAATCGGTCCAGCATCCGATCCTCGGGCAGAAGCACCATCTCGACCGCGTAGTCGATGATCTCGCCATTCGATTTCCCCTCTCCCCCCCCAATGCGAAGCGCCCCGTCCGGAAGCCTTACCAGAGAGACGACGTCGAGATAGATCTCGGGACAAAGCCTGCGATTGAGCCGAACTTCTTCACTGCAGAATATCTTTCTCCGGGCAAGTGTGGAGTAATCGACGAAATCCAGTTTGATCGGTTTCTTGAACTTGTAGGCTCGCCTACCCGTCAGGCAAACGACGGAGAGATGGGTTTGCAGGACCGCAACGGAATCGCCCGGGTCGGGAAAAATCGAGGAATCATGGAGTTGCTCAAGAAACTGCGGGTCCATGCGGATTGCATCTGACTAACGAAGTCATCTCGCCAGCAATACCGCTTTCAAGCCTGCGGTACCTCTCACGATTCCGGATCACCCGACTTCTCCTTTTCTTCCCCCAGGGTAAAGACGAGCTCCTTGTCGGCTCGGAACATCTTCCCGCCCGGCTTGCTGTCGGCCCCCAGCGTTCCGATGGTGACCGTGGTTCCGTCATCACTGACGGAGTAGATAAAGGTCTTCTTGATGATATCCTGGGTTTCCTCCTCCGGCAGCCCCAGTTCCTCGAGAGTTTCGGGAAGGCTCCCTTTCTCCGCATACCATTCTTCGATCGCGACCTGGATGGCAGCCATACGATCTTCGATCTCCACAGAGGGAGGTTTTCGGTCTTTCAGGAAAAACACTCCGGCACCGATCAGGACGAGGCAAATCGTGACGAACGTAATCGTTTTCTTCTCTTCGCTCATGGTAGGTCAGGATATTCAGGTCGCAGGAAAATCAAAGTAATCCCCTGGCAGACATTCTCGCTCACCAGATGACACTCTCGGGTGCCCACTCTCAACCGGTGCGGGAACACTCTCAACTACGGATTGCAAGAGGAATGATTTTCAAGGAAGCCGCAAGTTCCTCGGGACAACCTCAAGCCTTTCTCGTCACTACTTCCCCCCCGGTCTTGCCTCAACTTGATTCACTCCTTCCGAATCAGAGAGAAATCATATCGGGCCGAGGCGAAGGCAAAAAAACAACCGAAGTGAGGGAAGCAAAGCCGGCATCCGAGTAACATTCGGAGCAGGTCACGCTCTGCCCGGCAGGCATTCCCGGTTTCTCCAGCGCCGCTACCGCGTCGAATACGAAAAGTGGCAGGAGACACAGGATGTCTGAAGTTTTTGGAGGGATCGATAACTTTCCAACACGTCTCCCTGGCTCGCCGTTTCCGCAAACTCGGATGCCTTTTCATGCATATCCCAAGCCAGGGTTCGCATCGGGATGGGCATGTAAAGGCCCGGCCCCTTTCCCTTGTGCTGACCTCTCTCGCTGCGGCCCATGGTGGTTTCTGCGATTTTTGCCGCTTCATCCAATTTCCCGTCCGCCATCAGCCCCTGGATCTGCGCCAGGGTGACGAGAAATCCTCTCATCTGTTCGCGAAGGATCGCTTTCTGTTCCGCGGGCATGGGCACATAGATTCTCGAATCGCTTACCGGTTCGGCAGCCTCTTCCTTGGAAACCGCAAGCGGCTCGAACTCCGGCATCTTTGCCTTCATCCCCGCCCCCGATCCCTTCCCGGCATGCTTTCCCTTCCCTGACACTCCAGGGGATGGGGAATCGGTTTTGTCATCCGCTACAATCGCAGGGACAACGAGGTTCAGAAGAATGCCGACCGACGCAATTGCCGCGGCTACAAGGAAGACAGGTTTTCGTTTCATAACATGAAGAAATTCAAATAATCGATCACCTTGCTCGCTTTCGAGAGCTGGTCCGCAGGCTTTTCCGAACGGAATCGCCGATTCACCAGAGCAAAATTGTCGGTAACGAGACCGGAAGACTTTGCGCAGTGGGACAACACTCCTGATAGATCACACGGTTTTCATTCAGCAAATCTATATCACTATATCGCGATATAGCAATTTAAATCCTGATTCTCGTTCTCAGGCGCCCTCATCGACCTGAGGATTGCCGACAGTGGCTTCGGCAAGGCTCTCCTCAGGCGGACAATCGCAATCGGAGGTGGGGTAGATTTCTCTATTTCCCCAACGCAGACGAAAAGAACGAAATTCGACAAGCCCGCCGACCTTTCATCGCACTGGCTTGGCGGGTTCTCCGGTCTGAACCGAAACGGGATAGGAGGCATCGTTCTCATCCAGTTTCGCGATCAGGGATTCTGCCATTTGCTCGAGGAGTTCCGGCATGTCTTCCGCCCGATTCTCCGTTTCCCAGGGATCTTCTTTCAAATGGTAGAGCTCCCAGCTCTTGGACTCGTAGCTGTAGATTACCTTCCAATCTCCCAGGATGAGGCTGCTGAAGAGGTTGTTCCGGTGAGCATGCGGAAAGTGAACGAGGAACTCCTGGGGCCGCTGAGCATCTCGACCAGAGAAATACGGGGAAATATCAAACCCGTCGAGAGTCGAAGGCGAGGGATGCTTCGCTCCGGCGATGCGCAAAATCGTCGGCATGAAATCGGTGCAGGTTACGATGGCGTCTTCCCGAGTTCCCGCCTCGACGGGCAGTCGCTTTTGCAGCGGATTCTCCGGATCAGGTTTCGCCCAGGCGACCATGAGAGGAACTCTCGTCCCCCCTTCGTGGCGGGTTCCCTTGATCCCGCGGAGTGGCTTGCTCCCCATGGGATTGGCGCTGCCATTGTCGGAGTAGAAAATAACCAGGGTTTCTTCGGCAACACCCAACTCATCCAGCTTCCGGATCATGTCTCCCAGCGACTTGTCCATTCCCTCGATGAGCGTGGCAAAGGCGAGGGCATGCCCTTTGAGCTGAGGATAATTCTTCGTGAAACGGGAGTCCGGATACAGAAACGGAGCATGGACCGCGTAGTGACTCATGTAGGCAAAGAAGGGCCGATCTTCACGAACCGCCTCGTCGATCGCGGCATTCATCTCCAGGGTAATCGCCTCGGTCAGAAACGTTTCGCTGCCGTGGTATTTTTCCAAACCGGGCACATCCCAGACATGGGCACCGGTTCGATGGTTGGCTGAATAGTTGTATTTCCCCCAGTAGCTGCCAGGCCCCCCACCTCCGAATCCGGCGATATTGACCTCGAAACCCACATTCACCGGATCGCCATTCACGGTATCGTCGGGACCAAAATGGGCTTTCCCGGCAAACAAGGTGGCATAGCCCGCCTCCTTGAGAAGGCCAGGCAGCGTGGGAAGGTCGGAAGGCAATCCCCTGACCTCCCACTCGGGATTTTTCAAGGTCTTGGTTTGAATTGCCCCCGGTGCGGACTTCCAGGTTTTCGGATGGGTCCACTGAGTCACTTTGTGGCGAGGTGCATTCATCCCGGTCATCAGGCTGATTCGGGTGGGAGAACAGACCGAATAGGCGCGGGCCTGCGTAAACAGCCGCGCATTTTCCGCGAGTTTCTCCATGTTCGGGGTCCGGCAGAGCTGATTCAATTCGGAGATTACCGGTCGCCCCTCGCGATCATGGAGAAAGGGAACGGATGTGTCCTGCGTTCCCATGTCGTCGACGAGGAAAAAGAGGATGTTCGGCTTGCCTGCCGCTTGCGCGGCCATGGCGAACAGGAGCAGGCAAAGGAAAACTGGAATCGAATGTCGACGGACTTGTTTCATGACGGGGAGTTAGGGGAAAGGAGTAGACCTGGAAGCATAAAGGGTCGGCAGAAATTACCAATTCCCGAATGCAGGAAAGCGCCCCCTCCGCGGCAAGTTCCTCGGCATCACGATTGAGATAGGCAATCCAGGGCTTTTCGAGGTTCCGAGAAATCGTCGCCCTCCAACACAGAAACGGCGACTGCCCGGCAAAACCGAAAGACAATCGCCGTTTGGAGAAAACGAGTTTCTTTTCGAACCCTAGAGAACTTCGGGAACCACGAAGGGCGCTCGATATTCCCGAGTTGCGAGACGGTTCGCCGGCTCGTCGAGATCACCATTGCCTTCGGCCCACTCCGTTTCGGGATTGAACTTCACCATCGGTCCGAGAACGACCTTCTTCTCGTCGATCGCAACCCCATTCGCTCCGAGATGATCTGCCATCGACTGGTAGCGATCGGTCAGGGTCGAATCGGACTTGATGCTTTCGAGAATCTCATCGTTCGACATCCGCACGCCAAGACGATGGGAAATCAAGCCAGTGTGACAAAGAGCACTGGAAATGTGAGTCTCCTCACAATCGGCATACTGATCCTCGATATTCCGGGATTTCACCGCGGTGATGAAGTTGGTGAAAATATCCTCCGTTTTCACGGACTTGGGAGCGTCCATGGACTTGCCATCACGATCCTTGATCTTCACCGATCCACCCGCGTTGGTGTAGACGTAACCGCCTTCGCACACGACCACGACGGAGATTCCACTCTCTTCCGGGAACTCATCCGGACGGTTCATGTTCTTACCCCAGCCACTTTCCTGCGACTTCTTGTCTTTGGGCAACCCCCGGGTTTCGAAGATCAGCGGAGCGGTATCGTAGTCGTGATAGACAATCTGCGTATTGGGCGTCTCTCCATCATCATCGTAACCGAGGCGACCACCGATGCTCATGGAACGAGGAGCGATCTTGTCTTCCCCGAGATACCAGCGCGCAACATCCATCTGGTGGATGCCCTGGTTCCCCATGTCACCATTGCCGTAGTCATAAAACCAGTGCCAGTCGTAGTGGAAACGCTTCCGCCCGAGGGGAGACTCCTGCTGTGCCGGACCACACCAGAGATCGTAGTCAACCCCGTCGGGGATGCTGCCACCTCCGCCTTTTCCAATGGAAGTCCGGGGTTTGTAGCACATCCCCTTGACGTATTCGATCTTTCCGAGATTTCCTTCCTGGACGAACTTCACGGCCGCCTGGATCGACCCGCTGGCACGACTCTGGGTTCCGCCCTGGCAGATCTTCTGATTCTTCCGAGCCAGCTTCACGAGCTGGCGACCTTCCCAGACGTTGTGAGAAATCGGCTTCTCGACGTAGGCATCCTTGCCCGCCTGGATCGCCCAGACCCCGGCAAGGGTATGCCAATGGTTGGGAGTCGCCGTCGACATCGCATCGATATCGCCGTTCTCGAACATATCCCGCATGTCGGCAAACCCGGCGACACTGATCTTCTGCTGATCGGCCATCTTGTTGACCCGAGCGTCAAGCACCTTCGGATCACAATCACAGAGCGCGGTGACGCGGACCCCCTTCATCTTGGCGTAGGCATCCATGTGAGACTTGCCTCGCCCGTTCACCCCGATGACCCCAACACGGATATCCTCGTTGGCTCCGAGAACACGAGAATTGGGCCAGGCAAGAGCGAGACCGAATCCGGCTCCATACTTGAGGACTTTACGACGATCGACGTTCGCGGGAGATTGGGGTGTTTTCATAGCTATGTAATGGGAAGGCGTTTCTGCTTGCCGACTCAAAACTAAAAAATCACGATCCTCCCGGCAATGCGGAAATGTCCCGTGGATGCGCGGTATTCATGCGCAAAAAAGCCGTCGGGGCTCCGACGGCTTCTGCGTTTCCTGGTCAGAAAACCAAAAGAAAGGGATCCGGATCAATCCCGGTTCATGAAAATCTGGAGGATATACCAGAAGAGGAGCGCCACACTCGCAAAGAGCGAAAGGGAAGCCGAGACATACTGATCGGTCCGATAGTGATGAATAATGTTCGAGGTGTTGTAAAGAATCGCCACCGACGCAAAGATCGCCATCGCTCCGGCAAAGATCGTCCCGAGGTCGAATCCGAAAAGAATCGAAACCACGATGATCCCGATCGCGACGAATCCCCCAACCATGAGGAAACCTCGAAGAAAGGAAAAATCCTTCTTCGTCGCGAAGGCAGCAAACGTCAGCCCTCCGAAAACAAAGGCCGTCGTGATACCTGCTTTCATGATGACTCCTGGATCCTTCGCATAGTAGGCGGCCATGTAGAGCAGAGGCATGAAGATGATCGCTTCCGCAACGATGAACAGACCGAGACCGGCATACTGCACGCCTCTGGACGTATCGGAAGAAGCGAGGCGATCCGCGAGAAAAGAAACTCCCATGAAGGCACCGAGGACGACAAGCCAACCCATGCCGCCGGTCATTTTTCCAATGAGAGCCGGAGCCCAACTCTGCTGGAGGAGAAACCATTCCACCCCGATGAAGGCGAGAATCGCGAAACCAAGGTGTAAGTAGGTCTTACGAATAAACGCGGCACGCTCGTTGGGAGCAGCCTGCGCGACGGTATAGGGATTGGCGTATCCGGTATTCATAGTGAGTCTTGTATCAGAGGATAAGCTTTGCAGCAAATAGAGATTCCTTCAGCTCTCCGGGAAAATTCCTGTTCTGGTCTCCTTTGACGCCTGACGGTTTCATCCGTTCAAACGATTCCAGTTCCCACCTCCCAAGGTTTCTGCTTCAAAAGCCTCCCCAATCCTGACTATGCTCTGCAAACGCTCCAACAGATCATGACATCCCCCAACTCCTTTCCATCGCTCCTCTTTTCCGGCGTCCTTGCGCTCTTCTGCATCGCCTTCCCTGCCTCGGTTTCGGCACAGCAAGAGGAAGCCAAAGAAGAACTCGATCCCTACGAGTGGGTGATCGAAACCTATTCCTTTCCGGCCTACGAACTCATCGGAGGATTCGCGAGTGAAGAACGCGGAGCCCTGAAACCTCCAGCCCTTCCCGATTCCGATGCGAGCGAGGAGGAGATCCAGGATTTCATCAAGAAAAGCAACAGTGTCGTTTCTCACTACCTTGAAATGCAGGGACTTTCATTTCCAAAAGGATCCCTCATCCTCTTCGATCCCGAGTCGCTGACCCTGACAGCCCGACTGCCTCGTATTGCTCAGAGCTCAGTCGCTTTCACCTCAGACGCCTATCTCAGCAATATCGAGATGATCGTCGAACTCCAGCCAATCATCATCGAGGCGCCTGCCGATACCTTGCGGGAAAAACTCGAAAAGATTTCTGGAGTATCGGATCACTCCGAAATCCTAACCGAACTCGAAGGCCTCGTGGCCCAGGGGGACGCCACACTTATCAACCAGACTCGCATGCAAACCCGCAGCGGACAGCGAGCCAAGATTGAACAGGTGCGGGAGACGGCCGTACCGGTCGATCTCGCTCTGAACGACGAGGCGGTGGTGGAGTACGAGGCTGAGTTCATGCAGGAAGGAACAGTCTGGGAGACCGACCCCGTGATCGGAGCCGACGATGAGACACTCGATCTCAACATTGGCCTCAAGCACAACTACGCTCCCAATCAACGGGTGCAGAAACTACTCACCACCGACAAGAACATGACGTATTCCATCGCGCAGACCGAGACCTACCTTGCCGGGCTCACTTCGCAATACACGATGCTCTCGGGCACGGCACGGCTCCTCGCGGTCTGGAAACCCGAAATTCCCGGTGCCGACCAACCGGACAACCTCCAGGCGGCCTTTGTCCGAAACGAGCTGGTCCGGGTGCTCCCCCTGACCACTCCAATCCTCGCTGGCTACCTGGAAGAACACGGAGAGAAAGTGCTCCCCACCCCAGAAGGAGCGCCCGAGTTCGAGCAAGTCGCCGAGGAGATCCCCGAGGGGATGATCGTTCGACGCTACACGATCCCTCCCACCTTCATGAGCACGATGGGGAGCAGTGGCGGCGGGGCTGCGGCCGATCCCTTTGCCGATCCCGTCGCCAGCGAGCCGCGTTTCATGATTCGAGCGACCGCGAAAGACATCCTTCAGTCTGCCGGAATCAGCTTTCCCGAGGGTTCCTCCGCGAACTACATCCGCCAGAGCTCGACCCTGGTCATCCGAAATACCCCGGAGCAGATCCAACTCGTGGAGGCCTACATCATGTCGCTCAGAGGCGGAGTGGAAAAGGCAGTCGCCATCACCATGCACATCGTCGAGGGGCCAGGAGACCTCATTCGCGAGGCCGAAGCGAACACTCGAGGCGTCATTGATCACAAGGCAGAGTGGGCCCGGATCCAGGAGATCGAAGATTTTTCCATCGTGACAACCAACTGGATCGAGGCGCGAAGTGGACAGCGAGCCAAGGTCGAGGCGAACCAGAGTTTTTCCTTTCCCGCTTCTGCCTACGCCTTTGCGAAGGCTTCCAAGACGGAGAAAAAGGAAGGCGAGAAGAACGAGAACGATGCCAAGGTCACAAGCAATCTCGCCGGAGACTACGAAACCATCCTGATCGGCACCACGTTCGAAGTCGACCCGGTCCTCGGCGCCGATGAACGAACCATCGACCTCAACCTCTCGGTCGAGCATCACTACGCGCCTCCCACGACAGCGGGGACGGCAGTTCGCGGAGAAAACCAACTGGGGCTGGAAGGACCGACGACCACCTTTCACAAGGCAACGGTCACGACCCAGATCACCACTCTCTCCGGGATGATTCGGATGCTGGGAATCTGGGAGCCGAAGGGCACCGAAAAATTCGACAACGGCGACATTCTCCAGGCCGTTTTCCTCAAAGCCGAAATTGTTTCCCTGAACCGAGAAGGCGAGGAAGAGTGACCGGAGCGATCCACTCTCTCACGAGCTCCTACTCAAACGCGCGCTGCCGCACCGATTCGTAGAGACAGACGGCCGCAGCATTGGATACATTGAGGCATTCGACCTGCCCCGCCATGGGGATCCGAATGAGTTCGTCGCAATTCTCCTTGGTCAACCGACGCATCCCCTCCCCCTCGGCTCCGAGAACGAGCGCGAGCGGGCCGGTGAGATCGCAATCGTAGAGATCCGTATTCGTCTCGTCCGCCGTACCGACGACGCGAAGAGAGTATTCCTCCCGAAGCTTCGTCAGGAAGCGGGCCATGTTGCCGACGGAAACGACAGGAACATTCTCCGCGCCACCGCAGGAGATTCGCACCACGGTCTCGGTGACTGGGGAAGCCTTGTGCCGCGGCACCACCACGGCATGGATTCCCGCCCCTTCCGCCGATCGCAGACAGGCCCCGAGGTTGTGGGGATCCTGGACTCCGTCGAGCACGAGGAGAAAAGGCTCGACGCCATCGGGATTCTCAAGGAACTCGCAAAGAGACTCCTCGGTAAGCCGAGCAACTTTCTGGATCCCACTGGAATGGACATTTGCCCTCGCTCCAGGATTGCCGCCTCCGGATCGAGGTCTTCGCTTTCTCGCCATGGCACTATCAAGGTCCTTAAAAAAGACCTAGGAAAAGATCTCGGGCTGCCCCAACTGCTTGTGAATCCGATTGCAGGTGTCGCCGTCCATCCCCAATCCATTGGCGAGCTTGCCGAAATACTGGGCTTCCGCCTGGGTGTCGAGTTTGATCGCCATCGAGGAAAATGCGTAAACCTGCTCGTCCATATCGTCGGGAACCTGGGAAGTAAATCCCTGGAGGTCGACCTCACCTTCGAGGTGCTCCTTGAGATAGGCAATCTCCTCGTCATCGAGATCCCCGAGCCGACCGAGGATGGCCTCTTTCTCGCCGGCATCGATGTGTCCATCGGCCTTTGCCGCGTAACACATCGCCTGGATCAAGAGCTCGGCTTCGTCCTGCGCTTCCTGCGGGGGGGCGGCCGGAGTGCCTCCTCCGAGCAAAGCTCCCAGGAGTTCGGATCCGTTGGCATTCCCGCTCGAGGCGGTCGCCCCGAGAAGATCGGTCAAGGGGTTCCCGCCACCCCCACTACCGGAAGCGGCTCCGAGAAGAGATCCGAGAAGTCCGCCCGCTCCACCGCCCGAAGGCTGGGGGGCTGTCTTCTTGCCTCCGAGAAGCCCACCAAGCATCCCGCCGATACCACCTCCGCTGCTCTGCGACGGTGACTGTCCGCCTCCGAGAAGACTTCCGAGCAAATCGCCTGCGCCACCGCCTCCTCCTCCAGCGCCGGAGAGAAGGGATCCCAACATGTCCATCCCCGAGCTGCCACCACTTCCACTTTTGGAAGCCGCTGCGGCAGCGAGAATCCCTCCAAGAGCACCGAGACCTCCTGAGCCCCCACGCTTCTGACCTCCCAGGAGGGTTCCGAGGATGTCACCAGCCCCCGATGAATTGCTCCCGCCGCCTCCTCCGCCGAGAAGGGAATCGAGAATGCTACCACCAGTTTGGGAACCCATGGCGTTGTTGCTGAGAAGGCTTCCGAGAATTTTGACTGCGTCCATGTAAGTAGAAAGGAGAGGTTGAGGGAAAGGTGCTTTCGCGTCTGGAGAGCACGTCGACCGTAAAACCGTCTTCCAAGATTTCCGAGAAGTTTCTTCCACTTTCCGAGAAGTCCGGCGGTCGGGAATTGCCTGTATCTGTGCCGCTCTTGGATTGACGAAGAAACGGATCCCGTCCCAGACTCAAAGGATGCAGCCAGAGGACGCGCCTGAAGAGAACCTCCCCGCTTCGGACCGAGTCCCTTCGGACCGAGTCCCTTCAGATAGAATCCTCTCCCTCGATGTCTATCGGGGAATGGTCATGCTCCTCCTCGCCACCTCCGGCCTCGGCCTGGCGCGTGCGGCACGGAATTGGGAGGGTGGATTCGCCGAGTTCCTGGTCTTCCACGGAACCCATCCCGAATGGAACAGCCAGTTCGCGATCTTCGGGGTCGCGCTCTGGGATCTGATTCAGCCGGCCTTCATGTTTATTGTCGGGGTATCGATGCCATTCTCCTATGAGAAAAGAGAACGCCTCGGAGAGAGCTATCGCAAACGCCTTCGCCACGCCTGGACGCGAGCCCTGCTCCTCACCCTTCTCGGAGTGTTCCTGCAATCCCTTCGAAAACCGGAGACCTTCTGGATCTTCACCAACGTCCTCAGCCAGATCGGTCTCGGATACGGATTTCTTTTCTTTCTCCTCGGAAAGTCCTGGAGAGCCCAGTTTGCCACCGCGTCGGTCGTGCTCGTCGGCTACTACTTCTTGATGCTGACGCTGCCCCGCGGACTGGATTCCTGGAGACTCCATTTCGAAAATGGGACCAGTTTTCCCCAAGCCTTCGATCTCTGGTTTCTCAATCTCTTTCCACGCGAGCAGGCATTCGAGGGTCATGCCTATGCGACGCTCAATTTCGTCCCTTCCTTTGTCACGATGCTGTTCGGACTCATGGCAGGGCAGGTTATCAAGAGCAAAGGATCCCCCCCTTCGCAGAAGTTGAAACGACTCTGGCTCGCAGCCGGCCTCCTTCTCGTTGGCGGAGCCATCCTCGGACTGACAATCTGCCCGGTTGTGAAGAAGCTCTGGACGCCTTCCTGGGTTCTTTTCAGCGGTGGATACGTGGTGGCTCTCCTCGCGTTCTTCTATTGGGTCATCGATGTCCGAAAGTGGAATCGATGGGTCTTCCCTTTCGTTGTCGTCGGGCTGAACCCACTCGCCATGTATCTCATGGGAATGATGTCGAAACGCTTCGTCCTCGACAACCTGCATCGTCACCTCCCGGACGCTCTCTTCCCGAAATCGGTGGCCCCCATCATCGATGCCTCTCTCGTCGCTTTGATCTTTTGGCTCATCCTCTGGTGGATGTATCGCAACCGAATCTTTCTCCGACTCTGACTCGATGAAACATACGCTCACTTTCCTCCTCTCTCTCCTCGCAAGCCTCGGCGTGGCCGAAGATTCGCGGAACATTCTTTTTCTCATCTCCGACAACCACACCTGGACCGATGTCGGATGCTACGGTCATCCCGTCGTCCGAACCCCAAACCTCGATCGGCTCGCCGAAGAAGGTGTCCGATTCGAGCAGGCCTTCGCGACAACGGCATCCTGCGGACCGAGTCGAGCCGTCATGTATACCGGTCTCCTGACCCACGCGAATGGGCAATACGCGCACCCGCATCGCGAACACAATCAACAACTGCGCGCCGACGTGACCTCCGTCTTCGCGATGTTGAAAGGAGCCGGGTATCGCACGGGACTGATCGGCAAAGACCACATCAAGCCACTTGAGAAATACCCGATCGACTTCAAACCCCGTGCCCGGTCTCGGGACGTCATAGCGATGGCAGAACACGCCGGAGAGTTTCTCGACGAAACCGAAGCCCCCTTCTTTCTTGTCGTTTCCTTTTCCGACCCCCACCCCGTCTCCATCGACGGCCCTGGATGGGGTATCGAAGAGACGACCAATGGATACACCCCATTGAAGTACGATCCCACCGAGGTGGTCGTCCCGCCCTTTCTCCCGGATACTCCCGAAGTCCGCGAAGGCATCGCGGGCTACTACCAGCAGATCAGTCGGATGGATCACGGTGTCGGTCTCGTCCTCGAGAAATTGGAACAGGTGGGACACAGCGAGGACACGCTCGTCGTTTTCATCTCGGATCACGGAACCTCGGAGCCGGGCGCGATGGGCACCCACTACGAACCCGGAGTGCGAGTCCCTTTCCTCGTGCGCTGCCCGGGCCTGGAGAATCCCGTCTCTCCTCATCGTGCACTCGTTGCCTTCACAGATCTCACCCCCACTTTTCTCGACTGGGCCGGAGTTCCGTTCGAAGACTATCCGCTTCACGGGCGAAGCATCCTTCCCATTCTAGAAAACAAAAGTCCCGAAGATTGGGACGAAGTCTTGCTCAGCCATGTCGGCCACGACATCTTTGCCTACTACCCGATGCGCACCCTGCGAGAGCGCCGGTATAAGCTCATCTGGAACCTGACCCCGGGTACCGAGTACCCGCTCCCGATCGACACCGTGCAGCGTCGGACCTGGGTCGATCTCCGCGCCCGTGGAGACCAGAAAATCGGAGACCGAAACGTCGAGGACTACCTCCACCGTCCACGCCTGGAACTCTACGACCTCGAAGAAGATCCCTGGGAAACGAAAAACCTCGCCGACAGTTCGGAGCATGAGACCATTCGAGATGCCATGGTGGAGCGACTCATGGAGAGACTGGAGGAACAAAGCGATCCGTGGATTCGAAAGTATCACCCCCTCGGACGTGAGCAATGACATCAACGGGGCGTCGACTTGCCTCGAATCGCAAGAAAGAGCCCTGTCACGACGATGGCCGCCCCGATCATCTGGATCGAAACAAGGGGTTGCCCAAGAATTAGAATCCCGAGGAACGCGGTCGCAACGGGTTGCACCAGCAGGGTCACCGCAGCGAGACTCGCCGGCACCCCTCCCAGCCCATAGGCAATGAGCCCCTGGCCGCAGGCATGGGACAAGACGCCGAGTCCGATCAGGGATCCCCAGACTTCCGTGCTCCCTGGCCAGAAAGGATCGGAATGAAACCAGGCCAGCGGAAACAGCACCATCGCGGCCACCAGGCTCGCCCAGAAAAGCAGGAGAGGCCCGGAGTGCTCACGGCGGAAATACTTGATCAACAACTGGTAGGATCCGTAGAAGAAAGCCGTCAAGAGTGCGAGGAAATCCCCGAAAATGGGATCCCCGTCCGTCGGAGGTTCTCGCGTCGTCGAACTGAGCATCAGCATTCCCATTCCCACAAAGGCAAGCGCGGCCCCGATCAGGAAGAGACGCGAGAGCTTTTCCTTCCAGACCCACCAGGCAAACAGCGTCACCCACAGAATCGAAGTGTTCGCGAGCAAGGTTGAGTTGGCGACGGAGGTGTGCTCGAAGGACCAATGCCAGGCCCAGAAATCAGCAGCAAAAGCCACCCCGGGAAGCCAGAGCCAGTGATACCCACCCCGAAACTCCTCGCGACGGGGAACAATCCGCTTCCTCTGCGCACCAAAGAGAATCCCGAGCGCGATCGCCCCCAGGAAGACCCGCCAGAACGCCGAATCCCACATCCCCACCTGGCCTTCGCCCTGCCGACTCAGCACCGCAAAAATCGGAGCAAAAGCGATACACAGGGCGCCTGCGATCAGTCCGATCAAGTGTCGGGGTGAAACGTTGGTATGACTCATGGAGCACTGTGAACCTACTCCACGCCGAACGGTGTCCCAGAGATTTTCTCACCGGATCGGAAACACCATTGCGGATCCCTTCTCTCGAATTCCCCCGTTTCCGCCAAGAGATTGCTCTGGCCAGCGTTCCGAATTTGCCTAGGCTACCTCTCATGATGAAATCCCTGCCTTGCTTGCTCGCCTTTGCGATTCCCCTTTCCGCTTCCCCTCTCCTCGCAGAAACGGAAGCGCTCAAGATTTCCGGAGCTGCGATCGAAGTCTACAAGGAGGCTTCGGGAGACAAGCTGAGAGTCTATCGGATCGATCCCCCCAAGCATGATCCGGAAACCGCCCAAGCTCCTGCCGTCGTCTTCTTTTTCGGTGGAGGATGGAATGGAGGAAGCCCGACCCAATTCGAGCCTCATGCACGGTATCTTTCTCAGCGGGGAATGGTGATCTTCCTGGCCGACTATCGGGTCAAGTCACGCCAGGGAACCACTCCGAAGGAGTGCGTTGCCGATGGAAAATCAGCGATACGCTGGGTCCGGAAAAATGCGGAGCGCCTCGGAGTCGATCCCGACCGCATTCTCGCCGGAGGCGGATCCGCAGGTGGGCACGTCGCAGCGGCCACGGGTATGTGCGACGGATTTGATGAAAAGGGGGAAGACCTTTCGATCAGCTCTCGACCAGCCGCCCTCCTTCTCTTCAATCCGGTCTACAACAACGGACCGGAAGGATACGGTCACTCGCGTGTGAAAGAATGGTTTCCGGCCATTTCTCCAGCGCACAACATCAGCAAGGATGACCCTCCCACGATCGTTTTCCTCGGAACCAAGGACAAGTTGATCCCTGTGAGCCAGGCCGAGGACTTCCAGAAGCAACAGGAGAAGCTCGGCATCTCATCCGAACTCCATCTCTACGAAGGACAGCCCCACGGCTTTTTCAATCTCAAGCTGGGCCAGGGAAAACCCCAGGCCTTCCGAGACACCATCCTGAAGACGGACGCCTTTCTCACTTCGCTCGGCTACCTCGAGGGAGAGCCAGATATCAAACACCTCGACCGCATCGTTGCCGGAGAGAAAGAATGAGGCCTTTCCTCGACCATCCTGCCGTCTGGAAAGGAGAAGAACTTTCCCGGCATTCCGAGTGGAGCGCTCCCTTTGGTTCGCTCTCGGTCGAAGAAATTCGCAATCGGCTCGAATCGGGTCCGGGCGCCATCCTTCTGCGCGGCTTTCCGATCGGAGACCATACGAAAGACAGCGCCAGGGAAGCTTTTCGAGAGTGGAATCGCTCGCTCGGAACCCTGCTCTCGCAAAACGAGAAAGGAGACACCGTCTTCGATGTCTCCGACGCCGGATTTGGAAAGAATGATCCAAGAACCCGCGGTCCCAACACCAACCAGAAGCTCTCTTTCCACACCGACCGCTGCGATGTGATCAGCTTCCTCTGCTGGAAACAAGCCATGTCGGGAGGAGAGAACGAGCTCATCAGCTCGATGCATCTTTACAATGAGATCGCAAGCCGGCGCCCCGAGCTCCTCACAGTCCTGAATGAGTCTTTTGTCTACAAGCGTCACTCGGTGGACCTTGGGAATGCCCAGCCCTTTTGCGAGCAGCCGATCATCTCTTTTGAACAGGACCACTTCGCCTGCAGCTTTCTCCGCGTCCTCATCGACCGCGCCCATGCCGACCCGGAACTCCCCGATCTGATGCCGGAGCAGATCGAGGCCATGGACTTTCTCGAATCCATTGCCAACGAACCCGGCCAGGCCTTTCATTTCCGCCAGGAGCCGGGGGACGTCCTCCTGCTCAACAACTGGGTCACTCTTCATCGGCGCTCCGCTTTCGAGGACTTCGAAGATCCCGAAGAGAAGCGTTGCCTCTTCCGGATCTGGCTCTCGATGCCGAACAGTCGACCTCTTGATTCTCGATTCCGAGCCAACTTCGGCGCAACCGGAGCCGGGGAAATACGAGGAGGCTTCCCCGTCGAGTCCTCGTCTTCGCCTTGATTGCCCGCTCGACTCTTGCTTGGCATTTCCCCCATCTCGCGCTACACCATCTGACCAGAACTCCCTTCATTTCCACATGCAAACCCGACCTGTCACCCCAGACGATCTCGCTCAATCGGTCATCGCCGTGCCTCCGATGGCCCGGGATGAGAACCTTGTCTTTCACCCTGCCGAAAACGAAAAGATCATCCGCCACATCGAAGCCGGAGGCACCTCCACGCTGCTCTACGGAGGCAATGCCAACTTCTACCACATTGCCCTGAGCGAATACGAATCCATCCTCGGTCAACTCGCCGAGCTCGCGGGACCGGAGACACTGGTCATCCCCTCCGTCGGTCCTGCCTACGGCATGATGATGGACCAGGCCGCGATCGTCAAAGAGACGGACTACCCCACCGTCATGGTCCTCCCCCAACAGGGACTGACGACCTCGGAAGGTGTCGTGACCGGGCTCCGAAAGTTCGCCGAGAAAGTGGGGAAACCCATCGTGCTTTACATCAAGTATGGAGACTTCATCACCGTCGAAGGAGCTCGCCAACTCGTCGAGGACGGGATCATCTCGTGGATCAAATATGCCATCGTCCAGGAAGACCCCGCAGCGGACCCCTACCTGGCCGACCTCGTGGAGCAAGTCGACCCAAGGTTGATCGTCAGCGGAATTGGAGAACAGCCGGTCGTCGAACACCTGAACGACTTCGGGGTGAACGGATTTACTGCCGGCTGTGTCTGTATCCGTCCCGACCTGAGCGAGGAACTCCGGGAAGCCGTCCAGAGTAAGGACCTGATCCGAGCCCGAGAGATTCAAAAAATCTTTCGGCCTCTCGAGGATCTCCGCAACGGGATCAACCCGGTCCGCGTTCTCCACGAAGCAGTGCGCCTCGCCGGGATCGCAGATACGGGACCTGCTCTCCCCCTTCTCAGCGGCATCAGCGAGGAAGAGGAAAAGCGGGTAGAGGAAGCGGCCGAGGCGCTCCTCGCAACGTAACGGAATCGACATGGCTCTGACAGGACAGCACTACATTGGAGGGATCCCTTCCGCCGAATCGGCCGACGTTTTTCACTCTCGGAATCCGGCCACCGGAGAAATCCTCGCGACCGAGTTTCACGAAGCGACCCAAGGCGAAATCGATGCCGCCGTCTCCGCAGCGGTAACGGCCTTCAATCCCTATCGGCAAAAATTGGCGGAATCTCGAGCGGACTTTCTCGAGGCCATCGCCGAGGAAACGATCGCCCTTGGCGACGCCTTTCTCGAGCAGACCTCCAGCGAAACCGGCTATCCGCTACCTCGCTGCAGTGCAGAGCGAGATCGAGCCGTAGGACACACCCGCCAGTTTGCTCAGTTGATCCGGGAGGGCTCCTGGGTCGACGCGAGAATCGACAGCGGTGATCCCGGCAGGCAGCCGATGCCCAAGCCGGACGTCCGCTCCTTGATGCAGCCGATCGGACCGGTTGCCATTTTTGGAGCGAGCAATTTCCCCATCGCCATCTCCGTGCTCGGAGCCGACACCATGTCGGCCCTTGCCAGCGGATGCCCGGTCGTCATCAAGGCCCACCCCGCCCATCCCGGCACCTGTGAAATGGCGGCACAAGCTGTTCTTGCCGCGGCCGAGAGAACAGGAATGCCATCGGGTATTTTCTCCCTTTTGCACGGGCGAGGGAACGAAGTCGGAACGGGACTGGTCGAGCACCCAGGAATCACCGCCGCCGCGTTCACCGGCTCGCTCGCCGGAGGACGAGCCCTCTTCGACGTGGCCAGCCGACGCGATGTCCCGATCCCGTTCTATGCCGAGATGGGAAGCGTCAATCCGCTCTTCGTCCTTCCAGGTGCACTCGAGGAACGTTCCGAAGCCCTCGCCAGGGGCTTCGTCGCAGCCCTGACTCAAGGCGTGGGACAATTCTGCACCAATCCCGGTCTCGTCGTCGGTTTGCAGTCGGAAGCCTGGGAGAACTTTGCCCAACTGACATCAGAAGAAGTCACCGCGACCAGTCCGGCAACCATGCTGCATGCCGGAATCCATCAGGCCTATCTCAATGGTCTCACCGCGAGAAAAAACAGCCCCTCCGTCGATCTCCTCGCCTGCTCCGACGAGGCTCCCGATGTCAACCGGCTCGAAGCAGCGCCCCACCTCTTCTCCACCAATCCACAGGGCCTCCTCGACGACCCGATGCTCCTCGACGAACTCTTCGGCCCCGTCTCCACTTTCGCCTCCTGTGGAGAACCCGAGGAACTTCTCACGATCGCAAACGCCCTCGAGGGATCGTTGAGTGCCACGATTCACGGAACCGAAGAGGATTTGCGCGAACATCACGAACTGGTGTCAATCCTTCAGAAAAAGACCGGGCGCCTCATTTTCAACGGTTTCCCGGTAGGGCTGGAGGTCTGTCATAGTATCCACCACGGGGGTCCCTACCCTGCGACGACCCACAGCCACTACACCAGCGTGGGCACTCGTGGAATCGAGCGTTTCGTCCGACCGGTTTGCTACCAGGACTGGCCCGATTCCCTCCTCCCGATCGAGCTTCAGGATGCCAATCCCCGCGGGGTCATGCGCCTCGTCAATGGAGAGCGGACGCGGAGTGAAGTCTGATCGTTCGATCAGTCGCCCGCCAATCGGTCTCATGGCCCCGTTTCGACGCGATCACGGATTGACGAGCCGACGCGCTCCTTGCCTATAATCCGAAACATGACCGATCGACGACGCTTTCTTTCCACAACCGCCCTGGCTTCGGCTGCGGCGATCCCTGGTTTATCCGCCTTGCCCTCTCGCGCCGGCGAAATGGATGGGATACTCAAGAAGGGGGTCAAATTCTCCATGGTCAAGGAACCAGACCTTTCCGTCCTCGATCGCTTCAAGATGCTGAAAGAAGTCGGATTTCATGGTACGGAGCTCCGCACCGAGAACCGGGTCGACTACCAGATGTATCGAGAAGCCGTCGACAAATCCGATCTCCCCGTCCATGGAATCGTCAACTCGAACAAGCCGGATCTCGAAACCGCCGTCAAATTCGCCAGTGATATCGGAGGAGACTCGGTCCTCTATGTCGCCAGTTACGATCGGAAACGCCCCCTCATGGAGAGCTGGAATGAGACGATCGAGATCATTCGCAAGGGGCTGCCTGCTGCCGAAAAGCACGAGGTGAAAATCCTCGTCGAAAATGTCTGGGCCGGTTTTCTCATCAGCGCCCTCGATATGGAACGCTACGTCGATGAAGTGAATCACCCCTGGTTCGGCGCCTATTACGACGTGGGAAACAATGTCCGGTGGGGAGTTCCTCAACATTGGATCCAGATTCTCGGTGACCGGATCGGAAAGCTCGACATCAAGGAATGGGACGAGCGGAAACATGGAAAAGAAGGCCTTCGAGCCGGATTCAGCTCTCCACTGGGTGAAGGAACGATCGATTGGGCCGCAGTTCGGGCCGCCCTGCGCGAGATCGGATTCCGGGGATGGGCCACCGCCGAAGTGGGTGGTGGTGATCGTACCAGACTGGCTGAAATCTCCAGAAGAATGGATGATATCCTTGGTCTGGGGTAATTTTTCGCGTCCCTCTTTTCCTCCGAAAGGGCTTGGCTAACGGCTATTTCTAGACGATTGTGAGGTGCCCGTCCCCGCTGGTTTCCCACTTTCTCTTGCTGAATGCCTTCGACTCACGTCCTCTGCTTTCCCTGGACAGAGCCAAGAACGGACGGATTGATTCGGGCAATTTAAGTTTGAGAAGTTATGAAATTGTATATTGGCAATCTGCCCTACGAAACCTCGGAAGTTGAACTACGTGAGTTCCTTTCCGATTACGAACCCATCGTCGATCTCCACATGCCCCTAGACCGGGATACGGGACGACCCCGTGGATTCGCTTTTGTCACCCTTTCCAGCCGGGAATCCGGCGAAGCCGCGATCGAGAACCTCGATGGTGCTGACTGCAGTGGAAGACCTGCCCGCGTCCGCGAAGCCGAAGACCGTCCCCGTGGCGGTGGCGGTGGCGGTGGCGGTGGCGGCGGAGGTGGTGGAGGCGGCGGCTACCGTGGTGGCGGTGGCGGCGGAGGTGGTCATCGCGGAGGCGGTGGCGGAAACCGAGGTGGTGGCGGTGGATACCGCGATGATCGAGGTGGCGGTGGCGGTGGCGGATACCGCTAAAGCAAATTTGAACGGGTCCCTTCGGGGGCCCGTTTCCCTTCCTGACTTCTTCCGAAGACCAGGAAACACCGAACCTGAACACAAACCCATCAACCCAAGCAAAAACTCACTCCCTGTTTGACATGTTTTCCAATATTCCATTCGACCGCGTGAATTGGTTCACCAGTGGCTTTCTCGTACTGACCTTCCTGGCCGCATTGATCGGCACGCCGCTCTACATCATCTATTTCGGATTTGATCCTTTCTTTCTCGCTCTTTTCGCAGGCTTTTTCATTGCCACGGGAATGAGCATCACGCTCGGATACCATCGACTTTTCGCTCACAAGGCCTTCAAAGCGAAGAAGCCTGTGAAAATTCTTACCCTTCTTTTCGGTGCCGCTGCCTTCGAAGACTCAGCGCTCGACTGGGCTTCGGATCATCGCCAGCACCACAAGCACGTTGACGACGAACATGACGATCCCTATGCGATCTCCAAAGGATTCTTCTGGGCACACATGGGATGGATCTTCTTCAAGCTCTACCCTCGTGAACTCACCAACGTGAACGATCTCAAGAGAGACCCCATCGTGATGTGGCAGCATCGCCATCATCGCATCATCGGAGTCCTCGTCGGTCTCGTCCTCCCCACCCTGATCGGACTGGCCTACAGCGGCTGGGTCGGTGCCTTGGGCGGTTTTATCTTTGGTGGACTGACTCGTCTCGTTTGTGTGCAGCACTGTACCTTCCTCATCAACTCGCTCTGCCACACGATCGGGAATCGCCCCTATGACTCGACGACGAGTGCTCGTGACAGCTGGCTCATGGCGATCTTCACTTTCGGAGAAGGCTACCACAACTATCACCACTCCTTTCAGCATGACTACCGGAACGGGGTCAAGCCCTGGCAGTGGGATCCCACAAAGTGGGCGATCTGGACCCTGAAGAAGCTCGGGCTCGCCTCCGACCTCCGCGAGGTTGCCGAAGAAAAAATCATTCTTGCCGAGTTGCGCGAGACGCAGAAGCAGGCGGAAGTTCAGCTCAAGAAGAGCTGGAGCATCACTTGCCCGAATCGTGAAGAAGCGATGCAGAAGCTCGCCGAACTCTCCGAAAAGCTGAGCGAAGGCTACACCGAGCTCGAGCAAGCGGTTTCCGATCGCATGGAACTCTCTCGTGAGAAGCTTTCCTACTGGCGTGGCGAGGTTACCAAGACGGTCGACCAGATTTCGCACCTGCAGCTCCTGCAGCGCCAACCCGCACAGGCCTGAACATTCCGGCGGTAGTTCCGCCGGAACGACAACCGAATTCCCGGAGCTTGCCCGACCGTGTCGAGTGCAGGACCGGGAATTTTTACGTACCCATTCGAAAGATTACGGATTCTCATTGCCGTATACAGTATCCCCATGAAACCTCTTCTCGCCTCGATTCTCGCCCTCCTGACTGTCCCCCTGCTTTCACCCGCGGATACAGATCCCGCTCCCTCAGGCTTTATCCCCCTCTTCGACGGGAAAACGCTGGAAGGATGGGATGGAAAGCCAGGCGCTTGGGAGGTCCGTGACGGAGCGATTCACTGCACCGGCAAATCGGAGGGCAAGAACTGGCTCATCCTCAGGAAAGAAACTCCGGGACACTTCATCCTGAGAATGGAATTCAAATGGGACAAGGGGAACTCAGGGGTCCAGGTACGGAGCGATGACCTGGGTGATTGGCAGGTTTTCGGATACCAGGTCGAAGTTGCCCAGCAGGACGTCATGGGACTCTGGCATCACTCCCTCTTGCCCAAAGACCACCCCAAGAAAAAGACCCGGCACCTCCTCGCCACGGCAGGCCAGAAAACCGCCTTCTCAGAGGATGGGACCAAGAAGATCGAGATGATCGCCGATCCAGAGGAAGTCAAAGCCAACTACCGTGAGAACGAGTGGAACACCCTCGAGATCGTCGCTGCCGGCCACACCTTGACCCAGAGCATCAATGGTGTCGTTTTCTCCATCTTGACCGACAAGGACAAGGACATGAGCCGAAACGAGGGCGTCATCGCCCTCCAGGATCATGGCAAAGGTTGCCAGGTCGCCTTTCGCAAGATCGAGTGGAAGCAACTGACGCGGTAGCCGGCCACCCAACGAGGATCACTCGAACAGGGTTCGATCCTCTATTCAACAGGGTTGCATGCCCGTTTTTTTCTCGATACAAGGAAGCATGACTACGTGCTCCCTTTCCACTCGAAACCTTTTACTCACTTCCTTTCTCGCCGTCTCACTGGTTTGCTCCGCAAACGCTGCCGACAAAAACAAGGCCTGGACCGACTCCGCTGTCGCTGCAGCAGAAGATCCTGATTTCCTGATCCAGGGCGAATATGGCTCCCTCGAGCAGGGCGCCGCGTATGCCGCCCAAGTCGTAGCTCTGGGCGACGGGAAATTTGACGCCTACTTCCTCGAAGGAGGACTACCCGGACTCGGATGGACCCGGGAGAAGTCTCGCACCCATGTCGGAGGAGAGCTGATCGACGGCAAGGTCGAGTTCAAGGGAAAGGAACTCCACGCTGTCCTTGCGAACGGACGCATTACCGGCTCATTCGGACCGGTCACCCTTGACCTCCCCAAGGTGGAAAGAAAAAGCCCGACGCTCGGGATGGCGCCTCCCGAAGGAGCCATCGTTCTCTTTGACGGCACCTCGGCCGAGGGATGGAAGAAAGGCAAGATCGTGGATGGTTTGCTCGCGGCCACGGGAACCACATCGGAAAAAACCTTCGCCGACTGCACCATTCATCTCGAATTTCTGACCCCTTACAAGCCGCATGCGCGCGGACAAGGACGAGGAAACAGCGGAGTCTACTACGGGGGGCGTTGGGAAACCCAGGTCCTCGATTCATTCGGTCTCGAAGGAAAGATGAACGAAACCGGAGGCATCTACTCGATCGCAGCGCCCTCACTGAACATGTGCTTTCCCCCACTGACCTGGCAGACTTATGATGTCGATCTGACCTGGGCGAAATTCGACGAAAACGGAGAGCGGAAATCCTGGCCCCGGATCACCGTCAAGCTCAACGGAGTCGTCGTCCACGAAGACCAGGAACTGAACAAGACGCATACAACCGCGGCTCCTGTAAAAGGAGAGTTCGACGAAAAAGGCGGACCGATTTTCCTCCAGAATCACGGGAATCCCGTCTTTTACCGCAACATCTGGGTTCTGCCCCGCTGATTCCGAAAATCCACACTTTTTGATCCCGAAGAGGACGAACTGACTGGGTTTCTCCCCCTTTTCAAAAAAGAAATACATTGTATTTACATGGTATTCTTTTTTTGATACAAGCGAGGGATGAAAGCTTGTTTCCCCTCTCGTCGTGCCTCCATCTGTTCCAAAACTGGATTTTCTCTCCTCGAACTGCTCGTTGTCATTGGAATCATCGGATTGCTTGCTGGAGTGGTCTATCCGGCCACGATGAAGGTTCTTTCCAAGGCCAAGGAACGCCGGGCCACCCATATGGCCATGGCTCTTCACAATGCGATCGATGCGTATGTCACCGAGTATCGAAAGTTGCCTCTCCGTCCCGGAGAAATGCAACAGAAGGACGTGGAGATGGAATCCGGTCCCGAGTTGATGGATGCGCTCACCGCAGCTCCCAGCGAAACCAATGAAAGCGGACTGAATCCACGCTCGATCACCTTTTTCGTAGGGCGCACCGCTCGTCCCATGGGCCAGGGCCGGTATGCCAATGGCGTTCGTATCGACGAAAACGGAAGCTGCACGCTCTTCGATGAATGGGGAGAGAGATTTCGGGTTCGCCTCGATTCCGACAGCAATGGTCGCGTTCAGAAGCCCGCCTGGGACAAGCGAGACAACGGCTCCGAGATTCTCCAATCCATTCTCACCTGGTCACCCGGGCCGGACAAGGATCCGGCCACGGGGGCCGACAATATCAAGACCTGGTAGCCCCTTTGTCGGACCGTCCCGTTTTCCGGCCTCATCAACTCACCGAAACGAGCAACGAATCGTAACCGACCGAACGGGTATATTCGGGCTCCGTCTCGACGTGTTCGACGGCTTCGAGAATTTCGATCGAGAGGTTCTTGTCGCAGATCTTCTCGAGGAGAGTTCGGACGATGAGCCGGGCATGCGCGGCCCCGAGGCAGAGATGAGCCCCGAATCCGAAGGCGACGTGAGGATTGGGCTTCCGATCGAGCCGGATTTCCTCCGGGGAATCGAAGACCGTTTCGTCGTTGTTGGCCGAAGCCCAGCAAAGCGAGACCCTCCCTTTCGGTTTCACCTCGAAACCATGGACATCGCTCGACACGGGACAGACGCGACCGATATGAGTCAACGGCGTAACCGCTCGGAAAAACTCCTCGCTCGCGGTGACGATGTGTTTCGGACTTTCCTTGAGGTATTCCACGGCCTCGGGATTCCCTGCGAGATAGGCGAGAATGGAAGAGATCGAGTGAATCACGGTATCTCGCCCACCCGCAAAGGTCAGGTTTCCAAATCCCATCATCTCTTCCCGGGTCAGGGGGCGTCCCTGGTAAGTGGCTTTTGTCAGGGCGGAGAAAAAATCGTCTCCCGGATCCTGCTCGGCGCGATCGAATTGGGATTCGAGATACTGCTCAAGAACGTTCCCCTTTTGTTCTCCGTCTTCCCCATCCTTGAAAACATGAATGCCCCACCCGATCCAGGTCTCGGCTTCGGATTCGGAGACATCGAGGAGATAGGTCAAGGCATGGGACTGGATCGGTAGCGCAAAATCCCGGACCACTTCGATGCTCTCCTGCTCTTTTGCCTCGTCGAGAAACGACTCGATCAAGGTTTCCACCCTGGCAATGAGCTCGGGATCCTTGGCGCGCTTGAAAAACGGTTCGACCAGCTTTCGGTATTCGGTGTGCTCCGGTGGATCCGTCTCGATGGGAAGCTGCCGCATCCGTCGCAACTCTTCCTCGGAAGGAATCGGCACGCGAAACGGAGCATCGGAACTGTAGGTCTGCCAATCTTTGCAAGCCGTGCGCAGATCCGCATGGCGAAGAATCATGGGAACCTTCTCCCCCTGGAATTCACAGGGGAGAACAGGCGATTCTTTTCGCGCTTTTTGGAAAGGGTCACTGGGCTGCTTCATCACGCCCCAACCTAGGGATACGCTGCCCCGGGAATCAAGCCAAGAGATCCTTGATGATCCCCGGACTGTCCTGGAAATTCTCTCCGACGGGAACATCGAGCCGGTTCAGCATCGTGTGCCAGACCGAAGAGAGCGGCGTGTCATTCTTGAGGCGGAGATGCCCCTGGTGATCGATCCCCATGGCACTTCCCCCGAACATCGCGGTTGGGAGACGGTTCTTGGAGTGCCCGATGCCCATTCCACTCGAGTATCCGAGCGCACAGTGATCGAGAAGAGAACGTCCATCCGCTTCCTTCACTCCTTTGAGCCGGTCGAGGAAGTAGGCCCAGTGCTCCTGGTAGATCGCATCGACCTGCGCCAGCTCGTCGAGATTCTTCTGGTCGTTCCCATGGTGACTGAGTTCATGGTAGCCCTTGGAAACTCCGAACTCGGGAAAAACCCCACCCGAACTTTCCTGGCGAACCACGTAGGTAATGACTCGAGTCGAGTCGGTCTGGAACGCGAGGGTGATCAGGTCATACATCAGCTTCGCATACTTCTCGTAGACGAACTGTCCCGCCGGCATGTGGATCGAATACGGTTCGGCATATCGCTCCGCACTCTCGGGATTCACCTCGGGTTTCGGCTTCACACTCCAGTCGACATTTCGCTCCAGCTGCTTTTCAACCTCGCGAATCGAATTGAAATACTCGTCGAGTTTCTCCTTGTCCTGGCTCCCGACTTTTTTCTCGAGACGATGGGCGTCCTCGAGGACGACATCGAGAATGCTGCCTCTTCTCCGAAATCCCTTCTCGCGAGCCTCGCGCTCCTCGGGACCATCGACCTTGAAGAGACGATTGAAGACGACATGGGGATCATTCTCCGAGGCGAGCGGAACCCCATTCCGATTCCAGCTCAGAGTACGCAGATTCCCGCCAAATCCCGTGCCTCGCTGGATACAGAGCTGAAGTGAAGGAAAGCGCGTGTCCCGCCCGATCGCCTCTGCCGCGATCTGATCACAGGAAATCGTGTTCTTGATCGAGCCCCCCTTCTTTGCCTCCACCCCGGTGAGAAAAGTATAGTCGCCATGATGACCTCCTCCATGCTCGAGACAAGTGCCGGAAAAGACGGTGAGGTCATCACGAAAACTTTCGAGCGGCTTGAGGATGCGAGGAAACGTGAAGTTCTTTCCTTCGTCCGCTGGCTCGAATTGCCGCATATTCATCCCCGTGCCGAAGTAGAACCAGGCGCCCCGTCGTGGGATCGCATTTCCGGCCTCGACCGACCCCAGGGCCGTCTTGGGCAGCATTGCTTCGAGAAAGGGGAGAGAAAGGGTGGCCCCCATCCCTCGGAGTGCAGTCCGGCGGGAGAGAGAAGTATTCTTGAGAATGTTCATAACAGAGGTTCTCGACTATTTTTCGACAAAGGTTTCAGAGGTGACGATTCCCCGGATGAGACTGCGAAGCGTGTGATCACTGTTCTTCATGGTCGTTACGAGGGAGTCGATGGTTCCACGGTCGGTCGCTTCCACGCCACGCCCCAGGGCAAAGGTCAGCATCTTCTCGGACAATCCCCGGAGGAATCGATCACTCTGCTCGACGAGCCCCTCACGGAACTCTTCTATGGTAGCAAAAGGTCGCCCATTGGGAAAGCTTCCGCTGGCGTCGATCACGGCATCATCAGGCCACCGAATTCGTTCTCCATCCTGCTTCGTCCGCCATTTCCCGACGACGTTGAAATTCTCCAGGGCGAGGCCGTAGGGATCGATCCGCGCGTGACAGGCACGACAGCTTTCGATCTCGCGATGCAGATCGAGACGTTGACGCACGGTGAGATTCTCCCCGCTCACATTCGGCTCGACCTCGCTGACGTTCGGCGGCGGTGGCAAGGGCGGGTCATTGAAGAGGACTTCGAGCACGTATTTCCCCCGCTCCACCGGCTTGGTGCGATTGCCGTCGCTGCCCCATTTGTGAACCGCCGCCATCGAGACGAGCCCTCCCCTTCTCGATTCCGCCGGGAGAGAAACTCTTTGGAACTCCTCCCCCTTCACCCCCGGGACCCCATACCAGCCCGCGAGGGTTTCATTCAGCATCGTCCAGTCCGAATCGAGAAAACTGAGGACACTGAGATCCTTTTCCAGGATTTCTTCAAAGAAAGCGAGGGGCTCGCGATTGATGGCCTCGTTCAGCCCGCTGTTCTCGACGGCATGAAAGTCCTTGTAGAGTTGATTGTCGATTTCGAAGCGGTCGAACTCTCCTGCCTTGAGCCACTGAGCGGCAAACCCTTCCACGAAGGCCACCGCCTTCTCGTCACCGAGCATGCGATCGACCTGGTCAAGACGCACCGACGGGTCGGACAATTTGCCCTCGGCGGCGAGAGAAAAGAGCGTTTCATCGGGCATCGAACTCCATAGAAAATAACTGAGCCGGCTCGCGATCTCGTAGTCGTCGAGGGGTCTCATCTCCTCTGCTTCCTCGCTTCGTTCTTCGAAGAGCATCAGGAAACTCGGAGAACACAGGGTAGCAATGATCCCCGCCTTGATCGACTCGGGAAAAGGCTCCCCAGCCTCCTGCTCGGCGGATACGACCCGGAGGATGCGATCGACCTCTTCCTCGGAAACGGGGCGTCGGAACGCCTTGGGAAGCAATTCGGAGAAAATTTCTCGCGCATAGTCTTCCGTCTCGACCGCAGGGTCTTCCAGTCCGCGGGAAAAGAGTTGCTCCGTACTCCGGGGAGGCCATTGCTCGTAGAGCGGTCCTTCCATCTCGATCCAATCGAAGAAAAGCCGCGGATATCCCGAGGTGTCGATACTGGCCGGCTGAGGCCGCCCCTGACCGATCATTCCTTCCGCAAAATTCCGTGCCCGGATCTGACCACCCTCGGTTGCCCTCCCTTCCTTGATCGCTTCGTCTGCTCTCTTCCGCGTATCGGAAGCAAAGTAGTTGACCCGGGTAAACGACTCCGGATTCACGAACTTCACCTGGATCTCATCGCTCCCGGGCACATCGAAAGGGCGAGTGACCTCGATGATTTGCGGTTCGGTCAGGGTTCCCGTGACGCGACCGGACCAGATTTCCCCATCGCCATTCCGATTGACCTGGATGTAAAGCGGTTCTCCCCGCTCTCCCGGATCCGCTCCGACCCGGAGACGCATCGTGTAGGTCCCGCGAATCGGAATCAGCTTCCCGTTCCAGGGATGCTTCAACATCTCATCGGAACGCATTCCGGAATTCATCGAGATCAGGCCGGTATCCGTGACGATGGTGTCGCGACCATGCTTGATGTATTCGATGCCGCCCGAGATGTGTTCATACTCCATTCGGTTCGTCCGGGTCGGAACCGGCGGAGGCCCGATCACCACCGCCTTGTTGGCGACCGCTTCCGCGATATCGAAATACTGCGACATCAGGGATGGATCGAGAAGGAGTGCTTTGCTCAGCTTGTCGAATCCATCAAGCTTACCGTCAGGTGGCAGCAAGTCGGCGGGACCTTCTCCCGGTAGAAAATTCACGTGAAGCAAATCCCGAACCGTGTTCGCATACTCGGTCCGGTTGAGTCGGCGGATCATGACCCGTCCCCCGGTACTGCGAGCCATCTTCTCGGCATGCCGAATCTCCGAAGCGATCCACTCGGTCACCGGCCCCAACTCCTCCACGGTAGGGATCGGCTCGTCCTCGGGAGGCATGTCCCCAAGATTGATGTTGTCCATCACCTCGATCCAGTGCCCCAGGGCCGAAGTGTTCGCGAAATCGATCTCCAGCGTATCCAGGCGAAGATCTCCCTTTTCCTTTTCGGGTCCATGACAACGATAGCAATGTTTCTCGAAAAATGGAACGACCGCCGACTCGTAAGTGTCGCGATCCGCCACGAGGGGCTCCGCAGAAACTCTCCCGGTCGCGAGAACAAAAAAGAGAAATCCAACCCCCATCGCGAGGGCGAATCTGAAACATCTTGGATCCATTACGCTCCCTCCCCTTTCTGTTCTGCTGGCTCCGGTCGATCCCAGTCCACCGTGTAGGGGATCACACTGGTCTTCTTCATTCGCTGATTCAAATCCTCGATCGCCTCCTCGGTCAGACCGGTGTCGTTCCTCGGCAGCCACAACTCCGACAGCCAGGTTGCATTCGCGATCGCCTCCATTCCCGAATTGGAAAGTCGTGCTGGAGGTTGCCATCCTCGCTCGACGAGGCGCAACTTTCGCAAGCTCTTGGCTCGAGAGAAGATTTCGAAGACGACATCGGTCAGCGCGGGAGCGCGGAGGCGGAGATCGTTCAACTCCGGGAGATGGGCGAGCGGGGCAAGTCCGATTCCTTCCATCTCCGGGACGCCGAGGTCGAGCCGCTTCAGGCGGTTGATGTAACCGAGGTGACGAACCCCTTCATCGGTCGCGGAGCAGGTTTCGATATAGAGATCTTCCAGCGAAACCAGTTTCCCGAGCTCGATGAAGCCTCGGTCCGTCAGGTTCGGCGAACCGAGACGCATCGACTTCAATCGGGGGATCCCGGAAATCGACCGGAGCGCCGCATCCCCCGCCGCGGTACCCTGCAGGTTGAGAGAACGCAGCTTCTCCAGTTTCCCGAGAATTGCCAACCCCTCATCCGTCAGCGCGACACAGCCCTGGAGGGTGAGTCCCTGCAAACCCTCCAGGTTCGCAACAGTCAACAGGGTTGAGTCGGTGAGCAAACCCTGCTGATTGAGGTAGAGAAACTCCAACTCGGGGAAGTCGGTCAACTGCTTCGCAAATCGGTCCTCGAGAGATTTTTCCGCCGAGTGAAGTTTTGTCAGGGAGAGATGCCGTAGCGGACAACCAAGAAAAGCGGAGAGAAATTCCCCCGTCGCATCCACTTCCGAGACACGAAGAGTTTCCAGTTCGCGATTGCCGCCGAGATAAGACAGCCCCTCGTCCGTCAACTGGCCACTGGTTCCCCACGCTTCGAATGAATGCAATCCGGTGACCTTCGCCAGCTGTCGACAATGTTGATCGGTCAGGGAGGTGGAGCGAGAGAAGGAGAGGGCCTCCAAAGTGGATGACTGTGCCAGGATCCCGAGATCGCAGGAATCGAGATCGAAGGAGGAGCGGAAATCCAGGCTGATCAGATCCGGCATCGCGACGATGGCCATCAGGTGCGAGTCGGTCACCACCAGGGTTTCTTTCGGCACCAGGGAAAGTCGCTCGATCCCCGGCACCCGGGCCAGTTTCGCAAACACCTCTTCAGGAATCTCCTGCCCCTCGAATCGGAGAGAGAGGTTCAAACCACCACTCGAAGTGATTTCTCCCCCGGCAGCCTCGATGGCTCTCCAGCCGTCGTCCTCTCTCTCGTAGGCTTCGCGGGCCACTGTCGAGATTCCTTCCTCGGCCTCGCGCACCACCCGGAAACCGATATAGGCGGCGGCATCCGGTTCATCCCAGCCCACCCGACACGATGAACGACAGATGATGGGACCGTTGTACCAACTTCCTCCTCGGATTGTCCGAAACTGATT
The DNA here is from genome assembly GCA_029213195.1 of Verrucomicrobiales bacterium. Taxonomy (GTDB): domain Bacteria; phylum Verrucomicrobiota; class Verrucomicrobiia; order Verrucomicrobiales; family DEV007; genus Arctic95D-9. The sequence goes on from JARGNI010000018.1 coordinate 59,365, forward strand.
CGTCGAAGTCTGCGGCTCGCTCAGGTTCACCGGGTCGACGGCGATCCTCCTCGGCTCCCCCCGCTTGGGCCAATCGTACTGGTTGTAGAAAGTGTCGAGCCAGTGATCCTGGCACCACTCCCAGACATTGCCGTGTAGATCATGCAGGCCAAAAGGATTAGGCTCGTAGCTGCCCACCGGAGCGGTGAAGACATGGCCATCCTCCGGGTCCTTCTCCCAGTCGAGGAGCCACTGTCGTTCGACGCTGTGCTTGCGGTGTTTCTCCAACTCGACATTCCCGATGTTGGCGTGACGATGAATCGTCTCTCGGGGCTGATCGCCAAAGGAAAACCAGGTCTGGGTACCCGCGCGACAGGCGAACTCCCACTCCGCCTCCGTCGGCAGACGATAAACTCCCTCTCCCTTTCCATTCAGCCAGGTCAGGAATGCCTGCGCATCGAGCCAACTCACCCCGACGACCGGATGACTGTCGTCCTGGGGGAACCCGGGATTCTTCCACGAGAAATCCGCCTTTTTCTCGAAGTCATGGGACTGATAGAGAGGCTTCTCGACCGGAGTCGGAGACCAACCCACGATCCCGGTTCCGGATTTTTCCGCTGTCGTCACATACCCCGTTTCTTCCACGAACTTCTTCCATTGGCCCACGGTGACCTCGGTCGAGGCAATCCAGAAGGGCTTGGTGATCCAGGTCACGTGGGCAGGCGATTCCGGGTTTCCGAAAAACTGGGCGTTTACAGACAACGGAAAGGCCCGAGAAAGGGCACGTTCTCCCCCATCGGTCCCGCGCAGCATTCGTCCGCCTTCGATCAACCGCAATTCCATCCCCACCGAATTCCTCTCGACGTGATCGCTTCCTGCAGCAGAAACCACCCCGAAGACGAACAGCGGGCAGAAGATCAGCGATAGAATTTTCCCTGGCATCGGCGGAAAGTGTGGCGGATTCCGTTTCGATCCTCAAGGCCAGATCCACGCCAATCAGCCCCTCCCGAAAGAGATCCAGAGTCGGATCAAAGACCGCATCACGCTCCCAATTTACTCCCTTATCCACGCATTCGAAATCAGTGGCGAGTGGCCAAGGAGAAGGCATACTATCCCTATGAAACGTGTTTTTCTTTTCGCCCCTCTCCTCTTTCTCGCTCCCCTCCAGGCCGATGATTGGCCTCAATGGCGAGGTCCTGACGGTCTCAGCATTGCTGAAGCGGCCGACTACCCTACCGACCTCGATCCGGAGAAAGCCGAGTGGAAAGTCCAGCTCCCCGGAGTCGGCAGCAGCACGCCCATCGTCTGGGGCGACAAGATTTTCGTGACCAGCGGTATCGAGGGACAGGATGGAATCACCGCCTTCGACTGGAATGGCAAGAAACTCTGGCAACAGACCCTGGGCAAGGAGCGAGCCGGAAAACACAAGAACGGGAGCGGCTCGAACCCCTCGCCCATCACCGATGGGAAACAGCTCGTCGCCTACTACAAGAGCGGAACCGTCGCCTCCCTCACCCTGGACGGAGAACTCAACTGGAAGGTCAATCTCCAGGAAAAATACGGAGAAGACACTCTCTGGTGGGATCTTGGAACCTCCCCGGTTTTTGCCGGTGGAAACATCGTCATCGCGGTGATGCAGGAAGGCGACTCCTACGTCGTGGCACTCGATCCCGAGGATGGAAGCGAAGTCTGGAAGACCGATCGTACCTTTCCCGTTCAGAAAGAAACCGGTCAGTCCTACACGACCCCCTATGTCACCGAAATCGATGGGCAGGAAACGATCGTCATCTGGGGTGCTGACCGTCTAACCGGACACGACCCGAAGAATGGCAAAACCCTCTGGACCTGCGGAGGCTTCAATCCGGAAGACAAGGCGATGTGGCGAGTCATCGCCTCTCCGGGATTCACCGGGGATATTGCGGTCGTGCCTTACGGACGGACCAAGTTTTCCGCCGGAGTCCGCATGGGTGGCAGCGGTGACATCACGGATTCGGCTCGCCTCTGGGAGCGGGATGACATCGGCGCGGACTGCCCAACTCCCGTGGGACGCAACGGGATGATATTTCTCCTCAACGACCGCGGTAAGATCCACTGTCTCAGCGCAGAATCGGGAGAAGATCTCTGGGTCGACGCCATTCCTCGCGCTGCCGCCAAGTACTACTCCTCCCCCATTCTCGCTGGAGATCTTCTCTACTGCGCTCGGGAAGATGGCATGCTGACCGTCGTTCGGGTCAGCGCAAAAGGCATGAAAGTGGTTTCCCAGAATGAAATGGGAGAACGCCTCGCCGCAGCGCCGGTACCCGTGAACGAAAAACTGCTCGTGCGTGGAGTCGAGCACCTCTACTGCTTCGCGAAATAGCTCGCGAAACCCATTCTCGGGGAGGCCGACTCCCCTGCGAAAACTGGCCCTCGAATTCGAGCGGCCAGTTTTCTCGTTTTTGCAGTGCAGGCCAAGATGGAATTCGGTATACCTGAAAGCTTCGGTTGTGTCTTCTCACCTTCTCCACTCATGAAAAATCGCGCAGTTCTTTCCGCCCCCTTGCTCTTTGTCTTGCTCGTTTCCTTACTGCTCCCAGTATCGGCTCAAAATGACAATCGAAAGGACTTCATCGAAGGCCTTTTCCGCTCCATCATCGAATCGCGGACTCAACCAAACAATCCACCGGGACTTACGGTTCCTGGCCAGACTTTTCCAAGCCAGCCTCTCCCACCGGGAGGACAGTTCACCCCCGTCCCCCCGAACCAGACCAATCAGCAGGTCGCTCGATACCGCACCCTCATTGGAAATTATTCCCAGCAGGCCAACGCCCTCGCGAACAATCTCCATCAGGCTTCAACCAAGACCCCCAACCTGCGGGCCTACTTGTCCGACATCTTTACGATTCGCTCCCAAGCTCTCCAGATGCAGCAAACCAGTGACTCGGTGACCTACCTCTCGATGGTCGAGCCTCAGTTTCGAACCCTCGATACCGCTTGGAGAGATCTCTTGTTTCGTCTCCAGCATGAGCCAGCCCTGGATGTGGCCAGCACCCAGAGTGTCCAGGCGCTCGATCAATATGGCTCGCAACTCTGCGAACTGTTTGGGGTCCAGGCCGACTTCGACCGAACTCGGGCCGTGTTTATTGCGGGACAGGCAACGGCTTACACTTCTGCACTGGTGGATCTCCTCCAGGAGCAGATGCAGGGGCAACCAGCAACGATTGGCATCCTTCAAGAGGGGCGGCAGTTGGTCGGACTCGCGAATCAGTTCGGTCTCAGCGTTGCCGACATGACGCTCCCTCAAGCAGAAGAGTCTTTTCAACAGTGGGGAAATGCCTGGGCCGTGTTCGAAGCCAAGTTGCGAACCATTCAAAATCCTTCGCTTGCCCATGCCATGAGCCGAGTAGGCACCTGCAAGAGCGAACTCTACGACCTCATGCGGATCCAGAGACCCATGGACTACAGCTACCTGCAGCAACTCTCCGCACAAATGCAGATTTCCATACAAACGCTCTTCAACCAGCTCTCGCTGCATTCGCTGGGCGGGCTTTCTCCCAATCAAGTCCAGAACCTCATCGCGGCTCAACAATCGGTGTCCAGTCAGATGCAGATTTTTCAGTCTTCCCTCCAGAGAAACCCGGGGCAGCAGCGAATCGTGAACAACTTTGTGAACCTCTACAGCTCATGGAAAAATGTGGACCGCTATCTGGGAACCCTGCACGGCCAAGCCGCCAATTCCCGCGCCACGGTCCAGGCCCAGATGAGACAGATCAGAGATTTTCTCCAAGTTCCTGACACGCTGGATCTGAACCTGACCATGACTCACGCCGCCGCCCTGGAGGGGCTTGCCAGCAATCTCTACATGGTCCTCGCCCAGAGGGCTCAATTCATCCCGAACCGGGGCTACCGCAACCAGCTCTTCACGCAGACCCAGCAATTCCTGCAAAATACGAAGATCTTTCATGCGCAAGTCGCCAACGGATCGAATCAGGCAGCGCTCGAGCAAACATGTGGCACCCTCATCGATTCCTGGCAGAGCTGCTCTCAGTTGATTCAGGGCCTTCCTTCTCGCGGGGTGCAACCCCAGATCTACCAGTCCATCGACCGAGTTCGCGCTCAGATCGATCCGGCCATAGCAGAAATCGCCGTCGTTCTCAGTCCCTGATCGAATAACACACGATACGAAAAAGGGCTTTCTCCCGATACTCGAGAGAAAGCCCCTGGGATGGAAAATAAATCCGTCTTCCTCGTACTTTTCTACTTCTTGTCGACGCCAAGTTCCTCAAGCTTGGCCGCAACGTCGGAACCATGGTTCCGAGCTTTGACGGCTTTGTCGATATAGAGAATCTTGCCGTCTTTCCCGATGTAGAAAGTGTGCCGCGCCGGCATCCCTTTCTTGTTCTTCACGAGACCATAGGCCATCGCAGCTTCTCGATCGGGGTCACTGAGGATCGGAAAATCGAGTTCCAACGACTCCGCAAATTCTTTGTTGGTCTTTTCCTCGTCGCAGCTTGCTGCAAAGTAGGCGACGTCGAACTTCTGGATCTCTTTGCCACTCTCACGGAGCGACTTGCACTGGGCCGTTCATCCCCCCGTGAAGGCCTTGGGATACCAAGCCACGACCATGGCCTGCTTTCCCTTGAATTCGGAAACCCGGTACATTTTCCCATCACTTCCCTGCAAGGAGAAATCAGGCGCATCATCACCCGCGGCCAAGTCTGCTTTCGTTGTCATCGTGGTAGCAAACACGAAGAACGCGGCTCCGGCCAGGATTGGTATCATTTTCATCATCGTAGAAATCAGATTTTCGGAGCGGAGTGTCCGTCTCCATTCTTTCCACCTACAAGATATTCAATGCTTCTGGCCCTGTCGACAGACGACCTCGACGTGATCATGACGATTCCACCCTGCGGTTTGATTCGACGCGCATCCTTTGGAAATACGGAAATGCGGGCTTGGCGCTGCCCCTGATTCTCCAGATTCTCCTCCCATGACTTTGCCTCGTATGCTCCTTGCCGGTCTCTTCACCACTTTGCTCATTTCTCAAGGATGGTCCGAAGAGAAAAAGAAGCGGAAACCTCGACCTGCCCCAGTCGTTTCCCCACTCATCAAAGGAGCGGAGGTGACATTCCAGATCAAGGCGCCACGAGCCGAGGAGGTTCTCCTTACCGGAGAAATGATCGATCGTCGCATTCCTCTCAAGAAGAACGAAAACGGCATCTGGAGTCTCACCATCGATACGATCGAGTCAGGTCTCTACGGATACAGCTTCGTAGTGGACGGGTTGCAAATCCTGGATCCGGGAAATCCGCAGTCCAAACCGATGCGCTCGCCCAAGACGAGCATCCTGCACCTGCCGGGAGATCATCCCTACGATTTCAAGGATGTGCCCCATGGCACAGTCCATACCCACACCTATTTTTCCGAGCCTATCCAGCGCCAACGAAGCCTTCGGGTCTACACCCCTCCCGGATACGAGACCTCCGACGACCGCTATCCTCTTCTCGTCCTTCAGCACGGACACAGCGACAGCTATGCTACATGGACCACCTATGGGAAAGCCCACTGGATTCTCGACAACCTCATTGCCGAGAAGAAAGCCGTGCCCATGATCGTCGTGATGCTTGACGGTCATCCCATCCCGGAATCCTACGGAAAAGGTCGCTCACCGGAAAACACGGAAGAGCTGCGGAAAGACCTTCTCGATGCCGCCCTTCCCCTTTTGGAGAAATCCTATCGCCTCCTCCCCGGCCGGGATCATCGTGCGATCGCGGGACTCTCCATGGGAGGGCTGCACGCTCTCACGATCGGAACCCAGGAACGGGACACTTTCTCTGCAATCGGTTCTTTTAGCGGCGCCATCCCCGAGCAGTCCGTTTTCGGGTCTGTTCTCTCGAAGCCGGAAACCTTCAACAAAGAGATGCGACTCCTCTGGATCGCCTGTGGCAAAGACGACTTTCTCCTCGGGGAAAACGAGAAGTTGAATGCCCTCCTCGAATCCAAGGGAATCCAACACGACTGGGTGCTCACCGAAGGAGGGCACAGCTGGCCTGTCTGGCGAGACTACCTGACCCAATTTGCCCCCTTGCTCTTTCAGAACGGCGACCTTTGAACATTTCCCCTCGCGAAAGGGTCGAAAACTTCGATTTCCTGAAACAAATCGAGCTGCCGTGATATTCTCAAAGGGAGGTGGTTGCCTCTTGTTTCCTTCTTTGTCATCTGATAGGAACGAACTGAAGCTTGCAGGGGAAAACACCCCGCTCTCGACTCCATGTCCGCCGTAATCGACACTCTCAAAGCGACTCTTCAGGCTGCCCCAGACAGTTGGCAATGCCGCCTCGCGCTGGTCGAAGCCCTTGTCGCGGAAGATCGGGTCGAGGAGGCGAGTTCTCTGCTGCATGGCATCTCCGAGCTCCCCGTCGATCTCGATGAAAGAGCCCAGGCCGCTCGAGCCTACGGGTGGATCGATCCGGCAAGCGGAATCGAGGTGCTCGATGGCATTATTTCGGAGATGCCGTCCTTTGCTCCGGCCCACTACGAGAAAGCCGTGATTTTCGCACGAAGCCAGGACCTGGAGAAAGCCAAGCAGCATTACTACACCTCGGCGACTCTCGATCCCGATCTCGCCAATGCAGACCTCGAAGCGCAGTTGGGCCTCGAAGAAACGCTAGTTCGGGAAACGGCCCCGCCACCTCAACCTCCGATCGAGGAGGCACCGGCAGAAGCCGAGGCGCACCCCACGGAAGCGTCTCCCCCTGAAACGGCCCCGCCAGAAACTCCCTTGATAGAAACGGAGGAGCCCCACACACCGCCACCGCCGCCAGCCTCAGTTCCCGCCGCAGCCGGGGAAGGATATATTCCGACTCCGCAGGAGATCCATGAGGTCCCCGTGATCACCTTACGCGAGGCGCTCGGGCTTCCTCCCATCCGCCCCCTCGTCAACCCCGAGGAAATCCCGGAACGACCGCCCCTCGCCTATGAGGAAGCCCCCGTTTATCATCAGCCGGCCCACACGCCGGAAGAAGAGTTTCGGCAAAACCTGAGCAACGTGGAACTGCGTCCCGAAAAACTGCCCGAGCCGGTGGTCTACGACTACCAGGCTCCGGACGATTCGATTTTCGAGCCCAGCGTCGGCGACGAAGACATCTATGTCGGAGCGATCTACGATGAAAGCGGGGCCAAGATCGATGACCTTTTCGAAAACCTCAACAAGCGCCAGAAGGAGCAGTCGGAACAGATCGCAGCGGCAGAAAAACGGGACAAGGCCAACGCTTTCGTCGTCGCCTCGATCGCGATGACCGCCATCTGCGCCCTTCTCGTGATGGTTGTCTCCGCGGTGCCGCGACCGGCTCCTCCGCAGATTATCGCAACCACTCCCGTTGCTTCCCAGGAAGATTCCCTCGACAATCAGCAGCTGAACAAACCGGAAATGCAGAAGCAGCCGATGCCCTCCTCGGCTTCGTCGATGTCCATGGATGTCATGGAGGTCGCTGCGGTTTCCGACCTTTCCATGCCTGCCTTCGATTCCCCTACCCTGAGTACTGGCATGGCCACCATGGGAAATGACTTCGGCATGAGCATGAGCTTCGGTGACACCGGAGGCGGCGGCGCCATGTTCTTCGGAGGGCGTTCGTCGGGACAGCGATTTCTCTTCGTCCTCGATCACTCCATGTCGATGCAGCCCCACCAGGTGGAGCTTCGCAACAATGAACTGGAAAAAACCCTCAAGGGCCTGCGCGGAGTTCGCTACCACGTGATGCTCTTTGCCGGAGGGGTCTACTACGTGGACAAGGGATGGCAGGCCGCCAAAAAGCAACCCACCAAGTACCCCACCGTCTTCGAGAGTCCCGATGGAACTTACAGCTTCAAAGATAATGGGCTTTTCGATTTCAAACTCCAGGGAGACCCCAAAGATTTCCCCTCCCCTCGCTGGCTCACTGCGACCCCTTCCAACATCCGCCGTTCGATCGAAGAGGTGAAGAAAGCGAAGAAATTCGGTGGCACGGATTGGGATACCGCGCTTCAGATTGCGCATCTCATGGATCCTCCACCCGATGTCATCTTTTTCATGACGGACGGAATCGATCGCCAGATCGACACTTCGCAAATCGTTCGCAACAGCCGCGGCAACGGGAAACCGAAGATCAACTGCGTCGCGATGCAGACTGCTGCCGCCCAGGAACAGTTCTCCGAAATCGCCCGGCGCACCAATGGGGCCTACACTATCGTCGACAAGGACGGGGAACCAATTGATGGGTTCAAGTTCATGAAAAACCCCAAGGACTTCAAAGGTCGTCTTTGATCCACGTCGGCCCGCGCTCCCCATGCCTTTGCCGAAACGAAACTTTCTGAAACAGGTCACCGCCCTCGGCGCGGGCTCGCTGATCCTGCCCTCCGGTACCAGGGCTCAGGACGACTCCACTTACCGGGTCGCCATCATTGGGCATACCGGTCGCGGTGATTACGGTCACGGTCTCGATACGCTCTGGAAAGCGAACCCTCGCACGACGATCACGGCGGTTGCCGATCCTGTGGAAGAAGGCAGGGAGAAGGCACGCAAACGTCTGCAGCTGGAATCCTCATTCGCCTTCGAGAGCTATCGGGAGATGCTCTCCGAAGTTTCTCCGGACATCGTTGCCGTGGCCCCCCGGCATGTCGATCAACACGCTACCATGGCCGTCGCAGCCGCAGAAGCAGGCGCCCGTGGGATCTACATTGAGAAACCGTTCGTCACCGATCTGGTCGAAGCCGATCAGGTCATCGCCGCCTGTCGTCAGACAGGGACGAAGCTCGCCATTGCTCACCGCAACCGGTATCACCCCGTTCTCCCAGTCCTGAAGGAATTGATTGCCGACGGGAAAATCGGGACTGTGCTTGAAGTTCGCTGTCGCGGAAAAGAGGATCGCCGAGGAGGCTGTCTCGATCTCTGGGTCCTTGGTTCCCACATCCTCAACCTCGCTCACTATTTCACCGCAGCCCCTGTCGCTTGTTCGGCGACCATTCTCAACGAGGGCAGACCCGTTTCCGATGAGGATGTCGTCGAAGGGAGTGAAGGCGTCGGGCCACTCGCCGGCAACGAAGTGCACGCGCGATTCGAGACTGCAGACGGGATCCCCATCTTCTTCGACTCCGTCCAGAATCGAGGAACCCGGGAAGCCGGTTTCGGTCTGCAGATTATCGGAACCGAGGGAGTCGTCGACCTGCGCGCGGATCGGGAGCCTCTCGCGCACATTCGACTCGGGAGTCCATTCCTACCTTCGAAAGATCCGGCGACCTGGCTCCCCGTCACCTCGGCAGGAATCGACAAGCCCGAACCGATTCCGAATATCCGAGAGCTCGTCGGAGGGCATCAAGCCGCTGTGGATGACCTGATAACTGCCATTGAGAAGGATCGGGAGCCCCTCTGCAACCCTCACGAGGGACGAGTCGTCGTGGAGATGACCTTGGCCGTATTTGCTTCGCACCGAGCAGAAGGCAAGCGGATTCCGATTCCCCTTGTAGAGAAGACGCACGCGTTCGCGAGTTGGTAACGCTCACGCCTGCCACGAGCAGATCTTCTCGCTCCCACCTTCTGGATCGAGACCAAGCATCTCGCGAAGTTGGCACCGTCCGTGAAGACGTCTCGAAATCGCTTTCTCCCCGCAAATCGTCTCGCTACGATCGGACCCATGATGAAGAAATCGCTGAACCGCCGGGACTTTCTCACCACATCGATCGGTTTGGGAACCGCCGTGACCGGCTTCCCCGCCATCACCCAGTGCAAGTCTCCCAATTCCAAGTTGAACCTCGGACTCATCGGGGTTGGTGGCCGGGGCCGATCGCATGTCAAAGCAGCCCTCGACCTGGGAGAAACGATTGTCGCAATGGTCGACGTCAATGAAAACAATCTCGGATCCGCACTCCAAAAAGCCCCCGAGGCCCGAAGCTACAAAGACTTTCGCGAGTTCCTCACCAACCTCGAAGACATCGATGCGGTGTTTGTCTCCACCACCGAGCACACCCATGCCTTCGCGACGCTGCCTGCCCTGCAGGCGGGGAAGCATGTCTACAGTGAGAAACCTCTCACCCGCGATGTCCACGAATGCCGCATCATCACCGAGGCAGCCGAGAAAGCCGGGGTGCAAACCCAGATGGGAACGCAGATCCATGCCGGAAACAATTTCCGCCGCGTCGTCGAGCTGGTCGAGTCCGGCGCCATCGGCCCGATCACTGAATGCCATGTCTGGACAAGTCGCGCCTGGGGTTGGCAAACGGAAGAGGAAGCGAAAATCAACAAGGACCTTCTCTACACGCCGGACACACCAGAGCGAGGGATGCCGGTTCCAGACGGTCTCGACTGGGATCTCTGGATCGGGCCAGCGCCATATCGCGAGTTTCACGAATTCTATTTCCCCGGCCCCCGCTGGTATCGCTGGTGGGATTTTGGCAACGGCACCATGTCCGACCTCGGGAGCCACCGAAATGACCTCCCCTGGTGGGCCTTGAAGCTTGATGCCCCTCTGACGATCGAACCCATCTCCGGCCCCGAACCTCACCCCGATATCGCCCCCGCCACCATGTCGGTCCGCTACACCTACGGAGACCGCGGAAAAAATCTGCCGCCTCTCGAGCTGACTTGGTACCAGGGGAACGTCAAACCGAAAATCTGGAACGAGGGCAAGATCCCTCAGTGGAAAGAGGGTTGTCTCTTTGTCGGGGAAGAAGGAATGATTCTCGCCGACTACGGGAAGAACGTGCTGCTGCCCGAGGAGAAATTCCAAGGTTTCGAACGACCAGAACCCTACATCCCCCCCTCCCCCGGCCAACAGGCTGAATTCATCCTCGCCTGCAAAGGAGAAGGACCGCAGCCGCTCTGCCATTTCGGATATTCCGGTCCCCTCACCGAGGCCAATCACCTCGGCAACGTCGCCTTTCGAGCCGGCAAGAAACTGGAATGGGACCGAGATGCCATGAAATTCCCGAATGCCCCGGAAGCCGAAACATTTCTCGGTCGCTCCTACCGGGAGGGCTGGAGCCTCGGGTGAAGGACCGGATCCGGCCCGGTGGACTCCCGCAAATCTGGAGAAAGATTGCGGTTGTCTCTCTCGTCATTTCCGTCGACGGTATCGCCCTGATTTGCAGCCGTCCCCAGGGACGTGATCTTCGGAAGTCCCAAAAGCCTGCCCGCAATTCTCTTTCCCCGAGAAAAAGAGGGAAACAGATTTTTGTCCGAGTAACGCTTGCCCTCAACCGGGCTGCTTTCTTCCCTCTCTCAAAATCATTATGACAAACCCATCGAAACGTACCGGAGCGATCACCGCTCTGATCCTATCACTGACCCTGCCCGGACTTCTCCAGGCGCAGGATGCCGAGAACGAAGCTCCGGCTCCCGCACCTGCAGCGCCTGCTCCGGCCCCAGCAGCCCCCACCAATGCCGTGGTCCTGACCGTGGACGGCACGCCGATCACGGAGAACGACGTTCGCGAAATCATGATGGCCCGATTCGGTCGTCAGTTGCAGCAAATGCCACCCGAGCAACTCGCGATGGTCCAGCAGCAGATGCAACAAATGGTCATGGGAGATCTCATCTCCAAGGCACTTTTCCTGAATGCGGCCAACAAGGAAGGCTTCGAAGCCAGCCAGGAAGAAATCGATGAAAAGATGGGCGAGATCGCAGCCAGTCTCCCCGAAGGTGCCAAGCTTGAGGAGTTTGCCGCCCAGGCCGGTGTCGACCTCAACCGCATCAAGAACCAGATCTCGGAAGACATCAAGATCCGCCAACTCTTCGACAAGGTGACCGCCGGCATCGAGAAACCCGCCGAAGCGGAAGTGAAGACCTACTACGACGAGCATCCTGACGAGTTCAAGCAGGACGCCAGCGTGACTGCTTCTCACATCCTTTTCTCTACCCAGGGTGAGACCGACGAGGCCAAGCTCGCCGCGACCCTGAAAGCTGCGGAAGAACTTCAGACCGAACTCAACAAGGAAGACGGAGAGTCGTTCGAAGACATGGCGACCGCTCACTCCGACTGCCCCAGCAAAGCCGAGGGTGGAAGCCTCGGGGAATTCTCCCGCGGCCAGATGGTTCCTGAATTCGAGGAAGCAGCCTTCACCCAGAAAGTCGGAAAAGTCGGCGCTCCCGTAAAGACCCAGTTCGGTTACCACCTCATCAAGGTAGTCGAGCGCAAGGACGCCAAGGAACTCCCTTTTGCAGAAGTAAAAGAACAACTCGCCACCAACCTCTTCGAGCAGAAGAAGTCGGAGAAGGTCGAGTCCTACCTCGAAGAGCTTCGCGCCAGCGCCAAGATCGAGCAGCCCGGCGCCCCGGCGGCACCTGCCGAACCAGCCCCGAAAGAGGCTGAAGCGCCCGCGGAAGAGTCGCTCGACATCTGATCTCGCGCTCTCCGAACATCAATATTCAAACAGGAAACGCGCTCCCGAAACGGAGCGCGTTTTTTGTTTCAAGGCTCAACCGTCCGCAATTGGTCGTGGAGAAGATGAACTCTACGAACCAGCTGTTCCTCGATCTCCGGCACCCACGGTGCAGGGTGAACCGCAGAGCGGACAAAGCGCATCGCCTCCCCTCCCTCGTAGCCACCTTCCATGAGGACTCTGCGACTCGGAATGTAAGTCATGACATCGTTGCTGTAGCCAGCCACCCAAACCGTTCCCTTGTCCTGCTCCTGCCACTCCCGCTTCAACCGCAGCGAGTAATCGACCACCACCTCCCCACCCAGTGCGACGAGGGTCAGGCCGCCGCCCTCGTCTCCGAGACGAAGAACCTGGACGGGCACGGGATAGCTTTCCGGAAAGGCCTTCTCTTTCTTCCAGACCTCGAGAAGAAACGCGGCATAGCGCGCCTCGTATCGGTTCGAGGACTGGCTCCGCTGTTTCAACGACTCCGGTGTCGGAGGCTCCTGATAGCGGATCGGCTCCCAGTGCAACGCCGCCCCCGAGCGAGGCGAGAGTATCTGGGCGGGAGTTTCGAGAGCCGCTTCCACTGCCGTCGCCATGGCCCTCCCATGCCGCTGAGCGTAGTTCAGCATTCTCCGAGGATATGGATTCTGATCTCCAGAGCAGCCATTCAGAAACATCGCGATTACCCCAGGATGATCCTCTTCAAAATATTTCTGTGCGAAGCCCGGCCAGTCTCCGTTGATCTCCATCCCCGAAAGCACCGTGGCATGACACGCATACCCGAAGAGAACTGCCAGCAGGTCTCCCTGCTCATCCCGTACCTGCAACACGGGCACCTCGTGATCGACCGGAGCTTCCGGGTTGGGTGCATTCTTCCATTTCCCGGGTCCCACCGGAGTTCGCCGATTGATCGCGAAACCGCAGCGAGCTTTGGAGAACGACACCGCCACCGGTTTCCGCCCTTCCCTCACCTCACTCACGAGAAGCTCGATTTTCTCGAGGACCGAGTCCACGTATCGCAGAGTGCTCTCAACTCGCTCCTCCGCCTCCTCATCCGGAATGTTCGAGTAGGCAGGCTTCATCGTTCCATCGGGAGCCTCGTAGACTCGGACCATCGGTCCGCTATGCGTATGGGAGGCGTTGAGGAGGAGTCGGTGGGGTGAAAGGTCCAGCCGTTCTGCCAGCTTCTCTTCGAGGTGATTTCGAAAACTACGCGGCACACCGATCCAATCGAGAGTCACCACGACGATGGGATCCTGATCGCTGTCTTCCAGGTAGAGGACCTTGGCGAAAAGCGGCTCGAGCACACTCTCGTAGGGCCTCTTTCGAGCGGCGTATCCTGCCATCCACATCGACTCGCCCGGAGTAATCTCCACGGTCCCCGCATTGCCGTTCCAGAGTCGTGCTTCCTCCGCGTGAAGAGTGATCAGGAGCAATGAAATTCCTAACATGACACCAAGAAGGAAAAGCCTGCGAATCAAGGAGTTCTTCATACTCCTGATGCTAAGCCTGTCACGAATCTTCCGTCGCTCACGCATTCAAGGAGATCGCCTTCCCAAAAGGCGATACGGGATTTCTGTCACCGCGAACTCGCCCAAATTCGACTTCTCGACAATTGGTGCACAGTTTTCGGGCAACCCCTGCGCGAAACGCTCGCCCGCCCTGATTTGCGGCTGGACGAACCGTTGGAAGAAGGATTTGCTTCCTCTATGCCGATCAATCATCACCCGCTCACGTCTGAATTCCCCGAGCATCACGATACCATCCATCAACTGAAGCTGAATAACGCTCACTTCCGCAAGCTCATGGAGGAGTATGAGGCGCTCGACAAAGAGATTTTCCGGATGGAAGAAGGAATCGAAAATCCGGAAGACACCGTCCTCACCGAGGAGAAGAAGAAGCGACTGAGCTTGAAAGATCAGATCGCCGGGATGATCCAGGAAGCTTCGTAACCTTTTCGACAAGATGCCTGACGATCCGGAAAAGACTCCTGAAAAACCTTCCTTCGAATTGAAGGAACGGTTCGTCTGGAAGTGGCATCCTCATGGCTGGCTCGTCGGGTTTCTCATCGTCGTCCTCATCCTTCTATTTCGTGCCTTTGCTCGTTGAAAAAGAAAACACCACCTTTCCCAGGAACATGAAACCCGAAGACATCACCTCTTTTCGCAAAGCTCTGGAAGAACAATTGGCTTCCCTGACAAAGGTGTCCGGGGATCATCAGAAGCTCCTCGACGAGGCACACGAGACCCAGGACTTTGTAGGTGGCGATCGCGCCGCTGAACTGGAAACCATGGAAGTCGACGCCTCCGTCGCCGAAAGCGAATTCCTCCTCCAGAAAAAAATTCAACATGCACTCGAGCGGATCGATTCGGGAACTTACGGCGTTTGCGAAGCTTGCGGGAAAGAGATCCCTCGAGCCCGACTCGAGGCCAAGCCGAGCGTTTCGCTCTGCCTGACCTGCCAGGAAGCTCACGAAGCAAACGGGTAGATTCAGCAAGGGCTCTGACCAAGAGCCGAACTGCCTGCGCTCCTTACCGCCGCAGAGATCGGGACAGTTTCCCACCGCAAGCCTGTTTCCGATTCGCCAGATCTCTCTTGAGAATCCCGCTTCGTCGCGGGTGGCCCGATCTGGAATTCCTTCGTTACGAGGAGAGCGCGATCGCTCCCTTGCAACCGCATCAGGATCGGAGTCGTTACTTTTGACGCGGGATCGTTTCGGCGGTCCTTTCTTGTCGCTATGATCCGATCTACGGACAGGTCCTTTGCATTTTTCGCTCTGGCTCTTGTTGCGATCACCTCGCAACTCGCGACCCGCAGTCTTGCCGGCCCTATCACGCGCAGTCTTGCCGGCCCTATCACGGAATCGCCCCCCAAAGATCCGATGCTTCTCCTTGAGAACGATCGTTTCAAAGTGCGCGGCCACTTCCAGGCGGGCGTAAATGCCGTGAGCGAAACCAACCTCTTCTGGGATCTCGCAAGGCTTGCCACAGGAAACACTACCTTCGATGCAGACGCTGAATGGCTGGAATATTACACCGAGCCCGGGTTCAGCTTCGAAGGCATCCTCACTCCGGAATCTTCCTTTTTCGGAAAAATCTCTGCCGTGGCTTCCTACACGGATAGCATCGATGCCTTCGACGAAGGCAATACCGGGGAAGTTACCCTCGAGGAAGGCTTTTTTGGTTACCGAGTCGACCTTGAAGAGGACTGGAAATTGGAAACCTCCTTCGGAGCACGTGTCCTGAAACTCGGAACCGGGATGTTGATCTCGAATGGAGGAGGAGATGGTTTCGAGCGAGGCGCACTGAAATTCGGTCCCCGCGAAGCGTGGAAGAGAGCGGGCATTCTGCAGTTTTCTCAAGACCGATTCCAAGCCACCGGCTTCTATCTCGAGCCCAACGAGCTCTCTTCGAACGACACGAACAACGGCCTCGCCGGGTTCGACCTTCGATGGGACGGTAGCGCAGGAGGTTTCGCGGGATTGACCTATCTCCACGTGGTGGAATCCGATGCCCCCTATCCAAAAGCGGCACCGGGAGGCGTCGGTCCCCCCACCGTCACGGTCGGCGATCGAGAGGGTTTGAATGCCTTGAACTTCTATGGACGGACCGACAAGCTCGGTGGCCCCCTGGAAAACTGGACTTTCGCGACTGACCTCGCCTACGAATGGAACCCGGACATCGACCTCAAGGCCTGGGGAGGTCGCCAGAAAATCGAGTATGTCTTTCCGGATCTACCGTGGCGACCCACTCTCGGCTATTCCTACCAGATCTTTTCGGGAGACGATCCGAATACTCCCACCCAGGAACGTTTCGACCCACTCTACTACAACGGATCACCCAGCGCCTGGGCTTCTGGCTCGAAGTCGGCCATGGTCTTCATCAATTCCAATGTGCAGACCCATGGGGTCAGCCTCCGGGTGAGCCCGACCCCGAAAGACACCCTCACCCTTCGCTACTCTCACGTTCGCGTCGACGAACTTCGCAGCCCGGTGCAATTCGGGCAGGCAACTCGAACCCAGTTTTCCGGCGGACTTTCTACCGTGGTCACCGGCGTCACCGAGCCCCACCTCTCCGACGACCTCTTCTTGGAATACAGCCGTATCATCAACCCGAACACCTATCTCACTGCCGGTTTCAGTGCATCAAGAATGCTGCCGGAGGAGATGCCCCCGATTGGACAGGAGGATTCATCAATGTCGTCATCAACTACTAGTCCCCACTTTTTCATCAGTTGCATCACTGGAGCCGCCTGGGCTCTCACGCTCTGCGCTGCCTCTGCGGAAGCCCCGGCCCAACTCGATGCGATCGAGTCCGATCCGAAAACCTTGGGATGGATGGAGGGATTTCCACCCCCGCCCGACAAGACGATCGTACAACCCGACTCCAACTATTTCAGCTTTCCCAAGCTCCGCTGGACAGTCTGCCACTTCCGCGAACTTCTCCCGACGAAGCAGGTCAGCCGAGGACTCGGAGCCCCCGCGCCCCTCGAGACATCACTCCTCCACGAGGAGATCGATGAGGTCACCTTCTCGCCTCTGGGAAGTGAAGACACCATGACATGGGAGGAGTCCCTTGGGGCGAACTACACCGATGGCATGTTGATTCTGCACAAGGGAAAGATCGTCTACGAGCGTTACTTCGGAGCATTTCGGGAAGATGGGAAGCATGGTGCGATGTCGATGACCAAATCGATGGTCGGGCTCCTCGCTGAAATTCTTGTGGCCGAGGGAGAACTGGACGAGGACGCGCTCGTCTCGACCATTGTTCCCGAACTCGAGAGAACCGCTTTTGGAGATGCCACCGTTCGTCAGGTCATGGATATGACTACAGGCCTCGACTACAGTGAGAACTACTCGGACCCCGAGGCCGATGTCTGGATCTACAACGCAGCAGCCAATCCTCTACCCAAGCCTGCTGACTACGAAGGGCCGAGAACCTACTACGAGTATTTGCAGACAGTGGCCAAGGAAGGCGATCACGGGGAAGCTTTTGGATACAAGACGATCAACACGGACGCCCTCGGCTGGATTCTCGCTCGCACGACAGGCAAGAGTGTCGCCGAACTCCTCTCGGATCGGATCTGGAGACGGATCGGTGCGGAACAGGATGCGTACATGACGGTGGATTCGATCGGCGTTCCCTTCGCGGGTGGTGGCCTCAGCGCAGGTTTGCGGGACCTGGGTCGCGTTGGGCAACTGATGCTCAACGGCGGCAACTTCAATGGACGGTCCCTCTTCCCTA
Source organism: Verrucomicrobiales bacterium (assembly GCA_029213195.1). Lineage (GTDB taxonomy): Bacteria > Verrucomicrobiota > Verrucomicrobiia > Verrucomicrobiales > DEV007 > Arctic95D-9. The sequence goes on from JARGNI010000018.1 coordinate 76,962, forward strand.
CTGCCGTAGTGGAGAGCATCCGCCAGGGTGGCGATCGCGAAGGCTTCGCAAAGGCCGGATACAAGACTCTCGAAGGCGGCAGCTACAAGAGCATGTGGTGGCTCTTCCACAATGATCACGGTGCCTATGCCGCGAGAGGCGTTCATGGACAGACGATCTACGTCGATCCCAAAGCGGAAATGGTTCTCGTTCGTTTTGCCTCTCACCCCCAGGCGAAAAACGCGTATATCGATCCGACTTCGCTTCCCGCCTACGAGGCCGTCGCGAAATTCCTCCTCACAAAATAGAGCCGCAGGCAAAGCGTTTCGGCATCCGGAAACGATCGAATTTCAGATTCGACAGACCGATTCATTTTGGTGACACTCGCGACCATGATGAAACGTACTTTCCCTCTCCTCCTTGCTCTCGTAGCCATCCTGAGTTCCTGGTGGATCGTCGAAGCCGCCGACGAGAAGAAAAAAAAGGAACCCCTCAAGATCCTCCTCGTTCTCGGCGGATGCTGTCACGACTACAAGATGCAGCAGACCATTCTCAAGGTGGGCATCGAGTCTCGAATCCACGCCGAAGTAGATATCGAGTACAATCCTGACACGAGCACGGAAGCGCGGTTTGAAATCTACAAGAACGATGACTGGGCCGACGGATACGATGTCATTCTCCATGACGAGTGCACAGCCAAGGTCACCGATGCCGACTACGTCGGACGAATCCTCAAGGCCCATCGAGAAGGAGTTCCCGCCGTCAACATCCACTGCGCGATGCACAGCTACCGCTGGGGGAATTTCAGAGAGCCCGTCGAGACAGGATCCGACAACTCCGGATGGTTCGAAATGCTCGGCGTTCAGTCCTCTGGACACGGCCCCAAGGAGCCAATCGACATCACTTACACGGACGAAACCCATCCCATCACCGTCGGCATGAAGGACTGGACCACCGTCAACGAGGAGCTATACAACAACATCCAGGTTTTCGATACGGCCCATCCTCTCGCGACTGGAAAACAAATCCAGCCTCCTCGCAAAAAGAAGGGACAGGCCCCTTCGGATGTGAAGCCCAAGGAAGCGACCGCGGTCGTGGCCTGGACCAATCTCTACGGTCCCAAGAAGACCCGAATCTTCAGCACGACGATCGGACACTTCAATGAAACCGTCGCCGATGATCGATACCTCGACCTGGTGACCCGCGGCCTGCTCTGGGTCACCGGGAACCTCAACGAAGACGGTTCGGCCACACCCGACTACGCCAAAGCGAAGTGAGGGTCGCCTTCAGTCCTGAGTCCATCGCCGAGTTCTATTCCGCTGCGATCGGTCATAGCCTAAATCCACGTGACGAGGGAGGTGGCAATGGACAGAGAGCAGGCACGTTCCTTGCCTTTGCCAGCTCTTCTGCGCTCCATTTTCGACTCTACAATGATTGAAACCGAAGGAGAGTTTCTCGTCAGGAAGTGGGGCTGGACTCTTCTCGTCATTGCTTTGGGCATCTGTGGCACGATTTCGATCATCACCCAGGAATCCTATTTTCCTCAAGGAGGTCGTGGAACCGGAGGTGGTTTCGTAAAGATTTCCGGGCAACAGGCGGTCTTTGCAGGACTCGCCTACATCGGTATTGGAATCGCTCTTCTCGGCAATTTCGTCCTTCCGTATTCCGATAAGCTTCACACCTGGGAGCGAATCGTTTTCTCCTCCGGACTCATCCTCACGATCGTCGGAATCGCCTTGGTGATTTGGCGATTCCTTTCTCCGTAGCTTGATCGACACGGTGAAAACAGGGAGCCTACCCTGCATAGAAACCGAGCGCGGGTAGCCCCCGGAACTGCCTACAAGAGCTTCCCATCGACTTCTTTCGCCCCCTTGATCAAGCGGCAAAATTCCTTCTTCGACACCGAGTGATGGGTTCCCACCTCTGGGTCCTTCATATCGAGTTGCTTGTAGTCGACAGTGAGTCGTTCGAGCTGCACGATTCGGTAGAGCGTCTCACCCTGGCGCCAGAGTTGGTTTTGACGAAGTTTCATTCCGGCACCCTACCCCGGGAACTGCCTGTGCCCAACCTTGAATCGCTTTCACTCGACTTGCACCTTTCCCGAGAGACACAATCGCTTCTCCGCATGGATACTTCTCAGTCGTGCATGATCTACGAAATTCGCCCCAACAAGGAAGCCCGATTCCTTTGCATGACGAAATTGACTTGGAGTGCTCGATTTCCTACTCTCCTCCGCAATGATTGAAGTCACTGCCATACTTATCGCCATCCTGCTCGCATTTATCCTTTTCTGGGTCGGGAAGATTTCTTACATGCTCCAGAAAAGCCTCAACGAAATCCTCAAGGGCCTGAACTCCCTCGACCAGCGCCTCAGTGGGATCGAGAAAGGCTTGGAATCCCAGAACGATTCGAAGTAGTCGAACGGAAAACAGGCTCCCTCGGTTTCTCAGGGAGTCGGAACCGCTCTTTCACGCAACAGGCTGCAGTGAAGAAGCGAGGGAAAATCATCGGCAGGGGTTGGCCGAGACACGACAACGAAAAACTTCTTCCCGCTCTGCAAAGAAGAAATCCTGACCGATCTCCAGAGGTTCAAAGAGAGACGGGCAACTAGGGAGCGAGCCACCTCCTACGGCCCATCCCAAAGAATTCGATTGTCTTTTCCCGGATCGAGTCGAAACTCCCCCCCATCAAGTCACGGGGCTAACGGCTATTCGCACCCCGTCCAAAGTCCGCCCGGTTTTTCGGTGAGAATTGAATCGGACACAATTTCCTTCATCGACTTCCCCGTCACGAAACGAACCTCGTGACCCCTGCGGCGACGCGTCTTCCTTCTGGGAATCACCGTGTCTCGTGCCCACCTCCAAAACCCAATCTCTATCTGTTATGTCTATTACTTTTGATTCTCTCGCCCTCAGCGAACCCATCCAGAAAGCCCTTCGCGATCGCGATTACACAACTCCTTCTCCCATCCAGGAAAAGACCATTCCCTACGTCCTGGAAGGATCGGATGTGATGGGTTGTGCGCAAACCGGCACCGGAAAGACCGCCGCCTTCGCTCTCCCCATCCTCGAACATCTTTCCAAGAATCAGGCCCGCCGCACGCCCAAGTCTCCTCGCGTCCTCGTGATTGCGCCGACTCGTGAACTGGCGATCCAGATTCATGAAAGCTTTCTCTCCTACGGAAAACACCTCCACTTCCGATCCGAGGTGATCTTCGGCGGGGTGGGACAAAACCCACAAGTCCGGGCGATCCAGAAAGGACCCGAGATTCTCGTCGCGACCCCGGGACGTCTGCTCGACCTCATCGGACAGGGCCATATCCGCCTCAATCTCCTCGAAGTCTTCGTGATCGACGAAGCCGATCGAATGCTCGACATGGGATTCATTCACGATGTCCGCAAAGTCATCCGTGAACTCCCCGACCGAAGACAGTCGCTCTTCTTCTCCGCCACGATGCCGGACTCCATCATCGAACTGGCCGGATCCATCCTCCGCGACCCGGAGCATGTCGAAGTGACTCCACCGGCGACCACAGTGGAAAAAATTGACCAACGACTTTGTCACGTAGCGAGCTCGGACAAGCGAGCCCTTCTCACCGATCTCATCGCAGAGCGCGGTGACGGTCTTTCTCTCGTCTTCACGGGGATGAAGCATGTCGCCAATCGCATCGCGGAGCATCTCACCAAGTCCGGTATTCCAGCTGCCGCGATTCATGGGAACAAATCCCAGAGCGCTCGGGTTCGCGCGCTTGAAGAATTTCGAAGCGGAAAGATCAAGGTCCTCGTGGCCACGGATATTGCGGCTCGAGGAATCGACGTGAAGGGCATCGATCTCGTGATCAACTACGATCTTCCCAACGAACCCGATTCCTATGTTCACCGGATCGGGAGAACGGCGCGTGCCGGAGCCGAGGGCCGTGCCATCTCTCTTTGCGACGAGAAAAGCCAGGGAATGCTGCGCGACATCGAGAAAACGATCCGTATGCAAATCCCGCTCGATACCGATCACAACTATCATCGCGACCCCCAGCCGGGCGACCGCGATGAGAAACAAGGCGGTCGTGGCGGAAACCGCGGTGGCGGTCGTGGAAGAGGTCGCGGTGGAAATGGCGGCGGCAACAATCGTCCTCGCGGTGGAAACTCACGCGGTTCCGGCGGCGGCGGTGGATCGCGGAATCGCAATTCGAGAAACCGCAATCGCTCCCGCAGGACTTCGAGTGCAACTTGATAAGCCAAAGGCCTGTCTGCCGGAGGCCTTTCTGGCGGAGGCCTTTCTCGTTCCAGAGCGCACTACCGAATGCCAAAATCCTGTGCCTCATCCGGTCCCGGAGTTGCATAGGCGGGATCCTTGGCGCGAATGTGAAGCTCCCCCGAGTCGAGCAGACGGACATCGAGTGGCACCATCGTGGTTCCTCGCTGATTGATGGTCTGCGCCGTCACCCCGAGATCACGCTCTTCGATTCCCATTCGAGAAACGGGGGGAATGTTCCCGTTGTAGAAAGCAGTGCACCACCAACGGCCTTCGGCATCCTGAAAAGGGGTTCCGTGACCGAGAAACCTTCCGGCAAACTTTCGCTCACTGTAGGGTCCCTCGATCCGATCGGCTGTCGCGTAGTAGAGGTTGTAGCTGCCTCGACGCATCTGGCCGGTCGACCAGCCGGTTCCGAAGAGCACATATTTTCCTTCGATCTTCATGATGAGGCATCCCTCGTGTCCCATTTTTGCAGTTGCTCCTGAAGGCCCTATGCGAATCGGCTCTCCTGCCAAACCAGAAAAGTCCGGCTTGATCCGACCGATGGAGGTAGCCCCCCAAACCATCCACCAGGATCCATCCTCATCGCGAAAGAGCGAGGGGTCGTGACGCATGCCGACCTTCTCACCCATCGGATTCGTCCAGGGGCCTTCCACTTTCTCCCCGGCACTAAAGGAAAAATTTGCGCCTTTGACCGGCGACGGACTGGTGTGGACCAGAGCCCATTTCTTCACTTCGGGTATCCAATGCAGCTCGGGAGCCCAGAGCCGCCACTGCCCCGTCTCGACTTCTTCGAAAGCCTTCGGTTTTGCGGAAGCCCAGATTCCATCTTCGAGTGAGTAGACCGGCCCGAGTTCCTCCCAATGGGCGAGATCCTTGCTTTTCCAGACCCGCGCGGTCGAACCGACGAGGGACTCCTCCCCCAGACCGGAATTGTAGGGATCTTTCTTCTCACGAGAATCCTTCTCGTTCGGAGTCGTCCCGGTGAGGTAGAACGCATCATCCGGTCCTCGCACGACATAGGGATCCCGAATCCAGGCACTGTGAACGAAGAGCGCCCGATCGTGGCTTGCGAAGCCCTTTCGAATCTCCTCTTTCGACATCGGTTTCGCAATGGCAGGAGGTTCACCCCCCGCCTCGATCCGGGTGTTGCTGATCATTCCGTTGAATGAATTGGGAGCCTCATACGCTCCCGCAGCGGTTCGCGTATCGAGACCAACGGATACCCCATCCTGGGGCTGAACGGGGATGAATCCGGGCGATTCGATCTCGGCAATGAGTTCTCCATTCACGCGAAGACTCATCTTCTTCTTCGTGAGACGCCCCTCGACTTTGACTCGCCCCTTCATCGGTTCCGAAGCCTCGAGTCGAGTCACCTTCTCCCGGATCCGCACGTCGAAAGCCGGGACTCCATCGATGAAATGAATCGCATAGCCATGCTCTTTGCCTCCCTGGGCGAGAACGACACCGTGGGGATCCGGGGCCTTGGCCTCCACGAGGACCCGAATCGGACGATCCGCGATCTTGGGGTCGAGACTGACGTCCCGCTCTGCGGCCGCCTCCGTGGTCGGACTCTTCTTCGGTGCCTTGTTTCTCGAACGGGAAACGGCTTCCGGATAAGCGCTCAGTTTTTCGAGAAGCTCCGCGACAACCTTGGGCTTCTCTTCCGCGAGATTCTTCGACTCGAGGGGATCGATTTCGTAATCATACAACTCGACCTCCGCCGTCGACGGATCGGCTCCCGGGCTCTTCCACTCGACGAGCCGATATCGTTCCGTTCGAATCGCTCTCCCCATCTTTCCCTTGGGATAGGCATGAAAGGCATGATCTCGAACTCGCGCCTCCGGATCCTTCAACACGGGCACGAGGCTGACTCCATCGATCGGCTGAACCACGTCCGGTTCGGGAAGTCCGGCAAGCTCCACGAGCGTCGGGAAGAGATCGACACTTTCGGCGGGTTGGCGAGTCGAGCTTCCCGACTTGGATACCCCCGGAGCTTGGATCACCAAGGGAATCCGGTTCGCCTGCTCGTAGTTGGTGTGTTTCGTCCAGATTCCGAGATCGCCGAGATGAAACCCATGATCTCCCCACAGAACCACAATCGTGTTCTCCGACAACCCCAACTCTTCGAGACGGGAAAGCACCTTCCCGATCTGCGCATCGACGTAGCTCGTACTGGCATAGTAGCCGTGAATGAGACTTCGCTTCACCTCTTCGGAAATCTGCGCGGGATCTCCTTTGTCGGGCACGGGAAAATAATTCCGAATCTCGCCACCTCGTTTCCCGGCCACCCCGGGAGCTCCGTCGGGAAGGTCTTCCCGCTCGGGCATAGGCAATTCCTCCGGATCGTAGAGGTCCCAGTATTTCTTTGGAGCAGAGAAAGGAAGATGGGGGCGAGCGAACCCTGACACGATGAAAAAAGGAGTCCCGTCTCTTTCTCTTCGTTGTTTCGCGGCCTCGAGCCGTTTCGAAGTCTCGGCCGCGACACGACCATCGGCATAAGCTTCGTCGGGAACATCCGGCATCTCGTAGGCGGCGCCCCGTGGCAACGAGTTCACTTCCCCGAGTCTCTGGTTTGTGAAGAACGCTTCCTCACGCGTCAGCTTTCCTCCCTGCGTGCTCGCGGGGTCGACGTACTCGATGACTTTTTCCTTGAAGTGCGGGACGCTGAACGACTCTGGGTCTCCAAGGTTCCCGTGCCCCACATGGAAAACTTTCCCGAGAGATTCGGTCCGGTATCCATGCTTCGCAAAATACTGGGGCAGCGTAACCGCTTCCGGGAGAACATCGCGGAGAGAACTCCCCAATCCATAGAGCCCGGTCGAGGTCGAATGCGACCCCAACATCAAGGTAAATCGAGAAGGCGCACACACAGCCTGGTTGCAATAGGCGAGGTCAAAGCGCATCCCCTGATCCGCGAGGGCATCGAGATGAGGAGTCTTCGCGGTATCATCTCCATAGGCGCCGAGAGCTGGCTTCAAATCATCGACCAGCAGCATGAGAACATTGGGTTTCCGGCTCTTTTCCTGCCCTAGAACAGGAGAGAAACAACAGGCAAAAAGGAGGAGAATCCAACAGGGTTTGATCATCAAGGCAACAGGGTTTTGTCATGGGAGGATCGCGGTTCTGCGATCCGGGGGCAAACTTCGCTTTCAGGAATTTCGGTCGAGTTTTTGGAGAATTCAGAGCATCTTGTCGACGCACCCTTCCTCGACATGTTCAGCCGGCTCGCCCTTCTTCTCACCCTTCTGATTCAACTCCCTGTCTCGTGGGCAAAGAGCGAAGAGAGTCGACCCTTTTTTGCCTTCCAGAATGGCGTTCGCTTTTCCACTCACGAGAAGCGGGCCGAAGCACTCGGGGAGCTCGGTTTTGATGGAATCGGATCTGCCTCGTTTCCCAAGGACGGCAATGTCTCAGCGATGCTCGAGGCCTACGAGGCGCGAGACCTTCGTGTCTTCAGCTTCTACACCGGGGGGAGCGTCTCGGGAGAGGGAGGCCAACCGGCAGCGGGTCTCTATGAAGCCATCCCCAAGCTGAAAGGATCCTCGGTTGTTCTCGAGATCTATCTCAAGGGAGATCGCGGAAAGGATCTCGACGAGCAGGCCGTCGCCTGGCTACGAGAGCTTGCCGAAAAGGCATCCCAGTCCGGTCTCGTCATCGCGCTCTACCCGCACACCAGCATGTATATCGAGACGATTGGGGATGCGGTTCGCCTCGCGAAGAAAGTGGATCGAGAGAACGTGGGGGTCATGTTCAACCTCTGCCACTTCCTCCGCATCGAGCCGGATGCCGATCTTCGTAAAGCGCTGACCGAGGCCAGGCCCTACCTGCAACAGGTCAGCCTCTCGGGCGCGGACCAGGGAGGCAGGGATTGGAAAGCACTGATCCAGCCTCTCGGGCAGGGGTCCTACGATGTCCGCCCACTGATCGAGTTCCTGGACGAGATTGACTTTCGCGGTCCGGTCGGAGTCCAGTGCTTCAATATTTCGGGAGACTCGAGAGTATTTCTCAAGCAATCCATCGAAGCCTGGAAAACACTCTCGCAGTGATCCAGATTCACTCTCCCGTCACGTCCTCGAGAGCGGAAAGCCCTCGCAGGACCTTAAGCTTGCCTCGGTTCTGGCGAGTCAGCCGGCGGAAGTGATCTTCCTCGTCCCGAATCCGCTCCCCTTCCCCGAGAAAGAGAACCATGTGGAGACTGGGCTCCTCGAGCCCGACCTTGGTGTAGGTCCGTTTTACCATCTCCTTGACCTGGTCTTCGACATCCTCCGTCGTCACGCGGGCCAAGGGAGGCAGGTCGGCGCCCCCGGTCGCCGGCGTCCCGCCTCTCCGGCGAGGGGGCGTGGCTCCGGTTCGCTCCCGGACGAGACCATTGAAATCGATGACGACCTTGGGAGAGATCCCCTTCTCACGGCGGGCCTCATTTTCCTTTCGCAACCATTCCCGAGTTTTCGCGACCGCGTCCTCCCACGCCTTGACCTCGGCTGGATCGAACTTTCCAGGAGTGCCCGGTTCGGGGGGATTCTCCTCCATCATCTTCCGCATCTCCGGGGTGGGAGAACGATTCATCCTTTCGTATCCACTGGTGATACAGAAGACCGTGTTGGTCTCCCATTCCATCGCCTTCTGAATGGCCTTGGTGTAGTGGGCAACATCGATCGACTGCAGGGGCATTTCCTCCTGCTCCTTCAACTCGAGACTGCTTCCCCAGCGGTTGGGCAATCCGAGATCCTCGTAATCTCGATTGAGAGGATCGAGCCACTCGATCGCAAAACGGATGTTCGAAGGCAATCCGGGAACGAGCTTCTCTCGAAACGGGATCAACCTCTTTCCCTGGTAGAGCAGGATGTTGAAATGGGTTCCTCGATTGAGATTGGCCAACATGGCACCAACTTCGTTCTTCACATTATCGTAGGCAAACATCCCGCCCTTCTCATCCACGAGCATCTTCGGGGTCGCATCGATGACGAAGACGATCTTCCTCCCTCCTCCCGAGATTCCGAAAAAATTGACGTTGCTGGCTTCCGTCGCTTCGGTGACGAAGCTCATCCCATTCCCCACCGGCTGAATACCAGGGAGCAATGCAGCGACCAACTCGTTGTCCATCTCGTCGACATCCGGAAGAGAAAAGGAAGAATTTTCAACCGAGGTGACCACATCGAGAGCCCGCGCCGCAGCGGCTGCCGGTTTGATCTCCACCGAGGGTTTCGTCATCGGCGGAGCAACGATCTCGGAGTCGCGGTCGGGCACCACCGAAACGATCAACTGCGGAGGCTTGGGAAGCGGAACCGTCACCGCGACGAGACCGATGAGAACAAAGAGAATGAGATGAACAAAAATCGCAGTGGAGAGGGAGGAGAGCCTCTCGCGGGAATAGGACGTCTCCTGCGGAGGAACATATTCGGCTTCGACAAGGTTGAGATCCCCGTCGTAGTTCTGCCACCGAGCGATCGCGGTCTGGAAGTCGACTTTCGGAACCTTTTCAATCTTCTCCCGCTTGGTGACCCGGGAAGAAGTTTTCCTGCGGGGGGAAGCGGCTTCCACCTCGAGAAGAGCACCCAACCCTCCTTCTTTCTTCTCTTCCCAGGGCGGGGCCGACTCTGCCTTCGTCTCTTCCTCTTCTTCCCTGGGCTCTGAATCGACGACCTCTTCGCGAGCTACTGGCTCTTTCTCCTCTTCGCGAGTCTCGGGTGCCACGACCTCGATCTTTCTCTCCGGCGACTTTGCATCGGAGGCTTTCACTTCCGACTCGTTCTCGGCCACGGAGTCCACGGGCTCTTCCTCGGAAGTTTGTTCCTCCGAGACGCCCTGAGTGAGCAGGGCATGCAGTCTTACCTGGATCTCGGGAGGCACGGGATCCGGAGACGGATCCTCTCGCACCAGTTGTCGCGCTCCCTCGGAATCGCCATCTCGCAGCGAAGCCTCAATCGCTTCGATCCGAATTGTCCAATCGCCAGGCGATCTCTTCAATTCTTCGAGAATGACAGCACGAGACTTTCTCATCGACCAACTCAAGATTGTGCGAGGAGAAGTCGCTCCTGTCCATCCGGAACTCACCGCGCCCGCGTCCCTACGATGACCTCATTCGGATCAAAAATCCCTTCCTCAACAACGATCTCGGGATTACCTTTGCTCCCCCCCCAACCCTCTTCCCATGCCTGGACCTCTCTCAAAGCTTGCCCTTCTCGCCATTTTCCCCCTTGCGATCCATTTACCGGCGCAGGCCGACTCCTCCACTCGCTCGGCAACCGACAAGTACCGCGTGGTCTGGACCGGGGATCCCACTTCGGAAGCCGTGATTGCCTGGAACCAGGTCGAGGGCTCGCCTGGGGTCGTTCACTTTGGTGAGAAAGATGAAGGACGAAACGCAGGAAAGTATCCCGAGAAGCAAAAGATCGATCACAGCAACGACTTCGATGGCATGAACAACTGTTTTGTTCGGCTGGAAGACCTGAAACCGGACACAACCTACTACTTCTGCATCGAGGATGAGAAAGGAGTCAGCCCTCGTTTCTATTTCACCACCGCCCCTGACAAAGCGAAAACCTTCACCTTTGTCGCAGGAGGAGACTCTCGGAATTTCCGCGACGTTCGGATTGCTGCGAACCTGACCGCCGCCAAACTGCGCCCTCTCTTCATTGCCTTCACCGGTGACATGATCAACAAGGACAACGCCATGGAGTGGCAGGAGTGGCTCGACGACTGGCAAAACACGACCACGAAAGACGGTCGCATGATCCCCCTGTTGCCTCATCGAGGGAACCACGAGTCCCGTCCCGCTTCCGTTCCCAGTCTCTTCGACACCCCGGAGCATGTCTACTACGCCTTCGACATTGGAGACGAACAGCTGCGCTACTACGTTCTCAACAGCCAGATTCCTGCTTCCGGGAAGCAGAAGAAATGGCTCGAGAAGGACCTCAAGAAACATGCAAAAAACAGGACCCACCTCGTCGCGGGGTATCACAAACCGATGCGTCCTCACGTCAGTGCCAAATCAGAAGGAGAAAATCCGATGCATTGGGCGGAGACGTTCTACCAGTTCGGGCTCGACCTTGCCCTCGAGTCGGATTCCCACGTCATGAAGCGCACTCTCCCCCTCAAGCCCGATCCGCGAGGTGACGAAGGATTTTCCGCCGCACCGAAGGATCCGAAGGCTACGGTTTTCATTGGAGAGGGCTGCTGGGGTGCCCCGCTTCGCAAGGCAGATGACGCCAAGTCCTGGACCATCGCGACCGAGTCTTTCAACGGCATCGATTGGATCGAGGTCAGTCCCGAGAAGATGCAGATCAAGACCGTCCGGGTGAAGAAGCCATCGAGCATTCAACCGGTGACTTCCGACAATTCTTTCGAAACCCCTGAGGGCGTGATTCTTTGGGAGCCGAAAGGGGGCGCCGTTCTCGAGATCCCAGCCGACTAATTCCCTTTCTCATGCCCCTGAGATCTCTCACGGTGTCTCTCGAGACGTGGCGATTCCTGCTGAAGCTCTGCGTTTCCGTCACCCTCGCGGCCCGCGGCTGGTTGACGATGCGATGGGATTCACCTCTTCGCAGCGTGGCCTGGAACGAAGACTGGTGGGCGGCTCCTCTCGAATCGATCGCAGGAATCCCCTGGGAAAAAGTCGCTCTCCACTCCGACGAGTTTCTCTCCCGCTTGTTTGACGTCATCGGGCTGTTCCTCATCGGGGTCGCGATCCTCCTCTGGGTTCTTCGCGGAAATCCCATCGCAGTTCTCCTCAGCATCGCCACTCTCGTCCTCCTTCTCGACGGCCTTGGTCGTTGGGTGGCCTCCGGATATCAGTTTGGCATGGCGATCGAACATGCCCTGCAGATCGTCACTCCCGTTGCCTGGATTCTCCGATCACGACTCGAAAAATGGCCTCGTGTTTGGGGGCTACTCTTCTTCATCGCAGCAGCGATGACCTTCCTTGGTCATGGACTCTATGCGGCCGGCGTCCATCCCGTCCCCCTGTCCTACCAGACGATGACGATGAAACTGCTCTTCATGAGCCAGGAAACCGCTCTCATTTTTCTGACTGTGGCAGGATGGCTCGACATCCTCGTCGCGGGGACACTCTTTGTACCCCGACTCCGAGAAATCAGCCTGCTCTACATGGTCGCCTGGGGCGGGCTCACCGCGCTTGCGAGGATCGCGTCCCACATCGGACTGGAGCAGCCGCTCTTCGGTCTCGACCCGTGGTTGGCCGAAACATTTGTCCGCACTCCCCACTGGTTGCTTCCGCTGCTTGCCCTGTTCCTCCTGCGAGGACTCGGCGAGAAAACTGAACCCAAATCAGTCCTCGAGACCCGCAACACGGCGGGCTGAGGTTTCTCGAATCTGCTCGAGCCTGTTTCTCATTTCCTTGACTTGATCCCGCTCACGTTCCCAGAGATTTGTCGTCTCCTGGAAATCGGTCGAGAGGTCGTAGAGCTGACCCTCCGGTCCTCCCTCAAACGATTCCGCACCTCTCGGGCGAGTAAAGCCACCCGAGCCGCGGCCTTCGATCAACTTCCATCCTTCCTCTCGCAGGGCAAACATTCCTCGAAGGGAGTGGTGCACGGAGAAGGGTCGAGTTGCTGTTTTCTTTCCTTCGAGAGTCGGTAGGAAAGAAAAGCTGTCCTGACCTGAAATCGGGTCCGTGTTATCCAAGCCCAGAATGTCGAGAACAGTCGCATAGACGTCCGTCAATTCGACGAGCGAATCGGAAACTTGACCAGGCTCGACCACGGCGGGCCATCGCACGAGAAAAGGGACACGGTGTCCGCCTTCGTAGATGTCCGCCTTGGTCCCTCTCCAATCTGCGTTGCTCTGGTGACCGAAATCTTTGACATACTGTCCGCGCTTCGTGAACGGGACTTTTCCTCCATCATCCGCAGCCCGAAAGTCCCACCAGTGCCAAAGCCCCCCATTGTCACTCGTGAATAACACGAGAGTGTCTTCTTCCATGCCCTTGGCAGCGAGCGCATCGAGCACTCGACCGACTGTGTGATCGGTCTCCCAGACAAAATCCCCGTACAAGCCCGCCTCACTCATCCCTTCCGCGATCCCAGCAGGAGCGACAGGGAGATGGGGTGAGTTCAGGGGAAGGTAGAGAAACAAGGGAGCGTCTTTCGGATTATGAGACTCGATGACCTTGACGGCTTCGATCCCGAATCGCTCGAGAACATCTTCGACTGCAAAGCCGGGCGCTTTTACTCCGGGTACTCCATTGAGAAAATCCGTACCCTTGATCTCTTCGTGCCACTCGGTGGGAAGCTTCTCGACTCGACCGTCGACGAGATAGAGATAGGGACTCATGTCGAGCGATGCGGAAATCCCGAAGTAGAAATCAAAGCCCACGTCATTGGGGCCACCGTTGATTTCCCGCTCGAAATCAACTCCTTCCCCTGACCGGAACCGCTGCGGGCCTCGACGCCCGATCGGCTCGCCTTCGATACTGTGCCACTGCATTCCCAGGTGCCACTTCCCGACGCAGGCCGTACGATACCCCTTCTCTTTCAAGATCGAGGCGAGGGTCACTTCCGACTCGATGAGCGGAGGTCCGAAGCCATCGAGAACGCCTTTTTCCAGGCTGGTGCGCCAGCAATAGCGTCCTGTCAGGAGAGTATATCGTGTCGGGGTGCAAACCGAAGAAGGTGTATGGGCATCCGTGAAACGCATCCCCTCGGCCGCAAGGCGATCGAGGCGTGGTGTTGGGATTTTCGAATCCTCCTGGTAGCACTGGAGATCGCCCCAACCCAGGTCGTCAGCGAGGATGACCACGATATGCGGGAGCGCTCTTTTTGATTTCTCTTCCGCCCCGGCGGAAGCCAACATCGAACACAGAACTCCCAACCAGGCCACTTCAAAGAATCTCATTTCTCTCCTCCGTTGAGTTTGGCAAACCAACTTCCGGCTTCCCGAAGCGCCCCAACGGGGTCCGGATCGACGGGCCAATATTCCAATCCGACAAAACCTTCATAGGTCGTGTCCGCAATCGCCGAAAAGATATTCGGATAATGGAGTTCCCCCGACTGCAATTCATGCCTCCCGGGATTCCCCGCCGCGTGGAAGTGAGCGATCTGGTCGATATTCTCGGTGAATTTCCGAATCACATCGCCCTCGCTGATCTGCTGGTGGTAGATATCAAAGACGACCTGGATTTTCTCGCTTCCGACCTGACGAACGATCTCGAAGGCCTCGTCGCTTCGGATCAGGAAGTATCCAGCATGATCGATCCGCTCGTTGAGAGGTTCGATGACGAGCGTCTGGTCACTTCCTTCGAGCACCGCGGCGGCCTCCCGCAAACCCTCGATGAGACACTCTCGCTGCTCCTCCCGGGAAGCGCCCTCCCGGAAATCGCCCACCTGCGAAATCAGGATAGGAGCCTGCAATCGCTCGGCTGCCTCCCGGGATTCCGCGAGACCTTCGAGATAGCTCTCCCGCAAGCCTGGATCGACAAGACTGACGAATTTCGTGCAACAACCAGAAATGGTGAGCCCATTTTCCGCGACAGAATCCTCCAACTCGCTGAGATCCTTGTCCCACCACGACCAGAATTCGATCGCCGGAAGTTGAGCTTCCGCCACCTTTCGACATGCTTCGGGAAGGGCGACCCCTTCGAAGACGGAATCGATACACACAGAGGGACGAATTTTCTGGATCATAGGCGAGCCAGTATTCCCCAGATCGACTTTCCCTGCCGAGTTTTTTCCTCCCGGTTTGACGGGGATTCAGAACCGGTCGAGAGTTTCTCATGTTCGAAAGTTTGCGCGCCCCTGCCGAGGCCCTTCCCATCGAGTGTTCGGAAATCACTGCGACGACACTCCCCCACGACCGAACCCTCTCCGAGATCGAGTATGAGACCGCCACCTTTGGCCTCGGCTGATTCTGGGGACCGGATTCCGAGTTCGGAAGCCTTCCTGGAATTCTTCGCGTTCGATCCGGCTATTGCGGCGGGACGAAACACGCTCCCACCTATCGCTCGATGGGAGACCATACCGAATCGGTCTCGATCGACTTCGACCCGAAACAGGTGAGATACGAGGAATTGCTGACACGATTCTGGAACTCCCACAACGCCGAGCGCAATCACCCCGGTCGACAGTATCGCAATGTGATCTTCTATCGCAACGCCACGCAAAAAGAAGCTGCCGAATCCTCCCGCGAAAAGGCAGCAGCCGAGCTGGGAATCGACCCCGAGCATATCATGACCCACCTCGTCGAGGCGACGCTCTTCACCTACGCCGAGAAGTATCATCAGAACTACATCCTCACCCGCTCCCCCGAGATCCGATCCTTCCTCGAAGAAGTCTACCCTTCGCTCAAGGACTTCGCCGACTCGGCCGTCGCGACTCGACTCAACGCGTGGCTGGGATCCGGATGGGAAATCGACAGGGAGAAAGCGACCGAAGAGCTGGAGGCTTTCGGGCTGACCGACTCCCTGAAAAACCGAGTCCTGAGCGCTCTTGCATGATCTACCTGAAATCACTTGGTATCGTCGTAGCCTCCTCGCTCCTCTTCTCCGGGATTGGTGGGATGATTGGTTACCTGTTGGGTCGGCTCCTGCCCGACTACTACCGAAGCGTTTCCTTCAGCGGAATGCAGCCCGGATTCAATCCTGTCGCCTACGGGGTCGGCCAGGGCGTGACGCAAGGCCTCGCCGGAGGAGCCGTGATCGGGTTGATCGTTTCAGCAATCGCCTACTGCGCCCTCCGTCGTGAAGGCCAGGTTTGAGAAAGCCCTAGGTCCCGCAGAAGGTCTTCGTAACTCGCTCCGCAGCGTTCGGTGATTCTTCGTACTTTGTCAGGCTCGCATCCTCATCATAGGGATGGACGAGCGCATCGACAAGATCGTGAAAGGGCTGCAAATCGCCTCCCTGGGCGGAGTCGATCGCCTGCTCGACTCGGTGGTTCCGCGGGATCCGAACCGGGTTGCTGCGCTTCATGACGGACACATCAGGACCTGTTTCACCCCCGACCTCGTTCCACTCCTCTTTCCAGCGGGTAAACATCTCGCCGTCGGAAAACAGGGACTCCGGACTCGCGCAACTTCCATCCGCACTCCGGGTCAACTCTCGGAAGAAAATCGTGAAATCAGTCTCCTCCTCGCCGAGCATCCCCAGCGTCTTCTCGACGAAGTCCTCCGATTTCTCCCCCGATTCTCGAATCCCCAACTTGGCCCGGAATCGGGAGAAGTAGGCCTGACGAAATTGGTTCCCGAATCCAGTCAAAGCCTGCTCCACCGCCGAGACGTTTTCTTTCTCCTCACCAGGCAGGAGCGGGAGAAGGGACTCCGCGAGTCGTGCCAGATTCCACTGGCCTGCTGCCGGTTGATTGATCCAGGCATATCTCCCCTGTCGATCAATGGAACTGAAAACCCGCTCCGGGTGAAATCCATCCTGGAAGGCACAGGGACCGAAATCGATCGTTTCCCCGGAAACGGTCATGTTGTCGGTGTTCATGACTCCATGGATGAATCCCAGGGACATCCAGTGGGCAATCAAGCGGGCCTGTCGCTCGACGACGCCCTCGAGAAACGAGAGGATGGGTTCGTCGCTTTTCGCCGCACTGGGATCATGACGTGCGATGGCATAGTCGGCGAGGGCCTGCAGGCTCTCGCGGTCATTTCGGGCATAGAAATACTGAAAGGTGCCCACCCGAAGATGACTCGAGGCGACCCGGGTAAAGACCCCGCCTGGCAGGGCCTCCTCGCGATAGACCGGTTCTCCCGTCGAGACCGCAGCGAGAGCGCGGGTCGTCGGGACGCCCAGGGCCGCCATCGCCTCGCTGACGATGTATTCTCGAAGGACGGGTCCGAGTGGCGATTTTCCATCACCGCCTCGGGAGTAGGGCGTGCGACCGGATCCCTTCAGTTGGATGTCACGACGAATCCCGGAGCCATCCACGACTTCACCGAGGAGAATGGCCCGACCATCCCCAAGCTGCGGAACCCAGCCACCGAACTGGTGCCCGGCGTAGGCCTGCGAGAGTGGCTCCGAGCCATCGGCAAATTCATTCCCTGACAAGATTCCCAAACCGGCCTCAGAACTCAACCATTCCGGATCGATTCCCAGTTCCGAAGCGAGCTCGACATTCACCCGAACCCATTCTGGTTTCGGAACGGTAGCTGGCTTCCCTTTCGAAAAGAAAACCTCCGGAAGTTGCGCATAGGTGTTGTCGAACGGGATCGCCATTTCATGCTGTCGCCCCATTCTACGCCTGATTCAACAGGGTTAGGCGAACCATTCAACAGGGTAGGCGCCTGCCTCGAGAAAGGAGGCAGAACAAAGACGGGAACAGATGGAGCCCAGGGCCCTACGCCAACGAGACGTAGAGCACGAGGACAACGACAATCAGTCCGATCCCGACAGCCTTGGCCGGACCCCACGGAGTGAGGTCGACCTTCTTTGCATCCTGCTGCACATAGGGGGTATCCCGCTTCATTTTCTGACCGAGGATCAGTTGCAAAACGATAAGCCCCGCAAAAACGGCACCCATGTAGTGGTAGCCGGAAGCAAAGGTATCAAGCATCCATCCACGGCTCACCACTTCACCTGCTTCTTTCACCTCCTGCCCCGGAAAGAAGGTCCCCAACACCATGAAGAAGAGACCGACAAGGATGGTGATGAAGGCCGAGTGACCATCGACCCGCTTGTTGAACATTCCGACAAGGATGATCGCGAGGAGGGGAATGAAATAGACGCCGTTCAGTTTCTGGAAGTAACCGAAAATCCCATCCTGTCCCATGAAGATCAGGGGGGCTCCGATCGCTGCGCAAACCGCGACGATGGCACTGCAAACACGACCCGACTTTACGACCTGCTCGGTCGCGGCTGAGGGGTTGATGACTTTCTTGTAAACTCCGAGCGAGAAGAGCGTGGCACTGGAGTTCAGCACCGAGTTGAAGGTCGAGAGAATCGATCCGACGACGACAGCGGCAAAAAATCCGGTGAGGGCTCCGGGAAGAACGAGACGCACGAGCGAACCGTAGACCCGAGACCCATCCCGCTCTCCGGCATCATTGAGAAGGGTCTGGTTGAACTCGGCATCCTGGGTCGCGATGTGCAACGCGATGATTCCTGGCAGCACCAGAATGATGGGCGCAAGGATCTTGAAGAAAGCAGCAAGGAGGACGCCTTTCTGTCCCTCGGCGAGGTTCTTCGCCCCGAAGGTTCGCTGGATGATCTGCTGATTCGTGCACCAGTAGAAAAAGTTCAGGAGCAGCACTCCGGTGAAAAGGGTCGGCCAGTGAACATCCTCGCCTTCTTTTCCGAGCGAGGCGAAGGCATCGGGATTCTCCGTCTGAATTTCACGAAACACCTGCCCGATCGATTGTCCATCCGTCGCCGCATACTGGATCGAAAACCAGGTGATCATGAGTCCCCCAATGAGGAGGCCGAGACCGTTGAAGGTATCGGAAACCGCAACCGCGCGAAGGCCTCCAAAAATCGCGTAGGCCGATCCCACGATCGCAATGAACGCGACCACCGTCCAGATCGTCGCGGCATCGTTCAGCCCGAGGAGATTGGGCAGATCGAGCATGTAGGCCAGCGCCGAAGCTCCACTGAAAAGGACGAACGGCAAAAGAATGAGCATGTAAGCGACGATGAAAATCCCCGTCGTCAGCGCGCGCACCTTCGAATCGTATCGCTCCTCGAGAAATTGCGGGATAGTCGCGATCCCCGACTTGAGATAGCGCGGGAGGAAAAAGAGCGCGAGGACCACGAGCGAGCAACCTGCGATGACCTCCCAGGCCATAACAGAGAGGCCGTCGGCGAAAGCACCGCCATTGAGACCGACCAGCTGCTCCGTCGAGAGGTTGGTCAGGAGTAGCGATCCCGCAATGACCAATCCGGTGAGGCTCCGGCCTGCGAGGAAGAACCCGTCCTCGGTACTGGTCCCTTTGCCCCGGGTAATCCACCAGGTCAGGACCGCAACGAGCGCGGTAAAAAATACGAAGGTGAGCAAGGTCATCATAACGATTCAGAAAAGTCGGAAGGAGAGCCGGATTACTTCGTCGAGAAGGAGTGCACCATCTTGTGGTGATAGGTCTCCCCGGGGCGGAGAACTGCGGAAGGCGCGTCGGGATTGTTGGGAGCATCGGGGTAGCCCTCGGTCTCGAGACAAAGCGCGGTGCGATGCTCATAGCTCACCCCACCTTTTCCGGTGACGGTTCCGTCGAGGAAATTCCCTCCGTAGAACTGGATCGCAGGCTGGTTGGTGGAGATTTCCATAACCCTCCCGGTCTCGGGATCGACGAGCGTAGCGGCTTTCGTAAGATCCCCGTCTCCCTCGTTCAACACCCATGCGTGATCGTATCCCCCACCGAACTTCAACGCTTCAAAGTCAGCCTCGACTCGCTCCCCGATGAGATGCGGAGTCGTGAAATCCATCGGCGTGCCGGCGACCGGAGCTTCTTCCCCGGTGGGGATCAGACCCGCGTTGGTCGCGAGATAGTGATCGGCGTCCAGGGTCAGCTCGTGATCATTGATCGAAGTCGTCGCATCTCCACTGAGATTCCAATAGCTGTGATGGACGATGTTGAGAACAGTCGGAGCGTCGGTCGTTGCCTTTGCTTCCCAGATCAGTTCATCGTCGTCGTTCAAGGTGTAGGTCACTTCGACGGTCAGCTCGCCGGGGTAACCTTCTTCACCGTCAGCACTGACGTATCGCAGTGTGACACCACGGCTGCTCTTCCGATCGAACATTTCCCCCTTCCAGAGAACCTTGTCGAAACCCTTGGTTCCCCCGTGAAGATGACAGGGGATGCCTCCCGGATCATTATTCGTCACAAGCGTGTATTCCTTGCCATCGAGAGTGAACTTCCCGTGGGCGATTCGATTTCCAAACCGACCTACGGTCGCGCCGAAGTAGGAGGTATTGGTCAGCCACCCCTCCAGCGTATCGTAGCCGTGAGTAATATCCGCGAGTTTTCCATCGCGATCCGGAACTTCGAGGGAAACGAGAATGGCTCCATACTCGGTAACCTTGGCAACAAGTCCGTTGGCATTGGTCAGGGTGAAGATCTTCACTTCCTCTCCATTCGGCATCTTGCCATAGATTTCGGTCTCCACGCTGGAAGGTCCCGAGACTCCAGGTTCCAGGTCGCTGCCAGAGGCGTTATTATCAGAATCGTCAGTACAGGAGCTGAGCATAGCTCCAAGAATAAGGAGCGCGGAAGAGATGACAAGGGTTCTCATAGGGTAACAAGTGGGGGTTGGACCGGTCCGACGGAGGCTCCGTCGACCAGTCTTGTTATAAAGCAATTGAGTTCACGTCCAAACTTTTCGGAATAGTTTTTGCGGAGATATTCCTGCAGCAGAGCGGCGGAATCCTGCTCGACCAGTGAAATCGTCGAGCCTCCGAAACCACCTCCCGTCATCCGAGAACCGATGAGGCCTCGTTCGGAGCCGAACTCGTAGGCGGAATCGACGAGAGCATCGAGTTCGGCGCAGCTGACCTCGTAGTCGTCTCGAAGCGACTCATGGCTGGCCCTGAGATAATGCCCGGCCGATTTCGCATCCTGCTTCTCGAGTGCCTCAGCGAAGAGATCGACCCTCTCCATTTCAGAAACGGCATGCCGAGCACGCCGAAAGAGAAGATCACCCAGGGCATCGCGATTTCTCTCGAGGTCTTCTTGCGTGAACTCGAGAAAGGAATCGGCCTCGAGGATCTGGAGAACTCGGTCACATTGCTCGCGACGCTTGCGATATTCCCCATCACCGAGCGAATGCTGCACCCCGGTATCCGCGATCAATAGCGCCCACGAGGAAGGCAGAGAGATCTCGCTCCACTCCTCCTTGTCGCAATCCAGGCAGAGCGCAGTGCCAGCCCGACCGGCGCCGACCGCAATCTGATCCATAATCCCACACGGCACTCCCGCGAACTCGTGCTCCGCTCGCTGGCAGAGGCGAGCCCGTTGCAGGACAGTCCTTTCCACCCCAGCAATCGAATCCAGGACGAGGGAGAAAGCGGTCTCGAGGGCTGCACTACTGCTAAGCCCGGCCCCGGGAGGGAGATCCGAGGAAATCCGTGCCGAGAATCCGGAAAGACGACTCCCCTCCTCGGAAGTGAAGTGCAGAATCCCGATGAAGTAATTCAACCATTTCTCCAACTCCGCGACCCGCGGTCTCAGGTCGGAAAACTCGATTCGCCCCTTCCTTTCTTCACCACCAAAGTCCGTGGTCACCTCGCAGAAATCCTCGAAAATCGGGGTCGCCTCGATCACGATATGACGATCGATCGCGGCAGGCATGACCTTACCACCGAGGTAGTCGATGTGCTCCCCAATCAGGTTGATTCGGCCCGGCGCAACGGCCCAAACCGTTGTCTCCAGATTCGCCTTACCTGGGGCTGTCTCGCACCTCTCCATGAGGAATCAGCGTAGCCGGGCTCGCCGCGATCAGGCAATGAATTGCATTTGAGAAAGCGGGGGCATTTTTGTAGAGATCGGACGAAGAAGAATCATGCCTGAACTGCCCCGTCGTCGTGTTGCTCTCCTGGTCGAAACCTCTCACGGTTCCGGACGCGAAATTCTGAAGGGGATCGCCCGTTTCTCGCGCCAGAACGCCAACTGGCAGCTCTTCCACGGGGCCAGCGGGTTGACCGAAGCGATTCCCGGATGGCTCGATGAGTGGGAGGGCGACGCAATCATTGCCCGGATTCAGAATGAGGAAACCCGGACACGCTTGGAGAAACTCGACATCCCCGTGGTCGATGTCCTCGGAGTCTGCCCCAACCCATTCCCGCTCGTGCACGTCGACGACATTGCGATCGCCACGATGGCAGCCCGGCATTTTCTCGATCGCGATTTCCAACACTTCGCCTTTTGTGGAATCGCAGGAGAAAACTGGTCCGAGCGTCGAGGGGAAGCCTTTCGCGAGGCCTCGCGTGACGGCCTGAGCTTCCACGAATTTCAATCTCCACGCACCCGGGACTCGCGAACGCCTCATGAATTTCAACGCCTCCAGCAATGGCTCCGGGACCTGCCCAAGCCTACGGCGATGATGGTGTGCAGTGATCAGCGAGGACTCGAACTGCTCGAAGCCTGTCTCTCGGAAGAAATTCCCGTACCGGAGGAGATCGCCGTCGTCGGAGTCGATAATGATCTCGCCCTCTGTGAGCTCAGCGATCCCCCATTGAGCAGTATTCGCGGTGGACATTTCAACGTGGGGCTCGAAGCCGCCCGCCTCGTTGAGCATCTTCTGAATGGAGGAGAAGCCCCACGCAAGCCCTTGCTCGTGCCCCCCAACGGATTGGTCGAGCGGGAGTCGTCCCGCGTCCGTGCGATCGATGACCCCGTCGTTGCTCGCGGAGTGCAATTCATCCGGGAGAATCTCGCCGATTCGTTGACCAACGAGTCCATCGCCCGTGCCGTCGGGATTTCCCGGACGCTTTTCCAACAGCGATTTCGCGAAGCGATGAAGAAATCGATTCGTGAGTTCATTCTCGAGAGAAGGGTCGAGCGGGCCGTTCTCCTGATTGAATCCACCGACATTCCCTTCGCAGAAATCGCCGATCGCAGTGGATTTCGTCACCAGGAGTACCTGGGGCAGGTGGTGAAGAAGGCCACGGGAAAGACCCCAGGCACCCTGAGGAAAAATGCGCAGAAACCCTCCGAGACCTGATCATTTTTCCAGGAAAAGAGAGAATTCTGAAAAAGAATGTCCAAAAAAACGAGGAGCCGGACCTGATAAGAACTGAGATGGAAAACCCCGATTCCAGCGCTCGCACGGAAGAGTATCTCCTCCTCCTCAACGAGCATGAGAACTCGATCGCGGCCTACGTGCATACCCTCGTCAACGATCATGCCGATGCCGAGGATATCCTACAGGCCTGCCGGCTCACTCTCTGGAAAAAGTTCGACCAGTTCGAAACGGGAACCAACTTCGTCGCCTGGGCCAGAAAAATCGCACTGCACCAGGTTCTGAACTACCGCCGCTCCGCGAAGCGCAAGCCGAGTTATGCGACTGACCCGGCCCTGATCGAGTCGATTGCCGCCGAAATCGATCGACAATCAACGCAGCTCGACGAGCGGTCGGAGGCATTGAAGGCCTGCCTGCACAAACTGCCCGAGGCCCACCGCCAAACCGTCCTTCTCCGCTACTTCGAAGGTTTCGAAATTGAAGAAATCGCGAGAGAGACCGATCGCAGCGAGGGCGCTGTCTATCGGCTGCTCAGCCGGATTCGCTCCGTACTCGGAAAGTGCGTATCCGAAACCATGGAGGCCGGCACGGCATGAACCCCGACCCCCGCATCGACCAGTCCCTTGAAGGCCGCCTCACGGAGGCCGAGTGGGAGCAGTTCCAGGAAGAGATGCTCGAGGACGGGGATCTCCTCGCTCAGTATGTCGAGCAACGCTGGCTTCATGCCGAGCTTCTCGCCGATCGGGAGTTGATGACCGACTTGGCCTCGCCTACGGTTACTTCTTCGCCTCCAAGGAAATCCGATCGCACCCCTTGGCTGGGATGGGCCGCGGCCGCGGTGATGACCCTGCTCGGCGCGCTCGCTTTTCTTTTTTCCGGAGAAAAGTCCGTTCCGACCGTCGCCACCCTGATCGAGGCCGAGGGATGTCGCTGGGAAGGTTCCGATTTGCCGACACGCGAAGGAGCCAAACTCGGCCCGGGTCTGCTTTCTCTCGCCGAAGGAATGGCGACGATTCGATTCGATAGCGGAGCAACCGTCACCCTCGAAGCGCCCACCCGCCTCCAGGTCGATTCCGCGATGCGCTGCCGCCTCCTCGAGGGTTCGGTGGTCGCCGATGTCCCGGATTCCGCTCATGGGTTCACGATCGACACCGATCGCCTCGAGGTGATCGACCTGGGAACCAAATTCGGTGTGACCAGCACTCCCATGGGGAATTCGCATGTCTTCGTCTTCGATGGGGAAGTGAAAGTCCTCGAAGAGGATCAAAAAGAGGCCCGACATGTCCTGGGTGGAAAATCCCTTCACTTCGGGCAGTCTCCGGGGTCCCCGGACGAGGAGGTCGAGCGTTCTCCCCTGCCTCCAAAACCCAGCGGGAACTGGATCCCGATCTCGACTGCCGATGGATCAGGGAAAGACGCCTTCGTGCGTCGCGACAACGCTCACAACGGAGCCGGGAGTGGACCGCTCCTGATGGTCAAGCATACCGAACTGGCGGCAGGCAATGAACGACGCGCTTTGCTCACCTTTGACCTGGGATCGCTGAACTCCGATCCGGTTGTGAAGGCAAAACTCTCGCTCAAGATCGAACCCAGTGGCCTGGGCTTCTCTTCCCTGGTTCCCGATTCGGAATTTTCCGTCTACGGACTCCTCGATTCCGCCACTGCCGACTGGGACGAAAATACCGTAACTTGGGAAAATGCGGGAATTTTCTCAGCCGAGCCGATCGACACGAGTCAGTTCTCGCGACTTGCCGGCTTTACGATTCCGAAAGGATCGGCCCATACCCTGATCGATGTTTCCTCGGAGAAACTCGCTGCTTTTCTTTCCGAAAATGCGGGTTCCTCCGTGACTCTCCTGCTCGTTCGCGAAACGGGAGAAAGCGATCGCCAGGGCCTGGTCCACGCCTTTGCCTCGAAGGAACACCCGACTTCCCCCGCCCCGACACTTTGGATTCAGACAGACAACCGATGATTCGCCTGACCTCAGCCCTTGCCGTTCTTTTTCTTCTCCCGTCCCTTTCCCGGGGCGCGGATGTCGAGTTGATGAAGTTTTTCGAGATGAAGGTTCGTCCTCTTCTCGCCGAGAACTGTTTCGAATGCCACGATGCCGACAAGATGAAGGGGGGGCTCCGGCTCGATCACATCGACTTCATTCTCGAAGGAGGAGACACCGGCCCTGCCCTCGTCAAAGGCAAGCCCGGCGAGTCCCTCATCATCGAAGTAACGAAGCGGCTCGATCCCGATTTTGCAATGCCCCCCAAGAAGGAGCTGAGCTCCGACCAGGTCGCGATCCTGGAACGATGGATTGCGGATGGAGCCTTCTGGCCGGCCGAGTCGGTAGAAGGTGGAGAAGAACGGGATGAAAACGGATTCACCCAGACTGATCGCAATTGGTGGGCGATCCAACCTCTCGCCAAGGCAACCATTCCGAGCTCCGGCAAGGAATGGGCGAAGAATGAGATCGATCGTTTCGTATTCCGGAAGATGGAAGAGAACCGCCTTCAACCAGCGGACACCGCGAGCGCTTCTGAATTGGTCCGCCGCATGTTTCTCGATGTCCACGGGCTTCCCCCGACCCCGGAGCAGGTCGATGAGTTCGTCACTGCCTACGAGAACAATCCCGACGCTGCGGTCGCCCAACTCGCCGACACCCTCCTCGCCCACCCCCGCTACGGCGAACGATGGGGTCAGCACTGGCTCGATGTCGTGCGCTACTCCGAGAGCGATGGCTATCGTGCCGACGACTACCGTCCCGACGCCTGGCGCTACCGCGACTACGTGATCCGCTCCCTCAACGACGACAAACCCTACGACCAGTTCATCCGCGAGCAGATCGCAGGCGACGAGCTCTACGGCGACAATCCCGATGCGCTCATCGGGACGGCCTTTCTTCGCCATGGCGTCTACGAGTGGAATCAACGAAACGCCCGGATGCAGTGGGATCTCATTCTCACCGAGATGACCAATGTGACGAGCGAAGCCTTCCTCGGACTTGGGATGGGATGTGCCCAGTGTCACGACCACAAGTTCGATCCCATCCTGCAGAAGGACTATTTTGCGCTGCAGTCCTTTCTCAATACGACCTGGTGGCCGGAAAACGCTCCGCTCGCCACTCCCGAAGAGCTGGCGGCCTACGAAAAGCAGAAAGCCGAGTGGGAGAAGGCCACTGCTGAGATTCGAAAGGAATTGGATGCCCTGAAAGAGGCTCGGATCGAGTCCAACCGAAAGGGCGTGGTCAAGCAGTTCCCCGAGGATGTCCAGGACATTTACCGGAAACCTCAAGAGGAACGCACCGCCTACGAAGAGCAGCTCGCCCAACTCGTCCAGCGCCAGGTCGACCACAAGTTCAAGAGAGTGAACTGGGACAAGGAGTTCGAAAAGAAGAAGGAAGAAAACGAACGATATCTCGAACTCAAGAAGAAGCTCGCCGCCTTTGACAATCTGAAACCGAAAGACCTTCCACGTGCCTTCATCACCACCGATGTGAAACACCAGCCGGCCGTGACCCAGCTGAAAAAGCGGGGAGAGGAAATCACGATCGAACCTGCCTTCCTGACCCTGTTGGGAGATCCGAAACCGGAAATCCAGCCGACCGAAACAACGACCGGTCGTCGCACCGCACTCGCTGAATGGATCGCCGACGAGGACAATCCCTTTACCGCTCGCGTCATGGTCAATCGGATCTGGCAACGTCATTTCAAGCAGGGCCTTGTCCCGACCCCGAACGATTTCGGCCGACTGGGAGAAGCACCGAGCCATCCGGAACTCCTCGACTGGCTCACCCGCGACTTCCTCGACGGTGGCTGGAAGATGAAGGCCATCCACCGCCTCATTCTCACCAGCGCCACCTATCGTCAGACCGCGCAGAGAGAACCGACGAGTGTCGAAGAAATCACTGATCCTGACAATCGCTTCCTCTGGCGCTACCCACCCCACCGACTCGATGCCGAGCAGATTCGGGATGCCATGCTGATGACCTCTGGAGAACTTCAGGAATTCGAGAACCGCGGTTCCTCGATCGACGGCAACTCCCCCTATCGCAGCATCTACATGAAGAAGAAGCGCAATACGAGGGATTCCATGATCGGCAGTTTCGACGCTCCTTCGCGATTTGCCTCCGCACCCCAGCGTGTCTCCACGACCAGCCCGAACCAATCCCTTCTCCTCGTGAATGGAGAATGGACTCTCAAGCGGGCCCAGGCTTTCGCAAAGCGGATCCTCGCCGGGAAAAGCCAGCCCGACGCCGAAATGATCAAGGACGGCTACCGACTTGCTTACGGACGGGAGCCGCTCACCGCCGAAGTCGAAGGCGCCCTCGCCTTTATCGAGAGCCAGATCGAGGTCATTGGAAAGGGAACTGGAGACTCCGGGTCGGATGCCTATCCGGGAGAGACCGGGCTGCGCCCCATCGAGCAGCATTTCAGTAAATCAAAGGATCTCGCCCAGGGAGACAAGTCCCTCTGGCTGCAGCCGGGAAGCCGGTTTGAACGCCTCGAACTGGTCGATCTGAAACTGCCCGAACAGCAGTTCACGGTGGAAGCAGTCGCCATTCTCGACTCGCTCTACAAGGATGCCTCCGTCAAGACCCTGGCGAGTCGTTGGGATGGTTCTCATACCCACACGGGCTGGAGTCTCGGCGTGACGAGTGAGAAATCGCGCTACCAGCCCAGGAATCTCATTCTCCAGATCGTGGGAGACGACTTCCAGGGAAATCGAATCTATGAGGTGGTTGCATCCGATCTGCGTGTTCCCTTACAAACCCCGTTCTTTGCCGCAGCGGCGATCTCAGCAGTCCCCTCCCAGGGAGATGTAACGAAGGGAAAGGTTACCTTCTACCTGCTCGATCTTTCCGACCCCAATGCCTCCATGCAGACGGCCACAGTGCCCCACCAGGTCGTCGGCGGACTCGAAGGACTCCCTGACATTCCCACCCTCGTCGGAGGACGCCACACCAAGCACCACCAGTGGGACGGCCAGGTCGCCCGACTCCGGTTCAGCAACGACTTGCTTGCTCCGCAGGATCTTCTCATCCATCAACCGGAGAAAGGAAAAGGGCTGCTCGATCTTGTTTTCGGCGGAGAGAAAGCGGATCCCCCCTTTCCCGGCACCACGTGGCAGCGCCACACCCCAGGTTCGTCAGGGCAGCCTTCCCGCCTTCTCGCTGCCGTCGCCGATTTCTGTCACGCCCTCCTCAACTCCAACGAGTTTCTCTATCTGCACTAAAAAAGTTTCAAGTGTTTCGTTTCAAGTCGATCCGAAGCCACTCGGATGACCAAGCCAACCACTGGAAGCCAGGAACCAAAAACTAAAAACTCCCCTTTCCCCATGTCCTGCAATCGAATCGAACATCCTCATTCCCGGAGAGAATTTCTCGGACGTGCCGGAGCCGGATTTGGCACCGTCGCACTTTCCGCGCTGACAGGTCAGAATCTTCTTCGTTCCGCCCAGGGTGCTCCCAATCCTGTAGGCGCCAAGATTCCTCATCGTATCGGTCAGGCCAAGAACGTGATCTGGCTCTTCATGGAGGGCGGACCCAGCCACCTCGATCTCTTTGATCCAAAACCTCTCCTGAACAAGCTCGCCGGACAGAGCCTCCCGGACAGCTTTGAAAGACCGGTCACGGCAATGGGAGAAGCCAACTCCCCTCTTCTCGCATCGCAGCGAACCTGGAAGCAACACGGTGAAGGTGGACTCTGGATCTCCGATTGGCTCCCCAACCATTCCAAGATCGCCGATGATCTCTGCGTGATCCGATCCTGTGTCTCCGATGGGATCAATCATGCGGGAGGAGTCTGCCAGATGAACACCGGTTCGGTTTTTGGAGGACGCCCATCTCTCGGATCATGGATTTCTTACGGCCTCGGATCGGAGAACCAAAGCCTGCCCGGTTTTGTCGTGATCAAGGATTCCAATTCCATGGTCGTGAACGGAACCCGTGCCTGGGGTTCCGGTTTCATCCCCGCGGTCCACCAGGGGGTCCTCTTCGAAAACAGCAGCGAGCCCATTCAGAACCTGAACAATCCGAAGAACGTCTCTGACGAACGCCAGCGACAGAAGCTCGACTTTCTTCAGCAGCTCAACGACAACCATCTCGATTCCCGGGAGGACAACACGGACCTCGAGGCTCGCATCCGAAGCTACGAACTCGCCTTCCGCATGCAGGCCGAGGCCCCCGAGGCCATCGATCTCGATAGCGAACCGGAATACATCAAGGATCTCTACGGACTGAATGACAAGGACACCCAGGTCTATGGACGACAGTGTCTCATGGCCCGACGTCTCATCGAACGCGGAGTGCGCTTCATCCAGCTCTATCACGGAGCCGGCAGCAAGTGGGACAGCCACTCCAAGATGGAGAGCAACCACAGCCGACTCTGTCGCAATGTCGACGTTCCCATCGTCGGCCTGATCCAGGATCTCAAGCAACGGGGTCTCCTCGAGGATACCCTCGTGATCTGGGGAGGTGAATTTGGACGGACTCCCATGAGTGAGAAAGGTGATGGACGAGACCACAACCCCACCGGCTTCACGATGTGGATGGCCGGCGGCGGCGCCAAGGGTGGTCAGGCGATCGGAGCAACCGACGAGCTCGGGCTCTACGCGGTGGAGGACAAGCTCCACGTCCACGATATTCACTCGACAATTATGGCCATGCTAGGCCTCGATCACACCGAGGTCGTCTACATGCACAAGGGCAGGCCAGAACGAGTCGACCTCAATGAGGGTCACGTCCACGAGCCGATCTTTTCCGGGTAAAGGCTTCACCCGGAGGGACGTCGTCCTCGACGTCCGGTGTTGCAGGTGAATCGATCGATTCCTGAG
>JARGNI010000113.1 GCA_029213195.1 Verrucomicrobiales bacterium
GACTCATCCGCCCCGCCTTTGCTAGAACCCACTCAGAACAGCGAAGCGCCAAAAGAAAAGCAGGTCTAGTCCCCTGCGGCAATTCGCCGGAATTCGAATCGGTATCCTCAACTTCTAAATTACTTCGTGGAAAGTTTTCGTCATTGAAATTGTAAGTCGCAGCACCAGCAGTGCAGGGCAGTTTGTCTGGCTCAGCCAGACTCAAAAATTGTCTTCGAGATCGGGGAATCGCTTCGCGATTGTTTGATCCAAAACTGTCAGGGCCCGGGGCAGCACCGGGGCGGCTTGCCAATGAATGAAGATGGGGGCGCATGTTCCGGAGTGGCGACACTGATTTGCAATCAGTGTGTGGCGGGTGCAACGCCTGTCGCCTCCATTCATCATTCATTTTTCGAATTTAGAAAAGCAGGGTTCAGAGCATTGTCTCTGAGCCTTGTCTTCTGAGTTCACACTCTAGAATTTGGCGGCCTGGCGTCGTTAGATGATCCTGTCGGAAGGCAGGGAAAGGGGGAGTCCGCCCGGGCTTTCCGCCTCGAACCTTCGTTTGGGGACGGCCAGGCAAACCCAGTCCTGTGAGCATCGCAGATATCCATTCTGCGGTGCTATGTCGGAAGATGGGAGATGCTCCCGCTGTGAATGGCAAATGCTCAAGCAGTGGTCGGGTTTCGCACCCCGTAGAATCTTCACGCAAACATCGACGACTAAGGATGAAGGGCAGCCGACAGGTGCGAGGCAACTTTTGCCGCCAAGAGCCTGTCAGCAGTGGATCGGTGACGGTCGGGAGATTCCCATTTCCCTTCCGAAGTCGGGAACACCGTTCGAGACCTGAGGCAACGGGCCGGGCAGGAGGCGTGTGGGATTCGGTTGCTCAAAAAGCAATGGAACCACAGGATGTGCACGTCTCTAAGGGCAGCTTAGCAATTAGCCAAATTGGTAAAGGCGATAGACTAAGAATCTATATTCTGCGGGTTTGAGTCCCGCATTGTTCTCCATGAACGCAAAGTCGCATCCACGACAGTAGCGAAAGTGGCTTAATTCCCGACCGGCTTCGGCTGGAATCGGGATCTGACCGAGATCCGCAAGGTCTCCGAAGATTGATGGAAAGCTGCACGGTGGGGTGATCACCCCTTTGTGGCCCGGCAGGGTCGACGGTAGGCGGAACGTCGAGTAGCGATTGTCGAATGGGTCTAACGCCGGACCCTGAAACTAAACGGCAGCCATGTAGAAATACGACATGCGGGGCTCTCAGTCTCCGGTGTCGTGGAATGAGTCGGGAAGGCGGGCCGCGCAGGTCTGCGATAATCCGGCGCAAGTTTCTACTCGAGCGGGTGTCCTTCTCAGCCCCTCGAATCTTTTTTCCGGCTTTCGCCGGAGTATACCGCGGTGAGGTCGAAGCAGTGGAGACGGGTGCCTTGGGAGCACCAGGAAGCAGGTGCAACTCCTGCTACCGCGACTAATTTTCAAATCGCAGTCCGACAAGTGTCGACCCGGGGCTCATAACCCTGGACTGCCCGGAGCGTTACCGGGGGCTGCCACCAAATTCAGAAAGGTGCTGTTCCTGTCAGCGGATTGTAAACCCGCCGTCGAAAAAGAAGACGGGAAGATGACGAGTGGAGCATTACCACCAGCGCCTACCAGTTTCATTCGCCTGTGGTGTAATAGTAGCCCGCCAGATTGTTAATCTGCGAAGTCTTGGTGCGAATCCAAGCGGGCGAGCCAGTTTCAGTTTTTTCAGGAGGTGCGCAAGGCTGGCGTGCTTATCGGTCTTGACCAACTGGCTTGCGAAGCAAATGCCGAATGCGAAGCGAATGATTGGAGCCGATGGGCCAAACCGTGATGGACCCGAAAGGGCCGTGAGAGTTCGATCCTCTCTGCCTCCGCCTTTATGAGGCTTCGTAGCTCAATAGTAGAGCACCCGGCTGATAACCGGAAGACGGTGGAGCGTTACCATCCGGAGCTACCAATTCAATAGCAGTCTAGCTGAGATAGATTAGCGCGTCGTTGAAGACGATGAGAGGTCGGAGCGATACCGACGGCTGCTGCCACATTCAGATCCCTGTGGTGTAAGAGAAGCATGACACTCTGCGCGCCGAGCACAGCGAGACAGATTGCTCAGAGAGCAACCCGAAGGGCAGCGAAGCTGTCAACGTGTCGGATCAGGTGCAAATCCTGGCGGGGATATCATTTCAATTCCTCCAAAGCATTAATAGTGATGCAGCGGTCTTTTAAACCGCGGAAGAAGGGGCAGTACCTTCTGGGGGAACCAATTTCCAGGTCCTGAAGAGAAACAGCAGACTCGTCACGTTGTCAGCGTGAAGACAGCGGGGGCAGCACCCGTCGGGACCGCCAATTTTAATCCAGACACCGGTCGTGTTGTAACTAGGGTGTGTTCGAAAAACTAAATTCTGAGCCAGTCGCAAAGAGAAGCCAAGG
>JARGNI010000019.1 GCA_029213195.1 Verrucomicrobiales bacterium
AGGAAACCGACGAGGAAACCGACGAGGAAACCGACGAGGAAACCGACGAGGAAACTGACGAGGAAGTCGATTTCGAGAGAATGATGGCAGCCACCATTGGGCCTCGCTTGTTGTCGGAGCTGGATATCAGCCTGGAGAGCCTGACGGATTTCGATCGGCCTGAAGAGGGCTGGGAGGTTGAGCGAGGCAGTGAGGAAGAGGGACTGCCTTCTGGATTCCCCAATTGGTTTTCCCAGTTTCGTTTTGAAGGTTTTTCGGATGACTGGACGGTTGTTGGGGAAAGTGAAGGCAAGGCGGTCCTCGTCGAGAGAGAGTGGGGAGATGGAACCATCGTCCTCGCCAGTGACAGCTATTTCGTCAGCAATGAAGCTCTCTACCGGGATGCCTACCCAGAGCTGCTCCTCTGGGTCCTTGGGGGAAAGGCGAAGGTTATCTTTGACGAAACGATCCATGGTGTCCAGGAGACGGGGGGAGCAATGAAATTGATTCGACGCTATCGGGTACATGGAGTCCTCTTCGGGCTTCTCTTCGTCGTGCTTCTTTGGGCCTGGAGAAGTGGCTCTTCGCTCGCCCCCGGAAGCGAGGAACTGGACCGGGGCCTTGTCGGAACTGGATCCCAGGTATCGGGAGAAGAGACCGAGGCGGGATTGACCCGCCTTCTTCGACGAAGTGTCCCAGCTTCCCAGCTGTTTCCGGAATGCCTGGACGTCTGGCAGGCATCGACCCGTTCTTTGACTCCTGAGCAGGAGAGCGGAAAGGAGGAGATTCTGCAAAGACATCTCGCGAATCCCAAGGAATACACCTCGGTGAAAGCCTACCGTGATATGGTGGGGTTGTTGCGTCGTCGTTGACAGACGGGCAAGTTGCCGCGAGAAATTCACCGTAATTCGTGAGATCGCCTGTCCAACTCCCCTTTGGAAGGAGAGAAGAGAGGGGGACTCACCACTACTGCTATGGGATTTTTTTATTGGATTGGACACACAGGTTCTCGGATCTTTGCTCGCTTCGTCTGCTCGCTGCGGGTTCAAAACCGAGCTGGGCTGCAAGGGCATGAAGGTGGGCTCATCATTGCTTCGAACCATGTGAGCTTTGTCGATCCTCCGCTGGTGGGGAGCGCGTTTCGAGAGCCGATCTACTATTTTGCTCGAAAGACCCTTTTTGATCACCCCGTGGCGAATTTCATTTTCACGAGAGTCAATGCCTTGCCGGTAGACCAGTCCCGACCGGAGATCTCGGTTCTCAAGCGGATCATTCAACTGCTGAAAAGCGAAGAGAAAGTTCTCATCTTTCCGGAAGGCGAGAGGTCCTGGGATGGGAAACTGAATATGGAGGGGCAGCCCGGGATCGGAATGATCGTATCCAAGTCCAAGGTCCCGGTTCTTCCGGTTCGTTTGTTCGGTGCCGAAAAGATTCTGCCAAGGGGAGAGAAGAAGATCCGACGGCATCCCGTCACGCTGGTCGTGGGAGAGCCGATCGATTTTTCTGAACTGCTCGCGGATACCTCGAAGAACTCGAAAGAGAAGTACCAGCTCATCGCGGACAAGATCATGCAGTCCATTGCCGCGCTGGAGATGGAAGACTCACGAGGCGAGTAGACGGTCGATGGAGGCAGTTTCCTCGGGAAGATGGAGAACCAGGCTTCCGCTCGATCCACTGCATCAAAAGTGGCTGCAGGCAGAGTGAAGCGATTCCAAAAGCCCTTTCGATTCCTTCTATCCCGGTAGTTTCCGGGATCGCACTAATCGAGGATGATGGTCGGTTTTTTCGGAGCGGGTGGCTTCGGCGGCGTCGGTTTGGCCGGCTGAGGCTTCGGTGGAGCGGAAGGTGGGCGGGATGCAGCAAAGGTACGAATGCCTGGAATCTCGGGAGGATGAATCTCGATCGCGATTTCTTTTTCGAAACTCGCTTCCTGCAAAGCCAGGGGAGCCTGGAAAATACTGATGACATACGGTTGAAACCGGCTCGCGTTCCAAGCGGAACGAGACGCTTTCAAGGCAGTGACAAACTCTTGTTTTTTCGCCCCATTGAGTTCCTTGGGAACGGCTGCCTGAATCCGTGCGTCGACTTCAGTCAGTTCCTTATTCAGCTCAGCCACCATGTAAGGGCCCACGGCCTGGGCCACCTTCATGTAGTCATCTTTGGGTAGCTGATTCAAATTGTAGCGTATGGAAGTCATTTGAGGAATCGCTTTGGGTTCGATCTTTTCCCCAGTCCAAATCGTCCAACCCGCAGCGACCCGGAACTGCTCCGATTTTGCTCGTGCTTGCAGGTAGGTGTCGAAGCTGTCTGGAGCGACAAAATAGTAGAAAAAGACTCTTCGAGCGATGGCGGCTCGCTTGCAGGCTTGTTCGAATTCTGAATTTGCGGCGAGAAACTGATCAGGGGTCCAACCTCCGTCTTCCTTCATTCCGAGCGCCATCTTCATTCGGTCGCCATTTCCTTTCGTCACGAAATATTTGAAGTCTCTCGGCCCGTATTTGCCATCACCAAAGAACTCCGTGATTTTCTTCGCGTCGTATCGAAATTTTGAGATCGGTATTTCGGCCTTGTCATCATCGCCGAATATCCGATCGACGATCGATAGTTCCTTTTTGTAGATTTCTCCGGTTCGGCTCGACCATTTCGCTACCAGGGTGTTCCACGAACCGAGAGCCTCTTTTTCCCTCCTGCTAATCCGAAACTCTTCTGTGACAGGGAGATAGCTTCCCCGATCATTTTTCTTCAGGCTCTTCAGGGAGTAAGTGTAGGATCCGATGGCTTTCCCAGTGAAGGCCAGATCGGAAAAGTTCTGATCGATTACGTCGCGAATCTTGAACGCGTGCTCGTAGGGGTCGCCGATGTAATAGAGTTTCTCGTTCTTGCAGACCAGGTAGTAGGCACGAGACTCTTCGTCGGCACGACGAGGGTTGGGCATCGCCACCTCTTTTGCTTTGGTCACCTCAACCTCGGGAGTCTGGGCAAGGATAGCAGCGAGTTCACGATTCTTCTTGTCGGCAACCGTGACTTTCTCTTCGTTTTTCTCCTTCTTCTCTTTCTCCTGGTCCACCTTGGCTTTCCACTCCTCGATGTCGGAGGTCTTTTCAGCGAGTTCCTCGTTGTTCTTCTCGAATTCTTTCAGCTCAGCGGCGAGAGAAGCGGCCTCTTCTTCGGTCGGGAGATTGTTGAGTGTGTTGGTATGCGTCTGCTTCAGATCCTCCAGGTTTTGAAGCGTTTTCTCACGACTGACCTTCATGGCCTCCAACTCTTCCTCTGAGATCTCGGGAAGATTTTCGACGACCTGGCGCACCGCGGCAGAAATACCCAGACTGCTGACGATCAGGATCAGGAGGAGAATGCCGACCACATTGGTCAAGGCATCCATGAGGGAGTCCATACTGCGCTCCTCTTCTCCTCTTCTTCGTTTTGCCATCTTGGGGTTCGGTCGGGGTTGGGTTTCTCTCCGAGAGAGCGATCAGGGTTCGAGAAATTGTGCAAACATCTGGAGGTCGACTTTCCCTTCCCCGGGGAGGGGAAGTTTCCCGGGAATGATCTCAGTGCCCTTCGATTGGTTGTAGCTACCCACCAGGGCGGAAGCCTTGTTCAGTGTGTCGACCGCTCCGGGGCTTCCACGAACAAGGAAAATGAGCCGGTTGTAGGGCTGCGCGGCCACGGTGTTGAGCAACTCGATGAACTCTTTGCTCTGGTTCAAGGCCGCGATGGGAATCGGCTCAGGGTCCCCGCTGAGGCTCTTGTGAATGTAGACGCCACGATCAGAGATCTCGGCGAAGAACGGGCGGGTATTGGAGGCGCTTCCACTTGGGCGAACCTGAAGTGCTGCTTCCTCGGGTGGAAGTTTCCGCCGCGCGATTTCTTCCTCCTTCTTCTTGATCTCTTCCTTCAGAAAGGCCTCGTCGCTGACGAGTTTCGTGTTGGTTTCCTGGAGAATGTTGAACTTGGCGATCAACTCCTCCCGGCTCTGATCGATCTCTTCCTGGTTGTCCAGCATCTCCTTGAGCGTTGCGAGCTTGTCGCGTGTCTGGATGGAGTCCTTGTTCTGCTGGATCAGGTCTTCGATGAGTTGTTTCAGCTCATCGAGCTCTTTCTGCTTTTCTTCCTTCTCTTTTTCGAGCAGCACATATTCCTTGGCCCGGTCCACTTCCTCGGTGGTCTGGCCTTCGCCCTTGCTCATCGCGATCAGGTTGATTACGACAATGATGAGAGTCAGACAGCCGATGATGCACACAAGAATACTGAGGAACGGAAACAAGTTCACCGAACCGCCGTTGTCTTGTGATCGTCTAGCCATGAGTTCCGTTTAGTCTAAGACAGGAATCGAGGACTTTCTAGCCTCGGCTGAACCAGCCTTTCTTCTGCACCACGACCTGCTTGCCGTTGAGTTCCTTGAGAACGGCATTGAGGTTCTGAATCCCTTCCGCAAGCGGTTTGACCTGTCCTTCGATCGCTCCGACAGACTGGGTTCGAATCTTCTCGAGAGAATCGAAAAACTCATCGTCGAGGCGTCCCTCGTATTTCTCGGCTCGTTCGCCGATGGCTTCGAGTTGCTTGTCGACGGCCGTGGCGACCTTCTCGTATTGCTTGGTCTGATTGCTGAGGCTCTCCGACATTCCTTTCTGGACGGACTCGAATCGACCCATGATGTCTTTCTGGTTGCTCGCGATGGCATCTCCGATCGCCTTGAGGAGTCCCGAGTCGGACCCGAGATTCGAGGAGGCACCTCCATCGTTGAGGCGCTTGAGGAGGTGGTCGATGCAGTATTCGTCCACGTCCGTGACGAGGTCGTCCTCTTCGTTCTGCAGCCCGCTGGCGGGGAAACTCAGGATGATGGAGAACACGAGCGCCAGCAGGGTGGTGTCGAAGGCCACTCCCATGCTACCGAGAACGGCGAGAAGGGGCTCCTTGATCTGGCTCATGTCGCCACCTTCTCCGGCACCGAAGACCGCACCGAAACCGCCGATGGCACTACCGATACCGAGGACGGTTCCAATGAAACCCATGATGGGGATCGCCCAGAGGAAAACTTTCACCATGGAGTAGCTGCTGCTCACCTTTGCGGCATCAACCTCGGACTGCGCCGTGATCATCTGGGCGACTTCGGGGTTGTTTTGCCGGACATAGAAAAACTCGAGCGCTTTCCGGATCCGGTTCACGATGTAGGTGTTCCGCAAAGGCTTCGGGAAATTGATGATATGATCGTGAAACTCCTTCAGGTTGGAAGGATTGATCTCCTCGTCGATATCGGTGGGGAGGGCCTGGATGAGCATGGCACTCCGCTGCTTGCGGATGTTGAGCCATTTGAGGATGAGCAGTCCAAGACACCAGAACATCAGCAAGGTCGTCACGTACTGCGGCCAGCCACGCTCGGTGAAAAGCTCCCGAAGATAGCTCGCAAAATTGTGGGGTTCTTCCGTGGACTGGCGATCGGGGAAAAGATACATGACGACGAACCAGATGAACGTCGCCCCGATACCGATTCCCCCGGCGATCCAGACGTTGACGGCGGATGGGTGAGGACCTGCGGCGTTGCCAGAAACGTCCAATTCGGGCATGTGATCATAATACTCATCCGCCATTTCCTCTGCTGCATCTCCTTGCGCTGCGTCGGGTGCGGGCGGGGCACCGAAATCTTCCGGGATCTGAATCCGACCGGAACATCCGGGACATTTGACCGTTTTTCCCGCCAGATCGGCTTCTGCCTGGAGGGTGATATTGCAAGTGGGGCACACGAAATTCATGATGAAAAATGAGAGGCGGGCTAGGATGTCCGCGTTCGAATTCTGATAGGGGGCAGATCATACGCGCGACTTAGGCGGGATTTCGAGGAAAAAATGCCACAAAACTTTCCGGGACAGTGGTTGTGCGGCTCCGGGAACGCTCGTATGTTTTTGATCGTCCGATCTTGGCCTGGTGCCAACACGAGCGGAGGAACCGACAGAATGCGCGTAGCGATTTCCAGAATCCGAACATGGGGCTTGATGATCCCGATGCTGCTGGTGCTATCCAGTTGCTCGCTCATCAAAGTTCGCGAGGACTGGGACCCGGTTCGGAATCCGGTGATTCCATTCGAGGATGCTTCGGCAGCCTGGAACCAGATTCGTGAAGGTCAGCTCCCTCCCGAGCCGCTGCTCGAGGATTACAACGAAGCTGTCCTGAATTCCGTCGTTCAGATCGCCGAGAACTGGGAATCGGGCGATCAAGCCCTCTCGGTGATCAAAACTTCCCAGGGCCCGGTTCGCATCGGAGTGGAATCGGTGAACCTGAGAAACGTCGAAGCAATCGATCAGGTCCTTCCGGCGGAGTTCATTCGAGTCAAGAAAGGCTTCGATACCGAGACCAAGGTCGAGGGCGTAGGGACCCCCCTGCTTGTTCGTCAGCGCCAGACGGCCACCGATTCGATGATCCCGGAGACGGGACTCTGGTATCCGGTTTCCGGGATCTTGAATTTCGATGAACCGCAACGGCCCGTCTTGCAGTTGATCGATCCGACAAGGGAACCGACGCTGCCTTTTCAGGGATCACGAGTTCCTCTGTCAGTGAACTACACGGCGACCCTGGCTCGGGACTTCGAGGACAGGCAAAATCTCTTCCCCAATGCTCCAGCGCTCCTGCGATTCGAAAAGTATGCCGAGAGGATGGGGATGTATCGCATCTCGGCTTTCGATCCGGAGAAACAGGTTTGCATTCTCGTTCACGGAATCAATTCCAGCCCGATGACCTGGCACAAGTTTTTGAACCAGGCCTATGCCGATCCTCAACTGCGGGCGCGATATGAATTCTGGACCTTCGGGTATCCGACGGGGGCTGCGATTCCCTACCTGGCTTCCGAGTTTCGGGAATCGATTGGTCGACTCCAGGCATTTCGGAATCAATACGGAGCCCGAGAGCCTGACCTCGTCATCGTTGGGCACAGCATGGGAGGACTCCTCGCAAAGGCGGTGACACAGTTCGGAGGAGACGAGGAGTGGAATTGGCTCTTCAAGGTGCCAATCGAGGAATTGCGAGTCAGCGAGCAGGAAAGAGAAGTTCTTCGGCGCATGATCTACTACCGTCCGATTCCGGAGGTCGAGCGGGTCGTTCTCTGTGCGGTGCCCCATCGAGGAAGCCGTCTCGCGAAAAAACCGGCCGCCCGCCTCGTTTCCAATCTGGTTCAAGTGCCCGAGCAGCTTGCGGAGGCCACGAAAAATATTCTGAAGCAGAGCGCCTACGCGCTGACCCCGGAAGGAATCGAAATGGCCAAGAAAAACCTGAGTTCGCTGGACCAGTTGCGTCCCACTTCGCAGGTTACCGCCGAGTTTCTCAACAAGCCGTTGAATCCCGGGGTGAAGTTCTATTCGGTCATCGGAAACAACGAGGACAAGCCCCTCCCGCCGGAAGAGACAACGGATGGTGTGGTCGATTACGAGAGTTCGCACATCGATGGGGTTCTCTCCGAGAAGATCATTCAGGACTCTCCCCACGGGGTTCACCGAACTCCGGGAGGGATTGCCGAAATCATCCGGATCCTTCGATTGCCGTAATTTCGCGGAATCACGCAATTCTGTCTTTTCAACCTGGCCAGAGGTCGGCTAGTGTCGGTCCATGAAATTTTGGACTACTCTCCTCATTCCCGCGATTCTGCTTGCGGGCTCGCTGGTATTCTTTTCCGCCTGCACCCCTCCTTCCGAGTCGGTTGCTCAGGACAAAAAGCCGCTTTCCGTATTGCTGATCGATGGGCAGAACAATCACAAGTGGCAAGAGACGAGCCCGGTCCTTGTGGAGATCTTCGAAGGTTCGGGGCGGTTTGAAGTGACTGTTTCGACCACTCCTTCTGGTGCTCCGCGGGCTCCCCGCAAGAGCAAAGAAAAAACCCCCGAAGCCAACGCAAAATTTGCTGCGGCGATGGCTGCATGGGAGGCCGCAGTCAAGAAGCACAAGGAAGAAAGCGGAGCCGCCTGGGATGCCTGGCGTCCTGATTTTGCCTCCTACGATGTGGTCGTTTCCAACTACAACGGAGAGCTCTGGCCTGAGCCTGTCCAAAAGGCTCTCGAGGAATATGTCGCCGGAGGAGGAGGTTTCGTGAGTGTCCATGCCGCCAACAACGCTTTTCCCAAGTGGAATGGATACAATCGCATGATTGCCGTCGGTGGCTGGGGTGGTCGCAGTGAACTCTCAGGCCCCTACCTCCGTCTCCGAGAGGGGAAATGGGTGCAGGACACGACCGCCGGTCGCGGGGGATCGCATGGGCGACGCCACGAGTTCGTGGTCGAGACCCAGGCTCCCGAGCATCCCATCGTGAAAGGGCTTCCCAAGAAGTGGCTTCATGCCGAAGACGAACTTTATGACCGCCTCCGGGGACCGGCCGAGGAAGTGACGGTTCTCGCGGCCGCTCTTGCGAAGGAAGATACGGGAGGTTCGGGAGAGTATGAGCCGCTTCTCATGGCGATCGACTACGACTCGGGACGCGTTTTTCACACGACCCTGGGACACGATGTGGTGGCGATGTCGGGAAGAGGTTTCGCCGAGAGCCTGTTGCGTGGCGCCGAGTGGGCGGCAACTGGAGAAGTCACGTTTCCCGAAGTTCCGGAAAGCGAGCTTCCCGTCGACTCCGTGGCGACACGGTAGGAGGGTTTGATCGAGAGGTTCAGAGAATCCCCATCACAGGTTTCGCGGGCTCGACTCCGGTCAGCTTGGTGTCGAGACCCTGGAAGGGGAAAGTGAACCGTCCCGAATCGATGCCGAGGAGGTGCAGCATGGTGGCGTGGAGATCCCGCACATGCACGACATCTTCGGCGGCATGGTAGCCCAGTTCGTCGGTAGCGCCGTAGCTGGTCCCTCCTTTGACCCCGCCACCAGCCATCCACATACTGAACCCCTTGATATGGTGATCCCGGCCCGGGCCTCCTTTGCCCTGGAACATGGGCGTGCGCCCGAACTCTCCTCCCCAGATGACGAGGGTGTCTTCCAGCATGCCTCGCTGCTTGAGGTCGGTGAGCAGAGCCCAGGTGGGACGATCCGTCAGGCCACAGCAGATGTCCATGTAGCGCTGGAGATCGCCGTGATGATCCCATCCGCGATGATACAGCTGGATGAATCGAGTGCCCCGCTCGGCGAGACGGCGGGCGAGAAGACAGTTGGAGGCGTAGGACCCGTCGCCCGGCTTGGCTCCGTAGAGATCGAGAACGTGCTGAGGTTCCTTTGAAATGTCGACCAGGTCGGGAACCGATGTCTGCATTCGGAAAGCCATTTCGTAGGCCGCGATGCGAGTGTCGATCTCCGGATTTCGGACGAGCTGATTCCGTTCTTGGTCGAGCTGCCGGATCGTTTCGACGAGGTTTGCCTGTTGCGTCTCGGATACTCCGCTCGGCGTTTTCACATAGTGAACGGGATCACCCGAGGAGTTGAACTCGACCCCCTGGTAACGGCTGGGGAGAAATCCCGCCGACCATTGTCGGGAAGCAATCGGCTGCGGGTTGCGTCCTCCCACGCTGGTGAGAACGACAAATCCCGGGAGGTCCTGGGTTTCCGAACCGAGACCATAGGTCACCCAGGAGCCCATCGAAGGGCGACCGCTGATGGCTGTCCCGGTATTGAGAAAAGTATGGGCCGGATCGTGATTGATCTGCTCCGTGACCATGGATCGGATTACGGCAATTTCGTCTGCCATTTTTGCGGTCCAGGGCAGGTAGTCGCTGATCAGCTGGCCGCTCTTGCCGTGTCGTCGAAACTTGGCGAGGTGTCCCTGGACCTTGAGTTTCTGTCCCTGCAGTTGGGCAATGGGCTGCCCCTGGGTGAAGGACTCGGGCATCGGCTGGCCATCGAGCTCGTCCAGTTTGGGTTTGTAGTCGAAAGTCTCGAGATGCGATGGACCGCCGGCCATGCACAGGAAGATGACCCGTTTTGCCTTGGCCGCATAGTGGGGCAAACCAGCAAGGTCTTTTCCGCCAGCCAATCCACTCGCGATTCCTGTATCCTTGCCCAGGAGTCCCGACAAAGCGGCGGATCCCAGCCCGACCCCTGATTGTCGGAGGAAAGTCCTACGTTGAAGCTGCTGGTGAGGAAAGATCATCTCGCATATTACGATAGAGAATTCTCGGTTTTTCGTCGAGAATCGGAAGGGGCTGATTTGCGGTCCGATCCGACTCGAAAGCAGGGGAGTGTAACCTAATGGTAAACCGAGACGTCCTTTATGGATAACGAACCTCAAGGGTTGACGAGAAACGAATCTGCCCGGCCGGGGTTTCCCCTTGAACTCTTTTTGACCATGAAATCGAAGTTTGCCCTCCTTCTTTGCACCTTTGCCCTATTCAGTTTCGTCCAGGGGCAGGAACGTCTCCAGGAAGCCATTTTCCACCGCTACGACAAGAACAAGGATCAGGTGGTGGATGAAAAAGAGCTTCCCGATGCCTCTACGCGGGCTCGATTTGATCGTGACGAAGACGGCAAGGTGACCTTGTCGGAGTTTCGAAAAACCGTGGGAATCCCGGAACGAGGCGGCGAGTCTTCACCAGCGGAGGCCGCCGACTCGGACTCGGCCAATGAGGCCGTGGTGCGCTACGACTCGTTTGTCAGCAGTATCGATGCGAACGGGGACGGAAAGATTTCACGAGAGGAGTCCGGAGGTGCCAGGTGGTTCGATCGAGTGGACCGCGACAAGGACGGAACCTTGGGAATCGCGGAGTTGGATCAAGTCCGTTCGCTCGTGAAGAGATTCGGGGAGCGAATTTTACCCGAGGAGGCCAATGCCGCTCCCGAGATCGATCGAGCCGAGGTGGAAAAGGTCACGAGTGGACCGGAAATCCTGAAGCCCGGAGACGTCGGGATCGGGCGGATGGTTCCCGATCATTCCTTTGCCGCCCTCGAGGGCGAGACGCGATCTCTTTCCTCGCTCGTCGGCGAGAACGGATTGATCATCGCCATGACCAGCGCCACCTGCCCGGTGAGTAAGCGGTTTCTATCTGATCTTCTCGAGCTTGCGAAAACGTCGCAAGAGAAAGGGTTCTCGATGCTCTTCGTCAACGCCTTCGCGAGTGAGGAGGAGTCGGAGATTCGAGAGCAGCTGGGAGAACATGTCGCCCTCGTTCCCTACCTTCATGACCGTGATCGAAGCCTTTCTCGTATCCTCGAAGCCGCGACCACGACCGAGGTGTTTCTTCTCGATTCCAGGAGGACCCTCCTGTATCGGGGCGCTTTCAACGATCAGTATGGGATCGACTACAGTATCAACGAGCCGCGCCATCACTATCTCTTGGATGCGATCGAGGCGGCCCTCGCCGGGGAGCGTCCGGACATTGCTGCGACTGCTGCACCCGGTTGTGAGATCGATCTCGGAGGTGTGAAAGGAGATTCAGAACCGGTGACGGTGACCTACCATCGGGATGTGGCCCGCATCCTCCAGGCGAATTGTGTTCGCTGTCACCATGATGGGGGGATCGCTCCCTTCGCCCTCGATGATTGGGAGGAAGTCAGTGACCGCGCCCGGGTGATCCGGCGGGTCGTGGAAGAGGGCACCATGCCACCGTGGTTTGCGGCGCCCCCGACCGATGGAGGACCTTCACCCTGGATCAATGATCACTCCCTTTCCCCGCGGGAGAAAAAGGACCTGTTGGCGTGGCTGGAATCCTCCGAGAAGCCGATGGGAGATCCTGCCGATGCTCCGGAGCCCATCCAGTTTCCAACGGAATGGAGCATCGGGGAACCGGATCTGGTTGTGCCATTGAGTCGGGCATACGAAATCAAGGCGACCGGATTCATGCCCTACCAGTATGACGTCGTCGAAACCGAACTGACCGAGGATCGCTGGGTCAGCGCCTACGAGGTTCTCCCATCCGAGCGAGATGTCGTTCACCATGTCATCATCCAGGTGTTTGAGAAGGGAGCGTCCATCCGGCAGCGAGCGGAGGGGGCGGGTGGCTACTGGGCGGCTTATGTTCCTGGGAACGGTTCGCACCAGTTTCCCGAAGGCTTTGCCAAGAAGCTTCCCGCAGGGGCCAAGATTCAGTTTCAAATCCACTACACCCCAAGTGGAAAGGCGAAGAAAGAGCGGCTGAAACTCGGCCTGGTTTTTGCGGACAAAGATCCCCAGTTCGAAGTGAAGACCATACCCCTGGCAGATCGCAAGCTCGACATTCCTCCCGGGGCAGAAGCACACCAGGAGGGGATGAGCCGACGAGTCACCTTCGATCTTCCGTTGACCAGCTTCATGCCACACATGCACACCCGTGGGGCTGCCTTCCGGTACGAGGTGACCTATCCGGATGGCGGACAGGAAATTCTCCTCGATATTCCGCGTTACGATTTCAACTGGCAGCTTCGCTACGATCTCAAGAAACCGAAATGGATCCCGAAAGGAAGCACGTTGAAAGTGACCGGGGTCTTTGACAACTCGACCAACAACCGGGCGAATCCCGATCCGACCAAACGGGTCAAGTGGGGGAGCCAAACGGTGGACGAGATGTTGATCGGCTATATCGAATATTTCGTCCCGGTGGAATCGAAGTCGGTTGCGACTCG
Source organism: Verrucomicrobiales bacterium (assembly GCA_029213195.1). Taxonomy (GTDB): domain Bacteria; phylum Verrucomicrobiota; class Verrucomicrobiia; order Verrucomicrobiales; family DEV007; genus Arctic95D-9. Next base: position 12,487 of record JARGNI010000019.1, read on the forward strand.
CTGATCCCACGCCTGGCGGTCTCGTGAGGGGGCTTTTTGCCATCGTGTCATAACGGTGCCTGAAAGCGGGATTCTTGTTGATGTGGTAGCTCCTGTGGTGGCAGAGTGTGCGGCATCTTTGATGAGACCTGAGACCGTCCAGCAACTTCGAGTGATCGATTCCCATACCGGTGGAGAACCCACGCGTGTGCTCATCGATGGAGTTCCCGATCTCGAAGGTGCGACGATGCAGGAAAAGCGAGCGGCCTTTGCTCGCGATTACGATTGGATGCGATCGGCGGTGATCTCGGAGCCTCGAGGATACGATGCGATCGTTGGAGCGCTCCTGACCGAGCCGGAATCGACGGAATCGGTTGCGGGCGTGATCTTCTTCAACAATGTCGGCTGTCTCAATGGCTGCCTCCACGGAACGATCGGAGTGGCGGTGACGCTCTACCATCTCGGTCGCATCGGCAAAGGCATTCATCGGATCGATACTCCCACCGGAACCGTGTCCGTGGAAGTGGGAGAAGCGGGCCAGGTCACCGTCCAGAACGTGCGGAGCTACTGCTACCGATCGGGTGTCGAGGTCGCCCTCGATGGCGGATGCTTGGTGACGGGGGATATTGCCTGGGGAGGGAACTGGTTTTTTCTCGTGGATTCCCCGGAAGATCTGAAGATCGAACTTCGGAACGTCGAGGCGCTGACTCGGCACGCATGGTCGATTCGGGAGGCTCTCGGAAAGGCGGGCATCACAGGAGAAGCAGGGGGAGAGATCGATCACATCGAGCTCTTCGGGCCTCCTTCGAAGGAGGATGCCGACAGCAAGAATTTCGTGCTCTGTCCGGGGCGGGAGTATGATCGGTCTCCGTGTGGAACCGGGACCAGCGCCAAGTTGGCTTGCCTGCATGCCAAGGGACTGCTCTCGGAAGGGGAAACCTGGCGCCAGGCGGGAATACTCGACACGGTTTTTTCAGGAACGGTGGAGTCCGCCCCGGAAGGCGGAGTGTATCCGACCGTTTCGGGGTCTGCTTTCATCACGAGCGAGGCGACACTTCGGATCGATCCCGCGGAACCCTTTGCTTTTGGAATCGGTGCCGATCGATGAAGGAATCTGATCAACGATGAGCACGCCCGCGAATCTTTCGAAAGCCGACCTGCAGGAGCACCTTGTCATCGGTGGCGGGGTGATCGGTCTCTGCGTCGGCTATTTCCTGGCACGCGACGGCCACTCGGTGGTCATCATCGATCGCGATGTCGAGCAGAAGGAAACCTGTTCGAACCGGAATGCTGGAATGGTCGTTCCCAGTCATTTCATTCCTCTCGCTGCACCCGGAGTCGTGACCCAGGGGCTCAAGTGGATGCTCGATCCCAGTAGCCCGTTTTACCTGAGGCCTCGTTTCGATCTCTCGCTCTGGAAGTGGTGCTGGCAGTTCGTGCGTCATGCCAATCGTCGACACGTGGAAAATTGCCAGGAACTGTTGCGGGATCTCAGTCTCGAGAGCCGGGCACTGTTCGTCGAGCTTTCCGAGGAACTGGAGTTCGAGTTCGTGAAGAAAGGGCTCCTGATGCTTTGTCAGAGCGAAGAGGGTCTCGAAGAAGAAGCCGAGGTGGCAAAGGCGGCAAACGCCCTCGGGATCGTGGCGGAAGTCTGTGATCCGGCCCGACTTCGCGAGCTGGATCCCGATGTCGAGATGAATGCACTCGGAGGAGTCTGGTTCGCCCAGGATGGACATCTCAATTCCGAGAAATTCCTCGCCGCGCTTCGTCGAGGAATCGCGAAACATGGCGGGCGATTTGTGGCCGACGAAGTCACGGGTTTCCGGAAAACAGGAGAGTCGATCTCTGCTGTCTCGACTCGGGAGTCGGGCGAGATCGCAGCCGGACAGATCATTCTTGCCGGTGGGGCCTGGACTCCGGAACTGGCACGGGAACTCTCGCTGAACCTGCCGATGCAGGGGGGGAAAGGCTATTCGTTTACCCTGGCAAACCCGACGCAGCTTCCGCAACTGTGTTCACTTCTCAAAGAGGGGCGGGTCGCGGTGACTCCCATGGACCAGACCTTGCGAGTGGCGGGGACGATGGAAATCTGCGGAGAAGATCTCTCGATCGATCCGAGGCGACTTCGCGGGATCGTCGATTCTTTCTGTCGGTTCTTTCCCGCTTTTTCACCGGACCATTTCGAAGGCCTCAAACCCTGGGCGGGACTGCGCCCTTGTTCGCCGGATGGCATGCCCTATGTCGGCAGGGCGCCGGGTTGGGAGAACGTGCTCGTGGCGACGGGGCATTCCATGCTCGGACTCAGTCTCGGGCCGGTCACCGGTCGGCGGATTGCGGAGATTGTAGCCGGTGCCTCCAGTGATGACCGTCTCGAGCCGGCTCGCTTCTCCTAGCAAAGTGAGACGGGGCAGGACGCATGGACGTTGGGGAAAAGCATTGTCATCCTTCGGACCGCTATGTCAGAACATCAGGTCGACGGACTGAGTTCCTGCTTTCTCATGAAAAAACTACCGCTTCTTTTCGCTGCTGTTCTTCTCTTGTCAGGATGGTTCCCTCCGGTCCATGCCGAGGAGCCGACACCTCCCAATTTCATCCTGATCTTTATCGACGACATGGGATGGGGCGATTTCTCCTGTTTTGGGAACGAAGATGCCGAGACCCCGAATATCGATCGTCTCGCCGAAGAGGGTATCGCGTTCGAGCATTTCTACGTGAACTCACCGATCTGTTCTCCCTCCCGGGTGGCCATTTCGACAGGGCAGTATCCCCAGCGGTGGAAGATTACCTCCTACCTGAATAATCGGAAAAGCAATGCGCAACGGGGCGTCGCCGACTGGTTGGATCCGGAGGCTCCGATGCTCGCCCGCATCCTCCAGGAGAACGGGTATGCGACCGGTCATTTCGGGAAGTGGCACATGGGTGGACAAAGGGATGTTCATGAAGCCCCGTTGATTACGGAGTATGGATTTGATGAATCGGTGACGAACTTTGAAGGTCTTGGAGCACGAGTCCTTCCCTTGAAATATTCTCCCGGAAACCCGAAGCCGGTCATGCACAATCTGGGGTCCGACACGCTCGGGCATGGTCCGGTGATCTGGCACGACCGCGCCTTTGTGACCGAGAAGTTTGTCGAGGCGGCGGTGGTGTTCGCGCGATTCGCGCGTTCCCAGGGCCGACCGTTCTACCTGAATCTCTGGCCCGATGATGTTCACACGCCGATGCATCCTACGCTCAACCAGTGGGGCGACGGGGGAGATCGCCATCTCTACTGCCGTGTCCTCGAGGAAATGGATCGGCAACTCGCTCCACTCCTCAACCTGGTTCGAGAGGACCCCAAGCTGCGTGACAACACGCTCATCCTCATTTGTTCCGACAACGGTCCTGAAGTTGGGTTCGGATCGGCAGGCCCCCTTCGAGGGCACAAGGCGACCTTGTATGAAGGAGGCATTCGTTCCTCCCTGGTAGCCTGGGCGCCGGGCATGATGCCCGAAGAAGCCCAGGGGACCCGAAACCAGGAGTCGGTATTTTCGGCCATGGATCTCGTTCCCTCGCTTCTCGATATCGCAAAGGTGAAAGCGAGCGACACCGTTTCTTTCGATGGTGAGAATCTCGCTTCGGTGATCCTGGGAGAAGAGAGTCGTTCAAGAGCGGCCCCGCTGTTTTTTCGTCGCCCTCCGGATCGATCCAACTTCCGCCATTACAAGAACCTTCCTGATCTCGCAGTTCGTTCCGGGGAGTGGAAGCTCTACACGGACTACGAGGGAAAGAGTCCAGAACTCTATCACTTGCACAAGGACCCTTCCGAGAAGAGCTCGGTCGCTGATGGGAATCCGGAGGTGGTGAGTCGCCTGACAAAGGAACTGCTGGAGTGGAATTCGACCCTTCCCCAGGACCGGGGAGCTTTCCTCAAGGAACAGGGAGGCAAAGGGAAAGGAAAGAAATCCGGGAAGAAGTAGGTCTTTTCCCTGCCTGAGAGAGTGATCATGAATTTTGCCCGAGTGTGGATACTTCTCCTCGTGGGGAGCACTGCCTTTCTTGGTAAGGAAGCCTGCGGGCAATGGCCGACTCTCACTCCCTTCGAAAGCGAGGAACCGGTTCCTGGCACGTCGTTGCTGAAAGGAGAAGATGACTTCAGCTACGAATCGGTTCTCGCCAACGATCGCTTTCTCGATCGACAGATCGAGTTGGCAAAGCAAGCTCGGAACCGTCGCTGGGTGGGAGGAGAGTTCGATCTCGATACCCGCAGGTCGGAGTTCGTGGAGATACTCGGCCTGCATCGCGACCAGCGTGTCGAGAATCCTGCTTTCGAGTTTTACACAAGAGGGGATTTTGAAAGCAATCCCGAATCGAAGGTGAGACTCCGCCGCGTTCGGTGGCCCGTTCTGGAGGGAGTATCGGGCGAAGGCTGGCTGCTCGAACCTGAGATCGAAGATCCGGTTTCGCATCCTCTCGTCATCGCGATACCCGACGCAGATCAGCATCCCGAGGAGTTGCTTGGCTGGGGAGAGCAGGGCTCAAATTTCGATTCTTATCCGCTTCGCATGGCGGAGTCCGGGTGTCGAGTCCTCATTCCAGCTCTCGTTTCCCGCGAAGAAATGGAGTTTCGTATGACTCGACGCGAGTGGCTGCATCGACCCGCTTTCGTGCTCGGCAGGACGTTGAGCAGCTACGAAGTTCATATGATCCTCGCCGGAGCGGATGCCCTGATTCATTCGGTGGCGGAAGCTGGCGAGATGCCGCCTCTCGGCGTTCTTGGATGGGGAGAGGGAGGAAGGCTCGCCCTTTTCGCCGCGGCGATCGATCGGCGTTTCGAAGTCGCGGGAGTCAGTGGCTACTTTGGTCCGCGCGAGAATCTGTGGAGGGAGCCAGCAGAGCACAACCTTTTTGAATTCGTGAGGGCTTTTGGGGATGCCGAACTCGGAGCTTTGTCGGAGGCACGATCACTTGTCATCGAGACTGGGCGCTTCCCTGATGCCGGGTTTCGACTCGATGGAGAGGGCGAGATCGAGGTCCTCGAAGAGCGGCCAGCAAAGAATGGGAAACCGGGACGGTTCGCAGCTTTTCCGCTGCATGAGGTGAAAGAAGAATTCTCCCGCTTGCAGGCTCTCGTCAGCGAACCGGATTCGGTTCGCCTCTTCGAGTCGAATCGTGCATTTTCCGATCCTGCCCTGGAAGCCTTTCTGCAACCCCTGGGAAAGAACCTTGCTTCTGCAGATGTCCCCAAAAGCCCTCCGGCGGAGCGAGAATGGGAAGCCGCAGCGGAGGAACGAGAGAACCGGATCGCCGCTGCGATCGAGCGTCACACGCAGGGAGCGCTGGTCGATGCTGCTCACGATCGCTTTGCCTACTTTTCCAATCTGAAAACTGGCAACCTGGAGCAGTTTCGCGAGACGATCGAGCCTTACCGGGACCGATTCCGGGAGGAGGTGATCGGTCATTTCGACACTCCCTTGATCTCACCCAATCCGCGTAGCCGACCCTATCAAGTCAGCGAAAAGACGCAGAGCTACGAGGTGGTCCTCGACGTGTTTGACGGGGTGTTCGCCTACGGCATTCTCACCGTCCCGCGGAATCTCGATTTCTCGAGTTCCGGGAAACTCCCCGTCGTCGTGTGTCAGCATGGTTTGGAAGGCACGCCGCAGGATCTCGTGGGGGAGAAGAAATTCAAAGCCTACCAGGCCTTCGCGACTCGACTGGCGGAAGAAGGCTATGTGACCTTTGCTCCGCAGAACGGCTACAAGTATTTCGATCGATTTCGACTGCAGCAGTTCAAGGCGCAGTCGATCGGCCGGACCTTGTTTTCCATCGCGGTGCCTCAGCACGAACAGATCACGAGGTGGCTCGCTTCTCTTCCCTTCGTCGACGAGGAGCGCATCGCCTTCTATGGGCTCAGCTACGGAGGGAAATCTGCGATGCGGATTCCGCCTCTCGTGGAACGCTATTGCCTCTCCATTTGTTCCGGCGACTTCAACGAATGGGTCTGGAAGAATGCCGCGACCGACCCTCGCTCTCTACGCTACAGCTACACCAACAAGGGCGAATACGAAATCTTCGAGTGGAACCTGGGAGGCACCTTCAACTACGCCGAGATGGCCTCTCTCATCTGTCCGCGACCGTTCATGGTCGAGCGAGGACACTTTGATGGAGTGGCTCCCGATGAAACGGTCGCCTACGAGTTCGCCAAAGTCAGGAATCTCTACCAGGCTCGTCTCGGTCTGGAGGGACAATGCGAAATCGAGTGGGTTCCGGGGCCGCATGCGATTCGTGGCGAAGGGACCTTCCAATTCCTCGATCGCCACCTCCGAAGCACGAAAGCACGCTGATCAGAGCCGGTGCAGTTCTTCGAGCATCTCCAGAAGTTGTTCGGTCAGGATGCGGGAGCTGTCCTTGGCAAAGCGGGAGGTGCCCAGCCAGGTCTCGTAGCCTCCGAGTTCGTGCTGCTCGGGAGTGGGAAGGTATCCGTATCCTCCATTCGCCAGTTCGATGAGGAGGGTATGGGGAAAGGGGCTTCGTTCCTTGATCTCGAGGCCGATCTCGACAAGGACCTCGAAAGGCAGTGAAACGATCGCCTGGTCCCCGATCCGGATCGCCTGGATGATAACCTCCTGGGACTCTTCCATTTCGGGACTCGCATACTCGATGGTCCGGGTGGCCACGGATGAGGTTCGCTTGTTGATCTCCTCCCGTTCTTTCCGGGTCAGTTCGAGCAGTTTGAGAGCTCGCTGCACTTCGTCTTCGCTGGGTTTGCGATAGGCGAGGGGAACCGAACGCTGCCGGGTCGCGATGAGCGGGGACTCGGTGTAGTCGTCGATCTTTTGAATCGCCCGCCAGGCGGTGTCTGCCGCCTTGGTCGCAACGATCTGAATCTGCTCGAAAGGGGCGCGAGGGGGGCGTGTCAGGGTGAAGGTGAGATTGTTGATGTCCCCGCTCGCCCCGTTCGACATCATCGCCACGAAGTCCTCCGGCGGGCGAGACCCACCGACTCGATAGGGCATGAGCCGGGCAAACTCACCAAAGTAGTCGGCCGAGGCCACGCCGACCTCTCTTCCGTTTTCTTCCCGAATCTTGGGAAGGCCGCCGACGTAGTGGAGAGCATAGTTCGCAAGAAGTCCGAGGGGCCGTCCCTGCCGTGTACGCACATCGATCACTGCGATCTCGGGATCGATGGGCCCTGCAGGTTTCAGCAATTTGTCCCGGGGGCCATTGGTCCGGACCTGGTCGGGTTCGCCCAGTGGACCCAGTTCCACTTCTCCCGGTTTCAGGAACCAGCGTCGATTGCGAACCTCGCTGGCTTCGGCGTCGGAGGCAAAACCCACCTTGGCCGGTTGGAGCGCGGCAATCGCATCGAGAAGGGCCGTCGCGAGTCCCTCTCGGCGAGTTTCTTCGTAGGCAATTCGTCCCGGAGACGTGTCGCCTCCCTTCGGTGCGGTGTGGGTGTGGGTTCCTGCGATCAGGATCTGCTCGGGTTTCCAGCCAGTCTTTTCTTGCACGATGGCTTTCGCCTCGGCGCACATTTCTTCGCCCACTCCGATGGCGTCGACGATGGCGATGGCGACCCGACCTTCTCCGTTTTGAAAGGCGAGCGCCCTGACGTGGAGGGGATCATGAACATAGGTGGATTTTCCGGATCGAAGCTGGAAGGGGGTGACGGTGGGGGAGATGTCCGCCTTGGCGGCCCCGACATGAAGTCCTTCCGTCTCGGCCAGCAGGCCCAGGGTAAAGGTGAGAAGGACGACGGCTCCTGTCATGAAAGGTTTCATGCCGTCATCTTGGGCAATCTGGAGAGGAGAAAACAAGCTTCTCTCCCGCCGTTATTGCGGATGTTCGAGAACCAGTAAGGTTCAGGGTTTGAACTCCGTGGGACCCGACTCGGCTTCCTGTCCGAATCCGACGAGCTCGACTTCTTCCTGCTCTTCGAGATCTTCCTGGAGGGGGGCGAAGCGCTCGGCGCGAAATCCCAGTTCCTGCTGAATGCTCGAGTGTGGGTCCTCGGGATTGATGAGTTCTTCGAGAAGGATCAGGATATCGAACTCCGCCGAGCCGATGCTGAGATTGGCGTCCTCGTCTACCACGAAGCTGGGGTTGGAGCGCCCCGACTTGATCGCTCGGACGGTGTAGACCGAGTTCTTCTTGGGAAGGGCCGTGAAGAGATCGAATACCCAGGGATCGAATTCGTCGTCGATGCACACGACCTTTTGTCCGTTCTGATACATGGAGGAAAAATGGATGGAATTGCTCGGGAAGCAAGGGAGGATGACGGCTCCTGCTGCGATTGAAAGTTTCTTTTCATCGATTCGACCGTCAGACGTAATTTGAAGAAGCGATGCTCCCCATCTGGTATTCTCAGCTTTACACGAATGGTCTCGATCCCGAAGCTCGATTCCCGCGGGAGCGGTATCGGTTGGTCTGGGAGAGTCTTGCTCCTGAGAGGGAGCTGGGGGCGATTCAGTTCCACCAGCCCGAGCTGCTGGATCCCGAGGAGCTGGCCCTGGTCCATGATATCGAGTATCGCGATGCTTTCTTGTCCGGAGAACTTTCCGAGGAGAAAAAACGAAGGATCGGACTGCGTCCATGGACCGAGATCATGGTCGAGAGAACCCTGCGGTTGACCGAGGGGACGGTGATGGCGACGCGCTGGGTCTGTGAAAAGGGGGGCTTCGCCGCGAACCTCGGTGGAGGGACCCATCATGCCTACCGGGATTTTGGTTCGGGCTACTGCATCTTCAACGACCTCGCTGTGGCCGCCCGCGTCGCGCAGCGGGACTATGGAATCGGGCAGGTCCTGATCCTCGATCTCGATGTTCACCAGGGGGATGGGACCGCCGCTCTTTTCGAAGACGATCCCAGTGTGGAGACGGTGTCGTTTCACTGCGGAAAGAATTTTCCCTTTCGGAAGATGACCTCCGACCTGGATGTCGTGTTGGAGGAAAACGTCGGCGATGAGGTGTTCCTAGAACGTCTTTCCGAATTCCTCGAGATCCGGAAACATCGCCCCCTTCCCGGGCTGATCCTTTTCCAGGCCGGGGTCGATACCCTGGAAACCGATCGATTGGGGCATCTCTCGATGACGCCTGAGGGAATCCGGAAACGAAACGACCTCGTCTACTCCTTCGCCGAAGAGATCGGGGTTCCCCTCGTCATCACCATGGGCGGCGGATACGGAGAGCCGATCGAGACATCCGTCGCCTCGCACGCCGATGTCTTTCGCCAGGCGGCAGAGAAGATGGCCTGAAGAGGATTGGCCCTGTATTCAGCAGAATAGGAAACGGTCAAGTCACCGTCGGCACTTTTGCAAGCTCCGCTACATCTTGCGCCTGTAACGGCGTTGGGGAAAACGCCGACCGTTTGTTGCGTGTGGACGACTTCATCGATACTGCACGATTCCTGCCTGACACAAAAACACCCGAGAGCGACTCTCGGGTGTTTGCGAAAGAAAAGGGAAAGGAATTCCTAGAGTTCCTTGATCGCCACTTTGCGGAACTGGATGGGGCTGCCGTGTCCGGCAAAGCCGAAAAACCCTTCGGTCAGCTCGAGTCCCGGGTGCTTCTTTTTCCCCATGAAGGTTTCCGGATCGATCTTCGAGAGATCGATATCGAGAATGACCGTTCCGTTCAACTCGACCCGGATCGTGGAGCCTTTCACGGTCACCTCCTGGTAGTTCCACTCGCCGAGAGGGCGAAGGTAACCGCGGTGGGCGGCGGCCATTCCGTAGGCGCTGCCATGATACTGTCGCTCGTCGAGCTTTGCGTATTTCTCCGAAGTGTTGTCGAGAACCTGGAGCTCGCACATTCCCACATAGGCGGTGTCACCGCTGCCTGGATAGCGAATCGCGAGACCGTTGTTGCCTCCCGGAGTGAGCTTGAACTCGAGACGAGCGACGAAGTCGGAAAATTTCTTATCGAAGTAGACCGTGCCACCCTTCTTGTCCTTGCAGGCGATGGCGCCATCGACGACCTCGTAATTTTCGGTGGCGCCGGCCCATCCGCTGAGATCCTTGCCATTGAAGATGGTGGTGAATCCCGCATCGTCTCCCCGCAGGAGGGCGTTGGCTTCTTCCGCAGGGACTTCGCGGACGTTGATGTTCTTCCAGCGGATCTCGCCTCCATGCGTTTGCAGGTGGATAGGCCCGGTTGCGGGGAGAGGCTTGGCGCGATCCCAGAAATTGTCCATCGTCGCGGCATCGACGACGAGTTTGCTGTTCAGCCAGACCCAGGTGCGTGCACCGAGTTGGCGGATCTGGAACTCGTTCCACTGGCCGAAAGGACGGTCCGCAAGCACGAGAGGATCCTTCCCGGGATTTCCCTTGCTGTTGTTCCAGAGCCCGCCCGATCCCAGATCGGCACCGTGTTTGAAGGCCTTCTCATTCGTGTGATCCCAGATTTGCACCTGCGGAGTTCCGCGAAGGTAGATCCCGGAGTCGGCCTTGGGGACGGTCCTGTAGTCGACGGTGAACTCGATGTCGCCATAGTCGGAATCGGTCGTGGCGTAGGGGCCGTGGCCGTCGTTGACGAGGGCGCCGCCTTCCACGGACCAGTGCTTGGTGAAATCTTCCTGCTGCTTCTTGAGTGATTCTTCGCGACCTTCCTTCGCTTTGGCGGTCGTGTGGGGATTGTTCCCGTGCCAGCCTTCGAGGGTCTTCCCGTCGAAGAGAGGTTTCATCTTTTCCGTATCGATCGGTTCGGCAGCGAAGGCTGCTGTGGTGGCGAGGCAGGTGAGAGCAGCAATGAGGTTTTTCATCATGATGGGAGCTTTGTATCGGTTCGAACAGGCTTTCGCAACCCCGATTCGGAGAATCCCTATGGCGGAATGGCGCAGCCGGAAAGGTGGGGCTACATGAGTTCGCGAATCGGGATGGGAGATGTCATCGCATTGACGACATCGGCCGAAAGACCATCGACGAGACGAACCTCCCCGGGATCGAGAAGCGAGTGAAGAATCGTGGAGGTCAGGTTTTCCATCTTCACCGGATTGGAGTCGGGTTCGCCTCCCTTCTTGTCGCTTTGCCCGATGACCTGGCCCGTCTTGAGCCCTCCGCCATAGAGCATCAGCGGGGCCAGCTTTCCCCAGTGGTCGCGTCCCCCGTTTTTGTTGATGACCGGGTTGCGTCCCATTTCGCCACAACAGACGAGCAGAATTTTCTCACTGAGACCGCGGGCCTCGACGTCTTCGATAAAGGTGCTGACCGCATGATCGAAGGGAGCGGCCACATACTCCATCCCTTCCGTCATCGTGGCGTTGTTCTTGTCCGCATGCATGTCCCAGACGAAGTTTGTCGTGACGGTCACGAATCCGGCCCCTCGTTCACAAAGTCGTCTCGCGAGGAGAAGGAGCTTCCCGATGGATTGCCCGTGGTCTCGATAGCGCTGGTGATTGTTCCACTTCCGGCGAATGCGGTCGGGGTGCACGAGGGCGGCGGTGTCGTACCGGGCAACCGTTTTCGGATCTTCTTTCTTGAGATCGAAAGCGTCGGAGATTCCGCCGAGGATCATGTCGAAGGCCTGGGCCTGGAATTCCGTCATGTTCTCCGCTCCACCCGAATCGAGCTTTCGTTTTGCCTGGTCCAAGTCCTGGAGAAGAGCCCGTCGATCCTCGAAACGATCTCTCGCCATGCGAAGCGTCATGTCTTCCTGCATCGAGCCTCCCTCACCGACTTCGTAGGGAGCATAGGCGGCGCCGAGTGGGCCGGCGGAGGCAAAGTCGCCAAACTTCTTGATCATGGGCATCGCCTCCGGATCGACGGCCTTGGGATAGAGGGCGAGATTGCGAGGGAGGCCCGTGATCGGATCGTTGATCCCGGCAACGCGTGAATAGAGGGAACCGATATTTGCGCCCAGGGAATTGGTTCCGACGATGGGCTTGATATCATGCGCGCCCGTGCCGGTCGTGAAAGATCGGACGATGGCCAGCTTGTGGGCGAGACGAGCCAGCTTGGGAAAGGAACCACCGAAATGGACGCCCGGGAGGGAAGTCGACACGTCTCCCGTCGCCGAGCGAATCCCGGTGGGCTGATCCATCTTGGGGTCGAAGGTCTCCGTCTGCGAGGGGCCGCCATGCATGAAGAGAAAGACGACCGAGCGATCCTTGACCAACCCGGGATGAAGGGACTTTGCGGCAAGGAACTGGGGCAGGCTGAAAACGCTACCTCCCAGCCCCATCGCTCCGAGACGAAGCATCGACCGTCTCGATCTGTCAGTGAACTCGATCATGCTGCCGAGCAGTCTTTCGAAAAATTCCGCTTTGCACAAGGGCTTCATCGCGGAAGGGGAGTTCCTGCGCTTGCCTCTGGTTCAGAGACTTGCTTGGATGGGAACCTGAGATGAAACGCATCACCACGAAGCTGGTTCGCGGCCACCAGGTTGCTTCGGGAGGAAACCGGGATCCGCGGTTTCCCGAGGGAACGATTCGGATGCAGATTCCGCATTTTGCGGAGAGGGGGCTGGACCTGAGTGACTGGTTTCCCGCGACGCTGAACCTCTCGCTGAGCCCCAGGGGATTCGAATTGCGAGAAGCCAACTTCACCTTTCGCGAGGTGGATTGGCATCCGACGGAACCGGCCGAGGACTTTTCGTTCTTCGCCTGTGAGGTCCGCTCTCCCGAAACGGATGACTGGTTTGCCGGATGGGTCTACTACCCGCACCCCGAGACCAAGCCGGAACATTTCCAGCCGGACGACTTGCTCGAGGTGATGGTCGAAAGAAAGCTCCCGGGACTCGCCTACGGGGATCCCGTCGAGCTTCGCGCCGATCCTCATCGCATCGTCTGGACCGAGCCCGAGGAGACGCAACAGGGTTAGATGAGGGAGCCAACCCTGTTCCCTGGTCACCGTTTGCGTGCTTCGTCGGCCAGGGGCTGAAGGCGTGAAGCGACTTCCGGATGCCTGGCAATCCGATTCGTCGACTCTCCGATGTCGTCGACGAGGTGATACCGTTCCGCTTCTCGGCTTGGGCGAGCCCCAATTGCGAGAAGGGTAAAAGATCCAGGCAGGGAGGCTTCATGGAGGGTGCCGTAGAGGGCGAGAAAGAAAATGAGAAGGACGAAATGGGGTGGGAAAACGGGTCATCTCCTGCTGGACGAGACAGATGGGATGAGGAAAGAGTTTCGGATCATGACCTCTGATCCCTTCCACTGTCCTGAATGTGGGGCCGATGTTTCTCCCAATGCGACGGGGTGTCGCTGTGGAGCGAGGAAAGAGAATGGCAGATGGTTGACCTCGGAAACTTATGATGGAGTCGATCTGCCGGATGACGATGATTTCGACTACCAGGATTTCATCGCTTGCGAGTTCGGGGAAGGGACGAAAAAGCGAAGCTTTCGCGATTTCTTCTGGTGGCTGGTTGCCTTGATCACCCTGATTGCTTTTATCCTGATCTCGATCGGGTGGTGAGGAAGAAGGTATCTGGAGACAGGGAGGGAACTGCCAGTCAGTCATGGTCGATCACAGGCCTCCGCGACGGTTTCCAAAAGAGGCCGCATGAAGGGCAATCGGTGCGTAGAACGAAAATCGGATTTTTCGCTAACCTCATAACAGAAAGGGGATCCCGAATGAGTGGGACCCTGAATCGAATTGAGGTTTTGCATGAACGAGCGTTTTACTGAGTCCCGCACTTTGGAGGGTCTGTCACCGGATCGAACCCTGATGGCGGAGCCCGGCTCCGGCGAATCGTGTGCGGTGGCGAGCGAAGACTGCCAGCCCGGCGAATCGATGAAGTCGGTCCCTGGTGCTGGGGTCCTCCAGGCTGGCTCCTTTCTGGCCGGGCAGCACCACACGGTGATCGGATATGGGAACATCAAGCGGCTCGCCATCATGGTGACCCCGGAGTGTGGGGGGAATGTGCGTGACCAGGCTTGGGAGACCGTCTCGATGATGCGGGCGATTCTGCGACTGCAGGATGAGCCCATGGCATTGACGATGCAGACGGTCTTCGTCGCCGAGGCAAGCGATGTTCCCGCGATTCGAAAATTGTTCGAAGCGTATTTTGATGAGGGAATGCCGCTGACGCTTTTTGTCGTGCAACCCCCGTGCGACGGAGCGGCACTGGCGGTCGAGGCCTGGGCGATTTCCACCAGGAACGCATCGGTCGGGTATCATGGGCCTCATCTCGTCACGATCGAGCACGACGACCTTCGCTGGGTCTATGCCTCTGCCGGACAGATCCATCAACCCGGTCGGTCGGCCTACGAGCAGTCGCAGGAAGCCTTTGATCGTCTCGGAAGCACGATGCGTTCGGTGGGGGTTCCGTTTCGGGACGTGGTTCGGATCTGGCTCTACCAGGGGGGAATCACGGAGATCGAGGAGGAGACGGAAAGATATCGAGAATTGAATCGAGCTCGGACCGACTTTTTCGACGGCGTCGATTTTTCCAGCTGCCCCCTTGTGAAGCAGCAGCAGGGAAAGGGGATCTTTCCAGCGAGCACCGGGATTGGAACGAGAGAACATGGTCTCGTTGTCACCGCACTCTCCGTTCAGACCGAGAGGGAGGACGTGGAGATTCTTTCCCTCGAAAACCCTCAGCAGATGTCGGCCTTTGACTATCCCAAAGAGTATTCGGCAAAGAGTCCGAAGTTCTCCCGTGCGATGGCGATTCGTATCGGGGATCACCTCACGACCTGGGTTTCGGGGACGGCCAGTATCGTCAATGCCGAGACGGTCCACCCCGGAGATGTCGTCAAGCAGACCCACCAGACCCTCGACAATATCGAGAACCTGATTGCGACGGAGAATTTCTCTCGCCTGGGTTGGGAAGGAGTTGGAGCCAAGCTGGAGGAGTTGGCGAAGATCCGGGTCTATGTGCGGCGTCCCGAGGACTATGAGAAATGTCGGGCGGTTTGCGAGGAGCGACTGGGGCTCGTTCCCTCCGTCTATGCGATTGCCGATGTCTGCCGGCCGGATCTCCTCGTCGAGATCGAAGGCGTGACTTTCTCGCAGGTGAAGAAGTCAGGGGGTGGGTCATGAGATGGGCCGGATTCCTTTCCATCCTCGGTCTGGCCTGCGGCATCTTCTCGAGTCGCGCCGAGGATGCCATCTTTGATGGGGAAAAACTGGAGTGGAATCGGGGCACCGCGGCGACGGCCAGCGAACGGATCGACCAGTTGGTCTTCGGGCAGTTGGAGACGATGGGGATCGAGCCGGCGAATCTCTCCAGCGACGAGGCCTTTCTGCGACGAGTTTACCTCGTCACGATCGGGACGCTGCCGCGAGAGGATGAGGTTCGCGATTTTCTTTCCACTGAAGATGAGGTGAAGCGATTGCTCGTCATCGAGCATCTTCTCGATCGTCCGGAGTTTGCCGACTACTGGTCGATGAAGTGGGGCGATCTTCTCCGGGTAAAAGCGGAGTTTCCCATCAAGCTGTGGCCCAATGCGGTTCAGGCGTACCACCACTGGATTCACAAGAGCATTCGGGAGAACAAGCCCTACCACGAGTTTGTCCGCGACTTGCTGAACGGAAGCGGAAGCAACTTCCGGGTCGGGGAGGTCAATTTTTATCGAGCGATGCAGGACCGGACTCCTCAAGGAATCGCTTCGACAGTGGCCTTGACCTTCATGGGCGAGCGCACCGAGCACTGGCCCGAGAAGAAGCTGGATGCGATGGCGGGTTTTTTCTCCCATGTCGCATTCAAGCCGACCCAGGAGTGGAAGGAGGAGATCGTCTACTTCGACCCGACCATGGACGAAGAGAAGTTTTACGCGGGAGCGATCTTTCCGGATGGCACTCCTGCAGAGGTGGATCCGTTCGCGAGAGACCCGCGGGCCCTCTTTGCCGACTGGCTGATCCGTCCGGAGAATCCCTACTTCTCCCGCACGATTGCAAACCGGACCTGGTCCTGGCTCATGGGGCGGGGAATCGTCCACGAGCCCGACGACTTTGGTCCTCACAACTCTCCTTCGAATCCGGAACTGCTCGCCTTTCTCGAAGAAGAGTTCAACTCGTCTCGCTGCGACATGAAGCATCTTTTCCGGGTCATTCTCGGGTCGAAGGTCTTCCAGTTGTCCTGTATCCCGAAGGAGAATTCCCCGGAGGCCGTGGCTCACTTTGCCCACTACCCCTTGAGAAGAATGGAGGCCGAGGTTCTCATCGATGCCTTGAATGAGATTACGGGGACGAAAGAAGAATACAGCAGCCCGATTCCCGAGCCGTTTACCTTTGTTCCCGATGACATTCGTGCGATCGCCCTCGCCGATGGCAGCATCACGAGTTCCTTTCTCGAACTCTATGGCCGTCCTCCGCGGGACACGGGAAAGGAAAGCGAGCGGAGCCGAAATATCAATCCGCAGCAGCGCCTTCACTTGCTGAACTCGAGTCACATCCTCAAGAAAGTGAAGTCCTGCCCACTCGTGGTCTGGGGTGGGGGAGTTTGCCTCGAGGAACAGCCCGAGATGATCGAGCGGATCTATCTTCATGTCTTGTCCCGATTGCCCACCGAGGATGAGAAATTGGTTTTGAGTGAATACTCCGAAGCCAGTGGCGCGACGAGCCGATCCCTCGCGGCCGATCTCGTGTGGGCGCTGATCAATCAGCCCGAATTCTATTTCATTCACTGAAGCGATTTTTTTCTGACATCCGACCCCCTACTGACATGAGCACGCCATTCCTATCCCCCGACGCTTCTCGAGAGGCCGATCGATTGATCCGACAGATGGGAGAAGTTCCCCTTTCCCGACGCGAGGCCTTGCGCCGTTCCGTCTATGGAGGCGCCGGTTTGCTACTGGCTGAGCCGATTGCGGTGAGGGCTCAGGAATCCGTTGCTGCGATGCCGCAGATCAAGGAAGGGGCCGCCAAGTCCGTGATCCAGATCTGGTTGTGGGGAGGACCGAGTCACCTCGATACCTTTGATCCGAAGCCGGATGCGGGACGGGAATACAGTGGGGCTCTCGCCGAACCGATCGAGACGAATGTCAGTGGCATGCGGATCGGGCAATTGTTGCCGAATCTCGCCAAGCAGGCCGACCAGTATTCACTCATCCGAAGCATGACTCATGGCAACAATGGCCACGAGACGGCGGCCTACCTCGTCCAGACGGGAAGAACTTCGGAGCGGGACGTCTTTCCCGGATCGGGCGCGGTGGTGTCCTACTTCAAGGGATACAATGCCGGCTACACCGGGCTGATTCCTCCCTACATCGTCCTGACGCAGCCACAAGGACGATTCTCCGAGGCTGGATTTCTCGGTCCTGCCTACAAGCCCTTCGCGACCGGTGGAAATCCGGCGGCGTCCGTTTTCGAAGTCGAGGGAATCGTTTCACCGGGGATTACGGAGGAACAGCAGCGGGCTCGCCGGAAGTTGCTGGGACGACTCAACACGCTCGGAGGTGCACTTCCTGGTGACTCGGCGCTCAAGACTGTCGTCGACTCGGAGGATCAGGCCTACGAACTGATTCTCGGCGACTCGGGCAAGCTTTTCGATCTCGGTCAGGAGAAGGATGCGATGAGAGATCGTTATGGACGAAATACCTTCGGCCAATCGTGTCTCATGGCGCGCCGTCTCGTGGAGAAAGGGGTGCCCTACATCACGATCAACTACAAGGGGTGGGACACGCACAAGCAGCACTTTCAGATCATGAACCGGAAGTTGCCGGAACTCGACCAGGGGCTCGCGGCTTTGCTGGGCGACCTCAAGGAGAAAGGGTTGCTGGAGGATACCATCGTCTGGTGCACCGGTGAGTTCGGCCGTACGCCGAAAGTCGCCACGGAATCCCCGTGGAACGGAGGGCGCCACCACTTTGGAAAGGCCTTTTCCTGTCTTCTCGCCGGGGGAGGGTTCCAGGGCGGACAGGTCGTGGGATCGACCAATGCGACCGGGGAAGAAGTCGCAGATCGTCCCGTCTACCCGGCGGATGTGATCGGGAGCATCTATGGACAGCTTGGGATTCCGGCAGACGCGGAGTTGCCCCATCCCCAGGGAGTTCCCACCCATGTCGTTCCCGATGAATCGGAAGGAATTCCGATGGGAGGACTCCTTGAAGAGCTGATCTAGGTCCTTTCTCATGAACAGCTGCTTGCCTACCCTGTTTCGTCTCAGCCTGGCGCTTGTCTTCGCGTTGGGATCGCTCCTCCCTTCACTTCTGGGGGCGGCTCCGCCCCGCATCGGGTATGTGTATCCGGCCGGCGGGCAAACGGAATCGAGTTTCGAGATGGAGATCGGGGGGCAATACCTAGGAGATCCGATCGGGGTTTTGTTCTCCGGCAGCGGAGTTTCTGCCGAGATCATCGAACACAACAAGCTGCCGTCCGCCCAGGTCATCGGAGACTATCGCGATCGCCTGCGGTCGGTGCGCCCCTACCTGCAGCGGCTCAAGCAGGGAGAGGATGTGGATGCCGGAAGTCTCCTTCCGGAGATTGATGAAATTCTCGCTCGAGTCAGCCTGAGTGAGAAGCAGGTCCGACAGATCGACGACTACAGTCGACGTCGGAATGATCCCAAGCGACAGCTCAACAACCAGATTGGAGAGTCGGTTCGAGTGCGAGTCACGATCGCACCTGATGCCGAACCCGGTCTCCATTATTGTCGGCTGCAGACGAGCCAGGGGCTCAGCAATCCGATGCGTTTTGTGGTGGGTTACCTCGTTGAAGCCCGGGAGCCAGCCGAGTGGAACTTCGATCTCCCGAGCTACCTGGGATTGAAGACGAAGCTTCAGACGACGGAAGATCCTTCCGTCATCACCGGACCCGTTTCGCTTCCGATCACGATCAATGGCCGAATCCTTCCCGGTGAAGTCGACGAGTTCGTCTTCGAGGCAAAGGAAGGTGATCAACTCGTCGTTGACGTCGATGCGAGAAGTCTCGTTCCCTATCTCGCGGATGCCGTTCCCGGCTGGTTCCAGGCCGTGGTTTCCCTGCAGGATCCCCGCGGTCGAGAACTGGCTTTTGCCGATGACTATCGTTTCGATCCGGATCCCGTTCTCTTCTACAAGATTCCTCGAGACGGAAAATACCGGCTGAGAATTCACGATTCCATTTACCGGGGGCGCGAGGATTTCGTCTATCGCATCACGATGGGGGAGCTTCCCTTCCTGACTGGAATTCGTCCTCTTGGCGGCCAGGCCGGGACCGAGGTGGACATCTTTTTCCAGGGCGGAAACCTCGTCGAGCACGAGCGCCCTCGTTTTCCCTTGCCGGAGAAGCCAGGAATGGTCGGGATGTGGGCTTCGGGTGCGGCGGGAGTTTCGAACTCGATCGACTTTCACGTCGATTCCGTCCCGGAAGAAATGGAGCGGGAGGAGAATGATCGGATCGGGATCGCGAATCCGCTTGAGATTCCTTCCATCGTCAATGGATCCATCCACGAATCGGGAGATCTCGATTTCTATCGAGTCAAGGGGGACGGAAATCGCCCGATCACCTTCGAGATTTTTGCCCGACGTCTCGGGTCGCCCCTGGATTCGAACCTGACGATTTTCGATGACGATGGAAAGCAGATCGCGTGGAACGATGATTTTGAAAATCCTTCGGCCGGACTGACCACGCATCATGCCGATGCTCGAATTACGATCGATCTGCCGAGCAATGGGGTGTGTTTCATTCGAGTGGGAGATACCCAGAACCAGGGAGGAATCGCCCATGCCTATCGGCTCAAGGTCACCCAGGGAGAACCCGACGTCGCTCTCCGTGTCACACCTTCTTCCCTGCTGGCCTATCCGGGAGGCAATGCGCGAGGGACGATTCATGCCCTCCGGCTTGATGGCTTTCAGGGGCCGATCCGGATCGAACTGGATGGTGAGGTTCCCAAGGGATTCAAGATGTCACCGGTGACGATCGCGAGCGGAGAAACGACGGGCACGGTGTCGATCCAGGTCCCCAATTCGCTGATCTCGGAACCGCAGGAGATTCGTCTCCGCGGAATCCCCATCGTCGATGGGAAAGACGCCAGTTCGTTGCACGTCGTCCCCGCGGAAGACATGACGCAGGCGTTCATCACGAAGCATATTGTCCCCGTGGATGCCCTCCTCATCGATATTCGTGAGGCTCCTCCGAAGAAGAAAACGTCGGATTGAGAATTGGCTGTTCACCCCAGGTCAGCGAGCCAGGGAGAGGGAATCTCGGGAGGCATCCCGCCAAAGGGTTGATAGACGGGCAGTTGGATCACGCTCATGCTGTGCTCCTGGGAAGCCATGAAGTAGAGGGTCTCTCCGCAGTCCTCGGTTTGGATCATGGCGTCGCGATGCTCGGGTGCGGGTTGCACAGGGCGCTTGTCGACGAGCGGAGTGTTGGCCTCCCCGGGCGCGTACTCGGAAACGACGACTCCGTGCTGGCTGAGCTGGGCTCGCGCCGTAAAGAGGAGTCCGTGCACGGCCCACTTGCCCGCGGTATAGGGGACTCCGGCAAAGGAATCGAATCCATGCCCCGCAGTGGATGAGACCACGATGATCTTGCCGCTCCTTCTCTCTACCATCGGTTTGGAGACGGCCTGGATCATGTTGACTACGCCGAGCACGTTGACATCGAGCATCTTCTTCCAGGTTTCTTCGGAAGCGATCCGGGAGGGGTCGTCGTGAGCGATGAAGCGATCCGCGGTATTGATTCCGGCGGTGTGGATGAGAACATCGGGGACTCCTTTCTCCATGACCTGGGTCATGGCCTCGGAGATGCTGCCGGTATCGGCGACATCACAGACGATGGGGGAAATATTCTCGGAGAGTTGAGCGGTTTCCTCCAGTGAACTCAGGGTGCGTCCGAAGATGAATACTTGCGCCCCTGCGTCGGCAAAACGCCGGGCAGCAGCCTGTCCCATTCCCCCGCCGCCGCCGGTGACGATGACAATCTGGTCGGTCCAATCCTTCTTCATTATATGCGTGTGTCAGGAGGGTTCTTCGTCACCAAAGGCATCTTCGTAGAGATAGATGAACGCGATCGAGGCCCAGGCACCGGTAATGAAGATTCCGAAGTAGAGTGCGATCAGGCCCAGCTGGGTCACGAAGGAGTAGAGAAATCCAAACAGGATCATCTTGAAGAGGTGAGGCTTCGTGGCTTGCCATCCCAACTTGAGAGCCCTTTTCCAGCTGATGTCGCAATCGATGATCAGGGTCGATGCGAAATTGCCGATCACGTAGATGAGAAACAGCGGAATGACGAAGATAAAGGTGATCGCGAGAGAAAGTCCTGCCATTGCGATAATGGCAACTTCATCGGAGGGCGGATCGTTGGGAGCGATCGCCACAAAGCCAGCTACGGAAATCCCTATGACGGCGGTGATAAAGATTGTGAGTGGAAGGGTCAAGATGAGGTTGAGGAGGGCCAGATCACCGAAGCGTCTTTTGAAACCGAAGAAGAGCGCATCGATTGTCACGGGGTTTCCACGTTTCCGATTCAGCAGATACCAGGAGAGTCCCGCCATGAGCGGGTAGATGAGAAAAAAGATGGTCACGTAGAGCTGTGCGGCGACTCCCGTGATGAGAGTCATCAGGGCAAACACTCCAACAAAGGGCCAGAAATCGGTCTTGAGGAGTTCCCAGGCTCGCCCGAAGGAGGATCGAATCCGAGGGCGAAAATCCTCGCGGAGTCTCGCTTCTCGGACGGGAGCCGCTGCGGGATGAGAATGACTGGGCTGGACGGGAACCAGTTGTCCTGCTGGCGGACTGGCGGGAACGGGAGGTGGGCCGGTTTCGGGTGCGGCCCCGGAGTTCGGGGTGACAAGCCCTGCCGTACTGGCAGGCTTCCAGTCCGAAAGTCCTTCGTGCCAGACCAGGGTCTCCCCGCCAAGTTCGTCATTTTCAAACTTGGCGCGAAGCTCCGATTCTCCGATCGGTCCCTGTTGTTCTCCGTCCTGTTCCCAGAACCATTGTATCTCACTCATCGTTTCCACGTTTCCGAGGAGAATGAGCGCTGTGAACAACAGTGTGCAAGCGAATTATCCGGGACGGAAAACGACGCACTCGACGAAACCGGAGGGGATGCGGGGCTGGGGGATGTCAGTCCGCACTGGGAATCAGAACCGAGTCGATGACGTGAATGATTCCATTGCTCGCTTCGATCCCTGCGGAGACGATGTTGGCGTCGTTTGCCTGGAATCGGCCCTCCTCGATTTGAAACTGGATTTTCGAACCTGCGAGGGTGGGGGCTTCTTCTGCATTCAGCGCGTCTCCGGCAGAAATCTTTCCGCTGAATACGTGATTCTTGAGGATGGCGGTGAGTTGTTCGCGGTTTTCCTTTTTCAGAAGGCCGTCGACGGTTCCCTCGGGAAGCTTCGCAAAAGCCTCATCGGAAGGGGCGAGCACGGTGAAGGGACCATTCCCCTGCAAAACGGAGGTGAGTCCCGCGGTTTCCACGGCTGCGAGAAGGGTCGAGAAACTACCGGCACTGTTGGCAACTCCAATGACGGACTTGTCCTCTTCCTGAGTGGGTGGCAGGAGCACGCTGTCGATGACATGGATGAGACCGTCGGTAGCTTTCAGGTCTCCATCGAGCATGACGGCCTCGTTCACTTTGACTCGACCAGTGGCGAAAGCGATTTCGAGAGGGGAGCCCTCCACGGTTTTGAGTGGCTTTCCCTGGAGCGCGGTTGCGACATCCTGGGAACCCGCCACGACGTGGTAAGAGAGAATCTTGATCAGCTTCTGCTTGTTCTCTGGTTGGAGGAGCTCCTCCAGGGTTCCTTCGGGAAGCTTTTGAAAAGCTTCATCGGTGGGAGCAAAGACGGTCAAAGGATTATCCCACTGGAAAAAGGTGGTAAGCCCGGCCGTATCGAGGGCCTTCTTGAGAATGGTGAAACGGCCATCGGCCACGGCAGTATCGATCAGGGATTTCTCGCCAGACTCGGATTGAGTGGAGGTGGCGGTTTCCCGAGTGTCGCTCCGCTTGGTAAATTTGCCCTGACCCTTTCCGAAGGTTCGGATGTAGTCGATTTCCAGTTCGAACGGACCGCTCTTCTTGTCGGCCAAGAGAATCCAGACGCGCTCGATCGCTGCCGGGTTCAGGCTGAGGTCGGGCAGCTCCATCCCGCGGAAGCTTCCTTCGAAATCGCTGAATGGGATTTTCACCTGGATCCACTCTCCGGGCCTGGTTTCGAACTTCCCGGCGAAGGACACCGCATTGCCGCGGAAGCGGGCGTCCGAGTCGAGTCGAGCCTCATAGGTTCTTCCATCTCCTCGAACACGAAGGAGGAGACCGAGGTCATTGCTCAGATTGAGATCGACCTCACCGCTGCGAGCTGTCGTAAAGCCACCGTTATTCTCGAGGGAGAGGTTTCCACTGAAGCGAAAGACGCCCTCGTCGAGGAAGTCCATGCGTCCCTCGGAAAGGCCACCCATGACTCCATCGTTGACGATCTGCCAATCCATGGCCGCGTTTTCGTCGGCAGAGAACTCGGTCACGGATTGCCCCCGCCAATTGGCTGCCTTGGCGTCTGCCGAGAGAAGAGAAGGGAAGAAGAGGGCTGCTGCGAAAAGCACGCAGAGAGGGAGGAGGGCATTCGTGTTCATCGACCACATTACGTGGTCGATTCCGCTTTGGTTTCGCCCACCACGAATTGTGAGCGTTGGGATCGAGGGACTTGCGCTAGAGCGGGTGGCGACTTTTCATCGCCAGGTAGGAAAGATTGGATACCTCTCGAATCACGTCGGCACGTCGCGAGATCCAGCTTCCAT
Organism: Verrucomicrobiales bacterium; assembly: GCA_029213195.1. Lineage (GTDB taxonomy): Bacteria > Verrucomicrobiota > Verrucomicrobiia > Verrucomicrobiales > DEV007 > Arctic95D-9. The sequence continues at coordinate 36,046 of JARGNI010000019.1, forward strand.
AGGACTTGGATCGCGAGCTGCTCTCGATGATTCCGACCACGAGATAAGGATAGGTTCGGCCATTGCGACCCCGGGCGACCAGGATTCCCATATCGCCACAGCACATCGCGGTGCTTCCTGTCTTGTTGTAGACGCGGGTCCCGGAAGGAACTCGCTTGGCGTCTGTGTAGAGGCGGTCGATTCCCGGCAGTCCCATGATCCGCAGGATCTCTTCGGAGCGGGGAAGTTGTCTTTTCCAGAGCGCCTGGAGAAATCGGGTGTAGTCGCCCGCCGATCCCCGGTTGCGATAGGTCCGTCCTCCCGCCGGAATGTATTCGACCAGGTGGAGTTGCTGACAAAGGGCCGGATAGTGTCGTTTCAGCAGGGCTGCGGTAGCGGCAGGACCTCCTGTTTGTTTCATGACCCAGTTGGTGGAATCATTGTTGCTCTTCTGGATCATCAATTCCATCTGTCGGCGACTCTTGGAGCCATAGATGATCCGACCCGCTTCGACCTGGTGAAAGAAAGCGAGGGCCAGGTAGGGTTTGATCATGCTGGCCGCTTGCAGGGAGCTGTTTTCATTGATGCTCGCCAGTTTCTGGTTGCTCGTCAGGTCGTAGACCACCCAGGCGGTTCGCTCGTTCCGGCTGATGACGCTCTTGGCACGGAGGGATTTGATGTAGCGTTCAATCTGAGTCTCCAAAGGACCCTCGATCCGGGCTTCCGCTTCCGTCGGTAGGAAAACGGCTAGGCCGATCGCAAGGAACAGGGCGGCATGGGGGAGAGCAAGGAGAGTGCGCATTTTCGAGAAGAAAAGGTGATGGCTTCTAACTTATCACGAGTATTCTAATATTTCCAATACCTCGATATTCTGATTTGCGGAGAGATCGGAATCTCGATTCGCTGAAACTTCCGTAGATGAGACGCGGCTCAGGCGGGAAATGTTAGAAAAGCCTGACGATTTCCTGTGGACTATTTTTCGAAATATACTATAATTTTTGTAAAGTTAACAATCAACAAGGTTTGAATACACAACTTCCTGGTAATTTGGCCGAGATCTTTCCGCTTCGTCTGCGATTGCGAGAAAAGTTGCGTTTTCAAAAAGCCAATGGGGCCGTCGTGACGGAACGGGTTTCGGACTTGCAGCGATTTTCTCTCCGGCCCTGGCAGTATGAAATGCTGAGGCGAATGGATGGTACTCGGACATTCGAGGAAGTCTCTCGTGAGGTCTATCAGTATCACCGAGGGCAGTTCACGTCGGTCGGGTTGCTGAATTTCTATCGCTGGTTGTATCAGGAAAATCTGATCGTCTGCGAATGCGAATCGGTTTTCGAGCTGGCGGATGCCGTCGAGGAGACGCCGAACCCGGTTGCCCAGGTGACTCGCCAACAAACGCAAAAGCCTCGAACCGAACCGGAAGAAACGTCGACCTACGACCGAGTCGTCGCCAAGCTGCAAGCGAGAAAGTCATGGCAACAGCAGGCACTCAAGATTTCTGCCATGGTGCTCTTCAGTCTCGCGGTCTTGCGACTGGCGTATGTGATCGCCCCCGTGTTCGAGCCACCGGTGAATCGACTCTACGCCGAACTCGAGAACTATTTCTATGATTCGGTGCAGCCGACTTCGGTTGAAGGTCAGACCGACGACGTGCCGGAACCTTCCCAGCAGGAGATGGCCGTCGCCGCTCAAGCGCAAGCTCAGGAGACGATTCCGGAGCCATTGCCGATTCCCGCTCCCCAGTTGCAGCCGGAACTCCCGGCTCCTGCTGCTTCGCCCGTCGATCTTACTCACCTGGATGGGCTGCGCCGCCGTCTCGCCGAGTGCCGCATTCGCCGGGATGAATTCTACATCCAGAACGACGAACAGGGGTATCGGGAGGAAGTGGCGAAAATGTCCGAGCTGGCCAGGGAAATCGGCGAACTCGAGTCCCGACTGTAGTCGAGCCTTTTCGGGAGATTCGTTTTCGAGACTCTTTCGTCGCCGTCAGCCAAGGCGACTACTCGGCAAGTGCGGTGCTGAGACTCTCACGAACGAGTGGGATCGGGTAGTCGCTTCGGCGTCGTTTCCGGAAGACACTCACGGATTCGAATCCGGCTTTCTCGACTGCATCGAGAGCTCGCAAAAATCCGTCGCCCACTCGCCGCGGGGTGTGCGAATCGGACCCGAGGACAATGGGAATATCGCGTTCGGCGATCATTTTCAACATCTTCGGCCCCGGATTCATTTCCGGGTAGGCCTTGTTGATTCCCGAGGTGTTCAGTTCCATCGCGACTCCGGTCTGGGCGATGCGATCGAGAGCGGCCTCGATGACAGGTCGCAATTTTTCGACATCCCAGTCATCGGGGCTCGCATTCTTGATGAGATCGGGATGAGCGAGCGAGTCGAAGAGACCCGACTCAGCCGATTCAGCGAGATGATCGAAATACTGGCGGCGAAACGCATCCGGATCCCCTCGCCAGAAAGTATCGAGATACTCTGGAATGTGCCAGTGCACCGAGCCGAGAATGTAGTCAAAGTCAGCCTTGCTGTGGAGTTCCGAGAGCCAATCTTCCATCCCGGGGAAGAAATCACTCTCCATTCCAAGTCGCACTTCGAATCCCTCAGGGGCTTCATCGGCGGCTTCCTGGACGATCGCGAAATACTCATTCAACTGCTCGGGTGTCATGCGGACTCGGTGGGAAAACCGGTTCGGCATTGGGCTGTGACAGGTCATGATGATCCCGGCGAGACCATTTTCGACGCCTTGTCGCATGTATTCGATCGGATGTCCCTCGGCATGCTTGCAGAGGGGGGTGTGCATGTGACTGTCGAAGAAAAGAGGGGAGGGGGCGGACATGGTCGTCGGTAACCTGCCTCAACTTGCCGCCAGACCAACCGCTTTTTCCCGGGGAATGGGTTTCAAGCTTCGGGGAGCGCAGTCTCGACCCGCTTGATCGCTTCGCAGTTCTCGACGAGATGTTTCGGATTGATCGTGCCGATGATCGCAGAGGTCGCGGCGGGATGGGAGAACACGAACCGGAGGGATTTCTCCACTGGATCTTCGTCCGGTTCCTCTTTTCCAAACCAGCCACTGCCGAGAGACTTCTTGAGGAAAACGGAGGTTCCGGATTCCTCGGCCGTATCGAGAACGGCTTCTTCTTCGGTGTGCCAGGGATTGTAAGTCACCATGACGGAGTCGAGCCCCAACTCGATGGCCCGCTGTCCCCCGGAAACTGTCTTCGTCGAGATGCCGTGGGCGAGAATTTTTCCTTCTTCCTTCAGGGCAAATAACTCTTCGACAGCTCCGGAATGATTCAGGATCTCAAGGTCGTTTCCATCCGAATGCAGGAGGAGGCATTCCACTCGATCGGTATCGAGTCGTCGCAGACTGCGTTCCACACTTTCTCGGATCGCAGAAGGGGAAAAATCGAAGACGGATTCTCCATCGACGAAGTCTTCTCCCGCCTTCGACATGATGACCCAGTCTTCGCGGCGCGAGCCCAGGAGTTTTCCCAATCGCTCCTCGCTGGTTCCGTAGGCGGGGGCGGTATCGAGAAAATTGATTCCCTGCTGTTGGGCGAGATCGAGAAGAGAAAGAAATTCGGCATCCGTCGGTAGATCGAAATCCTTCGGATATTTGACCTGTTGGTTGCGCCCCAGCTTGACGGTTCCGAGGCCGAGGCTGGAAACGGTGAATGAAGTCTGGGCAAGGGGGCGCTGTCTCATCGCAAATTTCAGGGAAGGTCCCAGGGGGCTCTTCCCACTTCGGGACAGGGAAGGTCGAGGGCCGGGGGCGTGGCATGGTTCGGGGCCTCCATCTCGGCCGCGACCTGGTCGGCAAGATGAGGAGCCAGCGCAAGTTTCGTCGGCCAGGTTACCGAGAGATTTCCGATGGTTTGGCAAAATGCGCCGGCGGGTCGATCCCCGGTGCCGGTGTGGGGTTCGGCTCGATTTCCTCGCCAGGTGAACCATTCCGCTCCTTCGAGGTCGACCCAGGGTAAGAGGCGAGAAAAGAGATCTTTCCCCGCCACGATTTGTTCGTCCTCGCTTCTCTCGACCCCTGCTTTCTCGGCGATGTCCCCACCGATATACCAGATGGTGCGACCTTTCTCATCTCGGTGCGTCGTCGAGACGAGGGGAGGTTTGGGGGTATTGCCCACGCAGATGGAATAGAAATCGGGAAGACCTTCCTTCCGGATGATGAGCTGGTGGAGCGGGCGAAGCTGCTGCTCGGGGGCGGGCAGCCCGATTTTCTTGAGAATGGGACCATTGCCCGCGCCAGCGGCGAGCACGAAGCGATCGGCCTCGATACGGAAACGGGCTCCCGATGCTCCGGTCAGGAAAATGGATTGCACGGTGCCATCTGCGATTTCCCACTCGGCATTTTTCTCCCAGTCAATGAGGTAGGAATTCTCCGCCACGCCACCTGCCAGCGCGCGGATCGCGCCTACCGGGTCGATGACTGGTTCCTCGACGCGAAACAACTTTCCTCGGTAGGCATCGGTGGCAAAAATTTCCGGATAATCCTCTCGGTCTACAGTGCCGGCGCGCCCTCGCACCGCCTTGCTCCCGAAGAAGCCCACGACCTGGCTGACCACAGAGGGCAGGCTCCACATGATCTGGTGATCGCTGAGAAGTTCGGCGCTGCTGAGATCGATTTCGCCGCGACCGGCGAGAGCATCGAGCCATCTTCCTGGCATACCGGCGAGAGCTTCGGATGAGTCCGTCAGTTTCCCGCCGACAGCGTACTTGAGGCCTCCGTGGATGACCCCCTGGGCGGCGAGTGATTGCCCTTCGCCGAGAGGCGAGTTTGTCAGGAGAATCACCGAGTAGTCCTTGGCTCGAAGGGCATTGGCGGTCCAGAGCGCGGCCACGCCTCCTCCCACGATCACGGCATCGACGGAGAGGTCGATAGGATCAGTTGGGGAACTGGAGTTGTTCATGGAAGGGGGGCGGGATCTTGTTCCCGAGTGGGAGACCATACGCAGGAGAACGGACGTGAAAACGTTTTTTCCCTCCGATTGCGCAGGCGCGGGCCCGGTGCGAGCATTTCGACCCGTAGTGAAAAGTATGAGATCGCGTTTCCCATGGTTCAGACTCCGTTGTACCGAGTTCATTCTCTTCGGTTTGATGGCCCTTCTCATTGAGGGGGTGGCGGAAGAGAATGCGTCTTTGTCGTTTCGGGTTTCGCCGGAAAGCCCGCGGCTCGCGACCACGGGGGTGCCCTTTCTTCATAAGCAAGTGGCAGAGGCGCTTTCTTCTCGGGATGGACTCGAACTCCGTCCAGAGAAGGCTTTCCAGTGGTCGAAAGTGGGACCCAGCTCGGAACCGTTTCGCCTGGCGATCGCGGTAGACGGCGAGGAGTTCTCTCACGGAGTTCTGACCGCTTGGAACTGGCACAATGATCCGATTGGGCAATGGGAAATCGAGGCAGGACAGAAAACAGATCTCTCGTTTCGGGTGGATGGCCTCGGGGTGTATCAGTTCACCCTCGACGGATACCAGGGCGAGGAGTGTAGGAAACGCCTCGTCCGAAGTGTCGCGGTGACGCGGGATCTTTCGGACGCGCGCAAGAGTTGGAAGACGGAGGAATTCTTTCTCGGGGTCTGTGCTTTTCCCGGTCGATACCACTGGTCGTTCCAGGGCGAACCGACTCTCCCTTCCGGACTCGCAGAGCAGGAGGCCAGGGAACTGGAAGCGGAACTCTTGAGCCGACTCGGATTTCAACTCGTCCGCATCGACGAGTCCAAGGAGATGGGAGATCGCGTTCCCGGATCCGATCAGGGCTACCGATTTCAGTTCGACCGGATGGATGCCGCGGTCGAGGCCTACACCTCGAGAGGCTTTCAGTTGGCGTTCCAACTCATGAACGCTCCGGACTGGGCGATCTCCGAGGAGTATGCCGATGAGGCGGAGCATCGGTGGCGGTATCCGCGTCGGGAAGAACCGCAGCGAGCTTATGTGGAGGCGCTCGTCGACCGTTACGGCGACCACGCGCGTTTTGTGCAGATCTTCAACGAACCCGATCAGGTCGAGTTCTGGTCGGGGCGGCCGGAGGAGTTCGTGAACCAGTTTCGTTTTTCGGTCGAGGAGATTCATGCATTCGATCCCTCGATGCCCATCGTCAACGGGGGGTATTCCCTCGTCGACCTGGAGCGGACTCGCTATTTTGTCGGGAGCTTGAAAGGCAAGATCGCTTTTCCTGCCTACCATTCCCACGGAGACCTCCCGGCCTTGCGGGAAGATCTCGCGATCGTGAAGAAGCTGCATCGCGAAGCCGGCTACGAGGACGTACGATTTCTCAATACCGAAATGGGATTCGATGGATGGCGATTGGACCAGGAGCGAAGCAAGGGGCAGATCGTCCCCCAGAAAACTCTATTCTGCTGGGCCAATGACCATGCCGGGGTTCTCCTTTTCGGCGGACGCATGACCTTGGGGCCCCGCCGCGTGACACAGGACTTCGGCTTTCTCGATCACTTTTTCTGCCCGCGCTACGTCTATGGCTCGGTCGCTGCCCTGGTTTCTACCTTGGACGGAGCCAGCTTTTCTCGCGTTCTCCTCGATGAGGAAGAAACGACGGTTTATGCGTTTCAGAAAGGGGCGGATGTGATCCTGTCAGGGTTTTCGTTGACGGGAGAGGCTGCGGTGGTTGTCGAGGCAGGCGCTGAGCGTGGCGTATCGGTCGATGCGATGGGGAATGCGGAGGAAGTTTCGCTGCGAGAAAGGTTTTCCTGGGAAATCGGAAAATATCCTCGCTATCTCGTCCTCGAAAATGCCAAGGATTCGAGCATCGAGATTCAGATCAAGAAGAAATAGACTCTGCCCCAGCCATGGCTGCCCTACCCAAAGTCGTCATCACCGACCTCATTGTCGAACCTCTCGACTACGAGAGGCGCATCCTCGATGGACACGCTGAGGTCATCGCACTGGACGCGAGGAGCGAAGACGAGTTGATCGGGCAGATCGAGGATGCCGATGCGGTGATGGTGTATCACTATTTCCGATTCACACGGGCAAGTATCGAGAGGCTCGAGCGATGCCGGGTGATCGTCCGGCCTGGAGTCGGATACGATGGGATCGATTGTGCGTTTGCGAGAGAAAGGGGGATCCCCGTCTGCAATGTCCCCGACTACGGAACGGAGGAAGTGGCGGACTCGGCTCTTGCGATGGCCTTGAGTCTCACTCGTGGTTCCCATTTCCTGAACAGTCGTCTTCGTCGAGGAATCGGGGAGTGGAACGTGGACGAGGCCCTGCCGCTACCGAGGTTGAGAGGCCAGGTGTATGGCATCGTGGGGTGCGGTCGGATCGGAACCGCGACGGCCCTGCGAGCCAAGGCTTTCGGCTTCGATGTCGTGTTCTACGATCCCTATCTCGCGGATGGAGTCGACAAGGCGCTGGGGCTCCGCCGGGTCGATACCTTGGAGGAACTTCTCCGAGAGTCGTTTGTGGTCAGCATCCATTGCCCGCTCACGGAGGAGACCCGCGGAATGGTCGGGGCCTCCGAGATCGCTGAAATGGAGACGGGAGCCTACCTCGTCAACAACGCGAGGGGAGGGGTCGTCGATACCGATGCCGTGGTCGAGGCTCTTTCCTGCGGGCAACTCGCGGGTGCCGGAATCGATGTCCTCGAGCAGGAGCCGCCCGATGAGTCATCCCTGGTTCTTCAAGCTTGGCGCGACCCGGATCATCCCGCTCACGACCGGCTCATTCTCAATCCTCACACCGCCTTCTACTGTGACGAAGGGTGTGAGGAATTTCGCACCAAGGGCGCCGCGGAAGTGCTGCGAGCCCTTCGCGGGGAGCCGCTGCGGAATATCGTGAATTGAAGAGTCCTCCTAGACTTCGGAGAGAAACTCGACGATCCGGGCCTTGGGGCGCCCGATGATCGCTTTCGATTCGCCGACGAGCACAGGACGCTGCAGGAGCTGCTTGTGCTTGATGAGAATTTCGATCACCGCGTCCGGATTGTCGACGAAGGTCTCAGGATCGAGCTCCAGCTTCTTGAACTTCGAATCTTTCCGGACCAGGTCTTCGACCGGGTCTTCCAGTCTCGAGATGATCGTTTCCAGTTCTTCCCGCCCCGGTGGTTCCTTGATGTAAAGAACGACCCGATGCTTCACTCCCAGTTCCTTGGCGACCGCCAGGGCATTCTCCGAGGAGCCTCAATGATTGTAATGGTAGATGATGACTTCCGACATGACTCAAAAGATGCGGGAATCCTTACGCACAATTCGTCTTTCTGGAAACGAAAGTTTTCGGAATGAGAGAAATCTCTGCCGATCCCGCCTTTATCTCAGGGCTGCAAAGAAGGCAACGAGGATGCTTACGGAAGAAATCACCGCGATGCTGCAGGCAAGGAGGAGAAAGGTCTTGAGATGTTGGGAGGGGCGTTCATTCCCAGAGACGCATTTGGGGCGGTCTTTTTCTTTCATCCCCGCAAGAAACCACCCTAGTCTCTCAGGTATTCAGACAGGAAGATGACAGAACTGTTATTTTCCATTTCCTATTCTCATTCCCCATTTCTCGCGATGTATCGATTCTTTACCATTTTGTCCCTCCTGGTTTTCTCGTTCGGAGTTTCCCATGCGCAGCAAAAGAAGGCGCAGGCGGCTCCGAAATATGACGATTCCGTCCCTCCTCCGACTGAAGAAGAAGTTCGCTATGGCGAGCATGAGCGCCACGTCCTCGACTTCTGGCAAGCGAAGTCGGATACACCGACTCCTGTGGCTTTTGTGATTCACGGTGGTGGGTGGATGGGGGGCTCCAAGGAGCGCCTGAATCGATTTGCCAATCCGAAGGCTCTTCTTGAAGCGGGAATCTCCGTGGTCGCGATCAATTATCGCTACGTGAGCCAGGCCCCGGCCGAGGGGATCGAACCTCCCGTCCAGGCTCCCCTCCACGATGCGGCGCGAGCGCTGCAGTTCGTGCGGAGTCAGGCCAAACGTTGGAATCTCGACAAGGATCGGATCGGCGCAGCTGGTGGATCCGCCGGAGCCTGCTCCAGCCTCTGGCTCGCTTTTCACGATGACTTGGCCGATTCCGATAGCGAGGACCCTGTCGCTCGCGAATCGACGCGGCTCTGGTGTGCTGCCGTCACGGGCGCCCAGACCAGCCTCGACCCGAAGCAGATGAAAGAGTGGACGCCGAACAGCCGGTATGGCGGGCATGCATTCGGGCTCAAGAACTTTGCCGAGTTCCTTGCAAAGCGCGAAGAGATCCTGCCTTGGATCGAGGAATATTCTCCCTACGCTCTCGTGAGTTCCGACGACCCACCCGTCTACCTTACCTACTCACGTCCTCCGGCCATCGGGCAGGAGCAGAAGGATCCGACCCACACGTCCAACTTTGGGGTGAAGCTCCAAGAGCATTGCCAAGCCAATGGAGTCTCCTGCGAACTGAATTATCCCAAGACTCCGGCTGCTCAACATGCAAATCCGACCGAGTTTCTCATCGCAAATCTGAAGGCGGACGGTGAAACGGCATCGGAAAACTTCGTGCCGATTTTCAGTGGTAAGAATCTCAAAGGTTGGGTCGGGGACGAGAGCCTCTGGAAGCTGGAGAACGGCATTCTTGTGGGAACCTGCAAGGGGCCCGACCATATGGACGACAATTCCTTTCTCATTTGGGAATATGGTCGAGTCAAAGACTTCGAACTCCGGGTCGTGATGCGGGTGATCGGGGACAACAATTCCGGGATTCAGTATCGGAGTCGCCTCGCCGAGGGGAAAGGGCCTCATGTCATCACCGGATACCAGAATGACGTTCATCCCGCGATCCAGCATACCGGGATGACCTACGAGGAAAAAGGACGGGGAATCTTTGGGCTCAATGGCCAGAATGTTCTCCTCGACCCCGAAGGCCAGCGATGGTTGCTCTCAGAGCACGAGCCGGTCAAAGTCGATGTCTCCGAGTGGCAGGAATACTCTGTTGTCGCCAAGGGCAATCACCTGGTTCATCGGGTGAATGGAAAGATCACTTCGGAGCTGATCGATCACGACGAAAAGGGCCGGGCGTTGGAGGGACTCGTTGCGATTCAGCTGCATCGTGGAAAAGCGAATCGTGTTGAAGTGAAAGAGATTCTCCTGCGTGAACTCCCCGACGCGGAACTGATCCCGTTCGAGTTGCCGAAGGGCGCGACGAAGATGGATCGTCCCCGAACGAATCGCCCCCAGGGAGCGGCTCCCGTGGCCAGGGAAAAGAAAAAGGGCTGAATTCGAGAGGGGACTCGATACGGAATGACCGATCGGTCCCGAGTCGCGACCGTCCATGCCCTGTGGGCAAGGAGCCGTGCCGGGGTTCGGGCCAACCTGCTTCCCGGTGCCGCGCTGTGGTTTGTGGGACTGGTAGTCGTGTTGCTCTACTATCTTGCCCCTGCAACCCGAACCGCCTTCGACTGGGTCAGCGATCTCAAGCTCCAGTACGGTTATCTCTACTCGGGTATCGCCACGGCGGTTTTCGGAGGATTCATTCCTTTCCTCTATCTCTGGGCGTCGAAACAGATTCCCTCGGGCGCGGTGCGCTCATGGGGGCTTTTCTTTGTCCTCTACTGGGCGTTTCGGGGCATCGAGGTGGATGCCTTCTATCGCTTGCAGGCCTGGCTTTTTGGAGACGACTCGGGTTGGAGGACTGTCCTGACCAAGGTGGCGGTGGACCAGTTTGTCTATTGCCCGATCTGGTCGGCTCCACTGACCGCGATCTGCTATGGGTGGAAAGACGCGGGATTCTCATGGAGTGCGTTTCGTCCGAAGATGAATCGGGAATTTTTCAGCTTCGAGATTCCCAGTATTCTCCTTTCGATCTGGATTGTCTGGATCCCGGCGACGGCCATTATCTACTCGCTCCCCCTGGCTCTCCAGATCCCGCTTTTCAACCTCGTGCTCTGCTTCTTCGTCTTGCTGATCAGCGTTCTCTCGACGAATCGAGAAACGGAAAAGGCAAGCTCCAAGGGTCCACTTGAAAAATTTGACTGAGGAGCGGCATTGCGGACCCTTTCGCGCTCGCCTTTTGCATCGAGAATCACTATCACCTTCACCATTCCAACTCTTTCTCTATGAAAACACTCTCCCGAATCTTTCTTTCTGGCCTCGTTTTCCTGGCCTCTTCGGCCTTCGCCAATCCGCTCGTCTACAAGGCAGACGAAGCGAAGGCAAAGGGCAAGCACATCGTCCTCATCGCCAGTGACCACGAGTATCGCAGCGAGGAGACGATCCCCGCGCTCGCAAGAATCCTGGCAAAACATCATGGGTTCGATTGCACAGTTCTTTTTGGACTGGATGAAAATGGCGAAGTCAAGGCAGGGGAGTCGAATATCCCCGGGCTGGAAGCCCTCGAAACCGCCGATGCTGCGGTCTTCTACACTCGCTTTCAAAACCTTCCCGATGAGCAGATGAAGCACATCGACGCCTACTTGAATCGGGGCGGACCGGTCATGGGCCTTCGGACTGCGACCCACGGTTTCAAGATTCCCGCCGATGCCACGTACGCAAAGTACGACTTTCGCTCCAAGGTAGAGGGATATGAAAATGGGTTCGGACACCAGGTCCTCGGTCAGACCTGGGTCGGGCACTACGGAAGGAATCACAAGCAGAGCACCCGTATCACGATTGTGCCCGAAAAGGCCGGGCATCCCATCCTGACCGGAGTGAAAGACATTCACGTGCAGTGCGGTGGCTACAACGCTGAGACTGCAGATGATTTCAACATCCTCACGATGGCGCAGCCGCTCATGAGCATGGAATTCGATGGCGAGCCGGATGAAAGCAAGCCCCCCAAGGCCTCCGAGTGGACCCGTGAATATGCAGGTGCGAAGGGCGAGAAAGGCCGCGTCTTTACTTCTCTCTACGGCGCGTCCGAGGACATCCTTAACGACGGCTATCGCCGGATGCTGATCAATGGCGTCTACTGGATTGCCGGGCTCGAGGACAAGATTACCGCCGATTCTTCCATCGGTTTTGTCGGCCCCTACGAGCCGAATACCTTCCGCGGAGGAGGCTACGCTCGCGGAGTGAAGCCTTCGATGTATGAAGGATTCGAGAGCCGTATTCCGGCCAATGCCAACACCAGTGAGAAGAAGTAATCGTCGTTCCCGCGTCACCGGCTCAAGGCGACGAGAACGGAACCGGCGATCGCGAGGGCGACTCCCAGGGTCTTGCGAGTCGTCATGCGCTCCTTCAGGATCAGCCAGGCGAGAAGGATGATGAATACCGTCGAGAGCTGATTGTAGATCGCCGCTCTCCCTGCTGCTTCGTGTTTGAATCCCGCAATCCAGAAAAGGGTGGCGAGGAAGGGCCCCAGCAGTGCCATGGGGATGGTAAATTTCCACGTGTTGCGCAGTTGAAAGGCGAGGGTGAGTTCTTTCGCCTGCCCGCATGCGATGGCAAAAAGGGCCAACCCAAGAGTAGCCACCGCAAACCGAAATCCTGCGATCCAGACGAGGGAACCTTCCTGGATAACATCACGGACCATGAGGATCCCGACGGCCATGATGACATGCGAACCGGCCGCGAGCGCCGTTCCCGCGATGAGGTCACGGGTTGCTGCGATCTCCCTGGTTTTTACCATGCCGACGAAAACTCCCGAGATGACGAGTGCTCCCCCGATGAGTTCCCAGTTTGTCAGTTTCTCGCCGAACATGAGAAATCCGACCAGGGCAATCGATGGAGTGTAGATGCAATCGGCGAGGGCCTGGAGGCTGGCACCGAGCCGATTCAAGGCGGCGACGAACATCGTATCCGCGATTGAGATTCCGAGAACAGCGCTGAGGATCAGGCGTACCCAGGTCATCGTATCGTAGGAGGGCACGAGTGGGTCTCCCGTAAAAAGAAGGACGACAGCGAATCCGAGAATTGCGATGAAGCTCTTGAAGAAAGTCAGCGGCAGCGGCGGGATCGTGAACCCGCTGATCCGCATTAGGATGACCGAGAAGGACCAGAAGAATCCTGCGGCGATGGCGTAGATGTCCCCAGGAGAAAGCATGGGGGAAGGTGATAGTCGGTTCCGTTCCGATTTGCACGAGAATTGTGAGGCACAAAGGTCGATTTCGATCGATCCGAGAAGTCGTTCGAGTTGTCCTGGCACCCGCTGAAACTCGTAACTTGGACAAAAAGTCTCGTAAGCAAGCTTGCCACGAAACGCCTCATCCTTCTCACTGTGTCCCGGACTTGAGAAACCCCCATCCCCATGACTGACGCCGAAAAGAAAGCCCTTGAGAAATTCATGACCGGTCTCAAGAAGAGAAATCCGCATGAAGAGGAATTTCACCAGGCCGTCGAAGAAGTCGTTGCTTCGATCTTACCCTGGTATTTGCAGCACGATGATTATTGCAAGGCCCAGATTCTGGAGCGTGTCACCGAGCCGGACCGGATCATCTCTTTTCGTGTGACCTGGGAGACGGACAATGAAGAGATTCGAGCGAACCGTGCCTGGAGGGTGCAGTTCAACCACGCGCTCGGTCCCTACAAGGGGGGACTGCGTTTCCACCCTTCCGTGACCCAGAGCGTGCTCAAGTTTCTCGGGTTCGAGCAGATCTTCAAGAACAGCCTGACAGGGCTCCCCATGGGAGGTGCCAAGGGGGGATCGAACTTCAATCCCAAGGGGAAGAGTCAGAGCGAAGTGATGCGTTTCTGTCAGTCCATGATGACGGAGCTGCATCGACATATCGGGGAAGACATCGATGTGCCGGCTGGAGACATCGGGGTGGGGGGACGCGAGGTCAGCTATCTCTTTGGTCAATACATGCGTCTCGAGAATCGGTGGAGCGGCGTGCTCACCGGGAAAGGGCAGTCGTTCGGTGGGAGCGCCGTTCGTACCGAGGCGACGGGGTGGGGCGCCGTCTACTTTCTCGAACATATGCTGAAGCAGCATGACGAAGAATTGGAAGGCAAACGCGTTGCGATCAGTGGAGCAGGAAACGTCGCATTCTATGCTGCGGATAAGTTGCTCGAAGAGGGGGCCAAGGTCGTGACCCTGAGTGATTCCAAAGGATTCATCCATGTGAAAGATGGATTGAGCCGTGATCAGTGGCAGGAACTCTACCAGATCAAGGAGGTGCAGCGGAGGACACTCGCCGATTTCCAATCCGAAGGAGTCGAGTATCACGAGGGGCAGAGACCGTGGGGCGTTCCCTGCGAGATCGCCATGCCCTGTGCCACCCAGAATGAACTCGATGACGTCGATGCGGGTGATCTCGTGAAAAACGGGGTCATCGCTGTTTGCGAAGGCGCGAATATGCCGACGACGATCGGCGCCATTCGTATTTTCAAGGAGAACCGCATTCTCCACGCACCTGGCAAGGCCTCCAATGCCGGAGGCGTCGCCGTGAGCGGGCTCGAACAGAGTCAGAACGCCCTTCGAATCAGCTGGTCCAGGGAAGAGGTGGATCGTCGTCTCCGAGATATCATGAAGAATATCCACCGTCGTTGTGTCGAGGAATCAACGCACAACGGTTACACGAATTACATCGATGGCTCGAATCTGGCCGGCTTCAAAAAGGTCGCCGAAGCGATGCTCGCCTACGGGGCCGTCTAGCGTCTCCTACATTCGTGGAAGAGAATGCCACTCGTGCGGGATGTTCCGCATGAGGAGGGCGTGATCGAACGCGATGCTGCCCTCCGGGAAGAGAGACCGATCATCGTAAAAGGAAGAGCGGACGTGGCGAATCGAGAGCGGGCTGGCTTTCCATTCGTCAATCCGAAGTTCTAATCCGTCGAGCTCACACGAATCCGGACGAGTCGAATATCCGAGACATCCGCCTTCGAAGAATTGGGAGGATTCTTCGAAGGATTCGAAAATGGATCCGGTTGGAAGTGAGTCGGCTTCTTCGGCAGAAAATTCGAGGAGGAGGGCGCATTCCTTTGGGTGGGAGACGCGAATCGAGATTCCCTGCTCGTCATCCTGGACTTCGAATCTCGAGAGGGAATGGACCCCGGGAAAAACTCTTCCCCCAGCGAGGGCATTCAATCTGGCATTGGTATCTCGTCGAGGGACGAACACTCCTTCGGAATGTTCTCCGTTCTCGCTCTCCCACTCCACCGCGATCCGATGGGCCGAGTTTTCGCTGGAAATCCCAAGGGCTGCGGGAAGTCCTTTCGGACGGATTTTTTCCAGTCGGATCAGGCAGATGCCGGCAATGGCATGACCTCGATGGAGCTTGGGGCGGAAGGGCGAAGGAAGGATCTTTGCCGCGACCTCGGGATCCACTCGATAGTTCAAAAGAACGCGGCGGCTGATGATACCTTGAATCGTGGGGATCTTCATGGAGAGCGCTTCAACTGGCTCAGGGTAGGGGCTACAAGGAGCCGAGGCGAAGCGATTTTTCTGCAGACGTTTTCGAACACAACAGGGTTGAGTCCTCGACGTTACCCTGTTTGGTGTCGGAAATGAAGAAGCCATATGCACTGGGGCGCTGGATTGGGGGAATTCTGCCGATTTTTGTCGGTATCCTGGTGCCTGCGAGTGTCTTGGCGTCCGACTGGCGTTCGGCCCTGGCCTCGACTCGCGGGGAAACCGAGATCTGGTGGCGAGATGGATTTCCCGGCCTCGTGGAAGACGCTCCCTGGCATCAGTGCCTGCTGACGGGAGAGTTTGGAATGGTGTTCGATATGGAGGCGCTATCGATCCTGCACCTCGGGGCTCTTGCTCCCGAGCGGGATCTCTTTCAGCTTCCTCCGGCCGATTTGTCTCTCCGCTTGCAGGTCGACGAGAAAGTTTACGAAGCCATTGCCGGCGGTCCTTGGACCAAGCATGGGGGACCCCGATTGGTGGAGTCGGGACGCTATTTTCAACGCGCCGATGTGACGGACCTCGTTTTCAAGGCGGAGGATGGTTCTCTCCTGAATGTGGAGTCGAGGCTCGAGTTCTCGGCTTGGGATGACCGGCTCAACTGGCGGTTGTTCGCCCAACCGGGAAACGCTCCGATTCCGCCGGGAGAGGAAGCGTTCGGGAAGCAAGGGGGAGGCTACGGGCTGACAGGAAACAATCATTTCGAGCTGGGAGCCGAGGAGGTTCCGGATTCCCCGGAGTTCACCTACTCCTTCTGGGTATTTGTTCCCGAAGATTACCAGGCGACGAAGATTTCTCCTTGGCTGTTTTGCCGGAATCGAAATGAGCTCGCGGATGGGAATGTCGGAGTCATGATCGGGGCCAGGGCGCTGCCGCAGGCGAAGATCAACATTGGTGGAGGGCGGGAGAATGCGCACACCGTGAAGAGTTCGCGCCCCCTGCGAGTCGATGCCTGGAACCATCTCTTGCTCAGCTACGATGGAGAAACATTCCGTAGTTATGTGAATGATAGACTGGAAGGGGAGAAGAAAATCGGTGTTCCGCGCAAACCGAGTCCAGCCCCGATCGCCTTTGGGCGACGTCAGGACAACAGTGGCACGGGATACTACTTCCGGGGGGTCGTCGATGAGATCCAGTTCGCGGATCGGGCGATGTCACCTGTTGAGATTCGGAGGGCGCCTGCAGAAGGTCTGGTCGCCAGTCGATCCTTTCGGATCGACGGAGTTTCCTCGGAAGTTCGCCCTCGGGAGTCTTGGGGCTCTGCTTCGGCGGTCATTGAGTTGGTCCAGGGGGACAAGGCGTGGGAAAAGAAGGCGGCGTGGAAAGCGGGCGACGAAACGCTCACTGCCGAGATCGCTTTGGATCCAGCTCCGCAAAAGTCGAGCCCGGTTGAACCCAGGATCGAAGTCCGAGCGCGGACGATTGCGGGAGACGAAGAGCGTCCTGTGGTATTTGATCCCGCAGTGGGCTGGCATCGGATCAATCTCGACGGAGTGGTGCCGCAGCCTCCGGAAGCAAACGGAGAGTTGGGTTCCAACGACGGAATGGAGAGGGTCTGGGTCGACCTCGAGAACCCCACCGAGGAACTTGCCGTAGCGCGTCTCCTCCTGGAAAAGACCGCCGGCGGAATTCGACACCGGATCGGTTCACCCATCACGGGAGTCTCTGCCGTGCTGCGGGACGACAGGGGTTTTCCGACTGGGATTCCGATTCAGCTCAGCAAGAACTGGCACAACGATCAAGGTGCCGGGGAGTATGCGGGGCTATGGTTTCATGGAGTCACCCAGATTCCCTTGCCGGCAAAATCGAGTCTCCGGTTGGAGCTCTCGATCGTCTACGGACACTGGGGCGGACTTCCCGCCGTATCGCATGCTCAGCTTTCCCTGATCGGATGGGGGAGCAACCAGCGTTGGGATCAAAGTGCACTCGGGTCATGGGGAGAGAGTATTTGTTTCGAACCGGATCAAATCCAGGGGAAGGCCACAGTGACCGATGTGCGACCCCTCATGGTGACGCCGATGAGTGGGAATGGGCAGTGGAGCTGGACTCACAATGTCGGGGGAGCAGATTTCTTCCGTCTCTATGATGCGGCTGGGGAGCGCCAGTATCATCGCGCGATGCGGACGAGGTATGTTCGTCAGGGGCCATGTCTGACCGAGGTGACTTATTCGGGTCGAATCCGAAAAGGCATGGAGCATTCGATCACGGTGGGATTGGGGCGGACCGATGACCTCGTTCGGGGAACGTATCGAATTCGCCTCGATGTTGCCGAGAAGGTCGACTTTTCCCGGTTCGTTCTCTTCCAGGTCGGAGCAGACTCCTACAACAAGACACGAGAGCGTCTTTTTGCGATCGGAGACGACGCAGGGTTGGCCGAAGAATGGGAGACGGCAAAGGACGGGGTCGGAAACCTGGGGGCAGTTCGCGTTTTGAATCCAAAAGGAGGCTGGGTCTCCCTCCATGACGCCTCCAATCCGAACCCGGACGAGAAGGGTGCCTGGGCCAATCGAGGCATCGTGATTCGCCAGTGGAAGGCGAGGTTGGGAGGCAAAGAGGTATCACCTCACGTGGTCGAGCATCGTTCGGATTCTTCCTGGTCGAAAGGATCCACCTTCGATGTCGTCCCTCCTCCCGGCGTGAAGACTCTGCAACCAGGCGATTTTGTCGAGGCCGTGGTCGAACATCTTGTGATCCCTCAATCGGCAGAGGATTACTACGGCTCGAATGAAGCGTTGCGGTCCGCCTTGTCGGATCATGGCAACACCTGGAAGATGGTTCATCGAGAGGCGACCGGGAATACACGGCGGGTGAGTATGAAAAAAGGGAAGCTAGTTCATCGGTTTCCCGACGTCCGAATCGCCACGGAAGATAGTGCCGCTGAATTCAAAATCGAGGGTGGCGTGGGATATGTCCCAGTGATGCTGACCGGATTGAGTCGTCCCGACCGATTCGAGTTCCTCCTCGATGGGGAGATATTCGATCAGTCCCAGCATGGAAATGATTTTTGGCAGGCTGACTTCGATCCTGACACGGCCACGTGGAGCCTGACTTTCAATATTCCTGGCGGAGCCAAAGAGCAGATCGTCGAGTTTCGTCCGAGAGATTAGAAATCCGCGCTATTCGTCCCGATGGAGTTCGGGAAAGTCCGGATATTCGTATCGAGAATGAGGTGGATTCCAGCCGAGGACTCCGGTATATCCTCCGCATGTGTTTTCGAAATGATCTTCTCCTGAAGTGCGCTCGTGTGGCCGTTCTTTGTCTGTTTGCTGCGGGTCCGATCGCGGAAGCGGCGGAGCCCACGAAGATTCTCTTTCTCGCAGGGCCTCGCAGTCATGCCTCGGGGGATCACGAGTTCAACGCCGGTTGTCTCCTTCTCGCCAAGGCGCTCAACGAGCAGAGCGGACTCGATGTCGAAGCGACGGTGATCAAGGGATGGCCCGAGGACGAGAGCGTTTTCGATGGCGTCGATGCCGTCATCATCTACTCGGACAGTACCAAGGTGGTCGGCAAAGGCTGGGAGAAAACCAATGAACTCGCCGCGGAAGGGGTCGGGTTGATGTTCATGCACTACGCGGTCCATCCGAACAAGGAACAGGGAGAGAAATATTTTCAGCCGTGGATCGGCGGAGCTTTCGAGACCGGCTATTCGGTGAATCCTCATTGGGTCGCAGATCTCAAGACCCTGCCCGATCATCCCATTTCGAATGGCGTGACCGATCTCGTCCGAGCCTATGACGAGTTCTACTATTCGATGCGTTTTCGTGAGGATCGCGGAGAGGTGCTCGACCTCGTCACTGCGGTTCCGACCAAGGAACGGCTCAAGCGAATCATCAATCTCTGGAACGAGAATGGCATCAATGGGCTGAACAAACCGCAGACGCTGATGTGGGGAGTGGAGCGCGAAGACGGAGGTCGTGGCGTCGGTTTCACCGGAGGCCACTATCACCGCAACTGGGCAATCGATGGATTTCGCAAGATCGCGCTCAATGCCATCGTCTGGGTCGCGGGAATGGAAGTTCCGGAAGGGGGCGTGAAATCCAAACCCGTCACCGAGGATGAGATCAACGAAAACCTCGACGATTACGGGAAGCCGAATCCACGAATCAAGCTGCCCAATGTCGAGGAGCAGATGGCCCTGCCTCCCGCTCCGTTTGTGGGAGTCGAGGAGCTCAAAAAGCGGGAAGAGGAAAAGAAAAAGCGCGATGCGCAGAGGAAGAAGAAAGCCAAGCAGGCGGCGGCTCCTGCCGGGAAGCCGGGCGAGATCAAGGATGCGATCTACGAAAGCCCGGTTCTCCGTAGCGGAGCGAAAGAGCGAGTCGCCAAGTTCGATGTGAAGCTCGACGGATCGAAGGATCTCTTCCTCGTGGTCTCTGACGAGGGCGATCGATCTCATGACTGGGCCAACTGGATCGATACGAAAGTTCGATTCGAAGACGGGTCGGAGATATCCCTCACCAAACTGGATTGGGCCTCGGCCCGTTCACTGGGTGAAACGAGAAAATCGAAGAACTATGGAAACGGGGACCTCAAGGTGGCTGGGAAAGTCTTCGAGGATGGAATCGGAACCCACGCGCCATCGGTCATTCACTTCCAGCTTCCCAAGCCCGCCGCCGGCATCCAGGGCATGGTGGCTCTCGATGATGGAGGGGCGATCCGGGGAGGGAAATCCACTCCGGCTGAAGTTCGGTTTCGCATCTTCACCAAGACGCCTCCTGCCGTCGCATCGACATCAAACAAAACCTCGAACTTCGACCCTGAGAGTCTCGAGCCCCAGCTCGTTCCCGCGGAGAAGTTGATCGTTCCCGATGACCTCGAGGTCACAGTCTGGGCGACCAGTCCGATGCTCTTCAATCCGACCAACATGGACAGCGATGCCCAGGGGCGGATCTGGGTGACCGAAGGAGTCAACTATCGCCGAAACAAGGGGCGACGTCCGGAGGGTGATCGAGTCATCGTGCTCGAAGATACGGACCAGGATGGGAAGGCAGACAAGGAGCATACCTTTGTCCAGGATCCCGAACTCGAAGCCCCTCTCGGGATTGCGGTGATGGACAACAAGATCCTCGTTTCGCAACCGCCCAGCCTGATCGTCTACACCGATGTGGATCGAAATCTCCGGTTCGATCCGAAGGTCGACAAGCGCGAGGAACTTCTCACGGGTTTCAACGGACGTCAGCATGATCACAGTCTCCACGCGGTCACGGCTGGTCCGGACGGAAAGTGGTATATCAACCAGGGGAACTGCGGTGCGAAATTCACCGATGGTGATGGAAGAACGTTTTCCATCGGAGGTCCCTACCAGGGTGGGGGAGGAACCTTCTATCACAACAACTACGATCTCGGCGGCGTCCGCAGCGATGATGGTCGGATCTGGACGGGTGGTTTTGCAGCGCGGATGAATCGCGATGCGACCGGACTTACGATCATCGGTCATGGGTTTCGCAATTCCTACGAGCACACCGTGACGTCCCTCGGCGATGTCTTTCAGAATGACAACGACGATCCTCCTGCGTGCCGTGTCAGCTGGATGATGGAGGGCGCCTTCTTCGGATTCTTTTCACGGGACGGAAAGCGAACCTGGCAGGCCGATCAACGTCCCGGACAGTCGGTGCCCGAAGCCCACTGGAGGCAGGACTCTCCCGGGACGACTCCTCCGGGCGATGTCTATGGAAGCGGTTCCCCGACTGGGGTCGCCTACTATGAGAACGGTGCTCTTCCCGAGAAATACAACGGCCTGCTCCTGAGTTGTGAAGCGCGTGGGCAGGTGATTTTTGGTTACCACCCCGCTCCCGAAGGTTCCGGATTTTCCCTGGAGCGATTCGATTTTCTCAAGGCGAGTTCCGGAACGCTCTTTCGACCGTCCGATGTTCTCGTTGGCGCTGATGGAGCTCTCTATGTCAGTGACTGGTTTGATCCGGGAGTGGGCGGTCACGCCGATCGCGACAAGAGCACCTCGGGAACGATCTATCGTGTCGCTCCAAAAGGATTCCGTCCACCGAAGAGCTACGCGACCGATCCGGTCAGCCTGCTCAGCAGTCCTTCTCCCAATGTCAGGGATGCAGGATGGGTCGCCCTCCGCGAAAAGGGTGCCGACATGATTCCCGATCTCGAGCCTCTCCTCGAACATGAGAATCGCTACCTCCAGGCCCGGGCCATCTGGCTTCTTCCCTTTGCCGGTGAGGCAGGAGTGGAAAGAGTGCTCAAGATGCTGGAATCCGAGGAAGAGGCCGATCGGCTCCTCGCCTTTCGGGTGCTCCGAAATGCCGAGTATGCTTTCTCGGAAAAAGAGCGAAATCAACTCGCGAACGATCCCTCGGAATCCGTGCGCCGTGAGCTCGCGGTTTCGCTTCGCTACGAGGAGCCGGAGAAGAAGGTTTCCCTGGTCGTGACTCTCCTCAAACAGTTGCCGGAAGGAGACCGATTCTATCTCGAAGCCTGTGGGATGGCAGCGGAAGGAGCCGAAGAGGCGGTCTGGGCAGAACTCGAGAAGGTCGGTGGCGCGAAAGAGGCCGGCGATTGGGCTGACGCCTTTGCGTGGGTCACGTGGCGTCTGCAACCCAAGGCAGCGATCCCCGCCCTCGTCGAACGTGCCAACGACGACTCCCTGACCAACGAACAACAAAAGCTGGCTCTCGACACGCTCGCCTACACCAGGCAAATGGGGGCGGCCGAGGCAATGGCCGATCTCGCCGAGGGAGGTAACGAAGAGGCCCGGCGGTGGCTGCTTGCCCGCGCCTGGGGCGAATGGGAGGAGTTCGGCGCCAAAGAGAAACTCAAGGAACTCGGAATTTATGATCCGGAGAACGTGGTCGTCCAGGCCGCTGCGATGCCGAGATACAACAAGCCTTCGAGCCTCCCTCCGATGAAGGAGATTCTCTCGCTGAAGGGGGATCCCAAGAACGGGCAGCTGCTCTCTGCTCGATGCTATGCCTGTCACCAGATCGAAGGCAATGGGATTGCCTACGGGCCGGACCTACGAAGTTGGGTATCGAACCAGGGGATGGAGGCCTTTCTCCGGGCGGTGATCGATCCTTCCGCAGAGATCGCTCATGGGTTCAACGGAACCTCGGTCAAACTGAAAGGCGACGCGGGTTATATTCATGGGTTGGCGATCAGCCGACAGGACCCGGTCATCATTCAGTCGATGGGAGGATTGACCCAGATCATTCCCAAATCGAAGACGGAGAAGGTCTCCAACTACCGAAGCTCCCTGATGCTGTCTGCCGACCAGTTGGGGCTGACCGCCCAGGACCTGGCAGACCTGGGTGCCTACCTGGAGACGGTGAAGTGAAGGCAGTGAAGGCAGTGAAGCGGTTCGCTGGAATCACTCCTTGTCGTTTTCCTTCAGCCATGCCTGGCGGGCTGCGAGGTTGACGTGGAGCTTTTCGAGATCGGCGCGCTCTTTGTTGAGCTCGGAATACTTGCGGAAGATGGAAAAGAAGTCTTCGCGCAGGTCGCCCAGCATATCGCGAATCAGGAGTTCGGTGTTGTGAGCGGAATTCTGTGAGACCTCCTTACCCTTTGCCGGAGGCTTCTCGAGGAATTCCTTGGCCTGGTTTTGCCGGAGTTCGATGAGGGCCTCGTTGGATACCACGTCCGACTCGTAGAGTTCCCGTTCAGCAGGAGTGATTGAGGTTCCTTTCAGCTTCTCTGCCAGGTAGGCGTTCCGCTGCTTGAGGTGTTCGATGCTCTCTTCGAGACCTTCGAGGAATTTCTTCTGCATCGAATCCGTCTGCTTGGAGTCGCGACGATTCTGCTTCCATTCCTCGCTGATCTTCTGGTTTTGATAGGTCATCCAGCCCCATGAATAGGTGTCGGTGACCACGTATTTCTCAAGGTCTTTGGGTTCGGGGAAAGAGGCCGCAATTTTTTCGATCTGCTCCACCCGTTTCTCGATGCGTTCATTGAAACGCTTCAGGTCTGCATTGAGGGTTTCCCGAGGAATCGCAGTCTCCTCCTTGCGGAGTTGTTCCCGAATGCCATTTCGCTGGGTCTCGTAGAATTCGATGGTCTTCCGGAGCCGTGAAACGATATCTCCCTTCAACTTTGCCACTCTCAATTTCGAGTCCTTGGAGTCGCGAATCGAACTGACCATCGTGACGATGTCTGCGATCCCTTTCTCGACCCGGCCATCGATCGTGCGGATGTCATCGGCGAGATGTTCGAGTCGCTGTTCTCTCTGCTCGATGTGCTGCTCGAGCGTCACGACGGATTGTATTCTTTCCTCCATCGTCATATCGACAGCCGAGACGTAAGGGGAGAGCAAGAGAGCGAAAAGACTGCTGAAAACTGCGGATGGTTTCATACCGGAAGGCATACCGCGAACGGAGAAAGTTGAAAAGCGAAATCCGTGCCGGAAATCTGCTTTCGTCTGGAAGCCAAAGGTGGCGAAAACGCTTCGTTCCGAGGAATGATTTGTCCATCGTTCGTCAATAACTTAAGGTCTCGGGTAACCTGTCATGGCAAAATTGATTCAATCCTTATTGGTGACGCTCCTTCTCGGAGTCTCAGTTTCGGAGAGCTTTTCTCAATCGGCCACTTCGAGTAAGGATCCTGCGCAGTGGGCGCTGATCTATTCGAAAAACCTGGAGAAAAATCGCGAGCAACTCACGAAATACACCTGGCAGTTTAAAGTCCAGGTTATGGAAGGGAGCGAGTTGCTCTACATCGATCTCCTCGAAGCGACCCGGGACGCCAACGGCAAGTTGATCACGAAGCGGCTCGAACAGGATATGAAAATCAAGGAGCGTCACGGACTCCTCAGTCGAGCGGGGCAGGAGAAGCGACTGGCCGAGATCGAGGAAAAGATCGAGTTCATCAAGGGCGTCCTCCAGAGTTATATCTACATGTCCCGTGGTGAGGTGGTGGACTTCTTCGACAATGCCGAGGTTACGGAAGCCGTGGGCTACAACAATGCGCTCAAGGTCGATGGGGAAGACGTTCTGAAAGAAGGCGACTACATCACCCTCTTCGGTGACAAGGGGACAGCGCGTCCTCTTTTCCTCACTTTCAGCGTGCCCTTCAACGACAAGTTGGGGGTGGATGGGTCGATTGAGTTTCGCAATCTCCGTAACAGCAACCTTTTCTATGGCGCGCAGATCACGGCGAACTTCGTGGAATTGAAGCGGCCGGGGAAGGCAAAAATCATCAGCCTCGAGGTCGAGAGTTTCGACTACCAGAAGAAGTAGTCGAGTTTCCGAGTTCGGATCCAGTTGAGATGAAAATCATCCTTTTCGCAGTGCTCTCGTGGAGTTTCCTGGTTGTCTCGTCTGGCTCCGAAGAACTCATCCCCTCGGAGGGTGGACAGGAAGTCGTCGGTGATCTGACGGCTTACTACGTGAAGAATATCAAGCTCAAGGATGATGGAAGCGGGCGTAAGATTGCCCTGACCAATCTCGACGGAAAGAGGATCGAGTATTGGTTGGAGAACGGTGAATACCGGGAAGCGGAGATGCAGGCAGTTGCCCAGGCTGAGAAGCTCGATGGGACCTACAAGTCCATCTATCGAGTCCGAGAAGGGGAGTGGGTACAACTCCCTCAGGGCAGCATGGGGATGGGAAATCGCATGAATCCCCTGGTCCCGTTTCATCACGTTGCCGCTGACCAGAAGTTCTGGCCTTTCGGCTCGATGATCTATTGCGAGGAATTGGATGGTCGAAAGACCATGGACGGCAAGATCCATGACGGGCTCTTCTGGGTCGCGGATGTTGGCGGACTCATCAAGGGGAGGAATCGCTTCGACATCTTCGTAGGAGAGGAGAAAATCTTTCTCGACCTCCTCGACAAATACGCCGATCCGGAAAACGAACCCAAAGAGCATTTTACGGTGTTTCCTCGACCCAAGGCCCCTTCGGCGGCTCTCGATCCTTTGAAGGGGGTGAAGCCGGTCGCCACCATTCTCGAGGGCAAAGGGTATCGGCTGGAGGGAAATGAGACGACGGCCGAAGCTATTGCGGAGGAGCTAACGAAGTTTCAGAAAGATCACCCCAAGATCCCGGAGGCGGAATACGGGAATCGCCGGGGAGCTACCACGCTGTGGTTCTTGCTGGTGGCGGCCCGCGAAGTAGCGGAGGAAGTTGCTCGGAAATAGGTGTTTTGGCAGATGTTTCACGAGACTTTTCGGTTCTCGGTTTTGAACTATTCGAATGGAAGTACCCAGCATCACGACATTCAATCTTGCGATCCTGGTTCTATTCCTGGGAAAGTTCCTGAATTCGCGTTTTTCGATCTTGCGGCGGTACAACATCCCTGAGCCAGTGACGAGCGGGCTCTTGGTCTGCCTGTTCACCTGGGTAGTTTTCTTGGTCTCAGGGGTTCAGATCACTTTTGATCTCAAGGCTCGTGATATCCTGCTCGTCTTCTTCTTCGCGGGGATCGGGCTGAATTCGGATGTGCGATCCTTGCTTCAGGGGGGAGTGCCTCTGTTGATCCTGCTTGGTGCCACCATCGTGTTCATGTTTCTCCAAAACCTGACCGGGGTCGGCGTGGCTTCCCTGTTCGGATTGGAGAAGCCGGTCGGAGTGTTGGGAGGGACCACTTCGCTGATAGGGGGGCATGGCACTGCGATCGCCTGGTCTCCCACCTTCCGTGATGACTACGGGATCGGGAATGCGACTGAAATCGGAATCGCCTGCGCCACTTTTGGGTTGATCCTGGCATCCGTGATGGGAGGTCCTATCGCCAACTACCTGATCAAGAAACATCATCTCGAACCCGGGACCATCGAGCAGCCGGACGTGGGGCTTTCCCACGAAGCAAAGGACTCGCAGATCAATTCCTATTCCTTCCTGGGCTCTTGGTTGCTTCTCAACGTGAGCCTCACGCTGGGGAAGGGAATTCAGGAGGGATTGGGAAAAGTCGGATTGGAGTTGCCTCTTTTCGTCTGTTGTCTTTTCGGGGCGATCCTGTTGACCAACACGTTTCCTCGCTTTTTTCCGAAGTTGAAATGGCCTGCGGGAAGTCGCTCGCTCGCCTTGATCTCGGATATCTGTCTTGGGATGTTCCTCGCCATGTCGATGATGAGCCTCCAGATGTGGACATTGACTGATCTGGCGGGACCCATCTTCGGCATTCTTACGGCCCAGTTCCTGGTTGCGTTTGTGTTTGCCCTCTTCGTCGTGTTTCGACTCATGGGGAGGGACTATGAAGCGGCCGTGATCTGTTCCGGATTCGGAGGGATTTCTCTGGGGTCGACCCCAACAGCGATGGCCAACATGACGGCCGTCGCCAAGAAATATGGAGCCGCGCACAAGGCATTCATCATCGTGCCCCTGGTTTGTGGATTCTTTGTCGATATCGTCAACGCGATTCTCATCAAGGCCTTCCTCGGTTGGGTAAGCTGAGGCAATCGAGCACAAAAAACGGGGAGCGTGGGCTCCCCGTTTCATAGTTTTCGGATTCGAATTCTGGATCGGACTAGTAGCGGTAGTTGCGACCGCGATAGTTCGGGTCGCGGTATCCCCAGTTTCGGTGCGCCCGATTTTTGGAGATCTCTGAGCCAGCAACCGCCCCGATGGCTCCGCCGATGATGGCTCCGGTTCCGTCGCCGATGAGGGCTCCGGTTCCGGCTCCAATGGCTCCGCCGACAACCGCACCGCGTTCTCCGGGGGTACAGGAAGAAAGTGTCAGGCCTACGAAGGCGCTCGCCACAAAAAGAAGGGATTGAGTAGTTTTTGTCATATGGGTTTCGAAATACTTCGTTTCGAACAAGTGATACGTGCAGGAATCCGTTCTTGGGTGACACGATTTTCGAGGAGGGGAAAGGGGGATCAGTGACCGTTTCAGTAAACCGCCAACCACTCGATTGAAACCGTCGGGAAACTTGGCTTACGCCTTAGGAGGGGAGAGTAAAATGCAAGTCCCTCGAGGGGGCGAGCCGGCGGGCCGTCTCGGACGGGCTCTCTCCGAACAGTTTTCGATACTCCTGGGAAAACCTTCCCAGATGTTCAAAGTGATGGTCCATCGCCACTTGTGCGACAAGTCCCGGCCTTGGCTGTTCCAAGGTTAGAACGCGATGCGCTTCATTCATTGCGACCCGACGGAACCAGGTTTTTGGGGGCATCCCCATGGCTTCCTTGAAATGCATTTGGAGGCTGCGCTCTGAAACTCCCAGATTTCTGCAGATGAATTCGCTCGAATACCCATCCCCTTCGTTAATCTTCTGTCGGATGACGGCATCGGCACGTCGGACGATATCCAGCCGCAGCTGCTGCCGGGACTCGATTTGTCTCAAGGCCCCTTCGTTTCCAGAAGAGAAAAGGCATTCGAGAAGCAATTGGAGAAATTTCTCTTTTCTGGCTGCGACTGAATTGGCTCCGGCGTCCTCTCCCCGGTTCATCGTGGAAATGGATCTCATCAAACGGTCGATCAACAAAGGGGCCGTTTGGTAATTCCTCATGCCCGAGATGGGCAGATCAATCTCATGACCTAGGCGCTTCAAGGCCTCCTTTTGCAGGAGTTCACGAGTGATCGTGATCCCGGCCCAGTCCGTGCGAGGACCTGCACGATAGAGCATCTCGGTATCTTCGGCGTAGACTTGGATGGATGACCTGTCGAGGGTGGCCCCGTTGACCCAGGTCGCTTCGGATCTCCCCTGAGAGATTCCAACGCAGAGATGCCTGGGAGCGAATTGCCCCTGAACAAACACGGGAAAGGAGTAGAAACCGGAATCGATCGAAAGATCGGCACATCTCCATTGATGGATCGTGGCGTCGCAATTTTGGGGATCCAGGATCGTGTGCTCGAGGTCGGCCCCGTTGATCACTTCACGCAGTCGATCCGGGTTGTAGTTCCGAACGCTGAGCGACCGGATGACAGGTGTGATAGCACTCATCGAATGAATTCCATCGTCTCAAGAGGTGTCCAGACTGTAAAGTGATCTTTTCGGAAAGTGGATAGATATTTCTTCCCTGCAATCTACTGTAGAAAGCGTAAAGATAGGAAGGCTAGGATAGAAACATCCTGAATTTCTTTCGAGCCGTAGCTGTCTCGGTCAACTTACCTACTATATGAAAATTCGTTCTAACTTCCTTCTCGCGGCGACCTTTCTCGTCTCGACCATCGTTGCCCCCGGGCAAGACAAAAAGCCGAATATCGTCGTCATCTGGGGTGACGACGTAGGTTGGAACAATCCCAGTTGCTACAACCGTGGCATGATGGGGTATCGCACTCCTAACATTGATCGGATCGCCAACGAGGGTGCGCTGTTTACTGACTGGTACGGTCAGCAGTCGTGCACCGCCGGGCGCTCTGCGTTCATCACCGGTCAGAGTCCTTTCCGGACCGGCCTCCTCAAGGTGGGTCTTCCCGGCGCGAAGGAAGGGCTTTCTGAGCTCGATCCGACGATTGCGGGTCTTCTCAAGAATCACGGTTACATGACCGGTCAGTATGGAAAAAATCACCTCGGTGACCTCGACAGCATGCTGCCGACCAACCATGGTTTCGACGAGTTCTTTGGAAACCTCTATCACCTGAATGCCGAGGAAGAGCCCGAGCATCCTGACTATCCGAAAATCGAGGGATTCAAAGAAAAATTCGGCCCTCGTGGTGTCATCAAGTCCACCTCTGATGGACAGATCGAAGACACGGGTCCTCTCACGAAAAAGAGAATGGAGACGGTCGACGAAGAAATCACAGCAGGCGCCATTGATTTCCTTGATCGTGCGAGTGCTTCCGAGAAGCCGTTCTTCCTCTGGTATAACACCACCCGGATGCACGTGAACACTCACCTCAAGGAGGAATCGGAAGGGGTTACCGGTCTCGGGATCTATCCGGATGGAATGGTCGAGCATGACGGTCACGTCGGCGAGATCCTTGATAAACTCGATGAATTGGGTGTCGCAGACAACACGATCATCATGTATTCCAGCGACAACGGTGCCGAGTGCTTTTCGTGGCCGGACGGAGGTTCAACTCCGTTCCGTAACGAGAAGAACTCCAACTGGGAAGGTGGCTACCGCGTGCCGTGCCTTATCAAATGGCCGGGCGTGATCGAGCCAGGAACGGTCTACAATGATGTCTTCTCTCACGAGGATATGCTTCCGACCCTTCTTGCTGCTGCCGGTGAGCCGGACGTCAAAGAGAAACTCCTAAAAGGTCACCAGGCGATTGGACGTGACTACAAAGTCCATCTCGATGGCTACAACATGATGCCCTATTTTAAAGGGGAAGTGGAGAAGTCTCCCCGCAGCGAGTTCTTCTACTGGACCGATGATGGTGGATTGGCAAACCTTCGCTTCAATCGCTGGAAGTTGGTCTTCATGGAGCAGCGCGCCGTCGGCTTCAATGTTTGGCAGGATCCTCTCGTCACGCTTCGCGTGCCCAAGCTTTTCTGTCTCCGCACGGACCCGTTCGAGCGTGCTGATTGGGAGTCGGAGAACTACGGGATGTGGAGATTCGACCGTGTCTTCCTCCTTCTTCCCGCATCTGCATATGTGGCGCAGCACCTTGAGACCTACAAAGAGTTTCCGCCTCGCCAGGAGCCGGCCAGCTTCAACCTCGACCAGGTGCTTCGGAGCTTGCAAGAAAACTCCGGTCAGTAGGTTCAACGAACGTGATTCCCATCTAGGGAACCAAACTTGATGAAGGGACCGCCTCAAGAGATTGAGTGCGGTCGTTTCATTTACAGACTTCAATCATGAATCCTCACGAAGCTTTTCAGCAGATCTCGAAAGAGATGAACGCTGCGATCATCGGTCAGGAAGATGTCGTCGAGCGTCTCCTCATTGCTTTCCTCGCGAATGGGCACGTTCTCATGGAAGGACTTCCCGGCGTCGCGAAAACCCGTTCGATCAAGACGCTGGGTAAGCTGATCGAGAGCGAGTTCAGTCGCGTGCAGTTCACCCCCGACTTGCTTCCGAGTGATGTCACCGGATCGGAGATCTACCGGGAACAGACCGGCACCTTCGATTTCCAGGAGGGGCCGATCTTTGGAAACCTCGTCCTCGCCGACGAGATCAACCGTGCTCCGGCCAAGGTCCAGGCGGCGCTGCTCGAGGCAATGGAGGAGCGCCAGGTCACGGTGGCGGGCAAGACGCACCAGCTGCCCGACTTGTTCCTCGTTCTCGCGACGCAGAACCCGATTGAGCAGGAGGGAACCTATCCTCTGCCGGAAGCGCAGATGGACCGATTCCTTCTCTATGTGAATGTCCCGTATCCTCCGGCGGAGAATGAGGGGGCGATCCTCCGTCTCGTCCGGGGTGAGAAGTCAGGAACGTCGGCGGAGAAGCCGGAAGAGATTTCACAGGACGTGATTTTCGAAGCCCGGAAGCAGGTCAATGCGATCCATGTTGCGGAAGCGGCCGAGCAATACATCGTCGATCTCGTCATCGGAACGCGGGAGCCCTCGCGGTTTGGAGGGGACCTTGAACGGTGGATTCGGCTTGGGGCCAGTCCACGAGGAACGCTTGCGCTCGATGCGGCGGCACGTGCCCATGCCTGGTTGCAGGGGCAGGACTTTGTCTCGCCGGACAACATCCGGGCGGTCGCTCCTGCATGTCTCGCCCATCGGATTCACCTCAGCTACGAAGCTGAGGCGGCTGGAAAGACGCGAACGGAGGTGATCGATCTCCTTCTTGAGAACGTGGTTTCGATCTGACTGGTTTCTGATGAAGGCAAGAGTCACCGTCACCCTGGAGGAGCTGATTCAGCTCCAGGCTGACGCGCGAGGTTTCAGTTTTCTCCCCAGGCAGCCGGTTCACTCCTTGCTGTCCGGGCGACATGCTTCGCGGCTGCGGGGAAGGGGGCTGGCCTTTGAGGAATTGCGGCATTACGCGCAGGGCGACGACGTGCGCACGATCGATTGGAAGGCAACGGCACGCCTGCGTTCTCCACATGTCAGGGTCTACAGCGAAGAAAGGGAGCGACCCGTGCTCCTCCTCGTCGATCAGCGTCGTCCCATGTTTTTTGGCAGTCAGCGGACGATGAAGTCGGTGGCGGCGGCGGAAGTCGCCGCGCTGGCGGCCTGGCGAACCCTGAGTGTTGGTGATCGCGTCGGCGGGATCGTTTTCAACGAAGAAGAGATCGTCGATCTGCGGCCGCAACGAAATCAGACTTCCGTCCTCCGTCTCTTTCACGAGATCGTGCGGATGAACGAACGACTTGCCGAGTCTGCTGCGGCGGAGAAAGGGAGCGATTCAGAAACCGTGACCGTGAACGAAGTTCTCGAGGCGGCGGTGCGTCGGGCCAAGCATGATCACCTCGTCGTCATCATCAGTGATCTCGACGGAGCGAACGAAGAAACGCAGCGTCTCGCGACTCGTCTTGCCGCCCACAACGATGTTCTCATGGTCGCGCTCTACGATCCACTCGGAGCTTCTCTTCAGAATCAACCTGGCATGATCGCTTCGACCGGGGATGGGGTCGTTGAGCTTCCAGTCGGAAGCGGTTTTCGTGGAGCGTTTCAGCAGGCTTTCGCTGATCGACTCGATCAGTGGCGGGACATCTTCCAGGCGTTGCAGGTTCCTGTGATTCCTATTTCCACTGCGACGCCACCGGCGGAGCAGTTGCGCGAACTGTTTGGCCAGAAACTTTCCTCCATCGGATGAAGGACGATCCCAACAGCCTACAGAATCTGCATGACCTTGTGGCGCCTGCTGAAATCAGTTGGTGGCCCTTGGCTCCAGGATGGTATGGGATGGCGACTCTGCTTCTAGTTGCGGCGATTTGGCTCTGCTTTCGAGCGTGGAAGCAATGGAGACGCAATGCCTATCGTCGGGCTGCGATGAAGCAACTGGAGCAGGCCGCCGACGGCACGGAGGTGGCCGAGATCCTCCGCCGGACCGCGCTGGCCTTTGCGTCTCGCGACGAAATCGCTTCGAAAACCGGAGACGACTGGGCTGACTGGCTCGCTTCGGTTTTCCCTGACCCCATGCCAGAGGAAGTTCGACGAAGCCTGGGAGCCAGCCTCTACCAATCGCAATCGGATCCTACCGCGCTAGCCTCGCTTCGAGAATACGCAGCCCAGTGGATTCGACATCATTCTTCGCAACCTACCCAAACCACACTCTCGACCTTGACTCCATGAAACCATTTTTCTCTTCCATCGCCGGCATGCTCTGCCTCGGATTCGGCAGCGCTGTTGCCCAGGATGCGAAGCCGACTCCCGATTCGCCGTCCAAACCCAAGCTCGTGCTCCAGATCACGGTCGATCAATTGCGTGGTGATTTTCCGACCCGCTTTCTCGATCGCATGGGAGAGGGAGGATTTCGCTGGCTGCTCGAGAACGGAGTGGTCTACAAGAATGCCCATCACGCTCATGCCAATACCGAGACGATCGTCGGGCACGCGACGCTCGCGACGGGGGCGCATCCATCCGTTCATGGGATGGTGGGGAATGTCTGGTTCGATCGGCAGTCGGGTGCCCTGACCTACAACATAGAGGATCCGCGCTACACTATTCTGACCCGAGGTGCCGGGGTCGATCAGGATCAGGAAATCGATCCGACCCAGCGGGTCGCGAAAAGTGATGGGCGCTCACCCGCCGCCATTCTCAGCTCGACGTTCAGCGATGAGCTCGCGATCCACACCGCGGGAGGGGCCAAAATTTTCGGCGTATCGGTGAAGGATCGCGGGGCGGTTTCCATGGCGGGTCATGCCGGGAAGGCGTTCTGGTTTTCCAAGAGCGCGGGGGAATTTGTTTCGAGCAATTTCTATTACGAAGAGTACCCCGATTGGGTCGAGAAATGGAATGCACAGCAGTACCCGGCGAAGCGCTACGGTGGCAAAACCTGGAATCTGCTGCTCGACCAGTCGACCTACCTCTTTGGCGATCGCGACGACCAGAAGTGGGAGACCACGATGCTGCCTTTTGGGCGCACCTTTCCGCACCGATTCGGAGCGGCGGATGGAAAAGGATTCACCACTTTTCTCACCCTGAGCCCCGCTGGTGACGAACTCACTCTCGAGTTCGCCAAGGCGCTGGTGGAGAACGAGCAGGTCGGGCAAGATGACGTCACCGACTATCTCTCGGTCAGCTTTTCCTCGACCGACTATGTCGGGCACCTCTTCGGAGCGTCCAGTCTCGAGGCCGAGGACAACCTGCTCCACCTCGATCGCACCATCGCTGACCTCCTTTCCTTCATTGATGAAAAAGTGGGTCTCGAGAATACGATCATCGCCTTCTCAGCCGACCACGGTGGACCCGAGGTTCCTGCTGATCTTAACCAGCACGGATTCGAGGTGAATTATGTGCATCCTGAGAAATGGGAGAAAGAGAAGGGTTTCGGCGCTCTCAAGAAACGTTTCGGGATCGGGCAGGACCTCATCCGTGAGTATGCCCATCCCTACCTCTACCTCGATCGCGAATTGATCGCCGAAAAAGGCCTCGATCTTGCCGAGGTCGAAGAGGTAGTTGCGGATGAGTTGGTGAAATTCGAAGGAGTCGCTCTTGCCGTATCCAGCACCGCGCTTTCCAAGGGGGAGGTGTCCGGGACGGATGTCATCGAGGCCGTCCTGCACAATCATCATCCCAAGCGTTCCGGAGATGTCTATGTGGTCTTTGAACCGCACTGGTTCATCAATGACTTCGACGGTCTCTCTGTCGCCGCGACGCACGGTTCGCCGTGGCGCTACGACACCTTTGTTCCGGTGATCTTTGCCGGAGCTGGAATCCAGCCTGCGAAGATCTATCGCGAAATCAAGACAACGGCGGTGGCGCCCACGCTCTCCGCCCTGATCGAGACGAAGTCGCCTTCCGGAAGCTTCGGCGAGATTCTTGTCGAAGTGATGAACCGCCGTTGAATTCGATCCTGACACACTGTTATTCGAAAACGCCTTCATGCTGAGTTTTGCCCATCTCTGGATCTTTGCCCTGCTGCCACTCCCGTGGCTGCTGCGGGCGTTGATGCCGCCGCGAAAGCAGTCCGAGTTGGCCGTTCGCGTTCCCTTCGGAGACCGGCTTCTCGAGGCGATGAAAGGCGGGCATGTTGGAGAAGAGGCGGTTCGGAAAACCCGGGCTTGGCTCGTTCCGTCGCTGCTCTGGTTGCTGTTTCTCGTCGCCCTTGCTCGACCCCAATGGACCGAGCCGCCGATCACGAAGGAGCTGCCTACCCGTGATCTGCTTCTCCTGGTGGATTTGTCAGGCTCGATGGAGGCAGAGGATTTCACCAACGCCCAAGGGGAAACCGTGAACCGTCTCGTGGCGGTGAAGGAGGTGCTCGATGAATTTCTCACGAAGCGGGAAGGGGACCGGGTCGGCCTTGTCGTGTTTGGTGATGCGCCCTTTCTTCAGGCTCCGTTCTCGACTGATCTCGATCTCTCTCGCCAACTTCTCGAAGAAACTGCGGTAGGCATGGCCGGGCCGCGCACTGCCCTGGGGGATGCAATCGGTCTCGGGGTGAATCTTTTTGAAGAGAGCGATGCACCTGCGAAAACGATCATTGCGCTCACGGATGGAAACGATACCAAGAGCCAGGTGCCGCCTGTCGAGGCGGCGCGAGTCGCGACCCAGCGGGACATCCGGATCCACACGGTGGCGATTGGCGATCCATCCTCGGTGGGTGAGGAAAAGCTCGATGAAGAAACCTTGAAGCAAGTCGCTTCCACCGCAGGTGGTTCCTACTTCTTCGCTGCGGATCGGGGCGAGTTGGAGGGCATCTACGACGAACTCGATCGCATCGAGACGCGACAGGTCGATGTCATCAGTCATCGTCCGAAGCGGGATCTCTTTTTCTGGCCGTTGCTCGCTGCTCTTCTCGTGTCACTCGGTGAGAAGGGCCTGTGGTTGTTCCGCAAGCGCCAGCGCTCTGCACCCATCGCCAACGAAAGCCGGGTGCGAGTTCATCCCCTCACGGGAAAAATGGAGGTGGTGAAATGAGCGAACTGATTTCGCAGTTTCATTTTCTCCGGCCTGCGGCCCTCCTCCTCGCCGTGCCGGTGATCGTGATCTGGTGGTTCTGGCAGCGGGGTTCCGACCCCCTCGAAGGATGGCGGAAGCAGATCGCTCCTGATCTTCTTCAGGCACTTGTCGAAGGGAAGGAATCCTCGGCGCGCAGCCCGGTGAAGTGGGTTCTCGCCGGATGGCTGCTTGCGGTTGTTCTCATCGCCGGTCCGACCTGGCGATTGGAGCCGAGTCCGTTTGCAGAGGATGCGACTCCTTTGCTCGTGCTGCTCAAGGCCTATGTCTCGATGGACACGCCGGATCCTGCGCCCTCGAGGCTGGAGCGGGCGCATCTCAAGATCGCCGATCTCGCCAATGCGAGGAAAGGACAGCCGCTGGGATTGATCGCCTACGCAGGGTCTGCGCACCTCGTCTTGCCTCCAACCCGCGACACGGATGTGGTCGCAGAGATGGCCAACGAGATCAGTCCGGCAATCATGCCGGTCTCGGGAGATCGACTCGACCTGGCGCTTCGCGAGGCGACCCGCGTCCTCGGTCGAGCTGACCGGGGCGGGACGGTTGTGGTCATCACTGATGAAGTGGATACCGACCCTGCGGCCCTCCGGGAAGCGGCGAGACAGTTTGATTATCCCGTCCAGTTTCTCCAGATCCGCTCGCCGGAGACCCCCGTTGCGGAATCCTTTAGCAGCGCTGCAAAAACTCTCCGTGCCTCGGTCGAGACCTTGAGCGTCGACGACCGCGACATCGAGAGCATTGTTCGCCGCGCGGCGCGCGCACCCGTCGCCCAGAGTGGCGATGGTAGTGATCGTTGGGAAGATTCAGGGTATTGGTTTCTGCCCCTGTTAGGGATTCTTCTGCTCTTTTCGTTCCGTCGAACCGAAAGCGGGGAGGTGCCCGCATGAAGTCTTTTTTCGTCATTGCCGCGATCACCTGGGCTGGCCTCTGGTTTACTCCTGATCAGCAGGGGCAGCGGCTCTTTCAGAAAGGGGAATACGCTGCCGCAGCGGAGGCTTTCGAGGATCCTCTCTGGAAAGGGATGGCCTTTTATCGCGCGGGGGAGTTCGAAAAATCCGCCGCCCAATTTGCGAAACGCGACACGCCCGAGGCACATTTCAACCGGGGGAACGCGCTCGTAATGCGGGGGGAATATGAATCTGCCGTCGCTGCCTACGAGCGGGCTCTCGAGTTGCGACCCGAATGGACGGAGGCAGAAGGGAATCGTGATCTCGCGAAGGCCCGGGGAGAGGCGATCAAGCGGGAGGGCGGCGATATGGGGGACCAGACACTCGGTGCCGACAAGATTCAGTTCGACAATCAGAAGCGGGATACCGGTCAGGACACCGAGGTGAATACCGAGCAGGCCGCCTCGAGTAAGGATGTGCAGGCGCTCTGGCTTCGCCGGGTGCAGACCAATCCTGCAGATTTCCTGAAAGCGAAGTTTTCCTACCAGGAAGCGATGAGGGGAGAGGAGGAAGCGCCATGAAACAAGTCACGGTAGCCCTGCTCTGCCTGATTGCCTGGGCGGGGATCGCACGAGCCGAGGTCTCTCCGGTCGAGATCTCGGCGGCGGAATCGACCGCCTGGATAGGAGAGCGAATTCGGATCAAGATCGAGTTGCGCGCCCCCGGGAGTTTTTCCGGCAGCGCCGGGTTTGATCTACCGGAGATCCCGGGGATCCTCCTGCTCAAGGTGGGCAACCCGGTGGTGAGTTCGAAAGAGATCGAGGGAGAGAGCTGGTTCGTGCAGACTCACGAGTTTGCCCTTTTCTCCCAGAAATCCGGAACCGTCACGATTCCCTCGTTTCCCGTTCGTTTCGAAGCAAGGGAGGGGTTCACTGGGCCCGCGAATCCCGTGGTCGCGAAAACGAAGCCGGTGTCGATCGAGATACAGCGACCTCCCGGAAGTGAGAGCATTCCGTTTCTGGTCACGACCGATAATCTTCAGATCACCGAGTCCTGGGATCCGGATCCTGAAGAGGTTGCGGAAGCGAAGGTGGGGGATGTCTTTCGTCGAACGATTGTCCAGCGGTCGAGTGGGCTGACGGGAATGGCACTGTCC
Organism: Verrucomicrobiales bacterium; assembly: GCA_029213195.1. Classification (GTDB taxonomy): domain Bacteria; phylum Verrucomicrobiota; class Verrucomicrobiia; order Verrucomicrobiales; family DEV007; genus Arctic95D-9. The sequence continues at coordinate 73,181 of JARGNI010000019.1, forward strand.
CCAGCGTCGACCAACGCTCCTGAAGGAGTGCGTGTCTACGAGCCGCAGGTCGAAACGAGCGACAATACCGAGCGAGGCGCTTTCGACGGAGAGCGCCGGGAGACCCTAACCTATCTTTTGCAGAAATCGGGCCCGGTGACCTTGCCTGCTCTCGAATACACCTGGTGGAATCCGAAGAACGAAATCCTGGAATCCAAGGTGCTGTCCGAGGTGGTTCTTTCCGTTGCGGCAGCTCCAGTTACGGAAACGCCGGGCAGCGAGGCGACCGAAGGCAGCTGGGTCACCTGGCTTCTCGTGATCGGTCTGGGCCTGCTGCTATTTTGGAAAAAACAGACAATCTTCGACGCTTTTTCCCGGGGGTGGCGTTTGCTCAATCCTCCTGAAAGCCAGGCGGCCCGAAAGCTCCGTCGCGCTTGCCGTCAGGACGACCCAGCAGCTGCGGAAGGGGCCTGGAACGAGTGGCGCACAGCGATGGGGGCCAGCCGCGAAATCGGCGAGGAATTGCGGAGCGCCGTACTGGGAATGCATCGGGTGCTCTATGGCCCGACGGCGGGCGAGTCCTGGACGGGGTCGGAGTTGTGGGAAGCGTTTTCCGAACAACGATCAAGAAAGGCGAGGTTTCGAGTTCCGCTGAAAACTTCGAAACTTCCCGCACTGAATTCCCCGGTTGCAGGCACACCCCCAATTTAATTTTAACAGAATCTTCGCCCTCTACGTATTCCTATCAGCAACCAGATTTTCATACCGCAGTCTCGCAGCACAGGGCCCATTATTCTAAACTGAAGCGAGAAGCTATCTAACAGGCTCACACTCTCAGTCGTTCTAACCCTTGAAATTAGTTGTATTCATTTATCCAACCCAATCCTATGAAACGAATCCCCCTTCTTCTTTCAACCTTCCTGCTGGGAGCGTTCTCAGTTGGTGCTGCTGACGAGGACATCGCGAAACTCGAGTCTTCGGCCAAGACCTGGGTCGAAGCTTTCAATGGCGGAGATGCCCAGGCAATCGCAGCATTGTTTGTTCCCCGAGGAGAGCTTGTTCTCGCTTCGGGAGAGCTGGTTATCGGGCGCCCGGAAATTGAGGAACACTACAAGGCCGTCCTCGAGGACGAGGGTCGACCCCAGGCGGCTTTGGAAGCTGGATCGATTCGGTTTTTGACGGATGCCTTGGCCCTGGAAGATGGAACTGTCCACCTCACTGAGGCGGACGGAGAAATCTCCTCCCATTTCTATACCGCTGTGCATGCGAAGCAGAACGATGGGAGTTGGCTGCTGGCCAGCGTCCGAGATCAATCCGGTGATCATGCGCTTCCTTCGGAGAAGCTTCTCGCTCTCGAGTGGCTCGTGGGAGATTGGCTGATTCAAACCGACTCCTCCGATACCTGGATCTCGTTTTCCTGGAGTGAAGACGGTCCCTACATCGATGCCAAGGCCGTGACCGAGACTCCGGATGGACCTGCCACTGCCGCCACGATGAGAATCGGTTGGAATGAAAGGGAAGAATCCTTTCATTCCTGGGGCTTTGATGCGGAGGGAGGATTCACTCAGTCTGCCTGGTCGGAGAAAGGGGAAGGCGAGTGGCTCCTGCGAACCGAGGGGGTGACTGCGAGAGGAGAGAAGAATGTGGCGACTCAAATCATTGCGCGAAACGGTGCCGGTGAGAGCTTCGACTGGTCCAAGAGAGACCAGGTCATCGGGGGAGTTGTCCAACCCGATCGAGATCTCAAAGTGCTCCAGCGTCCGCCGCAGCCTGTGGCGTCCACCACCGAATCCGAATAATTTTCAGCCAGCCCTATCGAATCATGAAGACCCATACCTATTTGTTTCTTACCTGTGTCCTTTTCGTGGGACTTCCGGTGAACGACGTCCTCTCTCGTACCCTGGGTGGGCGAGGGGGCGGAGGGATCTCGCGACCTTCGGCCCGTCCATCCGCCCCGAGTCGGAGCCCGGTAACCAGCTCGCGACCCACATCCCGCCCTGTTTCCCGCCCGACCGTTCGTCCATCGGCACCGGTATCTCGCCCGACGACGAGACCGTCTCAACCCATCTCAAGACCCACGACTCGTCCATCGAATCCGATTTCGAGGCCGACCACCCGTCCATCGGTCCCAACGACGCGACCATCGGTGCCGAAACCGTCTACGCCGACGACTCGTCCGTCGGTTCCCAGTCAAAAGCCATCGTTGCCAACAACCAAACCATCGTTACCGACGACTCGTCCTGCACCTACTCCCCCGCGGCCTTCGACTCGTCCAGGGAATATTACGTTTCCAAAACCAGAGAATCCGATAACGCGACCCGGTGGAGATCGCCCCACGACGTTACCTTCTCGTCCTGGAGACGGTGGGGGTATCACGCGACCCGGTGGAGATCGTCTCACGACGTTGCCCTCTCGCCCTGGAGACGGTGGGGGTATCACGCGACCTGGTGGAGACCGTCCCACGACGTTGCCCTCTCGTCCGGGGATCGGAAACGGTATCGAGCGCCCCGGGAATCGTCCTTCACAGCTTCCCAGTCGTCCCAATCTGGGAGACCGACCCGGGATCGGTGACCGTCCGGGTATTGGGGATCGCCCAGGTATCGGGGATCGCCCGGGTATAGGCGACAAACCCTGGTGGGAAAATAATCGTCCGAATCGTCCCGGGCGAGGAGACATCAACATCAATATCGACAATAACTTCAGCAAGAGCATCAACTGGTCCACCGATCGACGCCACTGGGGGTACAATCCGTGGTGGAATCGGCCGGCTCACTATCCCTGGTATGGAGGATCGTGGAGTTGTGGATGGCGTCGTCCGCCAATCTATTATCCCCCACGCTGGCCGGGGTACTACACTCGACCAAGCGCAGGCGAAGTCATCGCTTGGGGATTGGTCGGTTGGGGATTGGGAAATCTGATTTTCGATTGCGGTTATTCCCGCTATTCCAATCCTTATCCGGTTCAACCGGTGGTCGTATCGGGAGGGACTTCGGTCACCTATTCGCAGCCGATTACCGTCGTCGCCGCGGAATCGGCACCAGAGGAAGGGATTCCCGAGGAGACGGTGACCAAGACAGAGCTTTTCATGAGTGAGTCCTTGGAGAATTTCAAAAAGGGGGACTACATGGTTGCCCTCGAAGGGGTCAACAAGGCGATTGCCGAGTCGCCCGGTGATGGTGCTTTCCACGAGTATCGTGCCCTCGTTCTTTTTGCCCTGGGGCAGTATGGAGAGGCCACCGGAGTCTTGAATCCATTGCTTGCTTCGAGTCCGGGGTGGGATTGGAGCACCATGGTGCAACTCTATGCTTCCCCTGACACCTACACGGAACAACTCCGAAAGCTCGAGGAGTATGCGAAGGCCAATTCGGATTCGGCTGCCGCTCAATTCCTCCTCGGCTATCACTACATGGTGTGCACCTATCTGGACCAGGCCGCAGCCTCGTTCGCGAAGGCTGCAGAATTGGAGCCTGCGGACCAGGTTGCCGCGCAGATGGCTGAATTGGCTGCTGCCTCGACACGTTCAGGAGATGCCCCGGAGGGGGTGGATCCTGATGCCGCCGGGGAAAGCCCGGAGGAGGAGCCTTCCGATGAACCGATGATCGAGGCACCTGAATCGGTAGAGTTGGAGCAAATCCTGGGTTCTTGGAAATCCCAGAATGGGGAAGAAGGACTCGTCACGTTGTCCCTTTCGGATCAGGGCGAATTTGTCTGGCGATTCGAAGCCGAAGGAGGGGAGCCTTTCGAGATGAAAGGGGACTTCAATCTGGCCCAGGAAAATGTTCTGACGCTCGACGCTTCCGACTCCCAGATGGCGGGAACTGTAAAGCTCACAGAAGATGGGAAAATGAATTTCATCTTGGCAGGAGGACCTCCCGGGGACCCCGGGCTCGTCTTCGAAAAAGGCTAACCGATCATCTGAAACGAATTCTCTGCAGACCATGAGGTATTTCTCACTGTTACTCACTCTAGTCTTGGCTGCTTCGTGGCCGACCGTCGTCCATGCACAGCTCTTCAAAAAGAAGAAGCAGCAACAGGGGGCCGAGGTCCCGGCCAGACCCAAGCTGCAACCTGGGCAATTCGAGTGGCAGCCTGAAAAGGCGCCCAAAGGGCCTCTCCTCATTGTTGTCAGCATTGATGACCAGGTCGCTTACGTGTATCGCAATGGCACTGAAATCGGTCGTTCCACCGTGAGCACGGGGCGGGAAGGGAAGGAGACCCCGACAGGAGTCTTTACCATTCTCGAAAAGAAGAAAGATCACGAGTCGAACATCTACAAGGGGGCGAAGATGCCCAACATGCAGCGTCTGACTTGGACGGGGATCGCTCTTCATGCCGGGGACCTTCCAGGCTACCCTGCGTCGGCTGGATGCATCCGTCTCCCTCTTGAGTTTTCGGCTCTGCTCTTTGAGCAAACCGCTCTCGGGGCGACAGTGGCGATCACTCAGCGGAGTCGTTATCCTTCCGAGTCTGCGACTCCATCATCACTCCTGCTGTCCAGTAACGTCGATGCCACCTCGGTTCCGATTCCAAACCGAAAACCTTTTTTGAATCCGGCGAAAAGCCCTTCGGGACCCGTTTCTCTGCTTCTCAGTATTGGCGATGAGACCCTCTATGTGTATCGGAATGGAATCCTCATCGGTCAGGCTCCTGTCGGGATTGTTCCCGGGCCTCCGATTCCCGGAGGATTGTCTCTCATGCTGGACGGCGTAGTTCCGGGCGAGAACCCGATCGCACCGGGACGTCCCAAGAGAGCCTGGACTGTTCTCACTGTCGACAGCGATGAGAAGGTCACCGAGTTTCCCATCGATACTCTTCGTTCACGGATCCGCGTTCATCCCCAGTTCGCTCGCGATGTCTATGACCTCATGCAGCCCGGCAGCCTGATGCTGGTGACGCGGGACAAGTCGACCAAGGATACCCGTTCCCAACGGGATTTCACGATCATCAATCCCGAGTAGAAATTGAGAGACTGAATTCACTTTTTCAGGTGAACCGGTCCTGCGAGTTCACTCGAGAAGGCCGTCAGGGTTGCGAGCGAGGAACCATGAGATCCTTTCTCTGCCAGACCCGCACATAGTCGATGACAAGGTCGTCGGGGAGCAACTCTGGGTCGAGGGCGTCGTTGTCCCATCCTCCGCTTACGTGGGTGAACATGAGGATGGAGGGGGCCTGCGAAACTCGGGGAGATTCCCATCTCGCGACTTCTTTTCCATTGCAGTAGTAGACTGCTTTTCCCGGAAGCCAGAGCAGCCCGGCTGTAAGGAAACCTTCGGAATCGTGATTCACGTAGATGCCGGAGGTCCCGACATGTTGGTGCCCTTTTCCGTAGCCATCCCAGTGAAACGCGATGTTGTAGCGGTGAGGTCCCCAGCGAGTGAGGTGTTCCATGATGTCGAACTCCATGCCTCCGCGGCTTGTCTGTTGCCGTTTCCACTTCGGGCCATCCTCCGCGCCGCGATCCGGCATCGCCCAGAAGGCAGGCCAGAGACCGGGTGCGGTTGGTAGTTTGAGCCGCGCTTCGAAATAGCCGTAGCACTGGCGAAATTTGTCGTAGGTGCCGAGATAACCGGTCTGGTAGTCGGTCAGTGCTCCGTCAGGAGCGTCGTTGTGGCGGCCGGATTTCTTTTCAAACCGAAGTCGGGCGAGACCGTCCCCGAGGATGACGTTGTCCTTGCTGAAGTGGCTCCGATCATCCCAGTGGTTCTCCGTGTAGATGTTCCACTTGGTCGCATCGATCTCTTCCCCGTCGAAATTTTCCTCGAAGGTCAGAGTCCAATCGCCGTCGACTGGGGGGCGCTGTCCTGAGCCCGCGGGGCCTGAGAGGGCAGGGGAAGTGACTTGGATCCTGCTGGCCTGGAGTCGGTTCTCGCCTTCCGTGTCTCCCGGGAGCAGCACGATTCGCTCGACTCGGTAGCTGTCGAACTCGCTGCCGGTTCCGGGGAGAACCTGGGGATCTGTTTCGCTGGCGGAAGCCTCCCAGGGTTTCGGGCTGGCAAAGGGAAGGATCAGGGTAGCCGATTCCGCTGGGCCCAAAGATTGGGGATTCTGGATGATCGGGGTCGGCCCCTCCACGCTTTCCGCGTAAATTGCGGGCTGGATGGGTGAAGACCCCACATTGGTCAGCTCGACTTCGAGTCGAGTGCCCGCTCTCCAGTTCCTCACCCCTGACCGAGGCGTCAGGTGAATCTCCTGATCCCGTCTCGTGAAGGACAGGACGAGTCGGTTGGTTTCCGGGTCGACAGCCACCGAGGAACTTCCCACTCCGCCGAGTGCCAGCGTGGCCTTGAAATCGGTTTGCTCATCGAAGAGGATCCCGTTGGGCGGCGTGTGTCGATTGCTTTGCTTCCAGGTTTCGGGAGTGTCGTCGGGAGTGCCTGTGGCCACCAGGGATTGCAGGGAAAAACTGCGCGCAGCTTCCGCTCCCTCCGTGAAAAGGAGGATCTGTGGAATCTCCGAAGGGTTTAGCGCAAACCCCTCTGGAATCCATAGCGATAGCCGAAGAAGACCACGATCGTTCCTGTCTCACCCGGGCGGAGACGAATCGATTCGACACTGTAGGGTTCCGTTTTCCAATGGCCGACATTGTCGACCCTCATCGTCACGGGCAGACTCTTTTCCCCGGTATTTCGAACAACCGCCTCGACCCGGCTGAAAGGGGAGAGATCGAAGGGCTTCTCGTCAGGAGGACGGACCCGGACACCGGGGTAGCCAGTGGCACCGGCTACAATGGAAATTTGTTTCTCTCCCGATTCTAGCTCGGAGAGAGTCGCTTGAGAATCACTGGGGGTGAGATGAGAAAGGGGGAGTTGCTCCAATTCGTTTGCGGAAAGAGGAAGAGCGGCGGCCGCCAATACTCCCACGAAAAGGATTGAGGAGCCAATGAAGTGGAACCGGGTAGGCATGAAGGAAGAGAAAGAGAAGGAGTCCTGCGGAAAGATGCTCCGGGCAAGTTATCACGTCAGGATCGCTTCGAAAAGAACCCTTCCTTCGTACGCACAAAGCAGCGTCCGTTTTGGTGCGGAATTGCGGGATTGATTGGTCTCCTTTTTTGGTCGCCGAGAAGGGCGCCACCTGCTTGTATGCTCGACGACGTAGCTAGTTGCTTAGTGTTTCTCATGAACCCTCTTCGATCCATCTTCCTTCCCCTGATTACTCTCTTCGCTGTGGGATTCTCCCAGGGGGCTGAAAAGCCTCTCAAGGTTTTTATCCTCGCCGGGCAATCGAACATGCAAGGGCATGCTCATGTTCGCACATTCGAACACTTGGGGATGGACCCGGAAACGGTGCCGCTTCTCGAGAAAATGCAGAATGAGGATGGCACGCCCAGGGGAATCGAGAACGTCTGGATCTCATCGATCGGTTCTTCGGATTCCGAGAAAGTCGGACAACTGACGGCCGGATACGGTTCGGAAGCGCGTGGCCCGAAGATCGGCCCGGAGTTCACCTTCGGAATCTTCGCGGAAGAAGCACTCGACCAACCCATTCTCCTGATCAAGACCGCGTGGGGTGGAAAAAGCATCCACACGGATTTTCGCTCTCCTGGTGCCGGTTCCTATGTCTTCAGCGAGCAGCAGATCGAGAATTTCAAGAAGAAGGGCAAATCTCTGGAAGAGGCTCAGAAGGAAAAGGCCGAGGCAACGGGTCATTACTATCGGCTCATGACTGATCACGTGAAGAACGTTCTCTCCGATATCGGGCGAGTCTATCCGGATTACGATGAGTCGGCGGGATACGAACTCGCCGGGTTTGTCTGGTTCCAGGGATGGAATGACATGGTCGACAGCGGAACCTATCCGAATCGAGGAAAAGCCGGAGGCTACGATGCCTACAGCGAGGTATTGGCCCATTTCATTCGCGATGTGCGGAAGGATCTCAATGCCCCGAAGATGCCGTTCGTGATCGGTGTGCTGGGAGTCGGCGGTCCCGTCGAGAAGTATGGGCCTAAGCAGCAGCGTTACGCGGATACCCATCGCAATTTTCGAATGGCAATGGCTGCGCCCGCGAAGCTTCCCGAGTTCGAGGGCAACGTCACCGCTGTTCTGACGGAGAATTACTGGGACCTGGAGTTGACGGCTTTGAAGGCAAAGGAGAACGAGGTCCGACAAGAGATGAAGAATCTGGTTTCGCAGGGGAAGCTTTCGAAGGAGCAGGAGAAAGCCGAATATGAAAAGCTTCGAGCCGAGAGGCTGACCGAAGAAGAGCGGAAAAAACTGGAAACGGGAATCTCCAATGCCGAATTTCACTATCTTGGCTCCGCCAGGATCATGGCCGGGATCGGAAAAGGTTTCGCCGAGGCCGTGGTCGAACTTCAATCCAAATAAAATGCACCTGATTCACAAAACCATCCCTTCCGCTGTCGCTGCCCTGTTGGTGTTCCTTGGAGGTTCTCCGATGGCGGGAATGGCCGCTGGCGGCAAGTCGATCCCGAACCCGGACTTTACTGCGGGAGATCCGATTCCAGATGGGGCGAAACACGACTGGAACCTGGGACCCACCGGCGCGCGCGGCTGGATCTACAGCAACAAGCTCGAAACGACCGAAGCACGCCAGGTCCTCGTGACGACGGTTGCTCCCGGATCCCCCGCCGAGGGAGTGCTCGAAGTCGGTGATGTCATCCTCGGTGTCGGGAAGACTCCTTTCTCCTACGATCCGAGAACGGAGCTTGGCAAGGCCATTACCAATGCAGAGGCGCGAGACGGCAGGCTGGAGGTGATCCGCTGGCGGAAGGGGGAGACCTCTCAGGCCGTGATTTCCCTGACCCCGGTGGGAGCCTATTCGCCGACGGCTCCTTTTTCCTGTGCGAAGTCCCAGCGAGTTTTCGAGGAGGGGTGCGAGGCCCTCGCAAGAAAGATGCAGGAGAATCCGAATGCAGGAAATGGAATTACCCGCTGTCTCAATGCCCTCGCGCTCCTGGCGAGTGGAAACGAGAAATACCTGCCGCAGATCCGAGCGCAGGTCGAATGGGCGTCCCAGTATTCCGACCTGGAGAGGAAGACCCTTCATGCCTGGTTCTACGGCCCAGCCAACATGCTGCTTGCAGAATACACCCTCGCCACGGGGGATCGAAGTTATCTGAAAAATCTTGAGCGTGTCACCATGGAAATCGTCCATGGGCAAAGTGAAGTCGGCTCGTGGGGGCATCGATTTGTCCAGCCAGAGGGGCGCCTCTCGGGATATGGAATGATGAACGCTCCCGGGCTCCCTCTGACCGCCTCGCTCATTCTCGCTCGTGAGGCGGGTGTCCAGAACAAGGAACTCGACTATGCGATCGAGAAGAGCCTCCGCTTGGTGCGATTCTACGTGGGAAAGGGAAGCATCCCGTATGGGGATCATCACCCATGGATTCAAACGCATGAAGACAACGGCAAGAACGGAATCGCCGCTCTCGTGTTCCATCTCGCCGATGATGTCGAGGCCGCACGGTATTTTTCACGGATGAGTGTAGCGTCTCATGGATCCGAGCGCGATACCGGTCACACCGGGAATTATTTCAACATGCTCTGGGCGATGCCCGGCGTTGCCCTATCCGGTCCGAAAGCCAGTGGGGCGTGGATGGAAGAGTTTGGGTGGTACTATGATCTGGCAAGGAGTTGGGATGGCACCTTTCAGCACCAGGGGGCCCCCCAGGCCAAGGGGGATTCCTACTTTCGCTGGGATGCGACGGGAGCTTTCCTTCTTGCCTATGCACAGCCGCTGGGAGAAATCCATCTTGCCGGGAGAAAGAAAAGTGCCGTCGCCGATGTCGATGCAAATGAGGCCGCGGATCTCGTTGAAGCGGGAAAGGGGTGGAGTCCTCGCACCAAGAATGAAACCTACACCGACCGTTCCGAGAAGGAACTGGTCGAAGGGCTTTCTCACTGGTCTCCCGTAGTTCGAGACCGTTCAGCGACCGAGTTGGGGCGTCGCAAGGAGACGTCGATAGAAACGATTTTGCCGTTGCTTGACCAAGATGATCTCTATACCCATTTGGGGGCTTGTCAGGCTCTTGTCGCGCTGAAAGGGCGTGGGGCGCCCGCGGTGCCCCGACTGCGGGAACTTCTCAAGGCGGACGATCTCTGGTTGCGAGTGAAAGCGGCGGAAGCCCTCGCGAGCATCGGAGATGCCGCGACCGACGCCGTCCCAGAACTACTCGAGATGATGACGATAGGCGCGACCGAGGAGGACCCCCGGGCAATGCAGCAGCGCTATCTTTGCTTTGCGCTTTTCGATCGACGCAATGGACTGCTGAGGCGGTCGTTGGATGGGGTCGATCGAGAGGCTCTCTATGCTGCGGTGAAGGCGGGTTTGAAAAACGACGATGGTCGAGCCCGAGGCACGCTGGGATCCGTCTATCAGTTCCTGACTTATGAAGAGATCGAGCCGCTTCTTCCTGCGATCTACGAAGCCGTTGTCGAGCCCGCTCCGAGCGGGATCATGTTCGCCGATGGGATTCGGCTGAGCGGATTGGAGATGCTGGCGAAGCATCGTATCAAGGAAGGGCTGCCCCTCTGTCTCGAGGTCATGAACATCGAGGCCTGGGGAAAGAAGGGGCGAATCGCTCGATGCCTCAAGGCTCTTGCGGCCTATGGTGGGTCCGCTCGGTTGATGCTCCCGGATCTGGTAAAGCTGGAGCAGGATCTGCGCAATCATCGAGAGTCCAAGTCTCTCGAGAAGGAAATCCAGGCGGTGATCGATACTCGGATCGCGATCGAGAAAGATGAAGATCCTCCAGCGCTTCGCTCATTGACCAGTCTCTAGGCTGCTTCGCTACCGCGAGAGAGATGGGAGAGTTTTCTCCACCGCCTCGAGAATGGTCTCTGCTTCCTGGTCGGAGAGGCCTCCCCGGAAGTTGATCGAGCGCGGCGATTTCTCGAAGATCGTCGCATAGAAGACACAGGCGGCGAGGTAGGCTCCCTTGTTGGACGGGTGGCTTCCGTCTTTCTTGTAGAGGGCGAGCCCGAGGGCGGAGTCAGCTTTTCGGACCTCGGACCAGGTGTCACCCACCGGAGCAAGCCGTGCTTTGCATCTTCGTGCCGCCGATTCGTAGGAATCGCTCAGCGCCTTCTGCATTTTCTTGTAGTCCGGGAAAAGCTTGGGATTCATCTTGTCCCCGTCGCGTCGACCCCAGGTCTGGTAGAAGACGGTCATGGCCCCTGCCTGGTCGATCATCTTGTCGAGATCCACTGCCGCATCGCGAAACTTGTCCGGAAAGACCGCCGGAGTCTGGCTCTGGTCCTGCAGGACGACATAGTCCCAGTTTCCGTTCTTGATCTTCTCGACGGTGGACGAGTTCTCGAGATGAAAGGCCAGGGTCTTTCCTCCGGGACTGACAAATTCCAACTCGATCGAATCCTTTTGCGGGGAAGCCTGGAACAGCTTCGTCACGGTTCCTCGGACTTGGCCGGTGTAGCTGTTCCCGATAAAGAGGATGCGAGTCTTTTCCTGTCCCTGGGCGAGGGTGAAGGAGAGGGTAAGCAGCAGGAGCAGGGAGAGAAGAGGCTTCATATGAGAGAAGAGTGACGAGGGTTTTGGAAGAATGAAAGAGAAAGCCGAAGCGCACGGCAATTCCAAAACCGAGAGTTTGCGATGCCAGTGATCCGATTCAACAGGGTTGGCTAAGGGAGTGAACAGGGTCAGGTCGGTGGGCAATATCCTGGAAGGACGGCCATCGGTCGGAAGGCTTGCGCCTTCCGCTACGGATGGTAGCGGAACGGACTGCCGTTCCGAACCGGGATCCTGGAGTCCTCGCCAACCACCCGAGGTTCGATTCTTCGAATGCGTAGTGGCTTCGTAGCGGTGAGCCTCCTAGACTGTTTCGATGATGAAGCTCTTCCTTTCTGCTGTTTTCCTCGTTCTCCTTCCGACGATGGTTCTTTTCGCCGGTGACCGACCGAATGTGATCGTCATCATGGTCGACGATCTGGGCTATTCCGATATCGGATGCTATGGGGGTGAAATCGAGACTCCCACCCTCGATGCGCTTGCGGCTGACGGGCTCCGTTTCTCGCAATTCTACAACACGGCAAAGTGTCACTCCTCGCGCGTTTCTCTCCTGACGGGACAATATTGTATCGCGGCCGGGGATGTCGATCTGACCCATGCCGTCACCTCGGCGGAGGTTCTTGGCGAAGCCGGCTACTTCACGGCGATGACGGGGAAGTGGCATCTGAAGAAGGAACCGACCGATTTTGGTTTCGATCGCTATTATGGGCACCTCAGTGGCGCCTGCAATTTCTTCAAGGGAGACAACACCTTCCGACTCAATGGTGCTCCCTGGACGGTTCCGGACTCGGGTTTCTACACCACGGTTGCCAAGGTCGACTACGCGCTCCAGTTTCTCGAGGAAGCGAGAGAATCCGAGAAGCCATTCTATCTCTACGTTGCGTTCAACGCTCCGCATGCCCCCCTTCACGCGTTGCCTGAGGATTATGCGAAATACAAGGGTCGCTACGATGCCGGTTGGGACAAGATCCGGGATGCTCGGATTGCCAGGCAAAAGAGACTGGGACTCCTCCCCGAAGATCTGAAACCGAGCCCTCGTCCTCCCCATGTCAGGGGCTGGGAGGACATCGTTGCTTGGCAGCGCGACTACGAAGCCAATCGGATGGTGACTCTGGCGGCAATGATTGATCGGGTCGATCAGGAGATTGGCCGGATCGTGGAAGACCTTCGTGCTCATGGCGAGTTGGAGAACACCATGATTCTCTTTGTCTCGGACAATGGGGCCTGCCCCTACGATCGAAAGAGACCCCAACTGGGAGTGGAGCCGACCAGTGCAGAGATTTCCCTCGCCGATTCGACGGGATGGTCGTGGGCTCGCAATGCACCGTTCCGCTTCTACAAGCAGAATCAGTTCGAGGGAGGAATCAGTACTCCTGGCATCGTCCATTGGCCGGCGGGATTGAAGACCGAACCGGGCGCTATTGTCGACACTCCGGTACACCTCATCGATGTGCTTCCTACCCTTGCCGAGATGGCGGAGGCGGAGATTCCCGAGGAGTTTTCGGGGCGTGAACTTCGCCCCGTATCCGGAGTTTCCCTGCTGCCGCTCTTCGAGAACAGAACATGGAGTCGAGAGGAGCCCATTCATTTTCAGTTTTCCGCGGACTATGGCCTCCGCGATGGGCATTGGAAGCTGGTCAGCTTCAAGGGGCAGGAATGGGAGCTTTACGACATGAAATCGGACCGGACCGAAATCAACAACCTCGCCGAGAAAGAGCCCGAGCGACTCGAAGCGATGGTGGCGAAGTGGAGGGAAATGTCTCGCGAGGTTTTGCATTCAGAGAAGTTGGCCACAGCGACGCTCAAACCTGCCGTGTTTCCACGAGCGAATCGTGAGTGGACCAGGTATAGCGATTCCGCTGAGCCGCCCGCAGCAGGGGCAAATCCAGGAAGAAAGCCGATTCGAGCTCGCAAGAACACCAAGTTGACCCGGAAGAAAGGAGCCCTGTTTCTTGAGTTCACCGGAGAGGATCCGGGGCTTGCGATGGATTTGAGAGCGGAGAAGAGTTTGCCCACGGGACCCTATCGAGTCGTATTCGCGCTCACGACTCCCGAGAGAGGACAGGGAGAAATTTTCTATACGACCGACAACAAAACAGTTCTCCCGCAAGGCGAAGTCATTGCATTCGAGGTCGAAGGCGGTCCAAAAGCGCAGCAGGTCGAGATCGAAATTGCGATCGAGAAGACAATTCGCCAACTCCGTGTTGATGTGTCAGAAGGGCCTGGAGAGGCGACGATGCGAGGATTCCGATTGCTCGATTCGAAGGGGACGGTCCTGAAAGACTGGGCAAAGTAGCTGCCCTATTCCGGGCTATCGGAAAAGGCTCAAATAGGAGATCAAGAGAAAGGTGATCGGTGCTGCGTAGCGCATGGCAACATTGAGCTTTCGGGCTGCCGATTTCTTCTCCGATCGGGCCAGTTTGGAGGTGATCACTACCTCCAGGAGGCTGATGAAAACAAGGAAGGAAGAACCCAGGATAAACCAGTCGAGACGAGTCAGATAGGCGATCTTGGGGAGGGAAGCCCCAATCGCGAATCGATAGGCAGTCAGGGTGAGCATCGCGGTGACGGAGACGCTGATCCTGGGCCCCATCTCGGTCGAGGGGATCCAGAACACGATCCACGACATGCAGATGATCAGGAAAAGGGGGAGGATCACATTGATGAAGTAGTAGCGGGAGTTGCGCTTCATCACGATCGTAGCTTCGAAAGTGGGCAATACTTGCTCACCCTCGAAGATCTCTCTTTCGGTCGCTTTCGAACTCCAACTGACCGTGTCCCAATCCGGAATCGAAAAAGAGTCTGCGATGCGAGATGGCTCCTCGACATTTTCACGCAGGGCGACCGTTCCCTTCTCGTGCCCGGGAGAAACGAGAGTGATTTTCAGAGCTTGAGTATCAAAGGGGAAATCGACCAACTCGAGCGGTTGGGAGTAGCTTCCCCAGGCACGTTGAATGATCCGGACACTGCCATCCGGAGAAACTTCGGCGTCGTTTGCAAAGGTAAAAGTGAGCTTCAGCTGGTTCAGGATTTGAAAGCCGGGGTGCCAGATATCGGAGAGATCAACTCGCTTGGTGGTAGAACCTTCGTGACGAAGCCGATCATCCTGCCAGTCCGCCCGAAAAGCGATGTCTGCCACGTAGGATTGGTCGGCTCCCTTGATCTGGTCGATGTTGAGAACGACCATTCTTACCGTCACGATCGTGGGGCCGCTCTCCGGTGACGGTCTGGTTGTCAGGTCTTGGCTGATCGCAGAACTCGCTGTGAACGAAATGAAAAACACTGACAGGAAAAAGCCGAAAAGGCGGACGGAGACCATGGGGTAGAACCTAAGGAGCAAGTGGGGATACGACAATCCGAACTTGTCGAAGAATTCAACAAGTGAGGCCTGGGATAGCGCTGGATTTGGAGAGGTGCTCAGAGAACGGAACTGAGGACAAGGGTCAGCGCGAATCCGATCAGGGAAATGGCGACAGAGATGATCGTCCACGTCCGCAGAGTCTGGGCTTCGGTCATGCCGAGATAGCGGGAAATGATCCAGAACCCGGAATCGTTCACGTGCGAGAGCATGGTCGATCCGGCTGCGATCGCGATCACGATGAGGGCGAGGTCGGTCGGCGTATAGCTTCCGGCCTCGACGATGCCCGCCATCAAGCCCGCGGCGGTGATCATCGCAACGGTGGCGGATCCCTGGGCCACTCGGACAATCATGGAGAATAGGTAGGCGAGCACGACCGCGGAAATTCCGAAACCACCCAGCCATTCGGCGAGGGCATCACCAACCCCGCTGGCTCCAAGGATCTGCTTGAAGACACCGCCGGCTCCCGTGATCAGGATGATAATTCCAGCGGGACCAAGGGCCTTCGTACTGAGGTCGAGAAGCTTGTCCTTGCCGACGCCTCGCATCACCCCAAGAAAGAGAAGGGCAAGCAGCGTTGCGAGAAGGAGTGCGATGACAGGGTGCCCGAGGAAAGCGATGACGGTCTGCAACGAACTGGGGTCTTCGGTCTTGGCCCACGTGCTGCCGAGGACGATGAGAATGATGGGCAGTCCCATGATGATCGAAACGAGGCCGAAGTTCGGGAGCGGACCCGATTCTTCTGCTTCTTCGAAGAAGGCGGGGATGTCGACCTGGATATTCTTGCAGAGCGGAGGGACGAGAAAGATTCCCGCAATGATCGCGGTGGGAAGACCAATCGCGATTCCGTAGAGAATGACGCGTCCGAGGTCGGCTCCGAGGATCTCCGCGACGGCGACTGGTCCAGGCGTCGGGGGGACGAAGGCGTGGGTCACTGCCATTCCCGCGACGAGAGGCAGGCCAAAAAGAAGCAGCGATTTCTTCGTGTCGCGAGCCAGCGCGTAGATGATCGGTGCGACGATAACGAGCCCGACATCGAGAAAGACAGGGATGGAGATGAGGAATCCCGTGAGCAACATGGCCCACGAGGCCCGCTTCTGTCCGAAGAGGTTGACGAGAGAATGGGCGAGAGTCTTGGCTCCCCCCGAATTCTCCAGGATCTGACCAAAGATCGCACCCAGACCGATGATTGTGGCAATGAAGCCGAGGGCTCCTCCCATTCCTTGGACTACGGTTCCAGGAATGTCACCGAGGGGCATCCCTGCCGCGATCGCGACAAAGATACTGGCAATGATCAATGCGATGAAGGCCTGCAACCGCAGCACGAGAATGAGGATCAGCAGAAGAACAATCGCCGCGCCGAGGACACCGAGGAGATAGCCAAGGCTATGAGTTGGAAGTTCCGCGGCCGCGAGAAGAGTGGTGGAAAAATTCATACGTCAAAAACAAGGGGCAAAGATCGTCTGGAATACTGAGAAGATGGCTCAGCGTCAAGTAGATAGGGGTGTGATTTGTGGGATGGGCTTTCGTTCGGCCCGCTTCTTCATGCCGTTCCTTTGGGGCAGGCGAGAGACTTCGAGTGAATCCCTTAGCGATACTTCTCGGGATCGAAGCCGGCCTCGACTCGCTTGGTTTCGAGAAGCTTCTTGAGCCGTTCCTTGGTTTTGGAATGCTCGGAATCCTTTGCGAGATTGGTAAATTCTCCGGGATCCTTTTTCAGGTTGTAGAGTTCCTCGCCTTTGGTGCCAAAGCCCCAATGGGTATATCTCCAATCATGAGTCCGGACCGACTCGCCTCCATTTCGACTGATCGTGAAGACCACCTCCTTGGTCCAGGCTTCGGAAGTGGGATCTTCGAGAAGGGGAATGAGACTCTGCCCTGGAAGATCGTCGGGTGGAGACAGATTTCCAAGTTCTGCGATCGTGGGATAGAGATCGATCAGTTCGGTCAGTTCCTTCGTCGCTCTCCCATGCGTGTCTTTCATCCAGGGAACGCTGAGGATGAAGGGAACCCGTGTGGATTCTTCGAAGAGGTGCTGCTTCTGGAACTTGTGGTGTTCGCCCAAGAGGTAGCCGTGATCGCTCGAAAAAATAACGATGGTGTTTTCCTGGAGGCCGAGTTCGTCGAGGGCCTCGAGGATTCGTCCGACCTGGGCGTCCATGTAGGAGACACTCGCATAGTAGGCTTCGAGGAGCCCCTTGTGGAGATCGGGAGTTACCCCATAGCGGGAGTTGGCCTTGTATTGGCGAATGATCCCGGGAACGTCGTCGAGATCGTTATCGGGGACGACGGGAGCAATCATGGCATCTCGATCATAGAGATCGAAATACTTCTCCGGTGCGACCAGAGGCACATGCGGGCGAACGAATCCGCATCCCAGGAAAAAAGGTTGATCCTGATGGCGTTTCAGAAAATCGATGGCGGCCTCTGCGGCCATCCCGTCGGCGTGTTCGAGATCGCCTGTGCTTGCTACGAGACCGGTAAAGGTCTGCGAACCCTTGTCCAAGGGGGACCACTCGGTTCTCACGCCGGGGGCATTCTGCTCGGGCGCCTGGATGTTGACCGTTTCGTCCCAGGAAGGGGGATCGTCATGATTGGCAGTTCCGTCGATGATTTCGAACGGGATCCCCATGTGATAAATCTTGCTGACCCGGCCGGCTCGATAGCTGGCGTTGCGAAACAGTTGGGAAAGGGTGATCACATCGGGAAGGTTTTTACGCAGGTTCCCTGAGTTTCCCAGCATGCCATTGGTGTAAGGATAGAGCCCAGTCATGAGGGAGGCTCGGGAAGCGCCGCAGACGGGATACTGGCAATGCATGTTCTCGAAGCGAACTCCCCGTTCCGCGAGTTTATCGAGGTGGGGAGTCTTGCACTGGGGATGTCCGAAGCCGCTCAGGGCGGTGTTGAGATCATCGGACAGGAGCAGCAGAACATTGGGTTTGCGCTCTTCAGCATTTGCCAGGGAAAAAAGCGCAAGGCTCAGGAGAAAGAGAATTCGTTGCATCCCGCGATGATACGGAAATCCATCGAGCTGCCAACTCCTCGATCGTGGATGAATAGGGGGAAGGCTGCGGCCAGGTTATTCTTCCATCGCAGCCTTGCCGGCATGCGTCCCGGTGGCAAAGCAGGCCTGGAGAAGATAGCCACCCGTTGGCGCTTCCCAATCGATCATCTCGCCAGCGACGTAGACTCCGGGAAGTCTTCGCAGCATGAGATTCTCATCGAGTTCTTCCCAGGAAACTCCTCCGGCTGACGAGATCGCCTCGGCGATGGGGCGAGGGTGAGTCAGGGAAATACGGCAGTGTTTGACCTCCTGTGCAAGCTGCTCCGCCGATCGCCACGGTCCCCGATCCGGAAGATGTTTCAGGAGAGAGGCCACGGCGGGATCGAGATTCCAACGTCGTCGAGCTTCCCGGACGAAATTCCGCTTCACCTGTCCGAGGCGACGCACGAGATCTTCCACCGATTGTCCGGGTTTGAAATCGATCTGGATCTCGGGCGATTCCATTTTTCGAAGATCCGGGCCGAGGTGATAGAGGGGAGAACCCTCCAATCCGTATCGGGTAATCACGAGCTCCCCCTTTCGCCGAGCGGAAGTGGCATGAACCTCGAGATTCTTCAGGGGTAGACCTTCGGCTTCTTCGAGAATTGGGGGAGGCCAGTCGACTTCCCATCCGCAGTTGGCAGGGGCAAGGGGAGTTGCTGCGATGTGGTGTTCTTCGAGAATCGAGACCCAGTTCCCGGTCGAACCCGTCTCCGGCCAGGATGCTCCTCCCAGGGCGAGAATCATTGCATCGTGTTTCGATGTGACGATTTCGGAACCGGTTTGGAAGGATGCCGTGAGATCGGTATCGATCGAGATCCAACGGTGTCGGGTCCGAAATTCGACCTTGAGATCTCGAAGACGCTCGACCCAGCGACGCAGCAAGGGGGCTGCCTTGATCATCCCATTGACGGGTTTCGGGAACACCTTTCCACTGCTCGCGACAAAGGTCTCGATTCCGAGCTCGGCCGCCCACTGGCGCAGTTGTTGGTTGTCGAAGGCAGAGAGGATTTCTCGCCAGAGTTGGACTGGAATATCGCCACCTTGATAGCGGTCCAGGAACTGTTTCCAGTCCTCGTCGTGGGTGAGGTTGAGACCGCTCCTCCCAGCGACGAGGAACTTTCTCCCTACGGAAGGCATCGCGTCGTAAACGGTGACTCGAGCCCCTTCGCTCGCCGCAACCTCGGCAGCACGCAATCCTGCGGGTCCTCCTCCGACGATTCCGATATCTCGTGGCATGGCTAGTGAGGACGTGACGCGGGTGGAATTGCGCACTTCTTCTCCTGCAACAATTCCATCACCATTCCAGGACGACGAGGATGGGGCGGTGATCGGAAGCGGTTTTTTCTTCCAGGACTCGGACTTCTTTGACTTTGATCGCAAGCTCGTCCTCTGCACGAAAAAGGACATAGTCGATCTGGCGAGTTGGTGTATCGACAGGTACGGTGAACTGAGGCTTCTGGGAAGGTTTCTGCCAGCCCGATTCAGAGAGAACTCGAAGAGGCTCAGACTCGGGTAGTGCATTGAGGTCCCCCAGAAGAAAAGAGGGGGAATCCAGTTTGGGATTCATCGTGCTGATGAGTTTCGCAGCGGCAAGACGATTGGCCTCTTCTCGATGACAGAGGTGTGTCGAAAGGACCTGGATGGGCTTGCCCTGCCAAAGCAAAACTACCGAGAGAAGGGATCTTTTTTCCACGGAGACTTTTTCGGGGATCGGGATGGTCTGTGAAGACTGGATGGGGAGGTTTGTCAGGACGGCATTTCCATACTGTCCACCTTGAAACCGAATCGATTCTGCGAAGACGAAATCCATTCCCGTGAGGGTGGCCAGTTCTTTCGCGATATCGATCCCTTTGCTTCGCTGGGTCTTTCGGTCGACTTCCTGGAGAGCGACAATGTCAGGCTCCGCTTCACGGATCACCTTGGCAATTCTTTCGAGGTCGAAGACTCGGTCAACCCCGATTCCTGCATGGATATTGTAGGAAAGGAGCCGAAGCGATTGTGTTTCGGTTGCCTGTGCTGTGAATGCAAACCAAAGGACAAGTAGCGGGAGGAAATGACGCATGGGAAAGTGCTTTCGAAGGCAGTCTGAGAAGACGCCGCGTTCACAGAACGGGAGGTGGGCCGCTGGATTTCCCCGTCTTTTTCACGGTGGGATATTTGGGGTTCCAGGTTGGATGTTCCTGGGAAAGCCAGGTGTGGATCTTCTTCGAGAGGAGTGATGCGACATCAGGCTTGGCCGCGACCAGGTTTTCAGTTTCGGAGATGTCATCCGTGAGGCAGTAGAGTTGCCAGGCATCGGCTTCGTATTCGTAGTAGAGCTTGTAGCGTTTTCCTTTCACGTCATCGATGATCGACGCGCTTGGTTGTGCACGCACATCCATATAGCCGGGAAAGAAATAGAAGATCGGTTCGCGGGGTTTGGCGTTGTCAGGATCCTGGAGCACCTTGGCGAACGATTCGCCATCGAGGGGGTGCTCGTCCGGATCGGGAGACCATCGAGCTCCTGCCAGTTCGAGACAGGTTGGGTAGTAGTCGAGACAATGGACGAGTCGGTCGGAGACGGAACCCGGAGGGATGACTCCCGGCCAATGAGCGATCAAGGGGACGCGAATCCCGCCTTCGGAGAGCATTCCTTTGATGCCCTTGAGTGGAGTGTTGGCAGCATGGGTGCCTCCATTGTCGGAAGTGAAAAGAATGAGGGTGTTGGCAGCAATGCTGTCGGATTCATCCCCGTCCTGGTTCGGATCTGCGAGAATCTCGCGCATCCGCTTGAGGTTCTCGTCGACGCTGGCAATGAATCCAGAGTACTGCGCTTTCTCCTTGGCGTATTCCTGGGCCGCCTCGAGCAAATCGGGGCGAGCCCGCACCGGGCCATGGACGGCGTAGGTGTGGAACTGAAGATAGAAAGGCTTGTCATTGGTAGCTAGCTTAGCGACCGTTTCATCGAGAGCATCGCCAACGGCATCGCTGATATGCTTGGGAGATCCGATGAGTGACTTCGGAAGTCCATGCTTCTCGACATAGCCTTCGTCATAGGGAGCCGCCCAGCGGTCGAAATGTCCGAGTCCGACTTTGGGGAATGACCACTTTCCATCGACTTCCTTTGAGAAACAGGTCGGTTGATGCCCCTGGCTGAATCCGCCGATATTGATGTCGAAACCCACGTTCTCCGGCATGGTGGAATCGCCTTCGTGCCCACCGACATGATATTTCCCGATGTGAGCGGTGGCGTAGCCGTTTTTCTTCAGGGCTTCGGCGATCGTGATGGCTTCTGGTGCGACATCTTCCGTCTGCTTTTGCGGAATGAACTTGGCCTTTTCCTTCGTGATGCCCTTGGCCTTTCCCTTTCCCCTGCTGAATCGGCTCAGGCTCTGGACGACATAGACATCATTGTGGATTCGTGCCGGGTATTGCCCTGAAAGCATGGCCGCCCGGGTCGGGGCGCAGTTGGGTTGGGCGTAGGCATGGGTAAAGCTGAGTCCTTCCCTGGCCAGTTGCTCGAGATGAGGGGTGCGATATTGCGAGCCATGGGTACCCATGGTCACTTCGGTGGCACTGATGTGGTTCCACCCCAGGTCATCCACCATGTAGAGGATGATATTCGGCTGGCCGGCATGAATGAGGCCGATGGAAGAGATGGCAAGGAGAAGGGGAAGGAAGACTTTCATGATTCGAACTTCGCCAGTCTGGGGGAATCCAGGACGCTTTCCAGTGCGGAATTTCCGTTATTCCGTAGGCTCGGCGTGCCAAAGGGACACGTTGCGAAACTTGGCTCCCTGGCCTTTGTTGACCAGGGCTACGATTCCCTTGGGATCGGCAAATCGAGAGTGGGTGGCTTCGATTTCCTCATCGCCTACCGTTGCCCGATACTGGTCGCCGACGATTTCGATGGTCACGTCGTACCATTGTGAGGGATCGAGATCGACTTCTTTCACCGTGAGTTTTTCGGCTCGGGTCGTTTTCGCAATTCCTGACATATGCTGAATCCAAAGCTTGTCGGGCGTGATGTAGAGTCGGCCGAGGTGGAGATTCGGGGGAACCGTATCCCGGCAGGCAAAGGCGATCTGGTTCGCCGTTCCCAATTGGACCTCGGCCTTGATCACAAGATGGGTGGCCTCGAACCGGTAGGTCAGCGAGGAGGCGTGATTGTCCTCTGCCACTTCATCACCAATCAATGATCCGTCTTCGATTCTCCATTCCCCGATCCCTGCTTTCCAACCTGCGAGATCCGCTTTGCGAGTTCTCGGAGTCTCCTTGTCGAACGGGCTCTCTACGATGACCTTGGTCGGTTGGGAGAGCTTCGTTCCGAGGGCCTCGAGCTTGGCCTTCGCCTTTTGCTCGATCTGCCATTGCTCCGCAAAATCCTGATCTGCCTGGCTCAGGCTGTCGAGATCGAGTTCGTATTCCCGTCCGCCGGGAAGCGCCAGGGTGATCTGGCCATCTTCGAGTCCCACGAGCTTGGCGGAAATCTTTTTGCCCTCCGAGTTCGTCCACTCGCGAAAGGGCTGTTCGGCTGCCGAGCCGGGCAGGACGAGAACAAGAGAGAAGAAAAGACAAACGAGGGGTTTCATGAGGAAAGGTGGGGCGAAGGCAACCGTAATTCAAGGGTCGCTTCAGGGGAGGTAGGTGGGCGGTTTTCGTAAGGCCTCGTACTCCGGCCATTCGATGCGGCGTCCTTCGTAGCGGGGGAATTCCCAGGTGGGCCACTCAGGGCTTTCTTCGCGGACTTCCCGATAGAGGTTGATCAGCTGGGATTTCATCTTCTCGAAGCGCTGCGGTTCTTCCGATGAAAGATCGGTGGCCTCGGTGAGGTCGTCGCGAAGGTTGATGAGGTGGAACTCTTTCAACTCGGCCATCCGATTGGAAGAAAGGTCTTCTTCGGTGATTCCACCGCTGGGTTTCAGGTCAGGGTGATTAACGGTCGCGGAGAGTTTCCAGTCTCCTTCTCGGATGGCGGCCTTGACAGGGCCTCTTGCTCGGAGGAAATGCCAGTAGAGGGGAGTCTCCCGTTCGAGGCTTTCCCCTTCGAGGATCGGAAGCAAGCTGGTGCCGTCGATCGCTCGATCTTCCGGGGTGGGAATTCCAACGGCCTCACAGAGGGTCGGGAGCCAATCGACTCCGGAAACCGGAGTGGAACTCACGGATCCGGGTTGCACTTTGCCAGGCCAACGCAGGATTCCGGGCACCCGGATTCCACCTTCCCAGAGGTAGCCTTTCTTGGCGCGGAGAGGACCGGCGGATCCGTAGGGATGATAGCGAGTCAGGGCGGGGCCATTGTCACTGGTGAAAAAGACAAGCGTGTCGTCGCGCAATCCAAGGCTGTCGATTTCGGCCAAGAGCCGACCGAAACCCGCATCCATTTGCGTGATGTTCCCCCAGAGCGCTCTCTCGGCCGGGTCATCGAGGTGAGCGTAGTGACGGAGATGATGTTCCGCTGTGGCGATGGGTTCGTGAGGTTCATGATAGCAGACAAAGAGAAAAAAGGGATTTTCGGGATTTCGTCCGCGGCGGAGCCAATCGATGGCCTCGTCGGTGACAAGGTCGGCAGAGTAACCACGAAGTGGGCCGGTGGGGATCCCGTTGCGAACGAAATTCCAGGGGTTTCGGTGATTGGGAAGAGCGTTGTTCTGCACAGAGAACCAATGGTCGAAACCATGATCGTTCGGCTGGGGTTGACCGGGAAGGTTGAACATTCCATTGAGATGCCATTTCCCTGTGTGACAGGTGTCATATCCCTCTTTCTGGAGCAGCGACGCAATCGTGATTTCGGAGGCGGCGACATGCATGGGGGAGAGCATCGGGATCCAGTTGTGGATTCCGACGCGCCAGGGAATCCGCCCGGTCATGAGTCCGGCTCGCGAAGGGGAGCAGTTGGCTGCCGCCGCATAGCAATCGGTGAATCGGAGACCTTCGGCTGCGAAGCGATCGAGATGAGGAGTGTGCACGACTTCATTTCCGTAACAACCGAGGTCGCCATAGCCAAGGTCGTCGGCCAGGACGAGAAGGATGTTGGGAGGAGAAGCCTTTTCCGTCGCCTCCGCTTTCGCGCAGAAGAAGGGAATCAGGACGAGGAAGGATAGGCAGCAACGCAAACTCACATCCGCTTTGTATCGGGAATGGCACGATTGCGTCAAGAGGCGAGTCGAGCCAGGGCCAGACTCGTGAGGCACAGCGATCGAGTTTACTCCTTCTCGAGGACGAGAGAGTAGACGTCGATCGCGCGACCGCTCACGATTTCGGGAGCGGAGAGAATGAGGGGGGCTCGCCCCTTTTCGAGACGAAGGGTGCCCATTTCGAGAGCTCGGAAATCCTTCACGAAGTAGTGAGACTCTTCGACCCGCTCCTTGGACTTGTCCCAGATCGGGGGATCGAAGGCTTCTGCAACGACGGTCTCTGTCGACGAGGCTCCCCGAGCAAGGCGGACACGTGTGCCGACGTTTTCCTCCGCACAGGTGTAGTAGAGAATGACTCGATAGTCACCAGGTTCGCCGACCTCGATATCCCAGGTGATTCGGTCTTCTTCGCTCGTCCAGTGGGTGAAGAACGAATTGTTGGGTGCCTTGGAACTTCGTCGGATCGTTCCATGAGGGACTCCATCGCGAGCGGGGAGGGTGGTGGAGTCCGCGTAGCCAACAGTAAAGGGACGGTCCGCAAAACGGGAGAACGACTGCGCCGCCTCCTCGCGGTGTTCCTGGAGCGCAGCTCGCAGAGTCTTCGCAATCTCGGGTTTCTCGTCGGCAAGGTCGTTTTGTTGTCCACGGTCCTTCGTGATGTCAAAGAGGGCCCCGTCGTTATCGAGCCGGTATTGGTGGGTTCTCACCGTCGCCTTCTTTCTCCAAACACTGAAGAGATGACGGTCCGGCCAATTTGCGTCCGAGTCACCGAGGAGAAGCGGAGCGAAGCTTCGGCCGTTGATCGGTTTCGCTGTTCTGTTAGGAATTCCGGCAAGATCGGCAAGCGTGGAAAAAAGGTCGATCGCTCCGACAACTTCGGGGACCGATCGCCGAGCAGGAATCTTTCCTGGCCAGCGAATCAGGAAAGGGGATCGCAGACCTCCTTCCTCGACGGAAGCTTTTTTCCCTTTCATCCCGCCATTCCAGCGATAGGAGTTCGGTCCGTTATCGGAAAAATAGATTACGAGGGTGTCGTTTTTCAGATCGAGGCGATCGAGGGTCTCGAGGACTCGCCCGACATTCCAATCGATATTCTCACACATCGCGAGAGCGGCCCGGGTTGCTGCGAGGTCTTCCTTCTCGGGATCGCGATATTTCATCTCCGGCTGCATGCCATCGAACTTCTCGTAGAAGTCGTCGTCGACGTAGAAGGGCGAGTGCGGTGTCGGAAGTGGCACGTAGCAGAAAAAGGGATTCTCCTGATGCTTCTCGATAAAGCGAATCGCATGGTTGGTGATGTCGTCCGTGATGTAACCCTGACCTTTCACCCGGGTGCGATTGTGATCGAGAGGAGGGCTGAAATAGTGCCCCCAGTGGCCGGAGGTGAAGCCATAAAACTCGTCGAATCCGCGATCGAGAGGATGATAGGGAGACTGGGTGCCATTGTGCCATTTCCCAAAAATCCCCGTGGCATATCCCGCCGCCTTGAGGAGATCGGCGACTGTGGTTTCGTCAGGGTTGAGTCGTCCCGAGCCTTCGCTGACTCCGCTCACCCCAGTGCGAAAGTGATATCGTCCGGTAAGAAACTCCGCTCGTGTCGGGGCGCAGACCGCACAGACGTAGAAATTCTCGAGGAGGGTGCCTTCCTCGGCGAGAGAGTCGAGATGTGGGGTGGCGAGGTTGGTGTTGCCGTGAACGCTCAGGTCACCCCATCCCTGGTCGTCCGCGAGAAAGATGACGACGTTGGGTTTCGGATCGCTGCACAAGCCCAGTTCGATCACCGCGAACAGCAGAGAGAGAATGAAGAGGAGAGAAGATCTGAAGATCATGAGCCTTAGAAGACACCGGGCGACGGACTTGGACGAGAGTGAAGGCCTACTCTTCAAGAGGTAGGATCTCCACTTTCCGGAACTCGATGGGATGACTTTCCGATTGCAGGGAAATCGTCCCACCGGACAGCTCGATCTTTCCGCCGGCTTTTTCGATCAGTTTCTCTCCCTGGGGATCCTCTCCGTCGAGAACGGGTTTCTGGTATTCGAGAACTTTTTGGCCTCCGGCAAAGTGACGAATGACCTCGTGTCCTCGGACCTCGATCTCGACGGTGACCCAGTCGTCGCCGTGGAAGGTCTTCGATTCGGAAGAAACGCAATGCCGTTTGATCAGTTCACCCTTCATGAAAACGTGGGTGCCTGGTGTGCAGAGATTGGCATTGGTGCGGGCGTCCTTGCCGTTCCCGCCGAGAAGCTGGACCTCGATGGAGACCGGAAAGTCCTGGTCTTCGGTCATGGTCGCGGGATCCTGACCGTGCACCATGACTCCGCTGTTCCGAAACGCCCATCCGGGGCCACCTTTGATCTGGTCGCCGGTGAATCGATACTCCACTCGGAAACGATAGTTGGAATAGGGGGTCTTGTAGAAGAGGTGTCCAAAGGTTTCATTGAACTCCTCGTAGTTCTCGTAGTCCACCTTGAGGAGACCGTCCTCGACCCGGAAGGTATTCCGCGAGTCCTCGCCATATTTTTCGTAGCGAATCTTGGGCGTCCAGCCCGAGAGGTCTTTCCCATTGAAGAGTGAGATCCATTTCTCGTCTTTTTTTTCTTCCTCCGCAGGGACGAAGGAAAGCAGAGAAAGGGAGAGCACGGCGAAGAAAGGAAGAGGGGATTTCATAACTGGATACGGCTAGAGTATCCCCTATCGCGGGGTGACGCCAATACTCAAAAAGGGGACTCTTCGGCGGCGGGATAGTCTGAGCGAATGGCGCTACTTTTCGTCCTCCAGCCAATGCTGCTCTTCGCCCCTCGCAGGATCCCACGAAAAGATTCTCAGGGAAGGGGTGATTTCAGAAAATCGGCGACGAGTTGAATTCGTTCGGAATCATAGAAGCCCTTCCCACCATGTTCTCCACCGTGCAGGACGATGAGTTCTGCTTTCTCCGGGATCCCGGCGGTGCGATAGGCTCCGATCAGTTCATGAGACTGATTGACCGGTACCTGGGGATCCTGGTCTCCATGGATCATGAGGAGCGGGGGATCCTTGTGGTCGACGTGAAAGACGGGGCTGGCGAGTCGAGCGAGATCCGGGACGTCCTCGGGTTGAGCGCGGAGGAGAAGTTGCAGAGCAGGAATGCGGACTCCGAGCCCATGAGGGGTCGATTGTTTGAGGATCGTCAGGAAATTGCTGGGGCCGTAGAAATCGACGATCGCGACGACATCGGAGCTTTCCTCCCCGTGAGTCCCGATTTCCCCTTCCAGTTCTTCGTGTCCATTCGTGACCCCGACGAGAGCGGCGAGGTGTCCCCCGGCGGAGGCTCCGGCGATCGCGATCGAGTCCGCCTTGTAGCCGAACTTCTCCTCGTTTTCGGTTGCTCTGAGAAAGCGGATCGCCGCCTTGATGTCGTGCACCTGGGCCGGAAAGGGTGCCACCGGACTGAGGCGGTAGTTGATGCTGGCGATTGTGAATCCGTGATCGAGAAGCCCGTGGACAGGCATTCTTTCTTTCGAGCCGGCTCGCCAGGCCCCTCCGTGAACCCAGACTACGAGAGGAAGATCGGCCCGTGTTTCGGGAAGATAGAGATCGAGTCGAAGAGAGGTTTCACCGACGACGGCATACTCCACATCCTTGTGAGCGGGTGTCGTGGGCTGAGCCAACAGGGTTGAGTCCATGATCCAACAGGGTAAGGCGAGACAAATAAGAGGTAGCAGGCAAGGCAGGGGACGGAATCTCATATCGCGAGCGGAAGGGGTGGTGAGGCTATAGCAAAAGCTCTTTGAAATGACAAACCTTGATGGCAAATCGGATCGTGTTTACGGAGGAAATGTCGATCGAATTCCCTTGTTTCCCCCAATGGCCACTGCCAGATTTCCGACCATGAAGTACCTTGGATCGTTCCTTGCTTTCGGCTTTCTACTGGTGGGCTCACTTGCGGCAGAGTCTCCCTCGCAACGTCAATTGGATCAATGGCTGAAGCGCTTTCCCGCTGCGGATACGAATGAGGATGGGAAGCTGACCCTGGACGAGGCGATGGCGTATCGAGACAAGCTTCGAGGCGGATCAGGAAAGGCCGGGAACAATCGTCAACGCGGAGCACCCCGAAATTTCGAAGTCGATCCCGGATGGGATGAAGAACGCTTTCCTGATCATGCAATCTGTTACCAGTCTCCCGAGCAGATTGCGGAGGTGTATCGGAAGAGCCTCAATGGGAAGGGGAGGGCGATTACGTCATACGAGAAGCCTGAGAGTGGTGCCCTCCGCATTGTGGGGACGGGACACAGTTTCATGGCACCGGGGTATCGAACCCTGCCTCAGATCTGTCAGGCGACGGGATTCGATCAACCCCTCCTGACCCATACCGGAGGAGGGGTCACCGGGAGCACGCGATACAAGTGGGAGCAGGAGAATGGAATCTTCCAGTTCGATGGGCAGCCCATTCCCAAGCTGATGGCATCGATCGCCAATGCCGAGTGGGATGCCATGATGTGGGGCCCCTATTTCCATGATCGGATCGAGTTCTACCAGTGCTGGATCGATTTCTGCCTGAAATACAATCCGGACATGAAATTCTTTCTCTCCGACGCCTGGCCGCAGCTCTACCAGTTGGAAGAGAAACCGGAAACCGAGGCGTTCTTCACCGAGGCGGTCATCGAGAAAATGGGCCGGGAGCGTCACGGAGGCTACGCGAAACTGGTCGAGGCACTGCGAGAGCAGTATTCCGAGCGCATCTTCATTCTCCCGACCTCGGATGCCATGGTTCTGGCTGCGAAACGATTTCTTCGCGGAGAACTCCCCCAGGTCGAGGGACTGCACAGCGCGGTGGGAGAAAAGGAAGAACGTGCGCTCTGGCGGGATGAACTGGGACACCTCGGTCCTGGATTCGATCGACTGGAGGGATATGTCTTCTACGCGACCCTCTACGGTCGTTCGCCGGTGTTGATCGAGGAGCCGATTCCGTTTCGCGGTTCGAGCGCATTTCCCGGTCCGGAACTCGATGGCATTTTCCGAGAGATTGCCTGGCAGGCGGTGATCGGAAATCCTCTCTCCGGCGTTGTGGATAAGGATGGCGATGGGGTGGGAGACGAGGCCGCTGAGCTTGAGGCCGTGAAGCTCGACTGATCATCAACTGCAACCATTCGGTTCGCGTGTGCGCGGAACGCGAAAGGGCTCAGCACTTGGCTGACTTCTTTTTCTTCCCGACCCGCCCCTTGGCTTCGACTTTGCGAAGATAGTCGGGAGCGAAAGGAGTCTGGCATGCGGTCTGTCCGTGATCGATTTCTACGACACCGATGGATTCCGCGGTTGCGAGGGCGGTATCGAAGAGGGGGGCGATTCCGCTACCGGTGGCGATCACGAAGTGATTCATCGCATACTTGGATTCGTTGCCCGCGGCGTGGATTTCTTTCTCAGCGCGAGCGAGCAATTTTTGAAAGAGGGAAAAATCCAGTTCATCGTCGGGTTTGACCATGGCCATGAGAGACAGTGTGCTCCATCCGACCGAAGCAACCAGGTCACTTTTCCGATCGATCCATTCGACAGCGAGGTCCCGTCCGTGAGGGCTTCCGGCGGCGACGGAAGGAACGACCGATCCGTTCAGGGACGCCCCGTAGGCTTCACGGGCCCACTTTCTCAACTGTGTCTTCGTCATTCTCTCGTCTTCGGCGATCAGGCTCGAGAAATACATGGCGTCGTAGTTGCCGCTGTCCCAGAGATCGAGAGCGAGACCGTGATCGGACTGGATCGCTTTTCGCAACTTCTGCATATCCCCGATCTTCACCCCGAAGAGTGGTTCCCGAGCCCCGTGTCGCATCAGGGTTTTCTTCGTTCCTGGATTTCCGAGAGACTGCAGCTCTGCGAGGACTTCTTTCGCGGTCATGAAGGGTAGAGTAGGGCACGCGTCGATTAGGAAACAATCTTCGAATCAGCGTTCCTGTGGTCATGTCCTCTCCTGCCAGGTGACTGTCCGCCTGCGTTGCGGCGACAAATTTCTTTTCTTCTCGAATCGATTTGCCAGCATGGGGAATGATGAAGTCCATTTTTCTCGCGTGTTCGGTCCTTTTTGCTGGCAGTCTTTTTGCCGAGGCAGAGGAGAAGCTGAAGGTTTTCATTCTTGCCGGGCAATCGAACATGGAGGGCAAGGCGAAGGTGTCCCTGATGGAGACCCAGGCGGTTCGGGAGGATACGGCCGCTCTCTACATCCATCTTCGGGATGGCGATGGAGAATGGAAAGTTCGTGACGATGTCTGGATCCGGTTCCTGAATCGGTCGGGAAGTCTCACCGTAGGTTTCGGGAGCCCTGATCGAGTGGGGCCCGAGCTGGAGTTTGGAAATGTCATCGGCGATCATTTCGAGGAGCCTGTTCTACTCATCAAGACGGCATGGGGAGGGAAGAGTCTTTATCGAGATTTTCGTCCCCCCAGTTCCGGTCTGCCCGTAGCGGAGATTCTCGCGGCGCAGTTGGAAAGGGCGCAGAAGAAAAAGCCCGAGACCACGCTGGCAGAGATCGAGGCATCCTACGGGCATTACTATCGGCTCATGCTTCAGGAGGTGGACGAGACTTTGAAGAACCTCGGCGAGAGCTTCCCCGACTTGGCTGGCCGGGAGCCTGAGATCGCCGGACTCGTCTGGTTTCAAGGATGGAATGATATGGTCAATGCCGACTACGTCGCCGAGTACTCGGAGCACATGGTGAACTTCATTCGGGACGTTCGCAAGGATCTCGGATCTCCGAAGCTTCCTTTCGTTATTGGCCAGTTAGGAGTCGGTGGCAAAGATCCAAGCAAGCCCAACGAGCGGCGTGATGAGTTCAAGGCAAACCAGGCTGCGCCAGCTTCTTTGCCGGAATTCCGGGACAATGTGGCAGTCGTGGAAACCGATCAGTATTGGGATACGACCGCCCAGGCGGTTTTCGACAAGGGCTGGAAGCAGAATATCGAGGCGTGGGAAGCTGTCGGTTCGGATTATCCCTTCCACTACCTCGGGAGTCCGAAAACCTTTCTCGGGATCGGGCGGGGTTTCGGTGAGGCAATGATCGAACTGCTCGGCAAGTAGGACTCAGTCGAGAACTTTTCGACTGGCTAGATCGAACTTCTGTCCTTTCTCGAGGAAGAAGTAGCGATCCGATCCTGTTTTCCAGCGCCGTGAATCGTAGAGTGCCACTTTCGACTGGCCCAGGACCGAGGCGGTCCCATCGTGAACGAGGAGGGCGGTTCCTTCATCGACGGCGATGCCGAGAAGGTGGGGGTGCTTCTCGATGACGGGGATCATGTCGTTGAGCCGCTTTCTCTTGATCGCATGTTGGTCGATGGCGGTGTCAGGAAGAAATCCGAATCCGGTTACGCGCCCTTCTGCCATCATGATGTGATTGCCCTCGGGGGCTCCCCGAACCAGGTAGGAACCCTGCACGGTGGCGCCTGCCGAGGATCCGGCAATGACTCCTCCTCGCTGGTAGACCGAGTGGAAGGCCTCCGCCGTCAAGGTATCGAGATAGGCATCGGTCGTTCGCCACTGGCGGCCTCCGGAGAACCAGATCGCAGTCGCGGTCTTGAGGGGCTCGAGGAACTCTTCGGTATTGGCGACTTCGCGAGAGCGGGTGTGAAGAATCGAAATCTTTCCGAACTCTAGACCGCGAATCCACGAAGGCATGGACTCGAGATCGGTCTTGATCTTGCCTTGTCCTGAAGTGGGAACAACGACGAGATGTCCTTCCTGGCCACCACCGAGTTCGACGAACTTTTCCATGACCTCTTTGGTCAGGGGGCCTCCACCATGAATGATGAGATGGCCTTTGGGAGGCGTGGAAGGTTGATGCCTCGTCTCGCCGGGAAGTCGGGAGGTGGAGAGCAGCACAAAGATGAGGAGGATCGAAAGAGTTGAGAGAAGGGCGCGGCGAGTCATGGGCTAGGGAGATGCTAAGGAGGGTGGGATTTTCGAAGTGAAAAATCAAGACAAGGAGAGACGTCCTGGAGAAACCCATGAATCGGAAGGCTTGCGCCTTCCGCTACGAACCGGGCCACCGTTCCGAAGAACCAATGACCAATGACCAATGACCAATGACCAATGACCAATGACCAATGAC
>JARGNI010000114.1 GCA_029213195.1 Verrucomicrobiales bacterium
TACGATTCAACCCGGCGAGAGAGTGGGCTTGTTAGGGAAAATTGGAAGTGGCAAGAGTTCCCTCCTGCGTCTCCTCATGCAGTTCGAGTCACCGACCGATGGAGGCATCAGTGTTTCCGGGATTGATCTGCGTCAGCTCGACCCTGCCGAATTGCGCAGGCATGTCGGGTATCTGCCCCAGGACCCGACGCTGCTCTACGGCACGCTTCGTTCCAATCTGAAGGCGGGTTGCCCCTGGGCCAGCGACGAAGACATGCTCGAGGCGATCGATCGGGTGGGGCTTGCCAGTTTCATCCGCTCTTTGCCCCGTGGAATCGACCAGCCCGTTGCCGAAGGCGGGAGATCGCTCTCGGGCGGACAGCGGCAGTCAGTTGCGGCCGCTCGAGCCCTGATCGAACGTCCCGAACTTCTGATTCTCGATGAACCGACCAGTGCGATGGATACCGGCACGGAGAAACTGCTCCTCGGGAAGCTCGACGACTATCTGAAGCAGGATCCACTGCGCACTCTCCTGGTCGCGACGCACAAACGCTCGGTTCTTTCCCTCGTCGATCGCGTCATCGTTGTCGACCAGGGGCGAATCGTGGCAGACGGACCGCGCGACGAAGTCGTTCTCGCGCAAAAGAAAAACCCTACGCCTCCGCCGCGACAGACTTCCGTATCCACATCAGGGAACACCCGGGCCCTCATCGAAGAACTCGGGCTCCCTTCCTGATCTTTCTCTCCCATTTCTATTCCTATGGAATCTTCTGCCCCCGCCATGGAAAATCCGGGACCTGTCTCCCGCGAGGATCTCGAGTATGTCAAGAATGCCCGTGCTGCGGTTCGAGGGGATCGAGTCCTTGGTGCCAATCTGCTTCTCTTTGCCGTGATCGGTGTGATCGTGGCCTTCTTCGTCTGGGCGGCCCGGGCGGAGATCGACGAAGTGACCAAGGGGGGCTGGAAAAGTGATTCCTTCGTCTTCGATCCAGACGATCCAGAACCTCGAGGGTGGAATCGTGGCCGAGATTTTTGTCGGAGAGGGAACTCGAGTGGAGAAGGGAGAAGTTCTCCTGCGCATCGACGACACCCTGAGTGCTTCCAGCTATCGGGAGAACCTCGCGAAGAGTCAGGCCCTCCAGGCGGCCCTCGCCCGACTGTCTGCCGAAGCGAATGGGGAGAACGAGATCCACTTTCCTGAGACGCTTCGAAAGGAGCGTCCCGACCTGATTCTGCGGGAGACCGCTCTTTTCGAGAAGCGGGAAAAAGAGATCAACGAACAGAGTGCCATTATGAATCGAAGTCTCCGACTGGCTTCGGACGAACTCACGATGACCATCCCCCTCGTCCAGAAAGGGATCGTCTCCAAGGTCGAGCAACTGCGGCTTGAGCGCGAAGTCAACGAGCTCGAGGGCAAGATGAAGGAACTTGTCGGGGGCACCCAGCAGGAGGCGATGGAGAAATTCAACGAAGCCAAAGGTCAGTGGGAGGAGTTGGAAGAAGTTCTCCAGGGCCGAGAGGACCGCGTCCGCCGGACCATGGTTCGTTCTCCTGTCGCGGGTATCGTCAACGAACTCTACATGAACACGATCGGCGGAGTCGTCCAGCCCGGGGAGCCCATCGTCGACATTGTTCCGAACAACGAGACGCTGCTCGTCGAAGCCAAGATTCGTCCTTCCGACATCGCCTTTCTGAGTCCGGGACAGGAAGCGACCCTGAAATTCTCGGCCTACGATTTCGCGATCTACGGTGGTCTCAAGGGAACCGTCGAGCACATCAGTGCCGACACCATCGAGGACGAGATCGATCAGCAGCACTACTACATGATCAAGGTCCGCAACGCCGAAGGGAAGCTGATGAAAGACGGTGAGGAGCTAGCCGTCATCCCAGGGATGACCGTCGAAGTCGATGTCCTGACCGGACGGAGGACCGTGTTGCAGTATCTCCTGAAACCCTTCCACCGCATGAGGTTCAACGCGCTGCGAGAGCGGTAGAAAAGCGATCGATCAGGGTTGAATGTCAGGTTAAACCCTGTTCAGTCTTGGTCATGGACCAACGGGAATTGACGTCGGAGGAATTGAAGGAGTTGATCGAGCTGCTGGAACGGCGTTTGGCAGTGATCGGAGATACCGAGCTCCGAGACCGGGATCCCGATACGCAGTTGACCCAGCTTCGCGAAGTATCCGAAGCGATCACGGCCTTTCATCAGGAGAAGAGGGATCGCATCCCGGTCCGATTGCGTCACTTTCTGGAGAACAGCAGCCTCCAAAAGGCTCTGGATTGGTCACGTGAGCAACAGATCAACTAAGGAGGGGCCACGTCCCCGCGGTCTGCATCGCTCAGGAATCGATCGATTCACCTGCAACACCGGACGTCGAGGACGACGTCCCTC
>JARGNI010000020.1 GCA_029213195.1 Verrucomicrobiales bacterium
TTCGGCTTCGGCTTCGGCTTCGGCTTCGGCTTCGGCTTCGGCTTCGGCTTCGGCAAAAACTTCTTCCGATTCCAGTTCGTCTTCGATTATCGGAATCTCCACTCCAAGAACCGTATCCCCTCCACTTTCATCGGCCTCCTCTAGAATCGGTGGCTGCTCGGGAGCAGCTTCTTCCGAAAATTCAGGCTCCGCAGTGAGCTCTTTCTCGACCGGTTCGGAAAGATTGATCTCTTCCACCTCGATCGGAATCAGGTTCTCTTCTGAAACAGGTTCGAGAGCTTCATCCTCGCTGTCCTGGTCGTCAGGCTCATCCACGGCGGCAACCGGCTCAGGTTCTTCGAGGAAGGCTTGCGGATCGGAGTCGCGAGCCCCCTCCTCCCTGATAGAAACGATTTCTTCCTCATCGAGAAATGCCGTACTTTCGGGAATCTTCGGCGCGTCGGATTCATCCACTGACTCGATCGGCTCAGGTTCTTCGAGGAGAGTTTCCGACTCGGGATCGGGGCCTTTCTCCTCTCGAATAGAAACGATCTCTTCTTCAGGCAGAGACATTGTGCTCTCATCGGCGAGAGGGTCATCTTCCTGCAAAATCCTGGAAGTGAATTCGGCAAGATCGGAAGTCTCTTCCGCTCCCTGATTCTCCTCCTCCAGCATCTCGTCGGTGATCCAACCCTCTGCTGGCTCTCCGGGGCGAGTATCCCCGGACCGACTAGGACGAGCCTTTTCCTCCTTCTCCTCACGGAGTTCCGGAGATTCCACGTGATCTCGTGTTCCTCTCCGTTTTTTCGGGGAAGCTGGCTTTTTCGAAAACTTGCCGACGAGGCTATCCCACTCGTCCTGATCAATCCACGAGTCTGACATGCTCCTCCTCCTCTTCCGATTCCAGGCCTGTTTCTTCGAAAAGCTGAATGCGTTCTTCGAACTCCGCCGCCAATTGGTCAAAAATCAACGAAGAGGGGGAAGGTCGACGACGCAGAAGAGCAACCGGCACTCCAGATCGACTCGCTTCGCGAAAATCCCGATGTTCCGGAATGACCGTCTCGAACACGAGTTCGTTGGGGAGAAGATCTCGAAACTCGCGCTGGTCGTCGAGGTTCGAAGGATCATCCGGGTCGGCCATGGAAAGAACAAATCCCGCGAGGTTGGGGCGGTCCGAATCCTGATTCGCCTTTACGGAAGCAATCATACGGAGCACCTGCGGCAAACTCCGAAGGCAAAGCGGTTCGGGACGCTCGGGCACGAGAAGATGATCCACAACGGAACACAATCCGATCCCAATGGGTCCGATCCCTGCAGGAGTATCATACACGATCAGATCGTAGTCCCCGGCCTGAAGCTCATCGTGGATCCAATGGATGCGACTCTCCGAAATCCACTCCTGCCCCATTCCTGAAAGCAATTCATCGAGAGACTGCCGACTGCCCCTCGTCATCAGCGAAAGCCCCGGCTGGTTGGTCTCCATGATGGCGGAATCAATGCGAGACGCCGTGAGGTCGGTTAACCCGGCGAGAAAATCATAATACCCCACAGCATCCTTGGCGCGCTCGGTAAGCGAAAAGCCAAGACCTCCCTGCAGGTCGCAATCGACGACGAGAACCTTCCATCCTCGTCTGGCAAGCGAATAGCAGAGATTGACCGCGATGGTCGTCTTTCCGACACCTCCTTTTTGGCTGATGATAGCAACAGTTGTCACAGTATTTTTAAAATTTTAACAATCTAACCCAAAATTTTTATTTTCTCGAACAGTTTTCCATTTTCCGGGGTCGAAAAGCCGCAAAAGAATTGTCTCGCGACTCGAATTTGAGTAAGCTCCCCACACTGCAGCACGCCTCTATCTGCCATTTATCTATGAATTTGAAATCCCTCACATGTTTCCTGGTCTTTTCCGCTTTCGCGTTCTTCCTCGTCGGGCCCGCCCAAGGGGATGAAATCAAACTGAAGAATGGAGAAATGCTGAACGGCAAAATCACCTATGAGGGCGATGATCTCGTGAAAATCGAGATGGCGGTTTCCGGCACGATCAAACAAACCCGCAACGTAGCCCGGGCCGATATCCTCGAGATCATCAAGGATGCGCCAGACAATGTGGCCTTTGCCAAGCTCCAGAATCTGCTTCCCACTCCCTCGCTCCTTCCCGCCAGCCGATATGAGGTCCTGCTCGAAACGGGACCTGCCGCCTTCCTCCGATCCTTCCCCGAGAGCAAGCATGTTCCCAAGGTCAAGGAGATCCAGGACACCCTGGAGACCGAGCTCGACAAGGTAGAGCGAGGCTTCATCAAGGTGGAAGACGAGTGGATCAGTCCTCAGGATCGAGCCGAGTTTGCCGCGTTGACCGAGTCCAAGATTGCACTCCTGAAAATGAAATCAGCCGTTCGAGCCCGAAACTACAACGGCTACATCAGCGCTCTTCGTGAGTTCGAAACCCTGGAAGAAAAATACTACGGATCGCCCGCTTTTCCGGTGGCCCTCAACGCGGCAAAAGAGATCATCCCGGCTTTCGGAAACCAGCTCCAAACCATGCTGAGGAATGTGGAGTATCTGAATCAACAGTACGAGCAAAACCTTTCTGCGATGGATGAACTCGCCAGGGCCCAGGTCGCCGAGGCCCGCCAGAAAGAAGTCGAAAATTACAAGGCTGGCGTGGAAGCCGACAAGAAGGAGGGGATCAAGTGGGTTCGCCTCGATCCTCGCTCCAAGCCAGCGATCGAATCCTATCTGAAACTCGCGAGTGATGAACTCGTCCGGATTCAGGAATACGATGTCAGTGCCCTTGAGAGGCAGGCCGACATGCTTGTCAAAGCGGATCAACAGGCCGCCGGTGGAGACCTGACCGCGGCCCGGGCGACCCTCAAGCAAGCTGCCGCCATCACTGGCAAATCAGCGGGGTCTTCGAGACGGGGCAGCGCCGGTTCCTACATTGCCGCGATCAGTGCGAAGATTTCAGATAAGGAAGCCAAGGCAAAGGCCGAGGCAAAAGCTCGCGAGGAAGCCCTGGCATCGGAAGCCCTGACCGCCAATCTCAAACCTTCAGGGGGAGGAGATACCGAGGACGCCGGAGAGGAAGCTGGCGAAGAAGTGGCAGAGACCGAAGAAGAAAAGCCGGTCGACGAATTTGCGGCACTCGCCAATCCAGGCAAGAAGGGGGACAAGAAAGAGGCTCCCAAAGCATCCGAAAAACCCAAGTCGAAGCCAAAGCCTAAACCCAAGCCAGAGGAGCGAGAAGAGGAACGTCCTCGTCCAACCGTAGTCGAAGATTCGGGGGGAGGCATTCCCATTTCAAGGATCATCCAGATCGTCACTGGCCTCCTCCTCGTTACCGTGGTCGTCCTGAAAGTTATGGGCAAAAAAGGCTGACTCCACAGCGGCTGACTCCACAGCGGCTGATCCGACCGGGACAACCGCTACCCATCGTGAATCCTCCAGCGGATCCGATTGACGGAGGATTCAGGTCAGGAAGAAATCATGTTCAAACCCTCTTCGAGCAAATCGATGAGCCGGTGCCGGTGATCTTTCACTTCCTCCTGGAAAAACGAACGGGAGGACTCGAACAGCGCCTGGATTTCCGGGGCAGGGTGAAATCCTCGAGACTGGATCCGCAACGTGTTTTCATCGTCGCGGAATTCCGACAAGCCCAGTAGCCAGCAAGCGAGCGCGGGGAGAAACTTTCGATCCAATCCCTCGAAGACCCAGCTCCAGCAAGTCTCACTCGGCTCAGCGATCAAATGCTCCGTAGGTGTCTCCGTTCGGATCTTGAGCTTCCATTGCGGCCACGCCTCCAATGAATGATTCCAAGCGAAACGGGTCTGCTCTTCGGTCTCGACACGGTGCAGCTGTAACTGCCAGGGAGTCAGGAGTTGCAGCTTCACCCCCTCGGCTTCCAGTTCATCCTGCAGCTGCAGGAACCTCCTCAGGAGCAGGATGGTTTCCCGAGACTGGAATCCCGCCAGGTAGCCAAACATGGGCAGTGGTATCCCCTTCTCCGGGTCACCAACCACGGCTGTAAAACGCTCCTCGGAATAGACCGCTCGAAAGCGGGTCGTGCCTTCGAAATCGCTCAAAAAGGGATGAATCAGCTTCTGGTTGACCGCATTCACAAATCCGTCCACGAGCCAGTCTTCAGGAGGTAGCAGATAGGTGTATCGGAGCGTAGCGTCCTTCTCCGCCTTCGGATTCTGCCCCAGCAGAACATACGGCGAAAAAGGGGCCCTGGTTTTTGCCTCGTCCTGCTCCGCCAATTTGTCAGGATACGATTTTCGGAAACCATCGGCGAGGAATCGGGCGACCATGCCTTGAGGACGAACCGAGGGGCGGGTCGCAAACAGCATTGCACTTCCGCCCTTCCCCGACTTGCGCAATTGCGCCTTTTCCATCTTCTGCAGCTGTTCATCCAAAGCCGCAAGGACAGGCTCGATGCCTTTCCACTTCCCTGCCCTCCAACGCCGCTCCAACTTCTGAAACGGCTTCTCCAACTTGTTTCGATCGGAAGAATGAGAAGTTCCCTCGGCATGATGCATCGCTCGATACAATTCTGAGATGAGGGAGAGACAATGCCACTGCAAGGCGGTTTCATCCGAGTGCCTTGGTTCCCTAAGGAAGGAAAAGCCAAGGGCGAGGACGATCCGAACTCGAACCCCGTAGCTCAGAGAAACGAGAAGATCTTCTGCCTTGATGCTCTCAAGAAGATCCGGTGAATCCGCCCATCGCGAAATCTCGGCGAGGACGAGACGCAGCAAAGTGTATCCCGTCGCCTCCGGTATCTCTTCCCGACTACGGAAGTAGGGCGCGATCTGCTCGCCCTCGGTGAGAGGGCAGATCAATCCTTCGAACTTGCCATCGAACTCGTGCCACTCGAAAGGAGCGGTCGCCACCCCCTTGGCCTGCGAAAGAGCAATCTTGGCGAGGATGGATTCCCGGGTCTCGGTGGGAACCCTACCCCCGGGCGCAGGGCAAACCAGCCAGAGAAGCCCGTCGCGATGCTGACGGCGACCGATATAGAGATCCCAGCCCAGGGGCACCGGGGGCGCATTCACCCCGGGGTTCTTGACTCGGCAGAGCGGAACGGGCGGATCTCGCTGAATCTGCGCTTCGGCGATCAAGAAAATCGAGGATTTGGTTCTTTCCCACCCCGCTGGATTTTCTCAGGAAACAAGCCGAAGTCTCAATTCGACTGCCAATTTGTGATGTGTTTGGCCTGGTCCTCCTCCACTCCCGGATCCGCATCCACAATCGACCAGAGATCATAGGTCGGATTGATTGTGGTCCTTTCTTCGGGCTTGATATTGGGAGGCTCGGCCAGGTAACGGATGGGATTTCCGTAAGTATCGATCACCATGAATTCGCCCCCGATCACGTCCGATCGAGGGTTTTTTGAATTCTCGTTTTCCTTGTAACTCAGTTTGGCGACGTAGACTTTTTCATCGGAATCCTCATTCTCCTGGATATCGGCGGTGCCGTTTTCATCCCAGTCGCCCGAAAGGTGCTTATAAAGCACGGAGGCACCTTCGATCCCAGAAGTATCTCGATCCCCACCTCCTCCAGGATTCTGAGGATAAATCCCGTGATCGATTTGATACTTCGAAAGACCCGACTCAATCTCGGCGATAAAGGCTTCGACCTGATTCCGATTCACCCTGGTTTGAATACCGGGGAGCGAAGCGATCAGGATCCCCGCGAGGAGGATCATAATCCCAATCACCGTCATCAGCTCGACCAAGCTGAATCCGGCATTTCGTGGAGAGGGGGAAGGCAATTTCATACCCGCAGAGTAGCAGACTCGCTTGTTCGGTGTCAATACAATGTAAATCAGTAGCTTTGCTGATCCTATCCCTGGTTGTTCATTTCAGTGATGATCGAAATCATCGGCATGAACAGGGCAATCACGATCGTTCCCACAATAGCTGCGAGAAGCACGATCATGATGGGCTCAATCAGGGACGTCATCGCATCAACCGCATTGTCGACCTCATCATCGTAGACATCGGCAATTTTCAGCAACATATCCGGCAACTGACCAGTTTCCTCTCCCACATCGACCATACTGATGACCATGGGAGGGAAAATTCGGCTCGCTTCGAGGGGTGCCACCACCGACTCCCCTTCCTTGACGGCCTCGTGAACCTTCTCGATCGCATCCGATACAATCACATTTCCTGCCGTATCTCGAGTGATATTGAGAGCCTGGAGGATGGGAACACCACTGGTGACCAGAGTTCCCAGGGTCCGGGTGAAACGAGAGATAGCACTCTTCAACTGAACCGGGCCAAACACAGGCACGTAGAGCTTCATTCGGTCGATAATCTGACGACCACCTTTTGTCATCGCGAAGACCTTCCAACCTGCGTAGAGAACCGCACCAATGACGAGGATGATGATCCACTTGTCCTGGATCCACCGACTCATGTTAATCACGACCTGGGTGATCGCTGGTAACGGTTTGTCACCCAGCATCTCGGCAAAGATACGCTCGAATCGAGGTACGATCACCGCCATGAGGAAAACGAGAATTCCAACCGCAATCACGATCACGATGATCGGATACACCATCGCCGCGACGATTCGGTTCTTCAATTTCTCGGCTTTTTCCTTGTACTCGGCCAGTCGGATCAGGACGAGTTCGAGAACACCACCGAGCTCTCCGGCTTTGACCATGTTGACATACAACTTATCAAAAACCTTGGGGTGTTGCCCCAGGCTCTCGGAGAAAGTGGACCCTCCCGCGACGGAATCGGCGAGATGATTGATCGTTCCCGCCATGACCCGGTTTTTTTCCTGTTTGCCGAGCACGGAGAGCCCCCGCAGAAGCGGCAATCCTGCATCCACCAGAGTGGCCAGCTGCCGGGTGAAGATCATGAGGACCTTGCCCTTTACTTTGCCTCCAATCGCAGTCCCCTTGGATTTTCCTTTCTGCCCTTTCTTGACTCGGCTCTTGGCTTTGCTGGACACGCCGCCCTTGCCGGCCGGCACGACCTGAGTGGGGTAGAGACCGCTTTTTCGCAGCTGCGTGATCGCATCCCCTTCGTCGTTTGCCTTGATCGACCCCGTCGTTTCCTGCCCCTTCGCATCCAAGGCAATATATTCAAAATTCGCCATGTTTTTTTATCTGGTTTCCAATAAATGGTGTTGTTTTCAGAGTATCGTTTTGAGCCTCTCCGTGTCGATGGAAATCGTTCGGAGAGAAAATTATGTGTATTTCAGTACCTCCTCGATGGTCGTAATCCCTTCGAAGATGTTTCGAAGACCATCCTCACGCAGAGTCTTCATTCCGAGCTCCTGGGCTTTCTGCTTCAGGACGACCGTCGCGGCTCGTTGCGCAACAAGATCTCGAATCGGATCGCTCATATCGAGGAGTTCGAAGAGACCTTGTCGTCCCTTGTATCCGGTGTCGTTGCAGGTATCACAACCTTGCCCGGTGTAGAACTCTCGGCCTCCCGTGTCGGCACTGGTCAGTCCGAGCTGCGCGAGCACGGCTGAGGAAGGTTGATACGAGACCCGGCAATCTTCACAGATCCGTCGCAGAAGACGCTGACCCAGAACGCCCTCGAGAGTCGCAGCCACGAGGAAGGGCTCGCACCCCATATCAATGAGTCGAGTCACCGCTCCGGGCGCGTCATTCGTGTGCAAGGTGGAAAGCACGAGGTGCCCCGTAAGGGAAGCCTGGATCGCAATCTGAGCAGTTTCGAGGTCACGCATCTCACCGACGAGGATTCGGTCGGGATCCTGACGCAGGAAGGCGCGAAGAACGCGTCCGAAATTCAACCCGATGGATTCGTTCACCGGAACCTGCATGATCCCATCGATGTCATACTCGACAGGGTCTTCGGCCGTGAGGAGCTTGGAGTCCTCGGTATTCACCTTTCGGAGGCAGGCATAAAGAGTCGTCGTCTTTCCGGCTCCGGTCGGCCCCGTACAGATGAAGATCCCGTTGGGTTTTACAATGGTGTCGGAAATGTATTCGTAGAGATCCGGAGTCAGATTCAAGGTCTCCAGATCGAGATTCACATTGGAGCGATCGAGGACACGAAGCACGACACTTTCCCCGAATGCGGTGGGGAGGGTCGAAACCCGCATGTCGACCGGCTTGTCATTGATCTCCTTGGTGATCCGTCCATCCTGCGGCAGACGAGTCTCCGCGATATTGAGACTGGACATGACCTTGATTCGCGAAATGATGGCCTGCTTCAGATGCTGAGGCGGCGGGGCCATCTCATAGAGAGCACCATCTACCCGGTAGCGAATCTTGAAGTCGTCCTCGAAGGGCTCGAAGTGGATATCCGAAGCCTTCTCTTTGATCGCCTGGTAAAGAACCAGATCGACATATCGAATGATGGGAGCCGAGTTGGACTCTTCCTCGAGATCATCTTCCGAAATCGCAGCGACCTCGGCGCGGATGGCGGCAAGTGCGTCGCTTTCACCTGAAGGCTCTTCACCCTCTTCCCCGGTACCACCTCCGCCGTAGTAGAGTCTCTGGATCAGCTCGGCGATCTGCTCGGGAGGAGCCACCGCCGGGATGATCTGCTGGTTGAGCGTAAATCCCAGTTCCTCCAGGTTCTGTGGATTCAGGGGATCGGCTACCGCTACCTGCAATCCTCCATCGAGAAACTGGATCGGAATCGCCTGATACAGCTTGGCATCGCCCCCGGTCATGGCACGCAGGACCTGCGGGGCCGGTTCGAACTCGCTGAGATCGTAAAACTCGCCGCCTATATCCTGGGCCACGAGTTGAAACAACTGGTCACGCTGAATCACGCCCCACTCCTCTACCGCAAAGGTGATATCCTGCTCGCTGGCATGTGCCGCCGCGACATACTCGTCGCGCTGCGAGTCATCGATGAGACCCCGCGAGATCAGAAGATCGATTACACTTTCAATCGTCATGTTGTTCTGAAATTTTTCCTAACTGCAAACCGCCGGATCAGTCCGAATCCGCCATTGTTACCCTCATGACCTCATCCGAGGTCGTCGTTCCGGCGAGAACTTTCCGGACACCATCCTCACGCAGGGTTCGCATTCCCAATTCTCGGGCACGCTTCCGAAGACCCGAAGTCGATTCGTCCCCATTGATCAAGAGGCGCACTTCCTCGATAATGTTGAAGATCTCGAAGAGACCCATCCGACCTTTGTATCCGGTCATCCGACAGGTACGGCATCCTTCACCTTTCCGGATGCTCGCCTTTCCGAGCTGCTCCGCGGTGAGCCGCAGCGCCCGGATGTCTTTCTCCGTCAGCTCTGCGGGAGCCTCGCAATCCGGACACACTTTCCGGACAAGTCGCTGCGCCATGATGGATCGAACTGCACTTGCGATCAGGAATTTCTTCACCCCGATATCCGCGAGACGAGCCACCGCCGAGGGAGCGTCGTTGGTGTGGAGGGTGGAGAAAACGAGGTGACCGGTCAAACTCGCGTTGATCGCAATCGAAGCCGTCTCGAGATCTCGAATCTCACCAATCATGATGATGTTCGGTGCTTGTCGCAGAATCGCACGAAGCGCGGCGGCGAAAGTCATCCCGATGTCTTCTTTCACCTGGACCTGGTTGATCCCGGAAAGCAGATACTCGACCGGATCCTCCACCGTAATGATCTTACGATCGGACTTGTTGATCGCATTGAGACAGGCGTAAAGCGTCGTGGTCTTTCCCGAACCAGTCGGTCCCGTGACGAGAATGATGCCATCGGGCAGCCGGATCAGCTCGTCGAAGGTAGCCTGGTCATCACTGAAGAAACCGAGCTGAGGAAGACCAATCGTCAACGAACTCTTGTCCAGGATCCGCATCACGATACTCTCACCACACGATGTCGGAACGGTGGAAACACGCAAATCGAGGTCACCACTTCCGAACTTGGCCTGGATTCGTCCATCCTGAGGCAATCGTTTCTCCGAGATCGCCATCGATCCCGTCATGATCTTGATCCGGCTGACGACGGAGGAAAGCAGTCTCGTCGGGTGGCTTTGCACCTTGTGAAGGGCTCCATCGATCCGGTAGCGGACTCGCATCTCTTCTTCGAGCGGCTCGATGTGAATATCGGAGGCTCGGTTCTGGTAGGCTTCCTGGAGAATCTGGTAGACCAGCTTGATGATGGGAGCATCGCCGCCCTCTCCTTCCGCCGTTTCGGTAACGGCGATGGCATCGGAATCGAGTTTCGAAATCTGCTCGGAATCCAGTTCCGTCTGGTAAAAATCGAGCTGACGCTGCTTGATCGCCGAGTCAGAACCAACGACGAACTCCGGCTCCACCGAAAGGACATGTCTCACCGAATCGAGGCCATCGAAGTCGAGCGGATCCGTCACGGCCACGACCAGGGTTCCGCCAGACTCGGCAATCGGAACGATCCCGAAGCGGACCGCCGTCTCTGCCGGAACTTGCGTCGCCACATTCGGATCGATGTCCATCTTCCGAATGTCGACATACTCCATCCCGGAATTCTGGGCGAGAGTCTCGGCGATTTGATCGTCGGTGATCTTGTTCTGAGACAGTA
Source organism: Verrucomicrobiales bacterium (assembly GCA_029213195.1). Taxonomy (GTDB): domain Bacteria; phylum Verrucomicrobiota; class Verrucomicrobiia; order Verrucomicrobiales; family DEV007; genus Arctic95D-9. Next base: position 10,474 of record JARGNI010000020.1, read on the forward strand.
GCGCCTCGAGGGTCGACTCCTGCGCCTTCTTTTTGTGGGTGACATCCTCGATCGCGTCTGCATCGACGAGATTGGATTCCTGCAAGAGGTCGAGGAGATAAGGTTCGTTTGCGTACAAAACTAAAGGAGGGTTTGTGTTGCTCTTTTCACCGATGGGTGGGTCACCCACCTGACCCGCGGCTTTCGCCTCGCTTCCGATTTTCCGGAGAAGGCATGCCGCGGACGGGCAAACTAGAGGTTTTGCCCCCTGACGGGAAGAAAAAAAGAGCCGAACCCGGGTTTTTCGGGGGAAATCTTAAAAAAATCCGGATCACGGAAAGCGAAAGAGATATTCTTTTTCTTCCGTCTGCACCGAGGGAGGAAACTGGGCATTTTCAAAAAAGTCATATCCTTCCTTCAGATTCACCCAGAAATCGATCCACTTGGGTTGGCGAGCCCACTCTTGCTCCATCCTCTGGTCCGTCATGCGGAAAGGAAAGACATGCACTCGAAAGAACCGCTGTTCATTGCGCAGAGAGGAGGAAGCCAGGGTGAAGACCTCATTCATATCCTCGGGACTCAGGACATACGATCCGCCCGAACGCGTACCTCCGTGAATCATAATCTCGCCCCCCGTTCGACCGAGCGAGCGATCCAGTTCGTTGGGATACCCGAGGTCCATACCCAGGTGGTGCCGAGTCCCCGGTCGCATCCGCTCCGAACTGACGTAGTAGAATCCTTCGGGGGATTGCTTGTCCCCTTCCCGGAGTTTCGGCCCGAGCTTTCCTGCCAAATCCCGCAGTCGATATACTTTGAAAAGCTCGAAACGGCTCTCCTCCGAGCCCTGGAGCCAGACTTCGAGTTCTTTCTCTTCTTTGAAAATACGAACAAAGAGATCCGCTCCTCTCCTCAGGCCCATCCGACCGAGTTCGGCATCGAGCTGGGCTCCCGTTTCCTTCACCACGCTCTTGGAAAAAGACGTTTCCACGGCGGCAGTGGACCCAAACCGGCCGTATTCCCCTGCCCCTCCGGGCAACAGCCCGCGAAGCACCCGAGACGTGCTCGAGGCAAGAGGGTAGGGTCGACGAGTCAACCCTGTTGAGTCCGCCTTTTCGGTCCCCTCGCCCGTTTTTACCACCGGCTCCGAGATCGTAGCAACGCCAGACTCCAGCTCACCAGAAGCCTCCACCACGGATTCCTCCGATTCTCGGTCCGGGAGAATCCACCTGCTCCAGCGACGGGGAGCCTCGATCGCTTTCTCGACGAGACTTTCCACGCCACGATCAGAGGGATGCGTCTCCAGCCAGTCCTGAACCAGCCATGGCGACGCAATTCCAGTTCCGATCAAGACAAGAGACAGGGAAAGACGAAACAACATTTTAAAAAATATAGTTAAGATTTTTAAAATGTAAAGAAAACAGAAGCTTCTCGAATCAGCCAAATCCGGCCTTACCGAAACCCCATCGTGCCTGCAATCCCCGCTTGGCTTGGAGAGCGATGCTCTTACAATGGACGCATGCATACCCCAGAGGACGAACCCGCAATCGGAGTGATCGGTGGATCCGGTCTCTATAACATCGACGGTCTCAGCGACGTGGAAGAAATCTCGATCGAGACGCCCTTCGGGGCGCCTTCCGACGCGATCATCGGGGGTCGCATGGGAGGGCGACAAGTTTACTTTCTCCCCCGGCACGGGCGTGGTCATGTGCATCTCCCCTCGGAGCTGAATCACCGGGCCAACATCTGGGCCCTGCGATCTCTCAACGTACGCTGGATCATCGCCGTCACTGCAGTGGGTTCCCTGCAGGAGCAATACCGTCCTCGCGACATCGTTCTCTTCGACCAGTTCTTCGATCGAACGAGCCAGAGGGCCCATCATACCTTCTTCGGCAGAGGGATCGTGGCGCACATCGCATTCGGCGATCCCATCTCCGAGTCCTTGCGTCAACTCCTCCTCACGACCGCCAGAGACCTCGGGAAAAACGTCCACGACGGGGGGACGTATGTGAATATGGATGGCCCGGCTTTCTCGACCCGGGCCGAATCCGAAACCAATCGGAAACTTGGTTTCGACCTCATCGGAATGACCAATCTTCCCGAGGCAAAGCTGGCCCGAGAAGCCGAGATTTCTCTCGCCACCCTCGCGATGATCACCGACTACGATTGCTGGAAGGTCGAAGAGGAGGCGGTCACCGCCCACTCCGTGATCGAACACGTCCAGGCCAATGCCGAATCGGCCAAGGCGATTCTACAGGAAGTCATTCCGAAGATCCCTACGACTCCCGGGTGGCCGGAGCACTCGGCCCTCGACACCGCCCTCTTCACCGATCCCGCGGCCTGGCCGGAAACCACCGTCGAAGAGCTCCGCCCGCTATTGGCCAGATTTCTAAAAAGTTAGCCTTTGTTTCATTTCTGAGTTGCATTATTTTAAAAACTTCTTAAGTTTGCGATTCCATTGCGTCTCCACCCGACCGTTACCGTATTGAAAACACGAGCACACTCTCTCGCTGCCGCGCTTTTTGCGTTGGCTCTCCCCTTTCTCGCCGGCAGTTGTGCCAATCAGAAGAAGAAAGGAATGAAGGACACTGAAGTTTCGGCGACTCAGGAAAACGCTCGTCCCCAGGGGCCCTGGAATGCGGTCGATGGCAACCGACTTCCCACCTCCGTCGGCACGAAGGACTCCTATTCCAAGGTCAATACGAGCATGCCTTTCGTCGCCCTGACCTTCGACGACGGTCCTCACGCCACGAACACACCTCGTCTCCTCGACATTCTCAAATCCCGGAATGTGAAAGCCACCTTCTACGTGGTCGCGACCAATACCCGCCGCTACCCGGAGATCATGCGTCGCATTGTCGCCGAAGGTCATGAGATCGGAAATCATACCGTCACCCACGGAAACCTGACCAAGATGTCGGAATCCGAGGTGAGAAAAGAACTCTCGGCTTCTCACGAAGCGATCGTCGCAGCCACGGGAGTGGCGCCGAGGACGATGCGTCCGCCCTATGGAGCGATCACGAGCTCACAGAAGTCGTGGATTCGACGCGAGTTCGGCTACCCTTCCATCCTCTGGTCCGTCGATCCGGAAGACTGGAAGAAACCGGGAGCTTCCATCGTCGCCAACCGCCTCGTCTCGGGAGCTCGTCCAGGTGGGATCCTGCTCGTACACGACATCCACTCCGCTTCCATCGATGCGATGCCCTCGGCGATCGATCAACTGCTCGCCAAGGGCTTCCAGTTCGTGACCGTTACGCAACTGATCGCGATGGACGGGAAAGGCTGATCGGCGAGAATCACAAGTCTCTGCTCAGTCGGCTTCCTCGAACTCGGTCGCGAAGAGCCTCTCCAGGTCCACCCGGAAAAAGTCATCGATCTGGGTGGCCGACGCCTCGGGACCCGATTCCGGCAACGGCACGAGCCTCAGGCGATACCGCTTTCCGGTCTGCAGATGTGCTGACGGGAGAATCTCTCGTTCTCGAAAGGCCCAGAGAAACACCCAGGCTTCGTCGGCAGCGTAGCTTCTCGATTCCACCTCGATCTCGGTAAAGATTCCCGAATAGAGAGCCGAGGCATAGGGAGTCTGCTTCGGGTCTCCCGCCTGGGACCGCTCCGAGAGAACCCCGGACAACACGAGCGCCTCGGGATCGCGGGCTTTCTCTCGTTGGCGCGTGGAAAAAGTCACCGGCTCCCAGGAAATGCCCGCGCGGCGCGCGGGAACCTCCGCGAGAAAAAGATCCCGGGCGGAGATCAGCCACACCACGGCCTCTTTCTCGCGCACCTGGTCATCTGGAAGGGCGGCCAAAGACTTCCGAACATCCGTCGCACCTCCCCCATTGATGGCGATGACGTGAAGATTCTGTCCCAAGCGATCGGCGAGGTGAGAGGAGAAACCCGCACCGATCTTCTCTTCCCCATTGATATCGAAACCGAGAGACGGGTCCTCAAAGACATTCACGAAACTATCGCCCAGGAGCACGAGCGGGGCGTCCGAATCACTCGGGAGGGGAAGGTTCGACGAAGGCTCGAGAATTCGAGTGATCGAAACTTCTTCGGCAGGAAAGACATCCACCTGGCGTTCCTCCAAACTCAGCATATCGACCAGATCTCCCTGACTCTCACGCGGCACCTCTTGCCTCACGTTTTCTCTCCCACCCGATGAATCGGCCGCAAGTCGCGTGGCGAGGAGATCCGCAACCGCCTCCATGGTCTGAGGAGTCCAGTGCGTATCCTGCCGGAGAAAGACATCCCCCGCCCTCGCGATCTCGGAGAAGAGCGGGACGAGATCAACAAACTCGACGCCATAGGATTCGATTTCTTCCCTGACCGAATCCCAATCCGAAGCCATCCGAAACGAGCGCGACGCTTCCGCAGCATCACCGAATCCGGTTGTCTCGATCATCGCCTTCGTCGGAACGGGAACGATTACGAGACGGATGTCTCTTTCCTCCAATTGCTCGGCGAATTTCTTCACTACAGGCAACGGAGGCTGCCAGACCTGATCAGAAGGTGCTCGAGCCACCGACGGCGGCTCGACATAACGCGGCCCTTTTCCGACTGCAGCATCGATATCCGGTCGGTAGAAGAGCCATCCATCTCTGCCGATCACGACGCGAGAGTTTCCTTCCGAAAACCAGCGAACCAAGCGTCCCTGGTCTCGGCCTCTCCATTTTTCAAACAGCGCAGCGTCTTCGAAGTGGGACTCCCATTCTCGAAGCGTTCCTTCGAGAGTCTCCGAGGCCGATGGCGGCGCTCCGTTTCCGATCAGTTCGACGACGGCCAGAATCCCGGGAACGGCAATGAGAAGGAGAAAGGCGAGAGCTGCGCCCCGAGCCAACCCTATCCCGAACTCGTAGCGCGGTTCTTCCGGTAATTCTCCATACGGATTTTTTAGCGATCCTTTATCCATCAGAACTGAAAGTAGAGAAAGGGATTGAAACCCTGGACCGAGAGGATGCGAACACTCCCGAAAAGCAGCAGCAGCCCGAGCACGAGTTTCCACGCGCAGACACGCTGAAGGAACTGTTGGGTATTGGGTAGGAAAAAGGCAAAAACGAACGCGATACCCAGCTGCAACAAGTGGGTGGGGCGCAAGACGACGTCGGACAGCAAATCAGAAGCCGGGGTCAAGTCACTCCCCCCGAACATCGCGGCCAGGTAGCGGAGCGCGACCTCGAGGCTCTCGGCGCGAAAGAACACCCAGGTGATGAGGAGCACCGAAAAGGTAACGGGCCATCGGACCCACGACGGGAGAACCCACTTCACCCGCCCCTTACAGAATCGCTCGAGCGCCAGCCAGAACCCATGGATGCCTCCCCAGATGACAAAGGTCCACTGGGCGCCATGCCAGAGCCCTCCGATCAGCATCACAAGAAAAAGGTTGAGGTAGGTCCGGGCTCTCCCCTTTCGGTTCCCCCCGAGGGGGATGTAGAGGTAATCGCGGAGAAAACTGGACAGCGAGATGTGCCACCGCCGCCAGAACTCGGTGATACTGCGACTCTTGTAGGGTGAGTCGAAATTCTCGGGGAATCGGAACCCTAACATACGCCCAAGTCCGAGCGCCATGTCGGAATAGGCGCTGAAATCGAAATAGATCTGAAACGCATAGGCGAGGACCCCGACCCAGGCGAGGGCGGGAGAGAGAGATCCTGATCCGGCCTCGAAACACAGGTCTGCGATTGCTCCCATGGGATTCGCGAGAAGCACCTTCTTCGCAAATCCATAGTTGAAACGGGTAAACCCTCCCACAAAGCCGGGAAGGGTCTCCTCCCGGTTCCGAATCTGCTCGGCGATCGAGCCGTACCGGACGATCGGACCGGCCACCAGTTGGGGAAACAGGGAGACGTAACATGCGAAATCGACAAAATTCTTCGCGGCACGGGCGTGTCCCCGGTAGAGATCGATGCTGTAGCTCATCGACTGGAAGGTATAGAAGGAGATACCGACCGGGAGAACAATGGTCCGGAGAAACTCCGGAGCCGCCACCTCTTGCCACCCGAAGAGAAGCGCGATGGAGTTCACGCTCTCGGAGAAGAAGAGGGCATATTTGAAAAAGGCGAGGACCCCGAGATTGGCGAGGACTGACACGTAGAGTCCGGCCTTTCGAGACAAGGTCGATGCGCCTTCCCTGCTGATCGCTCGCCCACACTGGTAGTCCAGCAAAGTGGAACCCAGCATCAGGAAGACGAACCAGGGATTCCACCAGCCGTAGAAGACGTAGCTGACCAGGGTCAGGGTCAACGAACGCCAACGAGCCGGAGTCAGGAAGTAGAACAGCAGCGCCAGCGGCAGGAATCCGAAAAGGAAGGTGTGGGAGGTAAAGACCACGGAGCTCGCAGGAATAGAGTGGGAGTGCAGAATTTCTTACTCTGCCAGCTGCGACAAGGCGAGTTCAAATCGCCCGAAGAAACCGATGAGAAAATGGGGGCTGATTTGTACTGGGGCAAATAGAAGAGAGAGGATATTCTCTATCCATGGAAAACCGCAAACCCGATCTCATCGCCGCAACCCGGCTCGCCTTCGACCGAATGAAGACGATCCTGTTTCGTCCTTTCGACCTCGGAAAGTGGTTCGCGCTCGGGTTCACCGCCTGGCTCGCCACCCTGCTGGAAGGCGGTGGCTCCTTCAACTCCTCTACCTCCTCCTCGGACAGCACTTCGGAAGAATCCTTTTCCGAAATGGTGGAAACCGCCCGCGGCTGGATCGAGGAGAACTTTGAAATGATCCTCACGATCGGGAGCATTGTCTTTGTGATTCTCCTCGTCTTCGGACTCGTCATCACCTGGGTCCGATCTCGAGGCAAGTTCATGTTTCTCGACAACACGGTCCAGAATCGAGCTCTCATTGCCCACCCCTGGGGGGAATTCAAGAAAGAGGGCAACTCGCTTTTTTTCTGGATGCTGATCTACGGATTTGTCTTCTTCCTTCTTTTTTCCTGCCTTGCCGCCGGAGCCATCATGATTTCCTGGCCCATGCTGGAAGCGGAAAACTTCGACATGGAAACTCTCCCCACCCTCATCAGCCTGGGGGTCGGAACCCTCTTGTTGGGACTCGTCGCCAGCTACATTTTCATGCTGCTGGAGAATTTCGTGATTCCCATGATGTATCGGGACCGTCTGCGCGCCGGGGAAGCCTGGAGTCGTGTTCTCGCCGTCCATTCCCAGAACTTCTGGCAGTTCGTTCTCTTCTACCTCTGGATGCTCGTCCTCGGACTGGGCACCGGGATCCTCGTCCTGGTGCTTGTCCTCGCGACCTGCTGTATCGCGGGAATCATTCTCGCCATCCCCTATCTCGGAGCCGTCCTCCAGCTTCCCCTGACGGTCTTCTACCGGATGCTGGGGCCCGAATTCCTGAGGCAGTTCGGAGACGAGTTCGACGTCTTCTCGGTGGCTACCCCGCCTTCTCCGATCCTTCCCGAAGGAGATTCAATGGGATGACGCTGTCTTCGGAGTGGTGATATAGGGAGCCCGGAGATAGTGCGGCTCGAGCGCCTTTTTTTTCTCCGGGAAAGCCCCTTCCTGCGTCGCTCTCCGAGCAATCCGAGTCGCTTCGGGGAAGGCAAGCTGAACCCGAGAGAACCGCTCGACAACGGACTCTTCTGCCGAAACGACGCTCCCCTCGTAATCCGCGAGGCGGGTTTCCAAATCTTCCGCGGAAAGGAGCTTCGGTTCCCCCGATAGAGTCCCCGCGATGACTTCTGCGAAGAAGAAGGTCTTTCTCCGCGCATCGCCCACCACGAGATAGTCTTCCTCTTCGGAAAACGCCTCCAGCGAGGACACCCCGACGGTCTCCCAATCCCTCGCCAACCCGAGTCCATTTGCGACCGCAATTCCGACACGGATGCCGCCGTAGACTCCTGGACCGAGGCCCACGGCGATTTTCGTGATGCGATCTTCGAACTGCTGCAACGCGGTCTCGACCGGTTCAAAAATGATGGAATTGTGGGAGCGATCGGTCTCGAAGGCCTCCTCCCACAGCACCTCCTGCGCCGCCTCGTCGTAGACTGCCAGCGAGGCCCGGCGGGTTGACGTTTCCAAGGCCAGAATCATACCTCGGAGACCCTCCTGGTTTCATCCTCAAGTGTTTCGAAACGCAATTGGATCGTCTCTTCCGGTAAGACCTGCGGGAACTTCTCGGCCCACTCGACCAGGACGACACCAGCTTCGTCGAGATACTCCTCCCATCCGATCGCGTCCAGTTCGGAGGCCGAATCGAGGCGATAGAAATCGAAGTGAAAAACGGGCCACTTTCCTCCGGGATACTCCTGGACGAGCGCGAAAGTCGGACTGGTGACCTCGGCACCGGACCCGAGCCCGGCGACAACGCCCTTGCAGAAATGAGTCTTCCCGGCCCCGAGATCTCCATTCAACGCGACAACGTCACCGGCCTCCAGTCGCCCGGCAAACTGGCGACCCAAGTCGATCATTTCTTTTTCCGATCGGAGAGGCGAACTGGCTTTCATTCTCGATTCCGGTAGTGCTCCCAACCACTCGGCAGGGATCGGTCCGTGGATTCGGTAAGTTCGCCAATTTTCGTCAATTCACAATCAGGGAACCGGCCGCCCCAGTCTTTTGCGAGGCTGTCCCAGGCGCCAGGAGAAACTGTGAGCAAAAGCTCATAGTCCTCCCCCTCCGTAATCGCCCGTTCGACGGGAACCCCTTCATGACAGGGCACACTCTCGAGGTCGATCGCGTAGCCGACTCCACTGCTTTTCGCGAGACGTGGCAGATCCGATCCCACCCCATCGCTGAGATCCATCATGGCCGTGACCGCCCCCGACTTCGCCAGCCACTGCCCCTGTTCCACTCGTGGAGAGAAAGTGAGATGACGGCCACTTGCGAACGATCCGCCGAGGCGACCGGTCACTGCCACGAAGTCCCCCACTTTGCCACCCGATCTCAGCAGGCACTCGTTTCGCCCTACCTTTCCCAAGAGAGCAATCGAGAGCAAGGCACCCCGAGCCGGGAGCCGCGTCGTCTCTCCGCCCACCACCGCGCATCCGAAGGATTCCGCTGCCTCCTGGATTCCCCGATACCAACCCGTGACCTCGGAAACCGCTCTCTCGTCGTCCACCGCGAGCGTGACGAGAGCAAACGTCGGACGCCCTCCCATCGCCGCCATATCGCTGATCGCTCGACAAAGGGCCTTGCGACCGACCCGTTCGGCATCGGTTCCCTCTTTGAAATGAACTCCCTCCACGACGCTGTCCGTCTTGAAAAGCAGGAGTTCCCCGCTTTCCGAATCGGATTCGAGAACGGCACAATCGTCACCCGGCCCGGTGAGAACCCCCGGAGCAGAGGAAAGTCCCGCAAGGAGATGACTGACGAGCGCTTCCTCCCCCCATTCGCGGACCGATGGATTTTCGCCGGTTTCACTCATGGGCACTCATGATCACTCTAGGACCCGCCCGGGTCCAGCATCAGGATGATATTCGCAGCATTGAAGAACGCATGCATTCCGATCGGAACCCAGAGGCAACGGGTCCATTCGTAGGCACAGGTCAGAAGAATGGAAAAAACCCAAAGCGGGAGAAGCGCAGGAAGATTGCCATGAACGACAGCAAAGAGCCCTCCGATGATGACCATCGAAAAGACAGGATTCGTAGCCCGCTTGAGGGCTCCGTACATGTATCCTCGAAAGAGAATCTCCTCCACAAAAGGAGCCGCGATACAGGCCATGACAACAGAGAGAGCCAGCTGGATCCTCGAATCGGAACTCTGCAAGGCCTCAACCGTTTCCTGCGCCGAGAGATCGGTAAAGATCTTTTCGAGAAAGCCCTGCGAGAGCGTCCCCACCCCCCAGGCACAGATCAGGAGGGAGGCAAAGCCACCGACGACAGTGTAGAGAACGATGGGAGCGAGCCCGAGACGTTTCAGCCCAAACAGCTCCGAGACTCGACGGTTCCGGATCCACTCAAGGATCCCGTAGGTCATGACTCCCACAAAGAAAAAGTAGGCAATGTTCACCAGCATCCCCCAGGGCCCGGCCTCGGAGGAGAGATGATCCGTCCCGTCTTCCTTAACCGCTCCCGCCATGAGCACCTCGAGAACCGGGTTCAGGAGGAAGAGCAGGGCTGGAAAAAACATGAGTATGAGATCATACCCATCGTAATCTGGAATCGGTCGATTCTCCGGCGGACGAATTTTCCGTCGGATCGCAAAAAATCCGGCTCCCAGCACGAGGGCGAGGAGCAGGATGATTTCGAAGTCTAGAAGGACTCTTTTTGCGGCGAGTTCGTCCATCGAGGAATCGCTCGCCTATACCTGGACCTGGGGCAACTTCCAGATTTCTTCGGCATATTCCCGGATGGTGCGATCACTGGAGAATTTCCCGACCCTGGCCGTGTTGAGAATGGCCATGCGAGCCCAACGAGCACGATCACGATAGGCCTCGTCCACCTTCTCCTGCGTCTCGATGTAAGCGCGGTAGTCGGCGAGAACGAGATAGGGATCTCCGCCGTCGAGAAGACTGTGACGAATCCGGTCGAAAGATCCACGAGGCGCGAAAGAATCGGAGGCGAGCCAATCGAGTACCGCTCTCAGCTCGGTGTCTTCCCAATATTTGTCGATGGAGCAATATCCACTCTTCCAGAGGGATTCGACTTCCTCCACCGTGAGTCCGAAGATGAAAATGTTGTCGTCGCCGACTTCTTCTCCGATTTCGACATTGGCTCCATCAAGGGTTCCAATGGTGAGCGATCCATTGAGAGCCAACTTCATATTTCCAGTTCCGGAGGCTTCTTTTCCGGCAGTAGAGATCTGCTCGGAAAGATCGGAAGCAGGAATAATGATCTCGGCAGAGCTCACTCCATAGTTGGGGAGAAAGGCGACTTTCAGTTTCCCCTTGATCCGCTCGTCGTTGTTGATCTTTTCACCGACGGCATTGATGGCGTGAATGATCTCCTTCGCCAGCTCGTATCCCGGTGCCGCCTTGGCGCCGAAGACGAACACGCGAGGCACGACGTCGAGATCCGGATTCTGGAGAAGACGGCGATACTGCGTCAGGATGTTGAGGAGATTGAGATGCTGACGCTTGTATTCGTGGAGTCGCTTGATCTGCACATCGAAAAGCGCGGAGGGCTCGACCTCGATTCCACAGCGTTCCTGGATCAGGGCGGCGAGCTTCTCCTTGTTGTGATGCTTGATCGTCATGAACCGCTCCTGGAAGGCGGGATCGTCCGCAAACTTCTCGAGCTCCCGCAAACGATCGAGATCGGCAGGCCAGTCGGATCCGATCGACTCGTCGATCAGACCGGAAAGCTCGGGGTTGCAGGCCTTGAGCCAGCGACGAGGTGTGATCCCGTTGGTCTTGTTCTGAAACCGCTCCGGGAAGAGCGCATAGAAATTGGAGAAAAGATCCTTCTTGAGCAACTCGGTGTGAAGTGCCGCCACCCCATTGGTGGTGTGACTTCCCACAACCGCGAGGTAGGCCATGCGAATCTGCTTGGGAGCGCCTTCCTCGATCAGTGACATCTCCGCCTTCTTGTGGTGATCGCCGGGCCACTTGGCTTCGACGACATCTTCGAGAAATCGCTTGTTGATCTCGAAGATGATCTGGAGATGTCTCGGCAGAACCTTCTCGAACAGTGGCACACTCCATTTCTCGAGCGCCTCGGGAAGAAGGGTGTGATTGGTGTAGGCAAAGGTCTTGCCGCAGATCTCCCAGGCCTGATCCCAGGGCAGGAGTTCGTCGTCGATAAGAATCCGCATCAGTTCGGCCACCGCAATCGCCGGGTGCGTGTCGTTCAACTGGATCGCCGCCTTTTCCGGGAAGCTGTCCCAGGTATCGTTGCAACGGCGGTGCCGTTTTACGATGTCCTGGAGAGAACAGGTCACGAAGAAATACTGCTGCACGAGACGCAGCTCTTTCCCCGCTTCCGTGGAATCATTGGGATAGAGCACTTTCGAGATCGACTCGCTCTCGGCTTTTTCTCTTACGGCGTCGACGTAGCCGCCCCGATTGAAGATATCGAGATCGAAATCGCGAGACGCGGTGCTCTCCCAGAGGCGAAGATAGTTCACTGTCGACCCCCCATATCCAACGATGGGAATGTCCCAGGGAACTCCAAGGATGGAACGCGTTCCCGTCCAGACCGGGCGTCCCTGCCCGAGTTCATCGAACTGATTCTCGACGTGACCGTAGAGGGGTACCTCAACGGAGTACTCGGGACGACAGATCTCCCATGGGTTTCCGAAGCGGCGCCATTCGTCCGGAGACTCCGCTTGCTGGCCATGGATGAATTTCTGGCGAAAAAGGCCGAACTCGTAGTTGATTCCGTAGCCGACCGCAGGGAGATCGAGCGTCGCGAGCGAATCCATGAAACACGCAGCGAGTCGCCCCAGGCCCCCGTTCCCCAGTCCCAGGTCCGGTCCCTCTTCGAGAAGAACGTCGAAATCCTGCCCGAGTTCGGAAATGGCTTCCTGGCAATCCTTCAGGAGCCCCAGGTTGACGAGATTGTTCTCGAGCAGTCTCCCCATGAGATACTCGAGAGAGAGATAATAAACTCGACGCACGTTCTGGTTGTAGTGACTCGTATGGACCTCACTGGCCCTCTCCATCATGCGACCGCGAACGGCGAGACAGATGGCCCTCCACCAGTCTCCCGATGTCGCATACTTGGGACCGTGAGCCTGGTGCCGAATCAGGTTTTCGAGAATGTCCTTCTTGAGCGCTTCCTTGGCGGAAGCACCCGTTTCGTCCAACCCCGTCGTCGACGTGTCCTCTGTAGTCTCAGTCTCCATAATCTTTCTTCCTTACGTTTCGTGTTTGCCGCTATGGCTAATCTCTATCGTGAGTCCTTTCAATAAAATGTCTTGAGCCCAGGATCCGATCCCGGGATCTTCCGATTCGCGTGGTCCCGCGATATTGAGAGTCCGAATTGGATTCCGGGTCAGTAATTTTCGAATCTCTTCGCTGGAGCCTTTCCGCTCCCCCGTCACTACATAGCAAGGTCGATTCCAAGCCTTGGCAAATTTCTCGGTCAGTTCTGTTCCACCCTGCAATCGAGGCGCCCGACTCAGGATCAGCGTCGCGTCACTGTCCCGGACATTCCACTCCGTTCTTTGGTCGGATTCGGCAGAAGCCGTCTCGGAAAGGCAAAACTGCGATGAAATCACTCCCAGTTCGTTGATGCGTCCCCGGGGACACCATCCTCCATGCGGAATTCCAAGAACGAGGGCCACCCGGAGGGCTGCCTCGTCCACTCCCGTCTGTCCTCCGGAAACCACTTTTGCGACCAGCGGCGACCCGATCATCAATGACTCGAGCCCCAGGGTCGTGATTTCACCACGTCGGACAGGAGAGAGGCCTGCCTGGCAGACTACTTGATTTCCAGGAGTTCGACCTCGAAAATCAAGGTGCTGTAGGGCTTGATCTTGTCTCCCGTGGCCCGTTCGCCGTAGGCGAGGTCGTACGGGATGAAGAATCGATACTTGGCTCCTTCCGGCATGAGCTGGACGCCTTCAGTCCAACCGGGAATGACCCGATTCAGAGGAAAGGAGGTAGGCTCGCCCCGATCGACGCTGCTGTCGAAAACGGTTCCGTCGATCAAGGTGCCATGGTAGTGGACGGTGACCTCGTCGGTCGCTGCAGGTTTTTCCCCGTCCCCTTCCTTGATGACCTCATACTGGAGTCCGGAATCGGTGACCTTGATCCCATCCTTTTTCGCGTTCTCCTCGAGGAACTTCTTGCCAGCAATCAGGTTTTCCTTGGCCGCACCGGTCGCATTCTTCTCATCGAGAATTTTCTGGTTCTCATTAAAGGCGGCCTTCACTTCGGCCTCGGAGAGTAACGGAGTATCCTCGTTCTGGACCGAGCGAAACGCAGCGGCAAACTGATCCAGATCGATCTCGATCCCACTTTCTCCAAGCTGACGGGCAATCACGAGACCGTAGGCATAGCTGATTCTCTCTTTGAGGGATTCGGGAGCAGATGGATCCTGGGACATGAGCGATGTAGGGAGGGTGGCAAAAAGGGCACCAAGAAGAAGAATGGAGCGCATAACGTTTTTGGCAGAGTAAAAGGCGTGGAGACGATTTCTCCCCGCAGAGAGCGGGAATCTAAGCGTTTTCCCCTCGAGGAGCAAGAGGAGAAAGAAGCCGGCAAACACCGTTCCTGGAGTTTTTGATCCGTTCCTTCCCGGAGATCAGTCGATATCCAGTCTAAGAAAGGGACAATTTGAACCGTTACTGGATGGGACACTCCGATCTTTCAAAATTTGTGACTGAAACCTTCCTCCATTCGTCTGCTTCTGGCGCACCCCACCCTCCCCTTTTACGTAAAGTTTTTAAAAATATTTCGAAAAATTTGTAAAACTTTATTTTCGACCTTATCTTATTGATCTTCGAAGCCATGTTCCGCCAACGACAGTCCCCTGCTCTCCTTGTTCTTGCTCTCCTTCTTTTCGGGGGAGTTACGCAGGCGTTCGCCTTCCGAACCGTCGTCATCGACCCGGGTCACGGAGGTCGCGACCTCGGCGCCGCAGACTCCTATGTGTATGAGAAACACATCAATCTCGACGTGGCGCGTCGCCTCGAGCGAGCGCTCAAGGAAGCCGGGTTCAAGACGGTGATGACTCGCACCAAGGATGAGTTCATCGCCCTGAGCGAGCGCTCGGCACGGGCAAACCGATACCGGAATGCAGTCTTCGTCAGCGTGCACTTCAATTCCAGCTATCGTACCGCAGCACTTGGAATCGAAACCTTTTACCGGAGCTCGAGCTCCGAGAAGTTCGCTCGGTTTGTGCAGAGCGAACTGATCAAAAACATCGGGGCAACCGACCGGGGAGTGAAAACCGGAAACTTCTCCGTTCTCCGGCGCACCAAGCATCCGTCGATTCTCGTCGAGGGTGGTTTCATTTCCAACAAGGATGAGCGAAGTGCGATGCTGGATCCTCAGTATCGCCAGGTGGTCGCCGACAGCATTGCCCGCGGGATCATCCAGTTCAATCGACGCGGGTAATGCCCTCGTAACGGCATGCTGGTGACCTGTCAGCAAATGTCCGAAGCCGAAGCTCGGCTTTTCTCGGGAAACATCTCTCCCGAACCCTACATGGATGCCGCTGGGCTACGCTGTGCCCATGCGATCCAATCTTTCTTCCCTGATCCGGGACATGCGGAAGTCTTTTGTGGAAAGGGCAACAATGGCGGCGACGCCCTCGTCGTAGCGCGATGGCTCAAGCGATCCGGCTGGTCCGTCCGATTCCATTTCTCCCATGGGCTCCAGGGCATCTCCGAGCTCGCGAAGCGAAAATGGGTCGAGTGGAATGCGGAGCCCGAGCCTGCACGAGTCGAACGTCGAGGGCCGACCATCCTCGTCGACGGACTCCTCGGAATCGGGGCGACAGGTGATCTGCGTGGGGCAATTCGCGAATGCACCGACAACCTCAACCTGATGCGGGATGAGCAGCATGCCACCACCTTTGCCATCGACATCCCCACCGGTCTCGATGCCGACACCGGGGAGGCTGGAGCGGGGGCCGTCGTCGCGGACTACACCCTCTCCATTACGGCGGCAAAGACAGGATTCGCCGCCGATACGTCAACGAATCATCTCGGCCGCCTCGTCGAAATCCCCCTCCCCATTCCTCTCGTCGAGGCAGATCGATCCACCCGGTTCCTGTTTCCCTCGCATCTTCGTGCCCGGCTCCCAAGAAGAGACTTTGACTTTCACAAAGGTTCCGCCGGCCGCGTGCTCTTGATCGCGGGGTCCCGAGGCATGACCGGTGCGGGTGTTCTTTCCACGTTGGGAGCCTCCCATACCGGAGCAGGACTCACCACTCTCTGTGTCCCTGAAGAAATCTATCCGGTCCTTGCCGCGACCGTTTCGGCAGAGATCATGGTCCGTCCCGTCGCCTCGCTGAAGGAAGCTCTGGACATGCCACACGATGTCATCGGGATCGGTCCCGGACTCGGAAACACCTGGGAAGACGAACTGACCGAAGTCCTCTTTTCTCATCCCAAGCCCATCGTCGTCGATGCCGATGCCCTGAACCAGCTGTCCCGATGCGAGCGGGATCTCGAAAACCTTCCTTCGGCACGGCTGCTCACTCCTCATCCGGGTGAGCTCTCGCGACTCACCTCGCTAACCGGCCCCCGCGTCGAGATCACCCGGTCCCTCGCGGAACGCTGGGGCGTCACCCTCCTGCACAAAGGTTCCCGCACCGTCGTCGCGACTCCGGGGGAAAAGACCGAGATCAATACGACGGGGCACCCGGGGATGGCGAGCGGCGGCATGGGCGATGTTCTCACCGGAATCTGCGCCGCCCTGATCGGACAAGGGCTGTCCCTCCACGACAGCGCCGCCCTCGGCAGTTGGCTCCTCGGCAAGGCCGCAGAGATCGCTCGCGATCAAAACGACATCGCAGCTCGATCTGTTACCGCTCCCCTGGCAGCCCATCACCTCGGGCATGCCCTGGCGGACTTGCAGCAGTGGTCTCTCCCAGAGGCACAGGTGCCAACCAGTTCCACGGTTTCATCGGAAGATTCCGAAGAACCATAAAGAGAACGACTGCTCCGACGAGGACCAGCGAATAGCCCCATCGCCAGCGAAACGGCAGCGGCTTCCAGTGTTCCGGATAGACCCAGCGGATCCAGGTGCGAACCGCCCCCAGGATCAAAAACGGGAGGGCGATGATCAGAGCCACATTCTGCTCCACGGCTCCCGCGAGATCGCCTCGCAGGAGAGCCAGGGTGGCCCGGGTGTTTCCGCACCCTGGACAATGCCACCCCGTCCAAATGTGGAAGGCACACTTGGGAAGCCACCAGGGGTTCGCTCGGAGTTCCGTTCCCTTGAGAACGAATCCGCCAATGACGATCAGGGCAAGAACGGAGACCGTGATCCCCCACTTCTGCGCACAATTCCGGGGAGTCATGCCGAGCCCTGGAAAATTCCCGTGGAGACTACTGCACCTCCATAAAGGCACTGAGAAACGAAGCGCCAAAGATGAGAATGTTGGCCACGATTCCCACGCCGAACGAAATCCAGCACCACATCTTTGCCTTCGCCGAAGCCTCTTTGGCTGCGGCGATATCCCCCCGCGCAATCGCCGGGTCGACCTTCGTCGCAAAAACGATTCCGGGGATGGCCAAGGGAAGACAACAGAGAATCAGGCAGACAATCGACTGCCAGAGATAGGTGGGAATCTTTTCGCCGGGAGGCAAAGTCTGCGCCGTGTTGGTCACCGGACTCAATGTTGGAGAAGGTTCCGAGGCGGAAGCAGAAGGATTGGCTGCAGGAGCCGCTTCTGGAGTCGGAGCCCCCATCGCGGGAGGAGAGTCACCAAATTGGGACAACGAAGACAGTGGCACCCAATCGGTCAGGGTCTCATTCCAGACAAGCTCGTCACCGGACAGCTGGCCTCCATCTTTGAGCTGTTGAAGCTCCTCTTCACTCACCGGTCCGACCTGCTGGCCATCTTTTGCGTAATACCAATCCATAACAATAGTTCCTTAGGGTTCTCGATTCCTAGCATCTTCCGACAGGATCCGCGACAAAATATCTTCCTGAATCCGGTGCATCTCGACTCGTTCCGTCTCCTCGAGATCAGAGTGCCCATTGAGATGCAGGAGTCCATGGATCAGGTAGAGGAGAGTTTCTTCATCGGTCGTCTTCCCATACTCGGAAGCAACCTGGCGCGCCGTTTCCTCGCTGACGAGTATCTCCCCGTGATGAAACGTGATCACATCGGTCGGAGTCGGATCATCGAGAAACTCCCCATGCACCTCTGCGATCGTTTCGTCGGTGACCAGGGTCATCTCGACCATCTCGAGACCGGGCAGGACGGGTCGTTCCGTGCCAGGATTCTCGAGAACCAGAGGAAGACTTCGATTGACCCGCTGCTCCAGCCACTGCAGTCGCTCCTCGTTGAGATCCACCTGAGAATACAATTCCAGGATCGGCGAGGAAGAATCAGGTTTCATCGATCTCGAATATTCCAGGAAACGACTTTCTCACTGACGATCCGAAACCCGGATTCCGGCCCGCGAACCTAACGACCTCTGTTTCAGGATCCCCCGGAAGCCACCGGATCGGTCGTCTTTTCGGTTCCCTCGGATTTGATCCTGGTCGTCGGGCTTTTTCCCTTTTTCTTTCGAGGCTTGGGGTTCTCGCTCCCCTCTTCGATCTTCGGATACTCGATCCGGGTGTGCATCATGCTTCGAAGAGTCGTCGCAAAGCTGTTCTTGATCGTCGCAAGATCTCTCAAGGTCAGGGCGGCATCATCGAGCTGGCCATCGTTGAGTCGATCGCGAAAGATTCCATCGATGAGCTCGTCGATCTTCTTGGGGGTCGGCTTCTGCAGACTGCGCGAAGCACTCTCGACCGAGTCGGCAAGGCTGATGATCGCGCTCTCCCGGGTCGTCGGCTTGGGACCCGCATAGCGAAAGGATTCCTTTTTCACCTCGGGGATATCCTCCTCGTGGGCATTCCCCTCTTCATACTGCTGCTGGATTTCATCTCGCAACTTGAGGGCCCGGTGGTAGAAAAACTGGATCAGGGAAGTCCCGTGGTGTTCCTGGATGACACTGACGATCTCGGTATTGAGCTTGTGCTTCAAGGCCATGTCGACCCCATCCTTGACGTGAGCCATCACGATCAGTGCGCTCATATTCGGCGTCAGCTCATCGTGGGGATTCATTCCATCCCCGATATTCTCGACGAAATAGGCCGGCTTCTTCATCTTGCCGATATCGTGGAAGTAAGAGCAGACCCGGCATTTGATCGCGCTGGCGCCGATCGCCTCGGCCGCTGTCTCCGCAAGAGTCGCGACAACGAGACTGTGGTGATAGGTCCCCGGCGCCTCGATCGTCATCCGCTTCAGCAAGGGGTGATTGAGATCGGCAAACTCCATCCAGGAGACATCGGTCGTAATTCGGAAGGTCGCCTCGATCAGGGGAAGCAGTCCGCTCACCACGACGGCGGTCAGGGTCGAAACGAGAATCGCCGAGAGCGCCTGTTTCCCAACCATCTCCCACTCCACTGCGGAAGCCCCCAGGCCAGGCCACTGGATCTGCCCCAGGGTCACCGCAAGGAGAACACAGGCCAGTCCCGAGTAGGCTCCTGCCATGACAAGGCGGCTCCGCTTACGCACGCCCTTGGTCAGGTAGATCGCGACAAAGCCGCAGATCATCGAGAAGATGATGAAGAGGAAGGCCTGATCCTTGGCCACAGTCATTCCGCCGAAAAGGCTCGCATAGACCACCGCAAAGGTTCCGTGACGGCGCCCCACCAGCAGCGAAACCGCGATCGGGGCAAAGATGTAGGGCTCGACGAGAAATCGAAACCCTCCCTCCGGAGCAAAAGTGGTCGCGACGTATTCACTCAGCTTCACCAGCAGGAGCTGGATCAGGATGATGGACAACATCAGCGAAATCGTCGAATTCTGGTGAAAGGTCTGCGAGAGGCTGACCTGCCAATGGACCACCAGCGTCGCTGTGATCACCGTGACAACCACGACCGCCTGGAGCGGGTTGCCCGCAAAGATGGCCGTCTCGCTGGAAGAAAAGATGATCCAGAAAGAGACCAACGCGACGAAGACGACAAAGAGCAATCCACACACCTGCCACCCCGAGCGCATCATCGAGGAGATGGCGGTCTCGTTGGGTTTGCGACGCTTCTGGCCACTGGAAAAGCCGCGGCTTTGAAGTCGCTTCTGCGAGAGAAAATGGAACATGTGCGGTCTGTGTGCCCACTGGAAGGATCGCAGAACGAAAACTCCAGTGGCTATGTAGCGAAAGAATTACCCTGAAAACGGTCGCAAAACAACACCGAATTCGAGGAATTGCTGTTCGCAAGAACACTTTTTGAATTGCAGAGGTCGATTCCTCCCGATCAGATCACCCGTCCAACGAAGAACGTGAGGACACACACGATGACCAGTGTTCGGTCGTCGACCACTTTCCCCCGGAGCAGGAAAAAGGAAAGAATCGCACCGGCCAGGATCGTGAATCTCATGATTCACTTTCTCCCGGAACTGACATGGCCTTCGGTTTTCTTGTCCATGGAACCCTCGTGTCGGCTGAATTCTTCTTGAGAAAACCCGGCAAGGCGAGCCCGGCCTCACAGGATCAGCATGCAATCCCCATAGCTGAAGAAGCGATACCGTTCCTCCACGGCCCTGGCGTAAGCTTCGAGCATCAACTCCCGATCGGCCAACGCGCTGACGAGCATCAGCAAGGTCGATTTGGGTAGATGGAAATTGGTCAGCAAGGCATCGACCACCTGGAATTCGTAGGGCGGGTAGATGAAAATATCGGTCTCTCCGTTCTGGGGTTTCAATCCCGCCTTTCCTCCAGAGGCTCCGCAGCTCTCGAGGACGCGAACGACCGTGGTTCCGATCGCGATGGTCCGTCGGGCTTTCTGGATCGCAGAAATCGTGTCCTCCCGCAGGGCGAACTTCTCACTGTGCATGTGATGCTCGGTCACGTCGTCGACCGACACCGGGCGAAACGTCCCGATCCCGACATGCAGAGTGACAAAGGTGTGGGGGAATTTCTCGAGGGTCTCTTCGGAGAAATGCAGTCCCGCCGTCGGGGCGGCGATGGCGCCTTCTTCCCTGGCATAGACCGTCTGGTAGCGATCCCGATCTTCGGCGGTGTCGGGACGAGCGATGTAGGGAGGCAGGGCAAGGTGCCCGTGGACCGATTCGTCCGGTGCCTCGTCGAATTCGATGATCCTTTCTCCTCCCGGATCACAGATCTCGAGGACGGTCCCCGTCGAATCCCCGATCTCCACGGTGCGCCCGGGCTTGAACTTCTTCCCCGGCTTCACGAGGCACTTCCATCGTCGATCCGTGATCGGCTCGACCCGGAGGATCTCACTGCTCCCATCATTCGAGAAAAAGCGGGCCGGCACGACCCGGGTGTCATTGAGGACAAGGAGATCGTCGGCTCCCACATAGGATGGAAAATCCCGAAACTGCCGATGCTCGATCGTCCGGCTGGCACGATCGATGACCATCATTCTCGACTCTCCCCGCTGCTTGGGTGGCTGCTGCGCGATCAGCTCCTCGGGTAGCGCAAAATCAAAGTCAGCGGTATTCATCGCCAAAGATTTCGTTCACCTCCGGAGAAAAGAAAAGGAGGAAATGACACGGTGCATCCGCTACCAACTCCTACTTCCGACAACGGGTCAGCGACATGATCGCGAAAGCGGTGCCATAGGGCTGATGGTAGGAGTAGAAGGGGAAATCCCACCACGAGCCATCCTTCTCCTGCAGATCCATGAGGAGAGTTGCCAACATCTCGCGATACGGTTCGGCCTCTTTCTCCGAGAGTAATTCGAGATTGCAGGCGGCGTAGAAATGGCCGTAGTAGAAAAAATAGCCCGCCACCGCAAACCAGGTCTCGTGAGGAACCGGACGCTTCCGTCCGATATCGAGCCAGCCATTTCGATCTCCGAGTCGCTGCAGCCATTCGATCACGACCTCATCGGTGATGCCATCGTCCCCCCAGATGCGGAGGGCATAGTTGCAGGCCTGCGACCGTCCCAGGCTTCCCCCGGGACGATTGATCCCGTAGAGCGGTCGCGCTTTCAGATACTCTCCATAAAGATAACTGTGATCCGACTTTCGCTGGCGATTGATCGAATCGATCGCCCGCTCCAGCATCGGCTCCGGGATGATGACGCCTTCGATCTCCCTGGCTTCGTGAAAGGCCACCAGCACGGTCGCCGTCGTGAAACTGATCGCGCTCGAGGACGGACGTGCCGTCTTCGCCCGAAAGTCATAGTATCCCCAGCCCCCATCGACCGACTCGTATCGCCCCAGTCGATCGATCTGACCATTGATGAGTTCGACGACTCTCTCCTGCTGCTTCGGGTCCATCCGCGGATACAGATCGACCAGCGCCTGGATCCCATAGGCATGAGTCCAGACATTGTAGATCGCCGTGGCATCGGCACGACGTACCTTGGGGAGATACCGGAGCAGATACTCCGTCCCCTTGGCGAGAGATTCCGCCGCCGGTCCTGGTTTCTCGCAGGCACCGGACTCGATGAGGGCCGACACCGACATCGCGGTCACCGCGCAGCGAAAAGCATCATGCGCTCCCGGTGCGGGGGCATAGATATTCAGCCCCTTGGTCTGGCGAGCAGAACCCCAGCTCCCATTCGGATTCTGATCGGCGATGAGAAATTCAACCCCGTCCTGGATGGACTTCTCAAGCGACTCGTCGATCTCAGCACCGAGCGAGATGCCCGGCACAGTCCAAAGCAGCGCAGGAAGAAGAAGCGCCGGAAAGAAGGTTCTGGAAAACCGCTTCACTTTTTCTCTCCTGACTTTTTCTCTTCTTGTTCGTCGCCCTCTTTCTCCTGGGACTCCGGGGCTTTCGCGGGAGCCTTCGGCAAAACGATCTCGTCTCCGGCTTTCAAACCCTCGAGGATTTCAATCTTGTCTCCACTTGTCTTGCCCGTCTTCACGACACGCGTCTTTCCACCTTTCAGGGTCACCATTTCGCGATCGCCCTCTTTCTTGACCGCTTTCTTCGGCACCGTGATCGCCTTGGCTTTCTTATAGAGAACGATCTCGGCCTCGCCCTTGATCCCGGGAACGATCGACTCTTTTCCTTTGGAGAGAGAAATCACTGTGTCGAATGTGCCGTCCGCATACGGAACACGGGAAACCGATGTCACCTTGCCTCCGACCTTCTCGTCGGGAAGAATCTTGAAGCTCGCTTCGGCCGACTGACCTGTTTCCAGCCCGCTGACCTTGTCTTCCGGAACGAGACACCGGAGTTGGGGCTGGTTCGGGTCGACCAGGGTCATGACGATCTCATTCATAGTCAGCTTCCCACCCGGAATCAGCTTCCGTTCGACCGTCGCTGCGGTGGTCCACTTGCCCTTCTGACTCATCCCGTAGTAAACAATGCCGTCTTGAGGCGCCCGGAGATCGAGATTCTCGAGATCCGCTTCATGCTCGCCGAGGGAGCGGATCGCCTCATCGTGAGCTCGCTGCTTGGCGGCCAGTTCCAGCTTCGCTTTCTGCAACCCTTCGCGGAGAGATCTCTCGCCGGCACGCCAGTTGATTCGTTGAAGCTCGAGAGCGGACTTCAGACTCTCGTGCTCACGAGGGATCGAGGTCGTGAGAACTCGACGGACGCGCTCCTTGGTCTGCTCGAGCATCCAGGTGTATTCATCGACACTGTTCTGGGCTCGCTGCAGGATGATTTCCTCGGTCTCCTCGGTCAGGTCATCCCGCTCATACATTTTCTTGAGCTGATTCAGCTCTTCCGTCGCGTAGGCGAGATAATTTTCTGCCGAGCTGACATCCTTTTTGGCGTCCTTCTCCCGCATCGGTCGACTGACATCTTCAAAGTAAGCCAGGTCTTCCTCGGCGTGTTGCTTCGACTTCCTTACATTGGCGAGAGAAATCGGCGTCGTCTTCTCCAGCTTTTCCAATTCCTTGATCGCCGTGGCCAGCTCCAGTTCCTGCAGCGGCATCGCTGCTTTCAATTGCTTGATCTTTTCTTCCAACTTCTCGCTATCGAGATCGATGAGCAGGTCCCCTTTTTTCACCACCGTTCCGTGAGGAACCACCTCGATGACCGTAAGATCGGACCAGCGCTCGAGATGGGCGGAAATCGGAGTCTGCTTCGCCGACTCGACGATACCCGAGATCTTGGTCTTCACCGAAAACTCGCCCGCAGTGACTTTGTGCAGGGTTTCCTCCGCCTTCGCTTCCTTGGCAGGCGTTTTCTCTGCAGCAGGCGCTTTTTTCTCTTCCGAAGCCTTTTCTTTTGCCGGTTCCTTTTTCACCGACTCGGACTTTTTCTCCTCCTTGGCGGGGGCCTTCTGGGCCGGCTTGGACTTTTCCTCGCCCGCCTTCTGAGCGTGGACAAACGATCCCGAGGCGAAGAGGCAAACCGCGAGAATCCTGAATAGAGCTGATTGAAAAGAGTTCGGGAGCATTCCAGATACTTAATTTATGTTAATTTCTTTAGGTATAAAAATTATAAAACTAGGCGAGAAACTACGGATTGGGAAGCAGTTTCTTGCGCCGCCGCAGAAGATACGAACGAACGGGTCAACGATGATACGGTTCCCCTCGAAGCAAGGTGTGGACCCGGTAGAGCTGTTCCAGCAATACGAGCAGGGCCAGTTCGTGCTGCAGGGTAAAGGCACTCAGCGCGATGACGTGATCCGACTCTTTCCGCAAGGCCGGGGTATGGCCATCTGCACCTCCAATGAGCAAAGCCACTTTCCGAACTCCATCCATCTGCCAGTCACGAATTCGATCCGCGAAAGCTTCCGTCGTCCAGGAGTCTCCCCGCTCGTCCATCGCGATGCGAATCGCCCCCTCGCTTCGTGCGAGGAGCAACTGGCTGTTCTTCGCCTGGCCCTGGTCCTTGCTGTCGGTCTGCAGGGTCAGATCCGTGTAGCGTCGCAACCGCTTCTGATACTCCTCGATCCCAAGCTTGGCGTAGCGGAGGGAGGGTTTTCCAATTGCAGTGATCTGCCACTTCATAACTCGAAAATTCTCAACGCGACCAGCTTGCATCCCAGAAGAGTTCGCCGCAAGGTTCGCCTCCTTGAATTCCGATTCTCCAACCGACTACGAAAACCGTTTCTCCGGTCTCGCCCGGCTCTACGGATCGACCGAACTCCAGCAGATCCGTGGGGCGCACATCGCCGTCATCGGAATCGGCGGAGTCGGATCCTGGACCGCAGAAGCCCTCGCCCGCAGCGGAGTCGGCGAGCTGACCCTGATCGATCTCGACGAGGTCTGCATCACCAACGTGAACCGACAGCTCCCCGCACTCGATGGAAATGTCGGCCGATTCAAGGTCGAGGCCGTTGCCGAGCGATTGCGCCTCATTCATCCCGATCTCGTCGTGCATGAAAAACATGCCTTCTTCACCGAGCGAAACGCCGACGAATTGCTCGCCCCCGGATTCGATTGCATCGTCGACGCGATCGACGACGTGAAGCAGAAAGCGTTTCTCATCGCCACCTGCAGAGACAGGCGACAGCCTCTCGTCGTCGCGGGCGGCGCCGGAGGAAAACGAAATCCAGCTCGCATCCAGAGCGACGATCTTGCCTACGCGACCAACGACCGCCTCCTCAAGCTCGTGCGGAAAAAGCTGCGGCAGGAATACGAATTCCCCGAGGAGCAGACCAAGGCTCCCTTTGGCTTCCGGACGGTCTTCAGTACCGAGAATGCCCGCTACCCCTGGGCCGATGGAACCATCCACGACGAACCCGAACCCGGCAGCCACCTCCGCCTCAATTGCGAGACCGGTTTCGGCACCGCTGCCCCCGTGACGGGAACCTTCGGCTTTGCCGCTGCCGCCGAAGCCATCGAAGTGGTTCTGGGAAGCGAAGGCTACCGATCCCGCGGTCCGGTTTCCTGAAGGCGAGGAATTCCGCGAAAAAACCGGATTCACCCGATCAGTTCAGGGCGACCAGCACCCGAACCTGGTCCACTTCGCGACGACCGCTCTGCAGCTTGAGATTGAGCGTCTTCCGGTCGTCGCTGAGCAGGAACTCGTCGCTTCCCGAATCGAGACCCCTTGCGCGATTGAAAGACGCACCGTTCTCCTTCATCAAGGTCCCCACCGATTCGTCGGAATTCGCGAGGCGATCCGACGAAAAAATCACCCCGACCACCGGATGGTCGAAAGTCAGCGAAGCCTCGACTTCCCCATCCTCGGACCGCTCCTCATCCGACCAGACCTGCAGCAGATAGCTTCGCAACTCCCCCGTTGCGTGCAGGGATTCCCCGGGGTTGTTCTCCGCCGAGGCAAACTGCCCCACCGCAATCTGGTCGACCTCGAGATCCTTTTCGGGACGGAACGATTCGTTCTCGACGAACACCTGGACCTCTTCCTCCTCTTCGTTTGCCTCCACTTCGGCTCCGGGCAACTCGATCCGGACCGAGCCCAGGTTGTCCACCACCCCCGAAGCCATGGCCCAGGCCTTGGAGAAAGGCTGAGGATTGTAGGGAATATCGAGCAACTTGTCCCGATTCAAATCCGCCTTGATCGCCTCTCTCGCAAACAGGGAGCGACACTCTCCCTTGTCGAGGCAGACTCCGCCATCTCCCGAAAAGATGATCGCCTCGGTCGAGTTCTTCGATCGAGCATCGATCCCGATCAGGGGAACCGACTTGGAAACCGTAATCCCTTTCGAACGGATCTTGAGGGGCTCCTTGCTGGGTCCGGCCTTGGCGAGAGCCACACCATGATAGACGAAGGTCTCCTCGTCGTCCCCGAGTTCGAAACGAGCCGGTCCCTCGACCGTCAGTTCGGAGCCCGATTCGAAACGCAGGGAAACCACGCCCCGATCGAGTTGATAGCTCCCGGGAAGGATTTCTCCGTTCGCCGTCGGCTGTCCTTCCTGACCCCAGGCCACATCCGAAGACACCTTCACGATCGTCGCCACCCCATCGGGAGCCAGCACCCGGGATGCGATCGTCTGCATCAGGAAAAAGGCACCGATCGCCACCGCCGCCGCGACCCCGGCCATCTTCGTGACCTGCCAGCCCCAGGAAGTCGGCATCGGGATGATATTCGATTCTTCCTCTGCAATCTGTTGATCGAGACGCTTCGTGAAGTCGTCGACAAAGTGATCGGTCCGGGTCTCGGCCCACATCCGGGTCTCGAGAGCTTCGAGAAATGCCTCCTCCCCCTTCGCGGGATCCAAAGCCTCCCGCAGCCACTCATTCTCCGCCAGCAACTGGCGAAGCCTCGGCACATCGGCTTCCTTCTCGAGGAGAAGAGCCGCGAGCCGATTCCCCTCTTTGGACGAGAGCGATCCGTCCTCCACACGAGAAACCAGGTCGGAAAATTCGATCCCGGCGAGTTCCTCCATCTCGGTCCAGGAACTCGTCATCGATCCGGCATCCAGCTCGAGCGCACAACGGATCCACTCGTCGAACTGGGCCTCCTCGCGAAACGCAGCGATCAGCTCCGGATCCGAAGCCAGTTCCTCGGTGAAACGAGACAGCGCGGTTTCGTCAACGTCCCCTTCCCGGATCGCCTGCAGCCACTCTTCCCTGTTGTTTTCCCGATTCATCGATCTTCTCTACGACGCCCCCAGGGGAGTCCCGATCTTTTCCTCCATACACTTCTTCAAAGCGACCCGAACCCGTTCGAGTGCCTTGCGGACTGCGGGAGGCTTCATTTCAAATTCTTCGGCGATATCCTGGGCCGAGAGGTCATTCTCATACCGGGACTTCAAGAGCCCGAGGCTCTTTTCCGGGAGCGTTCTGATGCACTCCCGCAGGGCCGTAACCTTGGCCAGCGCCGTATCGCCGAGTTCGCGATCCTCTTCGTCGCTCACCGAGGAGCTCGAGACGAGAACATCCGTGAGGTTGTCCGAGAGAATCCGTTTTCTCCGGGCGCTCTTTCGGCGCTCGTTGATGACCAGGTTTCGCGCAATTCCCCGCAACCAGGGACCAAAATCCCGCTCCCGGTCGAACTCGTCGAGCCGGTTGTAGGCAACGATGAAAGCCTCCTGGGCCACATCATCGACCCAGAGCGGATCTACGCCCAGCGAACGCACGAAACCTCGCAGTCCCGCGTGGTGTTCACGGACCTGCTCGATGAAGAGCTCGCGTTGGGTGGAATCCATAGGTTCACCATTTCTTGTTCCGAGCCACCAAGACGTGACACGAAACGGGAAAAAATCGTCTCCCTCAGTTTACGCCTGATTCTCGAAGGAAACGATCTCAAAAATGGCCGGGATTGACAGAATCGCTTTTCCCACTACATTCTGCGCCCTCCCATGGAGGAAAGCACCACGCCACTGTAGCTCAGGGGTAGAGCAATTCACTCGTAATGAATAGGTCGTCGGTTCAATTCCGACCAGTGGCTCGCCTCCGGGCGAGCCAGTAACCCCGGAGGGTTGAACCGACGAAGTCACTGCCCCTGGTCCCGCCGCCGCGGGATTTTCAATTCCGGCGCAGCCGCTCATCCGCAGGTCTCGCGTTCAGCGAGACAACTCCATTCCGACCCGTGGCTCGCCTCCGGGCGAGCCGAACTTCCCGGTTCCAAACTCGACAGGCGAGAAAAAATCTCGCAGGATATCCATTCCTATGGGGGAAATCTCCAGGCTCTTCCAACCGGGCACTCCTGGCCCCGAACTGAACCTGTTGAACTCGCCCGCCGCCCCTTGGAGTCCTCGCCATGACCGACGAAGAACAGAAACAACTTCCCCTCGACGGACTCGAAGAGATGCCCCTGATGCCGCGTTGTGAGGAAACTGGGCAGAATGCCGACCTTCATCTCGTCGTGTATAAACCGGACGGAAAAGAATTCCCCATGGCCCGCATCTTGACCACCCAGGCCCGTCATCTCTATCGACACTCGACGACACTCAGCATCCCCATCTGGATCCTGACGCTCGAAAGCCTGCGCCGGCTCGAAGAGCGACAGAAAATTCCGCTTCAATCCGAGGCTTCCGAGACGGTTCGCCGGTGGTTGCGATACCACAAAGAGGCGGCATGGAAGGGCGTGATGGATGCCGATCGGGCGCGACAGGGGGAGCTTGGGCTCGATGACGACGGATCCCTGAACCTTGAGGGTCACACAGAAGAGTTAGCCCTGTAGGCTCGTCCCGCACAATCTGGAACGGATCGGGGAACCGTCTATTCCGTTGACTTTACACTCAGGAATTGACTGATCTCTGAAAGCGTAGCTTCGCCTATGCCACTCACACGTAGCAACCCATCGAGTGTTTCATAGGGTCGCCCTTCAATAATGCGGTTCGCCAGCGTCTCTCCAATACCGGGAAGCCGCATCAGTTCGTCACGTGCCGCAAGATTCGGATTGAGCGTTTCACCGGATAACAGCGGTGCATTGCCGGTTGCCATGCTGATCTCACGATCATCCTCTCGCTGTTGCTGCCTCTCCGAAGGGAGATTGGTCCAGATTGTCTTGCTCCACACCCCCTCATTGTTCTTCGCAGCGAGCAATTCCAAGTCTTTCAATCGTTCGCGATACTCCTCCCGGGTCATCCCGTGATAAGTTTCGCGGGAAACTCCGTAGGCCCTCGCCAAACCTTTCTGGACCAGCACTTCGGCGAGATCAAGTCCCTCTGAAGTCACAACAAAACCGTAGATTCTTTTGTATTTGCCGTCTCCACGAGCATCTGCGTAGGCCGTGAAAAGAGTAAAAGGCTGCTGGAGAAGCTTTGTCACTTCTTTTGCTGCCGCCTCACCAAATTCTTTTGCGATGCGAATCGATTCCTGGGGGCTTCCACCCGCCTTCGTAATGCCGAAGTATCGCCGCTGTTCCCTCAACCTTCTCGCATCGCTTTCGTCACCGATATGCCATTCGATGCAATCGGCTCCATAGAGGCGGACGGTATGCTCATCCCCCCCTGCAGTTCGAACCAAGAAACTGTCCCCGTCTGCCCAATCCGCGGATACGAGAGTACATCCGACAAGTCGATTCAGAGGAGTCGAGGCATAGCCCCTTTCGGAAGCACAAAAACATGCTGCGACAACGACACAAGTTGTCAGGAATCTCCGGATCATTCCGTCCAAAGCGAGTCGATATCGTAGATAGGTTCGTAAGAAGAGCATTTGTTTACAAGTGTGGCATATCCGATCACTCTATGAGAATCAGCATCTTCCAGAAAGACAGGTAACACTGGCACCTTGGGTCGGGCAAGTTTCATCCAAACAGCTTTACAAGGCCAGTGCGCTGGAATTGATCGACCGAGAAAACTCACGCCCCCAAACTTTCTTTAAGCAAAACGCTAATTATTGGCTCTACTACTTCTGAGACGCTCCCTCTTCAGGATGGAAGGGGTAAGAGCAAATCTCGTTCACAGGAATATTCCGTCCAGGATACCGTCATCCACTTTCCTTTTCCCTTGGGGAGATTCTTTCGGAGGATTAGCTTCGCATCGATGCGATGATCGGAGTCGATCTCCACCACTATCAGAGCGCCAAAGTTCCCGGATCGCTTTACGCGAACCCGCTGGTGCCTTTTTCCAGGAGAGATGGTCTTCACCTCGATAAGAAGGTCACCGATCCGACCATCTGATCCTTGTTGGCCGGAATCAGAGCGTTCCATTCCGAATCGCCGCTCCGCGTATAGTTCTCCAATCTCCCCGTAGATGGGGAGCCAACGGCCCTTGTCCTCGTAGTATTCCATCGCAAAGGCGAGGAGACCTTCGATACAAAAATTGTCTTCAAAAAAGTCTTCCCTGTTGGCCTCAATTTCGTCCCGACAAACCCAATCCCCATCTTCCCAGGGGCCTACTCGAGGATGCTCCTCGGAGTATCCTGGAATCCAGCGAAGGTGGGGAAATCGTGACATTGGGACTGGTAACTTACTTTTCTACATACTGGACGAGCGCGAATCACTTACCAAGTCCTGGCCTTTCTTGAACTCTCCTCGTCCGAACCTTCGAAAATACTTCCCTCCGAGATTTCCTAGAACTCGCGTTCGCACCCTTGATTCTCTTCTCAGCGGGATCCTTTGGAAGCTCCACCCGTGTCAATTCCTCGAGTCGCTTTTCCAGCAGTTTCCACGACCGGTCGTCCAGGGACTTCGCATTTCCTCGAAGTAGCTGACGGATTTGCTTTTCATTTACTACCACGACCTCTCCCCTCGCCGTCGAGGAAGCAAACCATCCCGGGTAGGTCAACACGGGTGTCACGTCGACAGGGACATCTCCAGTCCATTCTCGAGCTGACTTTCTCAACCATTTCGCCTGTCTGATCACCTGATTCAGATTTTCTGTATCGTAGCTCCCATCTGGAAAATTAATCTTGTGACCATCATACGTCAGCTTATGCCGATCCTGATCAGCCACCTTCTTCCTGCGGCACTTCGTCTCGATGGCGAGCAGGCCGCTACCAGTCAAGACGATGTGATCGAAGTTCCACACCGATCCATTTTCCTCGACAACGAGATCATGAAAGACTCGTACCCTCTCATTCTGCAAGGCATCGAGTTCTGCACCAACACATTGCTCGCCTCGCAGCCCGGACCACATATTCGGAAGAGGCCGTATGACGTTCCAAGTCTGCCACAAGCAAAATCCGCAAGCGAAAACTCCAATGATTAGGATTGGGATACTCCAAGAACTTCCCAACAAAGAAATCGCAAGAATCGGAAAAAAGCTGCTGAAGACGGAAGCCGTCAG
This sequence comes from Verrucomicrobiales bacterium, assembly GCA_029213195.1. GTDB lineage: Bacteria > Verrucomicrobiota > Verrucomicrobiia > Verrucomicrobiales > DEV007 > Arctic95D-9. The sequence continues at coordinate 41,542 of JARGNI010000020.1, forward strand.
CCAAGTGGTAAACCGCTCCCACTGCTCCTCGCTCCTTTCCCTCAAACTATACCCAGCCGGGCGACGCATGGATTTAAAAGGCCGGACTGCATTGCGACGATTCTCGTGAAGCTTCCAGAGAAAGCTGACCAAGACCAGAAACGGTAGAAAAGGAAAACTAAACAGAAGCCAAATGGGAACGTTCATAGCGGGCCCCGGCAATGTAAGGGGCAAACCGCGCGACACAAAAAGAAATTATGGAAATTATAAAAGCGAGGGGTGTAGGTCTCGATTTTGCACCCCCTCCTACCAAGCGCGATGCGCGAGGCCGGATACAGATGGCAGGCGGTCTCCCCCACCCCGGCCGTGCACAAGCTGATCTTTGCTGCCTCGAAATTTGAGTTCGAAGTCGGCGACTTGCCCCCCCCCAATTCGACCGATCGGCGATCTCGAATCTTCTCCATTTGAAGTTTGCGGACTTTCCCGTGGAGATGGTCGGAGTGCGGGCCCTCGCCTACAAGAAAACAACTGACAAGCATGCTTGCTGGGAAGAGATGGCCGATATCTCGAATCAAGGGAATAAGAAAGAAACACCCGATCCATGAGCCGAATTTTCCTTCTCCTCCTTTCCAGCCTCAGCCTCTTCTCTCAAGGGCTTGCCGAGACGACTCCGCCGAACATCGTCTTCTTCTTTGCCGATGACCTCGGCTACGGAGACCTCGGATGCTATGGGCACCCCTACGCGAGAACTCCGAACCTCGACCGCCTTGCGGAAGAAGGAACCCGTTTTACGCAGGCCTACGTCACTGGGGTGACCTGCAATCCCAGCCGAACCGGCCTCATGACCGGTTTGCATCCAGCGAGATTTCAACGCTACGCTGCGGACTTCGGTTTTGGAGACCGGGTCACGATCTCGGAACTGCTGAAACGACAGGGCTACAGGACGGGGCATTTTGGGAAATGGCATATTGGTCCTGACTCGACCGAGGTCGATGGGATGTATGGCCTCGATGTGGTTCAGGTGATTGGGAAGAGCAAAGGGGAGGATGCCGGTCGGGACGACGATCTGACCACTGCAGCAATTGCCTTCATGAAGGAGAACGCCGCCAAGCAGCCGATCTATGTGAACATCTGGGGGCACAGCACTCATTTCCCTGTCACGGTGCCTCCCTCACTTGCCGGAGAATTCGAGGAGATCGAGGTCGACCGAGAAGACTTTGCAAAAACGATGCAGCACAAGTTCGACGAATGTCAGGAAATTGGCGGAGATCTCGACGAATCGATGCGGCAGTATCTTGGCGACGTTTGGTCGATTGATCGCAATGTGGAACGAGTTCTTGCAGCGATCGATGAACTGGGGATCCGGGACAACACGATCTTCGTTTTCTCCAGCGATCACGGACCCGCTCCGGTCATTCTCGGGAAGAAAGGGGCAAGAGAATTTTCGAACAACATGCTGGGGTATGCGGGAATCCATCGGGGCGGAAAACACACCTTTTTTGAAGGCGGCACGCGGGTCCCATTTCTCCTTCGCTGGCCAGGCAAAATCCCGGAAGGGCATGTCGATTCCGAAAGCGTCATCTCCTTCATTGACTGGATGCCGACCATAGCTTCCATCGCGGGGATTGAAGAACTACCTCGCAAGATGGATGGGGAAGATGTATCGGAAATCTGGTTTGGTCAGGGTAGAGAGCGTGCGAACCCGCTGTTCTGGCAGGTCAGCTCGCAAGGTGCTTCCGGGGTGATGCGCCAGGGAAAGTGGAAATTTCACGAGGCGGGGAAAAGGGGAGAAAATCAGCTCTACGACCTTTCGACCGACCCGTCGGAAAAAAAGAATCTTGCCAACGATCATCCCGAGGTGGTTGCGGAGTTGAAAGAGAAGCTCGATGCCTGGCAGGCGGAATTGCCGAAGTCGTATGAGAAGAGGAAGAATGCTTCGAAGCGGGAAAAGAAGGTGAAGTAAACTTTTTGCTCAACTTTCCTCTTCGCCAAGCAGCACCTCCAGTGCATCGGCGAGCCGCTCGCACTGCTCGACTTCGTTGTACGCCTGGGCACTGATGCGGAAGCCTCGCTTCGGATGACGGGGTAGCGGAAACATGGGCAAATCAATCGCATACCGCTCAAAAAGTTGTCGCTGCAGCCTTAGGGTGGGAGTCGGTGTGCTCGCCCAATCCAGTTCAGGCTCCGCTGAAGGATCATCGGGGAGAAACACGGTGGCGAGGGAACCGATCATTGTTTCAGGCGCCACGGTTTGCGTTCCCAGGCGCTCAATCAGAAGCCGCCGCCCCTGGAGAACGACGTCGCGATTTCGCTTCATCAACGCCTCGATCCCTCCCGGAAAAAGCCCGCTTAAGAATTGGATCGCATCCGCAATACACGCCCAGGCGGTGGGGTCGAGCGTTCCCGGCCAATCCATCACATCCGAAAATCGGCTGCGTCCTTCCCGCGGGGTATTCCACCCATGACTGATGACCAGGGGAGCGATGCGGTCCTGGAACCTCGGTTTCACCCAGAGGAAACCAGCTCCTTTCGGAGCGCAAAGCCACTTGTGGCAATTCCCGGTGTAGAAGTCCGCTCCCAAGGACTCGATATCGAGGGGAAACATCCCGGGAGCATGGGCACCATCGATGAGAACGAGGGCGTCCCGGGATTTCACCAGGGTGATCAGTTCTTCCAGCGGGAAGATCAATCCTGTTCCGCTGGTGACGTGATCGATGATTGCAATGCGAGTGCGTTCGCTGAGCGCGTCGCAGACGGCCTCCAGCACTTCATTCTCATGCTGGATCGGCAATTTGATTTCTGCTTCCACTACGCTCGCACCTGAACGCTCTGCCACATAGCGCGCTGCGTTGTTGCAGGCGTTGTATCCCATATTGGTCACGAGAATCTCATCTCCTTCGCCCCAGTCTCGTTCGAGTGAGCGCAGCACGGTGTTCACCCCCGCTGTGGCATTTGTTATCAAAGCAAGATCACCTGGCGAAACGTTCAGCAGCTCTCCCAAGGCCGCTAGTGAGCCATCCATGAGCGGCTGCATTTCCCGGGTCAGGAACTGAACCGGCTCCCGTTCCATGTGAGCGCGCAATTCAGCCTGGCGATCCAATACCGCGACCGGGCAGGCACCGAAGGCTCCGTGATTCAAGTAGTCGATCCTGGGGTCCAGGGACCATAGATCTTCGAGAGCACTCATGTCCTAGACTGACGGCGTTCGGACGAAAGGGAACAGAAATCGCGTGGCGCCTATTTTGGTTGCGAACCCTTCGCTCCCGCCAGTTTTCCTCCCAGGTAGGCCATGGGCAAATATGCGCCGACGAGGTCTGCCACAGCAAACCACACCGGTCCACCATGCATCGCGACCATCATGATTCCTCCTGTCAGGAAAAGCGCCCCGATTCCCAGGGCGAATTTCATCCGATGGCTGGCCGCCAGTTTTGCGGCAACAAAGGCTCCCACCAGGGTACCGAGAGCGTGGGCCAGCCAGGGAGCAATGAAGTGAACGGGCTCAAGTAGCTTCAAGTTCTCGGAAAACTTTTCGGGATCGGACATATCAACACCCTCCGGCGGTGGAATCACCATGGGCCCGATCATGATGATCGCCATGTTGATCACGCTGCCGAGGACAATTCCGGCGAGCACCGCCAACACATTTCGGAGAATCGGATGCATCTCACCACTTCATCAAACTTGGAGCCGACTCGTCACGCCAAATCTACACCTAGCGCCCAGCTTTAGGGGATGTGATCTCGCACGGGTGGAGGGAACTCCACTTCGTATCCCCGTTCCTCGTGCCCCCCGGCGGTTGATTCTTGAGACGCTTTCCTAGATCACCGTTAGGAATTCGCTTTTCCACTCCGACGCTCCCTCACGGCACATTGCCCCGGCTTGGAGAGGGTCGCCTGAAAGCCATCCGAGAATCGCGCTCCCGAGTCTCACCAACTCTCGTATCCGAGCCACTGCTCCCCCGCCCGGTCGATGGCCTGCTGCCAGGAATCAGGAGCGTGTCGCTTCAGTCGACCGAGGATTTCCCGCTTCACCCTTTCCGTAGGCTCCATGACGGCGAGTCGCCGTTTCTCCCGGGAGGTGAAGACGAGACTCTTTTGAAAGGTTCTCGGAAGAGGCACTCCGACCCGAACGGTGGCGAGATAGGATTTCTTCGATTCGATCGATTCGAGATCCGACCAGGTGATGCGTCCCCCTCTCCCCGGCGACTTCAGAACAATGGAGTCCCCATCGATTGCGACCCACTGGGATCCGATCGTGGAAAGATACAGGGAGACCGCGGGAACGCCGACCAAGAGGAAGAATCCACCCATCCAGCGACCGAACTCTTCATCGGCAATGGCCTCGACCAGGAAAACGCGATGAAACGCGAGATCGATCCAGGGCACGAAGGCGATCGCACTCAGGACGACCACGACGGCATCCCCTGCCATCTGCTGTCCAGCCGATCCCACTCGAATGGCGCCCCGGAATCCAGCCCCCTGCCGATACAGTTTGGTCAGCAGAATCAATCCCACCGCCACGAGAATTCCTCCCCCGACTCGTCGTCCGGTCTGCAGGCCATCGACTGCCTGTCGCCGATCGACGATCCGCTCTTCGCCCCGTATCTCGAAGACCTCGCCCTTGTACTCTGCAAGCGTGGCATCGGGCCCGGCAAATCGCCGCCAATCTTCCAGGGAGAAGATTTCGTCCCCCGCAGCCCCTTCGAAGAGGACCTGCAATCCGGGCACTTTGCGCATCGATTCAGGCGAAATGAGAAGACCGGTCCCAGGCGGAAACCGTTTTCCCAACCAAGTGACCTTCACAATCTCGGGCAGGTCCTCCGCTACCTGGGCTCCGTATTTTTCCGCGAAAGCCCTCTGGTACCCGACCTGATTCCGGATCCGGAAAAGGCGGTCGCGGTAGAGGAGCAGGAAGGAACTGTCGGCCACCCGGAACGCCTCCAAGGGGAGGAAGGAGTCCACGTTTTCTCCCGGTTCCCGCAAGGTTCGGGATCCTTCAAAAGAGTCGTCTTCCAGGAGTGCAAGCACTTGTGCAGGGAACCGTTTCGTTTCCTCTTCCTCCGGCTGCCAAGCCTCGCGAGGCGTCTCCGAAAAACCGATTTTCTTCGCCACTGCGACCTCGACCTGGACACTCTCCAATCGAAAGTCGGGAAACGGAAACAACAGGCCGGCCAGACCCGCCGCGAGCAGGAAAACCGCAACGATGCGGACGATCCAGTTGATCATATTTCTCCCGTATCTTTCCGGCCAGCACGAGCCACCACCGAGCAGGACCAGCCCGTTTTCATCACAAATTCTCGCCCGATTCGATTCCGGTGATCGCCCAGCGACCGTCGATTTTCCTGAGCTGATAGAGATCTCCCCCCGCGTCTGGCGGACCGACCACGACGGAAGCCGTGGTGCCGTCGTTGCTCTTCTCGACGAACCACAAATTCTCTCGTGTCCCCCCGTAGTCGAAATCCACGCTCACCTTCTGATCGGTGATCTTCGGCGAACCCACTCGCGTCACTTCCTCCCTGCTGAAAAGAGGATTTACCACGTAGATGTAGGTGACCTGAGCCGGTGTTTGATAGAATTCATACATCTCCTCGTCGAGGAAAGCGGGATAGAGGCTCGTGATCTCGATATCGTCGATATAGATCGTCCCGGCGAACCAGCTGGCTTCGAGGCTGAAGGATTCACGACGTTCCCCAAGATCATGAATGGTCGCGCTCAACTCCTGCCAGCCGCTCTCTGGGCGGACAATCCATTCACGCAATTCCGAGTTCTGTTGGGGATCGATCACTCGCAGGCGAATCTTGACGCCGGGAGGGGCACGACCGGGCTCAAGGGTTTCCAGCGACACGGTGGGTGGGATCCAAACCCGGAACGAAAAACGGACTCCCTTGACGTCGGGAGGGACCGTGAGCGCATGCTCGAAATAGTCCTCGGTCGTGAACGCCATGACGCGGTTGTCGGGATCGGCCGGGTCCTGAACCACGGTCCCGCCTCCGGGCTCCATCGAAATCCCCGTTTCAAAATTCCCGGCGGCGAAGAACGAAGGGGTCGCCGGTTTCGCTTCCACCATTCCGCGCCCAGGTTCAGTCGGCTCGCCACTCACCCCGAGGTTCTCCTCATGATGATCTACGAGTTGTGATACGCCCTTCCGAATGACGGCAGACTGCTTTGCCAATTCCGCGTCAAATCGCTGCGAACCAAGCCCTTTGCGAAGTCGATAGAGCACTTCCGCATGTCCTTCGGCTGCCACGCCATCCAATCTCAGGGAAAAGAGATTCGCCAGTTCGCCGCGATCTCCGGCGGCGGCACGGGCGACGGCGGCCCGGTAGTCGAGATCATACATTGACCATCTGGACGGTCTCATCTTCCCGCCCCGGCACTTCCGGACGCGTAAACTCGGCGATCAATTCGACAACGGCTTGCGGATCGCCTCCCTCACCGGTCTCGGTGCCGGAAGAGCGACTCTTCGTCATTTCTCCCGGGTCGTCTCCATTGCCCTCGCGGATCTCGGATCCAGGAAGCTGCTCGGAGCGAAGGGCCAGATCGGCAATGGGGGCATCGAGAGCGCTCGTGAATTCCTCCCGCATCTCTTCCGGGCCGAGGAGGAGATAGAGGACTGAGTCACGGACCAGGATCTCCCCGTCGAAACCCAGTTTCTCCAGGTAGTCCTCGATGTCGGACTTCTCCTCTTCCAAAGGGACATCCATGACCCCTACCTCGAGCGATGCACCGTCGGCCATCACCTCAACCACAGCCCCAGCGAAATCCTCCAACCTCACGGAGTCGGGCTCTTCGGTGTATTCGAAATGAAGAAAGACATCGAGCGCGGATTCCGCCTCCGTCGATGACACCTTCCAGCCGGGCTTCACTTCACAGACCCCCGGCAACCAGTTCCTCGGTTCGCCCAGGGGGAGCATGACGAGGTTCGCCTCGATCGCACGAACGAAATTGGGCAAGTGTCCCGTCGCCGTACCTGCGGAGCGCACTGTGCTCGCGGGGAGAGTGATCGTCCCGATGGGAGCCCCGCCAGCATGAAACACGATCTCGATCTGCTCTACCCAAGGAGCCGACGCCCCGGTTGCGAGAGAGGCCGCACAAATTTGACCGATGAGAAGATCCCGATCCTTCACCCCGGATCGGAAAGCGACGACCGCTTTCTTCTCATCCATTCCTACCGCGACATCCAGCAACCCGGCATCCTCGACGAGAAATACCTCGAGAGCCCGCTCTATCAAAGCCACCTCCTTCTCCTCTGGCGGGGCAGAAGCGGCGATGACGGTTGACCAGACCAAGCAAACGCCGAGGCAAGTCCAGCGGAGCGCTCTCCGTATTTTTTGGGACGATTCAGGCTTCATCGATCGCATATTTTGTGGCCGCCAGTCTCTTCGCCGCAGCCTTCCAGTAGTCCTTGAAAGCATCGTTTCCCTTGACCTTCCCAATGAGGTCTTTGCCCGTCGTCTTCTTCAGGTATTCATTGTAATCCTTGAGCTTTCCGTCCCATTCATTGGCCTTGGAAACGAGGGGTTCCTTACTTGTCACCAACTCCCCCAGAAGATTCATGGCCTCCGCGACTTCCCCGGAAGGTCTCTGGATGTTCTTGGTGAATCGCTTCAAATTCGAAGACCCAGATTTCCCCTTCGCGGCGTCCTCCATGTCTTTCTTGATGGCATTGGCGAGCCCAAGCAGCATCCAGACCTTTCGATTTCCGGGTGAAGCCTTCTCGATCATCTCCCCGACCTTCTTTTCATAGACCCCTTGCCAGCCAAACTCATCGCCTGCAGCTCCCGTTGCGTTCTCCGGCCTCTCGATCGGCTCGAGTCGGATCGTCGGCATCCAACTCTTGTAATCGGGATAATCTCCGAGCGGGAAGTTGCACTGGTGATTCCCGTAGGCACGCCGAGTGCCCGTTTTTGACTGACCATTGACCGTCACCTTGACGATCGCATTCTCGATGGCGGCCCCGCCCATTTTTATCGTAGCCCCCCAGAAACGAAACTCGCCCAGGGGTTTGGAATAGCGAAAACACCGCTCGATCGTTACCGGATGGTAGTCAGGAGCCGATACCTCCACCCGGACGCGGTAGGCGGGAAGTTCCGACTCCATCTGGAAATCCAAGCTCCCGGAATCCGACTCCCCTTCCTCCCCTTTCGGGTTTTCCAACTGAAGGATGTATCGTCCGCTGCGGTCGGTCCTGACCTGAACCTGCTCCCCTCCTCTCACTTTGCCGGTGACCACCGCATTCTTGACCCCGACTTTCAGGGCGCGGTCATTGACCCGCCCGACAATCTCGATCTCCCGGGCCGTATCCGAAACCATGAGTTGGCCGAGCCGATGAGGGTAGCCCTTCTTCATGCAGGCCAGGATCACCATCTGCTTACCCCGCACGCTCGCTTCGAGAGGATGAGGGCTGTGCAGGAAATGCGTCACCATCCACCGAGATCCGACCGAGTGGGAAAGAACTCCCCTGAGACGCATCTCGTAGCAGGATTCCGGAACGGTGAAGGAAGCCTCGAAGGGGATGGTAGCTGTCTCCTCAAACGGGTCCGTGCGCTCCTTCCTCGGGGACACGTCCACGGCTTCCGTCACGAGATGCATGGATCCGCCTTCCGCCACTTTGAGTTCCTGCCGCTCGTTTTTCAGATCGGAGAGCAAGGTCCAGGCCGCTCCCCGATCCTGGTAGAGGTCGCCTTGAGCCCCCATCGTATCGGGCAGCAAAGGCCAGGCCTGTTTCTCGTCCGTCTTGAAATCCAGGTGAATTTCGATCTGATGGCTCACGCGAGTTGTCATGAGGCCGCCTCCGCCCCATCCGCGAGTGACCTTGACTTTCATCGTCCCTTTGACGACCACCTCGTCACCCGGCAGGTAAGGCCCCTTCGGCTCAACCGATTCGATCGACATCGCCGAGGAAATCCCCCAGGAAACAGATGGCATCGCCAGGCACCCCAGCAGGGCAATTACACAGACGCCCCTTCCACCCACCGAATTCAGAATCCTCTGGCAGTCCATACCTAATGATGAACGCGTTACCGCTTCCTACTTTGCAGCAAATGTTCAATCCACCGCGTCGTTTGCGCGGTCAGCGATCGGATTGTGGGCCCAGGCCATGCAACCGCATTGGGATACCAAAGCTTGGGTTTTTCCTATTCCCGCGTTCCTGGCCCGCCTCGATCCGGCCGAAACAGTGAAGGAGGCGAAGCTCCGAGACCTTGGAAATAGCGCAGAAAGGTGTCACAAAATGGGAAGAAATATGCCAATTTAGATGGTGAAGCAGGATTCCTGCCTCGAAACCACACCGACGCGCTCATGACCATTCTCGAATTGCAAAAAGCCCTGGAGGAAACGCCGGAAGACTGGGGGCTTCGCCTCCAAGTTGTCGAAGCGCTCATTGCAGAGGGCCATCACAATTCTGCCGTTGAGGTGGTCAATGGGGGACAGGCTCTCCCGCAGGAGCCAAAACCCTGGCTCGACGCCGCAAAGTGCTATGCCGCCGTCGGAGCGCTCGAACAAGCCCGTGGACTGGTCGCGAGCTCGCTGGAGATCGACGCGGAATACGAGCCGGCTCTCACCTATCGCAACGAACTCGAGGCCCAGATCGCTGCGACCCCGGTCGCTCTCACCGCCGATGACGTCGACGAGGAGACAGGCGAGGAGGCTGAAGCTTCTCCCGCCGCCAGCGAAGCGCCCGCCGTCGAAGAAGCCGAAGAAGAAGTGCACGAAGTCGTCCTCGCTCTCCAGGAAGCCGAACAAGGCGAAGCCATTACGCTCCCCCAGGTCAGCTTTTCGCACGAGGAGATGGATGCGCTTCACGCAGCGGAGGAGGAATCCCGTCGCCAGCGCGAAGCGACAATCAAGAAGGACCGGATCAACTCCGTTCTCATCACGATCATTCTCCACGTCGTCATCATCCTGCTCCTCGCCGTCGTGGCGACGAAAGTTCCCCCACGTGTCCCTCCCCAGATCGTGGCTTCTGCAGCTACGGAACAGCAGCAGGACATTATCGAGGACACCAAGATGGAGAAACCCACGGTCGATCCCACCACGGCGGTGAACTCCGCCGTCGCGGACATCATCTCCGTCTCCGCGGAATCGAGCTTTTCCGTCTCCAGCCTCGACGTTCCCATCGCTGATGTCGCGATGGAGAATGTGACCTCGTTCAATCCGTCCATGAGCCTGGGCATGCCGACCTCGTCGGAGTCGAAGATGATGTTCGGCCAACCCATGGAGGGTGAGGTACTGGGTGTCATTCTCGACGTCTCCGGTTCGATGGCGGAATTCCTCCCCATGGTCGTGCGCGAGGTCGACAAGAACTTCAAGGATTCCCCCGTGGTTTATGTGAGGAACATGCTCCTCCGAAACGAACAGGCCGACGCAGAAGTGCGGCTCATCATCCCGGAAGAAGTCATTCCCTACAACCAGGAGCTCAAGACCCGGACTCCTTACTGGTTCCTCTGGCATGACCTTCCGCGAAAAGCACCCCAGCGCTATGTCGACCGACTGATCGAAACTTTCAAGACCCGCCCGAATCAGTTCCTCGTGACAGGGCAGTGGAATCACAGTCGCGTTCACTCGGCTCTCGACTTCCTCATGGAAGAGGAAATTGACTCGCTCTACATCTTTTCCGACTTCGAGGATTTTGTCGATGAAGACATCGCCCTGACCCTGGGACAGAAACTGGGCCGCCGGAAAATCCGAACCTATCTCCAGCCAGCCACCGGCGGCACCGAGTTTCTCGATGTGATGACGAAGAAGGTGGCCAATCGCACGCTGGGCAGGCAGATGCCTTCGCTCGTTTCCATCCTCGGTGGCGGCGGTATGAAGGACGACGAGCCCACCTCCCTGCTCCTCCCGAAGAAGGAAGAGAAAGAGCTCAGTGTTGATGCGACCTACGCGAAACCGCGAGAGGAAATGATCGGAAAGGAATTCTACTCCTTCAAACCTCGCAAGGAGTGGACCGAGATCCACCGGATCTCGGAGCCCGAATACGAAGCCGTCTTCTATGGTCCCGAAGCGAGAGTGGCAGTTTTCCTCAAAGACGATGACGGGGCCTTCATCCAGGAGCCGATCACCTTCCACTACCACAGCATCAAGCAGATCCCGGATCATCCCGACCCCCGCTATCGCTATCGCCATCGCAAGTTTCTCCGGCTCGAGGAGGAGCCCAGTTTCGACGGAAAGGAAATCGTCTGGAAGATGGTTCTGGAAGACGAGCTGAAGTTCGAAGTCCACCTCTACCTGGGTCGCAAGGGCATGAACGCTACCTATGTCGCCGATCCTCCCACCGATGGGACCTACGACAACGCCTATATTTACTTCCGTGTCCCCGACCTCGCGCGCGAGCGGAAGGATCTCTACTTCGGCCACGACTTCCCCGCCGAAGGAGTGAAACTGGACGAAGTTCGTGAAGTGGTTCAGCCCAACGAGGTCATCTTCAATCTCCCCCGCCAATTCCGCGATCGATACGGAACCCGCTGGGCCCAGAAAGGGTTCGAGCCGGGCTACAACACCCGGAAGTTCGATGAACTGATCCGCCAGCTTCCCGAAGGGGTTCGCGATCTCGTCGTGCAAGGCCCCTCTTTTGGACCGAGGAAGTTCCACGCGCGCACCACCAGTAGCAAGATCCTGCTCCATGGCGGATCCCACCGAAGCGATATCGAACCCTGGGAGGCTTTCCACGCGCGTCTCGTACGCTCGAGGGATGAGCGAACTCGCTTTACCAAGACCGAGGCCATCCAGATCGAAATCGAGTGAGCCGATCCTTTCCTGACTCTTCTCCCTTCCCGCTTCGAACACGAAGCTGGTGGGAGACCATGAGCGATCCGCTGCTTAGATATCGCGGCGAATCTCGGATCCTTCGAAGTAGACTCGAATGCGATAGGTGGTGTTCGGGCGAAACTCGATCTCGCCCGTCTTCACGTTGACCCGCTCCGGGATCTTTGAAAGCTGCTTGTCGACGACGGCGTGGTAGCCGCGGTCCGAGAAAATATCGATCAGCATCGCCAATGCGAGCGGGTTGGCGAGGACTTCGTCCTCGTTGTTGACGACAGCCCGTCCCGAGATGGCGTGGCGTTCGATGATGGGGATCATTTTAACATTGATCAGCTCCACGACTTCGCGAAACAGATCACCATCTTTGCGGGCATACTCATCGAGTCGTTTCACCAACTCCTGCCGAGCATGGACGACCAGCTCGCTGGCGAGAGGAATTCCGCGGATGATCTCAAAGGTCTCGGGTTCCAATTCGAGAGAGCTCTGATACTGAAGCTCGTTGAGAATATTCTGCTCCACCTCTTCGACCGTGCCCTGGGCATTGATGAGGTGATAGAAAAAGACTTCGCGCAACGATTGGAGGGCGTCCCAGGTGCTCTCCTTGAAAATCCGGTAACGACGCTTAGCCGCTTCGACATCCAAGTCGGTGGCCCGAAGCTCCTGCAGTTCCCCCATCCCGGTCGCTCGCACTTCTTCGTTGTGCTGGGCGATCTGCCTTCCTCGAAAGAGCTGACGTTCGACACTGGTCTTTTCATCAACAAAGAGAACCATGACATGAATCGTGGGACGGCGAAAATGGCGCGCCGTCGGAGTATCGGAATGGCTCCGGTGGAGTTGCCGAACTTTCTCGACGAGCAACTTCATGCACTCGACCTGCACCTTGGTGCGAGGAAATCCGTCGAGGACGGCACCATCGCGGAATTCCGGCTCAAGCATCTTGCGGAGGAGGATTCCCATGACCTCACGGTCACCGACGAGCATTCCCTTGTCCTTGAGCGCCTTGGCCTCGGGACTGTTGAGGAGAGAACTCACCACGATCGGAGGACAAGTGAATCCCCGCGCCTTCATGATGAACTCGGTGTTGGTTCCTTTTCCGGAACCCGGGGCTCCCCCCAGCAGAATGATTTCCTTGGGAAACCGCAGATTCTCCTCGCCTATCTCGTCGACGAGGCCAGTCCAGACATCCAGGAAGATGACCTGGGCATCTTTGATCTCGTTGTCGGCCAGTTCTTCCGGGGCGACGGCCTCTTCTGCAGGTTTCTCCATTCTTTGCCCTCTCCCGTTTTTGGCCGTGCCGCAAGTCGGAAAATGACCGTCGACACGATTCCTCCTCGCGAGGAAGAATCACTTCCCTCCGGCGTCCACCCGAGCCGCGATATCATCGCGCATCGCGAGGACGGAATCGAGATAGGCTTTCTCCGCCTCTCCGATCTTCGGAAAGCCTTCCCCGGAGATGGGCTGATCCAGTGCGAGACGCATCGCGTTGTGCATGAGATAGCGCCCCGTGACCACATTCATGTGAATCGCATCGCGATAGACATCCTCGATCTTCTTAAAAGGCGCTTTCCCGGCCCCGATATCGGTCGCGACCTGGTGGAGTAGATTCTGGGCATAGGTAAGTCGAAATTCCCGGTCGGGATGCACCCCCCGGAGAGTTTCCAACAGCTTTCGAAAATAGACGGGGCTGTGCTGCATTTTTCCGCCTGCATTTTTCTTGGCATACTCCTCGACCCGATACTCGGACTTGGCCCAACCGGTGTGGAGAATGATGGTGGCATCCGGCTGCATCGCAATCAACTCGGAGACCACCGCCGCATCCTCCATCAGCGTGCTGCCATAATGGATCTGGAGGGAAACGTAGTCGTATTGCTTCTCCTTGAGCGCCTGCGGCCACAAGGTCGAAGTCTTCACGCAGGGTTTATCCGGATTTTCGTAGATGAAAGGAAGACTCTTTCCACAGTCGACATGCCATTGCACATCCCCGTCGAGCTTGGAGGGCACCGTGTCCCAAGTCAGCGAATTGCCAATCAGGTAGTAGGAAGGTTTCGAAGCTCCCTCTCCAGACTTCTCCCCGGGCTTGTCATCGGCGAAGGCCAACCCACCGATTGAAAGAAGAACCCATGCGAAAACAGATATCCAACGAATCATGGAGCGATCGTAGAATGGCAGGTGCTCTTCTGCCACTCCCTGATCCCGTCCCACCAAGATAGCGGGTGGCACCTTCATGGGCAAAAAAGACATGGCTTCCCCCCTCCTTTTCCTGTCATAGTTCCCGCCGGTCCATGCATCCTCGTCTTCTCATCCCCCTGTTTTCCTTGATCCCTCTCGCGTTCGGAATTTCTTCCCCGGATGAAACGCCTGAAGGATTCCGTTCTCTTTTCGACGGAAAGACCCTCAAAGGATGGACCGTTCCAGAGGGCGACAACGGACACTGGAAAGTCCTCGGCGGGGTCATCGACTACGATGCTCAGTCCGAAGCCCAGGGGGAGAAACATCTCTGGAGTGCCGAAGAGTTCGGCGATTTTGAACTCCGTATCGACTGGAGGATCAAGGAGACGACAGGATTCTATCCAGTCCCCTATGTCCTCCCCGATGGCTCCTATGTCAGGGACGAGGCGGGAAAGAAAATCACCCACCCCATGCCCAATGCCGACTCCGGAATCTACCTGCGCGGCGAAGGAAAGTATCAGCTCAACATCTGGTGCTGGCCGATCGGTTCCGGAGAAGTCTATGGGATTCGGAACAATGAAGACCAGCCGCCGGAAATCCGGGCCGGGGTCACACCGAACCGCAAAGCTGATCGTCCGATCGGGGAATGGAACACCTTCCAGATCACGATGAAAGGAGACCGTCTCACCGTCGTCCTCAACGATCACCTCATCATCGAAGACGCCCTCCTTCCCGAGATCCCCGAACGCGGCCGGTTGGCCCTTCAGCATCACGGCGGAAAAAAGGCGGACGGAACCTGGTCCCCCGCTTCCAGCCTGGTGCAATTTCGAAATATCTTTATCCGCGAGTTGAAGTAATCGCCCTCCCCTTTCCTCCATGAAAAAACGCATTCTCTTTTCCCTCCTTCTCCCTGCGCTCGTCGTTTCCCACGCAGAGGAAGAATCGACTCCCGCCGAGGAACAGGCTCCAGCCGAAGGACATTCCTACCACGGCGAAGTCTTCAACGAAGGTCCCCGACAGGCCGCGGTATTGATTCCCGGAACGGGAGACGTGAGTTTCCCGGTCACGACGAAGAGCGAAGAAGCGCAGAAGTTTTTCGACCAGGGGGTCGGGCAGCTGCACGGATTCTGGGACTTCGAAGCCGAGCGCAGTTTCCGCCAGGTCGCCGCGATCGATCCCGATTGTGCGATGGCCTACTGGGGCATGGCGATGGCGAACTTCAAGAACAACGCCCGAGGCAAGGGATTCATCGAGGAGGCCGTCGAGCGAAAGGAAAAGGTCTCGGAGCGCGAGCAGCTCTGGATCGAAGGCCTCGCGGAATACTTCAAGGACCCCAAGGCGGATCAGAAGAAACGTCTCCGCGAGTTCGTTCGCTCCATCGAAGAAATCGCGATGGAGAATCCCGACGACATCGAGGCCCAGGCGTTCCTCATGAAGCAGATCTACTACAACCACGGCAAGGGTCTCGCCATTCCGAGTCACTACGCGATCAACCTGCTTGCGGAGAAAATTCTCACGGCCGATCCGGACCATCCCGCCAATCACTACCAGATCCATCTCTGGGACCGGGAGACGCCGGAGAAGGCCCTCAAGGCCGCTGCCAACTGCGGTCCCGCCGCTCCCGGGATCGCTCACATGTGGCACATGCCCGGCCACATCTATTCGAAGCTCCAGCGCTACGCCGATGCCACCTGGCAGCAGGAAGCCTCGGCTCGCATCGACCATGCTCACATGATGCGATTCCAGATCGTCCCGGACCAGATTCACAATTTTGCGCACAACAACGAGTGGTGTATCCGCAACTTCGATTTCCTCGGCCAGCATAGTCGTTCCGTCGAACTGGCGACGAACATGATCTCGCTCCCCCGTCTCGCGAAGTTCAAGAAAGAGGACGACGACTCGACCTTCGATCCCGGTCGAGGCAGCTGGCAATATGGTCGTCAGCGATTGCGTGACACCCTCGTGCGCTACGAGCAGTGGGAGGAATTGATTCGCCAATCCGAGAACGGTCTCCTCGTCGTCGATGAAAAATCGATCACCCAGAAAGATCACGACCGCTTCGTCGGCATCGCAAAGTTCGAGAGTGGTGATCTCAGTGGTGGCCAGGAGCACCTCGCCGCGCTGACAAAAATTCTCGATGAGAAAACCGCGAAGCGGGACAAGGCGATGGCGGATGCCGAGACCAAGGCCAAGAACGCGAAGAAGAAGGAGAGCGAGATCAAGAAAGCGCGCGAGGCCGCGGAGAGGAATTTCAAAAAGGATATCGAGACCTATCAGAACCTCGTCAACGAGCTCCTCGTTTACGAAGCCCTGACCAAACCTCAACCCGATACCGAGAAGGCGAAAGAACTGCTTCCGAAGTTGAAGAACCTCGCCAAATCACGACACGCCCTCCTCTGGCAGCGCGTTGGAAACGGGGAAGAAGCAATCAAGCTGGCCAACGAAGCTGTCAGCTCCGGAAAGGAGCAGGTTCTCCCTCTCGCCGCCCAGGTCGAGATCCTCGCCGAAAACGAGAAAGCGAAGGAGCTGGGAGAGGCTTTCGAAAAGCTGCGCACGACAGGACATCTCGCCGATCTCGAGACACCACCCCTGGCGCGACTTGGATCCATCGCCTCTTCGCTGGGTCTTCCCGAAGACTGGAGAACTCCTCCGGCACCCACGGACGATCTCGGGGAGCGTCCCGATCTCGATTCCCTCGGCCCCTTCCGCTGGTCCCCCCCATCCGCCCCCTCCTTTTCTCTGAAAAATGAAAAAGGAGAAACAGTCTCCCTGGCCGACTACCAGGGTCGCCCCGTGCTCGTGATCTATTTCCTCGGGCGGGGCTGCACCCACTGCATGGAACAACTCCAGGCATTCACGCCTTTCGCCGAGAAATATCGCGAGGCCGGAATCGAGATCGTCACGATCAGTACCGACACCGTCGAGGGCATCCAGGAAACCTTCCAGGAAAACGAAGGAGAGAAATCACCCTTTCCTTTCGTGATGCTGTCCGACCACTCCCTCAATCACTTCAAAGCCTACCGAGCCTTTGATGATTTCGAGGACATGGCCCTGCATGGCACCTACCTCATCGATGGAAGCCAGCGGATCCGCTGGCAGGACATCAGTTACGAGCCCTTCATGCACCCCGAGTGGTTGCTGGAGGAATGCCAGCGCTTGCTGGCGATCGACGAGCCGGAGAGCTGATTCGCTCACCGATCGTTCAGCAGGGTTGAGTCCATCACCCAACCCTGTTGGATCTTCACTTCACCGGCAGCCACTGGACCGCATCGATGATGACGTAGCCGTCCGAATCGGCATTCCGAATCGTGACCTTTGCGGTTTCCCCGGCTCCAAAAGTCGCGGTCATGACTTCCTGGAAGGGTTCGTGCGACGGCTTCTTCTTCTGGCTCACCTCGACGGTCTTGCTGCCGAGAGCATGATGAACTTCCACGGAAACATTCGACGCCCGATTATCGTTCGGCGGATAAGAAATCCGGACAGAATAAGTGCCCGCCTTTTCCAACTTCGCTGAAAAAGTCGCACTCGCCTCTCCCTTGTTTTCATCATTGTCATGCCGATACCCGAACCCCACGAAGGGACCGTTGGCAGAGCTGGTCTTCCAACTGCCTTCCAAGGTGGCCTTTTCATCATCGACCACGATGCCCTCGAGCTTGGAAAGAGCGAGCCCCTTGCCTCCTGCCACCGGTCCATCGTAGTGTAGAATCTGCCCGTCTTCGAGGAGCTGCTTTCGGAGATCCTCATAGGAGACATCCTGCACCGCGAGGTCCCCATCGATCGCGAGCGATGCGGCAGTGGCTGCGCTTTGACCGAGGATCATGAAGACCGGTTCCATCCGGATGGAACCAAAGGCGATGTGGGAACTGGAGACACAGACGGGAACGACGAGATTCTCACACTGTTCCTTTTTCGGAACGAGGGATCCGTAGGCGATCTCGTAGGGGCCACGGGTGCTGACGCCGATATCGCCTTCGTTCTGGACGTGTCCATTCTCATCGATGTGACGCTGGACGTTGTGGGAATCGATCGTGTAGGAGCCCATCCCGACCGAGTTCGGGGTCGGCTGCACCTTGCGGAGTTCATTCTCGGTCATGACGAAATCTCCGATCATCCGGCGCGCTTCCCGGATGTAGAGCTGGTGGGACCAGCCACCATTTTCCTCGAATTCGTCTTTGGGCAATCCCCAGCGATTCATCTCTTCCTGCACATCCTTGGGCACACGAGGGTCGGTGGCGATGAAGTAGAGTAGACCCTGCTGATAGACTTCGTGCTCCCGGATGATCTCTTTTCTTCGCTCGTAGCTCGCCTCGGGGTAGTCCCAGTTGTAGCCGATGTTGTCGAAGCTGAAAGGGCCATGGTTGTTGGTATCGGTCTTACGATTCGGAATCGGATCGAACTTGCGAAAGACCTCCATGCCCCAGCCCGCTTCGAAGCAGCGAACAAGCAACTCGTACTGCCCGGGATCGTAGCCATCCGGCTTCGCAAAAGGAATCCGGTTCTCGGGATGATCGGTCAGACACATCCGGAAACAGTAGGCCTGGACCCGCTGGTCACCAGATCCCTTTTCCCCGGGAGGCTCCGTGCTGATCCGGGGAAGCACGCCACTGTCCGGATCACCGGGAACGACATAGGGGCTCACCGGTTTGTCGAGCACCTGGAAATGGTGCTGGTGATGGTCAACTCCGGTCTGAACGCCATTCCAATTCTCCCCGTAAACGGCGTTGGCCTCTCGACCGACATGATAGTCGACCCCTGCCGTGGCGATGAGGTCGCCTTCATAAGTCGTATCGAGAAAGACTTTACCCGGATACGTTTTCCCGCTCAGCGTGGTGATGGAGACGATACGCCCATCCTTCATCTCCACTCCCTTTTCCCGGTCAAGCCACTCGTCGCGATGCACCGGGATGTCGAACTCGGCGACGTATTCTTCGAAAACAGCGCGGGCGATTCTCGGCTCGAAGATCCACATCGTTTTCTGATCCCCATCGATCGCCGCCGTTCCCTGGCCTTTCCCGCCGTATTCGTCTTTCTCCTGCCACTTCCAGTTTTCCGGCTTCTGGTACTGCTTGTAGACGCGGTGATAGAAATCTCGAGAAAGCCCGCCGATGACAGCCTTGTTTCCCGTATCGGTCCATCCCAGTCCTCCGCTCGAAAGTCCTCCGAGAATGGTGTCGGGACTCACGATGATGACGGATTTTCCCATCTTCTTCGCCTGCACGGCCGCGATCACCGCGGCGCAGGTCCCCCCGTAGATCACGATATCGTGCTCGGATTGTTTTTCCGCCTGGAGAGGGTTCCCTGCCGCCAGCGAACAGGCCAGCAGTCCTGCCAAGAAAGGTTTGGTATTCTTTTTCACAGCATAAGAATAGAAGAGGGAGCTGCTCTCGACAAGCAACTGCTTCACGCCGGAAAAAACGTGACCAATTCTGGAGAATTTAAAATCACGGTGAGCGTTTTGATAAAGATGTCCCCGAGACGCTTCTTCCAAAAGATCTCGATTGATCGCTTCAACTGCTGCCCCAAAGAGAGAGCACTTCATCATCGATGATCAGGGATTCCATGGACCTGCCTCTTTCGACCCGACTCGAATTTTCCCTAAAGGTCTAAGCGGAATACCAACGGGACGCATCATTGTCGGCACTTTCCTCCCGCAGCTGCGGGACCGCTACATCATAACCATGTAGCGGCGCTGGTGACAACGCCGACCGGGCCGATTTCAGCGAAGAACTCCCTTAACTTTGCGGCATTCCTCCTAAGCGAGGATGTCCCGGACCACCGATCCGTGGACATCGGTGAGACGAAAATCCCTTCCTGAGTATCGATAGGTGAGACGCTCGTGATCGAACCCTAACAGGTGCAGCATGGTCGCGTGCAAATCATGCACGTGAACGGGATTCGATGCCACGCTGAGAGCGAAATCATCGGTCTCCCCGTAGCTCATTCCGCCTTTGACACCGCCGCCCGCCATCCAAACGGTGAATCCATCGACGTGGTGATCCCGCCCCCAGCGCTCGGGATCCTTCTGGCCCGTTTTCTGGATCGTCGAAGTCCGACCCATCTCTCCCCCCCAGACGACGAGGGTGTCTTCGAGCATACCTCTCTCTTCGAGATCCTGGAGCAGGGCAGCGATGGGTTGGTCCGATTCCTCGGCCAACTTCCTGTGCCGCGGGAGCAAGCCACTGTGACTGTCCCACGGTTGCCCGGCCCCATGATAACACTGAATGTATCGAACCCCACGCTCGGCGAGTCGACGGGCCATGAGGAGATTTCGCCCTACCGGGGTCTTGCCATAGGCTTCCTGGACCGCCTCCGGTTCCTTCGTGACGTCAAAGGCATCCGTTGCCGCGCCCTGCATGCGGAAGGCCAGCTCCATCGAGTGGATTCGCGAATCGAGTCGCTCGTCTCCGGGCCGGTTGTTCTTGTGTCGCTGATTGAGAAACTGGGTCAGTCCAAGCTGGTTTCGCTGGGTTCCCGTTCGGATGTCGCTCCGGGTGAGATGCGGGATCATTTCTCCCCCCTTGGCATTGGTCTCGATGTGAGTGCCCTGGTAGACCCCGGGAAGGAACGAGCTGGTCCAGTTTCTCGACTGAGCCGTAGGCATCCCACTGGGCATAAGAACGACGTAGCCAGGAAGATCCTCGCTCTCCGTGCCCAGGCCGTAGAGCACCCAGGACCCGATACTGGGGCGGGCGAGAACGGGATGTCCGCAGTTCATCATGAGCAAGCCAGGCGAGTGATTCGCGATCTCACTCTGCATCGACCGAATCACACAGAGCTTGTCGGCATGCTTCGCGACATGGGGATACAATTCCGAAATTTCAAGCCCGCTCTCCCCATGCTTCGAAAAGGAAAACGGCGAGGCCCAGACCGTGCCGACTCGATTTCGCTGGGTCGGCTGGAGGGTCTTCTTGATCGACTCGGGGAGTTCCTTCCCATCGAGTTTGTGCAATGAAGGCTTAGGATCGAAGGAGTCGATCTGCGAAGGGCCTCCATTCATGAAAAGATGAATGACCCGTTTCGCTTTCGCCGGAAAATGGGGCTGCCGCGGAACGAGGGGTGAATCGAGGGCAGTCGAATTGGCCAACAGATCCGAGGCAGCGAGAGCACCAAATCCGAAACCGAGACGTTGCAGGGCTTCGCGACGCGAAGTGAGAGAAAATTCGTTCATCAGTCCACGTAAAGAAATTCGTTCGACATACAGAGTGCCTGCGCCACATGGGGCCAGGGATTGACCTTTCGCCCCTTCTCGATATCGGCGAAGCGACCGATCCGTTCGATCTCGTTCTCGACCGGCGGACGCTGCAGGATTTGCTCGTAGATTGCGGTGATCCTCTCGACCCGATTCACACCGACATCGAATCCCAGGGAGTCCACCGCCTTGCGAGCCTGCTCGATCACGAAGGGAGAATTCATGAGGAAGAGCGCCTGCGGAGGGACGATGTTGTCGGTCCGGCTCCCCTGCGTCTGCATGGGAGAGGGAAAATCGAAGTTGCGAAGGGTGGGATCGAGATTGAAGCGATTCACATAGCCATAAATGCTCCGGCGCTTGGAATGCTCCTCGCCCCAGAGCGGACCGGGGCGTCCTCGCATCGTCAGGTCGAGTTCACCCGACACGGCGAGGAGGGAATCGCGCAGCTCTTCCACAGAAAGACGCTTCCGATTGGCCCGCCAGTAGAGTTCGTTCTCCGGGTCCACCGCTGCCGCATCCTCACGAAGACTGCTCCTCTGCCGGTAGGTTTGCGAGGACACGATGAGTCGAACAAGGTGCTTGGTCGATCCGCCGTTTTTCCGGAATTCAGCGGCGAGAAAATCGAGCAACTCGGGATGGCTCGGGGCCTCTCCCTGCAGTCCGAAATCGGAAGGCGTATCGACGAGAAAGTCTCCCATCAGCATTCCCCAGATCCGATTGACATAGACGCGAGCGGTCAGCGGATTGTCGAGGGATAGAACCCTGTCGGCAAGATCGAGTCGTCCACTGTTCGCACTGCTGAAAGGTTTTTGCTCGGGTTCGAGAATCTCGAGAAAGCGACGTGGGACCCGCTCTCCGCGATTCGATGGTTCCCCACGGATGAACACCGCCGGCTCGACCGGTTTACCCTTCTTTTCGGAAACCGCCATGGCCCGAACCGGGGCTCCTTCGTGAAAGAGAAGCAACTCCGCCAGCTCGGTCTGCTCGATGGTCTCCTTCACCGAGCGATTGTTCCCGGCTCGCTTCTTGTCTCCTGCCTCGACGATTTTCTTGTCGATCGCGGCCCGCTTCTTCTCGTAGTCGGCCACGACCTCCGCGGACGGCTGGTACCCCTCGATTTTCGGGTAGGCATCGAGCACCCAGGGAGAGGGACGCTGGATGGAGTTGAATACCCCGTAGAGCGAGTAGTAGTCCGCTGTGGGAACGGGCTCGAACTTGTGATCGTGACAGCGCGCACAGGAGACTGTCATTCCGAGCAACCCTCTCGTCGTCGCATCGATGACATCATCGACAAAGTCATGCGACATGCTGCGATGCGGAGAAACGCCGAGGAATCCGAGAGCGGCCAACTCGGGAGCGTCCTCTTTCAGCCCCAGGAGATCGGCCGCGAGTTGCTCGCGGATGAACTCGTCGAAGGGCTTGTCGGTATGAAAAGCCTCGATCACATAATCTCGATAGGTGAACGCATAGGGATAGTAGTGAGGGGTTTTCGTATCCGCTCGATAGGTCGAGGCCGTGTCCGCGTAACGAGCCACATCGAGCCAGAGACGCGCGATATGTTCCCCATATCGAGGGGAATCAAGAAGACGCTCGATCAACTCGGAGTACTCGAGTTCAAAAAGCTCGGTATCGGTGGGAGGCAGACCCGTGAGAGAATAGCTGACTCGACGGACCAAGGCTCTTGCCGGAGCCCGCGGCGAAGGGGAAAGCCCGTTCTCTTTCAAGGACGCAAAGACAAACTGGTCGATGGGATTTTCATTCCAAGCCGCCAGATCGGCCTGAGGAGGATCGACGACCGTGACGGGTTGAAAGGACCAGTGCTCCTCGGCTTTCTCGAAAATCACCTCCTGATCGCCGAGCTGAGAGAACTCCGTTTCTCCCATGTCTTCGGCGGGACCAGGTGCCCCGGCAGCGACCCAGCGAACGAGGACGTCGACTTCTTCCTCGCTGAGCGCATACTTCGGAGGCATCGCAAAATCTTCATCGACCCGTCTCACGACTTCGATGAGGAGGGACGCATCGACCTGGCCCGGCACGACCGCTTTGCCGGTATCGCCTCCTTCGAGCCACCCGCTTTCCCGATCGAGGAGGAGCCCCCCTTTCTGCGCATTCTCCTCCTCCGAATGACATTCGTAGCAGTGCTTGATGAGCAAGGGACGCACCTTGGCTTCGAAATACTCGGTGCCACCCATTTTCCCGATCGGTTTGGCTGCGGCAGATGCCACGAGAAGACCGAAGGAAAAAAGGAGTGCAATGCCAAAAGGGATGAGCGCCGATCTCTTCACCCGATCAACTTACGCGAAACCCTTCCGTCGTCACGAGAGGCTCTGAGCGGGATTACGTGAACCGCCCCCTTTCCGAAACGCGACTCTCTCAGCGTGTCCGAAAGGTCCGACTCTCGATCAGGGCAATGAGAAGATCTCGAAAGCCCCCGCCCTCCTTCTCGATCCTGTCGACAATCTCCCGGATCTCAACCTGCTCGACATAGGAAGGAACGCGACCCGTCGCGTAGATCATGAGCTTCTCGGCCAGGCATTCGGAAACGAGATCGATGTTCTCTACGAGCCACTGCTTGAAGTCGAGGTAGCCATCGATCTCCGTCCCATCGGGAAGAACGCCGGATGAATCAATCGGCACCTCGATCTCGGGCCACTCGTCCCTCCAACGCCCCACCGGGTCGAAATTCTCGAGGGCGAAGCCAATGGGATCGATATGACGATGACATCCGGCGCAATTGGCCGACTTCGTGTGGGCAGCAAGAAGTTCGCGCGGGGTCTTGGCTCCCTGCACATCAGGAGTCAGGGCGGGCACATTATTCGGCACCGGCGGAGGAGGCATTCCGAGAATATTTTCCAGCACCCAGATCCCGCGAAGAACCGGTTGGGTATCCACACCGTTCGCGGTCGCCATCATCGTGGCCGCCTGCCCGAGCAACCCACCGTAGCGTCCCGCCGGATCGACCGGGAGTCGCTCGATTTTCATGTGGCTGCTACGATACGTCACGCTGGCTCCGACGAGCGATTTCTCGCCCGGTGGATAGTCATAGTTCTCCTCCGCGAATCGCCGCGAGGTGAGGAGAAAATCCGGAGCGACCCAGTCCGTCATGGGACGATTCTCCTCGATCATCTTGGCAAAGAATCGCTCGGTCTCGACCCTGGCCAGCTCGACCTCTTCCAGCGTAAAGCCGAAAGCCGGATCCGGCATGATCTCGGGCAGGAGCCGGGTATGAAGCCACTGGCCAGTGAAATCCTGGATCATCGGCGAGGAAGGACTCTTCGGAATCAATCGTTCGATCTCACTCCGAAGGGTTTCCGGATCGGCCAGCTTTCCCTGTCTCGCAAAGTGAACGATCTGGCTGGTCGGTGGGTAACGTGTCAGGAAAAAGGCGATCCGACTCGCCAGGTCATGCTGATCGAGTTCCCCCGGTCTCGTCTCGCGATAGAGGAACCGGGGAGAAACCAGGGCTTGCCGGACGAGGAGATGCATTCCCTCCTCGAAGGAGTGACCTTCCTCCCAGTGCTTGCGCGCGACGTCGACAAAGCGGTCCCTTGTTTCTGCATCGACCGGTCGACGAAAGAGTCTTGTCAGGAACCCTCCGGTGCCCCTTCTCGCGTAGACCTCGTCGCTCTCTCCTGCTTTCCGTTTCCCGAAACTGAATTCCCGAATCGTAGCCCGACGTTTGTCGACGGGATCCTCGACCAGCGCGGACGGCCCCGACACCGTCACTTCATGAAGCTCGAGGGCCGGTCCGAACTCGTGATATTCGTAGGTGAAGGAATCTCCGAGATTCCGAACCGCTCCGGCATTATCCGCGAGCTTGAGAATTCTGCGCGTGTAGGGAGAATCCATCGTCGCATCTGAAAGATCAAGGTCAGGATCCTTGAGGTATCTTTGGTAGATTTCCCATCCGTTCCGACCTCGCAAACTCGCGACGGAGACGTTTCGTTTTCGTTTCGGAAACAACATCTCCTGCCAGGCCGCGAGAAATCTTTTGTCCTCGCGGAATCGTTTCTCCAGCAACGCGCGAAAGACCTTGGGATCATGGGAGAGTTCCGCATTGGCCCAGCGGAAGAGCAGGGTCTGCCCTTCGTAGAGATCCGCCTCGAAGGTGAAGGTCTTCGGAGATTCGTCGGTCACTTCCAGTTCCCGGAGAAGACGAAACGACTTCGACGAACTCCGGTCGCTCGCCGCCACTTCCCGAGCCCGAATCTCGAGAATCATCGGTTCACCGTCCCGGGGACGAAAGGTAGAAGCGTCGACCGAGACTTCGTACCGCCCCGAAGTCGTGATCTCGATCTTGCTGGGCCAGGTGCTGCTCCGCATGATGGAGTCGGTGCTGTGACAGGCGAGCCGGAGCGCGTCTTCATGAATCGTCGCCGCCGAAAAACTGAGGACGAGATCTTCGACTCCGGCACGACGAACCGTCGACTCCGGGAGCGTTCTCTCGATCGGAAACAGCTCATCGGCAATCTGCTGCGCCACTTCCTGGTAAGCCGCCAGCAAGGGAGGAGAAAGAACCAGCGCCTCGCTCACGGTGTCGAACCCGTGATCCCGATTGTCCTTCGGGAATCCCATGGGAAGCTCGAATTCGTCCATGAGGAAAACCGTTCGGATCGAGTTGCGATACTCGAGACGGTTCAAACGCCGAGGGAGAGTCCCTCCGAAATCCGTGTGCTCCTGCAGCTGCGTATCGAGAAAAGAAAGGAGGGCCGATTTCTCCGCTTCCGTCGGCTGGGGGCGATCCGGAGGCGGCATGTGACCGTGATCCATGACCTGGTAGACCTTGTACCATTGCTCCACCGCATCGGGATCGTCCCAGGGAATCGTGACATGATCGAGATTGATCCCTCCCTTTTCCGAGTCGGCATCGTGACACTCGATGCAATTCTCAAAGAGGATAGTTTCAACCGGCTTGGGAATTTCTTCTGCCACAATTCCAACCGCTCCCGAGAGGATTGCCGAGAGCAACCACCCTCCAAGCCTCGGAGAGGCCGTCACCACATCCGATCCTGACATCATGAGAAAACCTGGTTCAAGTTTCTCGTCGCGTTGGAAAAATTCTCCTGCTCGATGCCGAGGCGATTCATCAGGGTCAGGTAGAGATCCCCGAGGAGCGGAGCGTCGGGTTTGGCGCGATCGACAGCGACGTGGCGCCCGTGCTGGAATCCTCCCCCTGCGACGAGGGTCGGGAGATTCGCATTACTGTGACGACTCGCATCTCCCATCCCGGTTCCGAGAAGAATCACGGTGTCGTCGAGCAGCGATTTCCCCTGCGGGTTCCGTTTCTCGGAGAGCTGCTTCAGGAAGCCTGCAAAACAATCGATGTGCGCTCGCTCGATCGCGATGAGATCTTCGATCATCTCCGGATCGTTCCCGTGATGCGATAGCGCGTGATATCCCGCCTTGAGAACTTCGCCGTTGATGGAAAAGACCTGCCCCAAGCCATCTAGAAACAGCGAAAGAACCCGTGTCGATCCCGAATCGAGCGCGAGAACCATGAGATCATACATGATGCGCCCGGCCTCCATCTGGAGATTCGGAGTAATGGGATCATAACTCGGCAGCTGGTAACCGGTTTCGGGAACGGGATCATCGAGCGAAGAAAGTTGTCGATCCATTCGTTTCTCCACGGCCCGGAAGGAGTCGAAATACTCGTTCAATTTTTCCCGATCCCGCTTCGGAAGTCCTGCCTGGAATCGCTTCGCATCTTCGAGAACACTGTCGAGCGAACTCTTGCCACTCTCGATGAGATACTCGGCTCGTTCGCGCTCGGCCTGCGATACGAAAAGGCGACGGTAGAGAACGCTGGGTCTCATGATCGTGGGAAGTCCGACCCCCTGCTTCGTGAAGCTCATCGTCTTGGCTCCCTCGCCCACTCCCGTCGCCAGCTCAATCGATGCGAAGCGACTTTCACCTCCGATCCGGTCCGCCACCTGCTGATCGAGAGAATAGGTTCCCGGGGCTTTTCCACTCAGGAAATTGATCCAGGCCTTGTGCCCGTTGGGAGCGCGGTGATCGAGCCCGGAGAAGACCGTAAACTGATCTCGATAGTCCGAGATCGGCTCCAGCGTCCGTGGCATCGAATATCCCGATCCCGCTTCCGCCGGGTAGAAGGCATTCTGGTGCCATCCGAGATAGGCCCCGATCGCGACAAAATTGCGAGCCTGGCTCCCCTTCTCGCCGACGGAATCCTCCGAGAACGCTTCGAGGGAAGGCAGGGCAATGGTCGCGACAGCGCTCCGGAGAAAGAGACGTCGGTCGACCTGGGACTGGTAAAGTGAGGAGGGAAGACCCTTCATAGATCGCAAGTTCGGTCGAGTGGGCCGGAATTTCCATCCACGCAAGAACGTGTGTCCACACCCGACCCTCAAGTCGTCAGTCAGCCTTCTCCGTGGTCGAATCGCTCTCTTCGAGAGGGACTTCCCATCCCCCGCCCAGCGCCTGGATCAACTGCACCGTCTGCAACAACCGCGCCGACTGGGCCTGCACGAGTTCCCTCTTTTCGCTCAGGGAAGTACGCTCGGCATCGACGACGTCGAGAAAACTGACAAGACCGCCCTCGTAGCGTTTCCGAGAAATCCTCGCGGCTCTCTCTGCCGCGGAAGCCGCCGCCTCGTGGGCTCGGATTTCGCGATCGAGAAATCGAATCCCGGAAAGCGCATCCTCGACTTCGCGGAAAGCCTGGAGAGCGGTTTCCCGATAGAGGGCCACCGCCTCGTCGGAGTCGGCAAAGGCACGATCGATATCCACCCCCGACCTCCCCCCATTGTAGATCGGCACCTCGACTTGCGGACCGATTTCGCCGAAGAGGCTGGAAGGATTGAAGAGATCGGCCAGGTCCAGGCTCGAGAGACCTCCCATTCCTGTCAGGCTGATCCGGGGAAGATAACTCGCCTTGACCGCCCCGATCCGGGCAGCCGCACCATCCATCCGCCGGTCGGCAGCGACAATGTCAGGACGTCGAGAAAGGAGATCCGACGGAATTCCTGCCGGGATCGCAGGAGGAGATTTCAGACCTCCTCCCGGAAGCGAAAAGGTCGAAGGCACCTCGCCCGTAAGAGCGGCAAGCGCGTGGAAGTAGGTAGCTCGCTCTCGCTCCAGCCCCAGGAGTTGCGCCCGGGTTGCCTCCCGCTCGGTCTCGGCCCGGGCCAGGTCGAGATCGGTGGTCTCGCCTCCTTCGATCCTCGCACGCACAAGACGGAGATTTTCTTCCCTCAGCTTCAGGCTTTGCCGAAGCACATCGATTTCCGCATCGAGGAACCGCAGCTGAAAATAGTTGCGAGCCAGCTCCGATCGAAGGGACAGTCGAGTCGCCGCCCAGTCGGCCTCCGCTGCCTCGGCTTCCGCCTCGGCCGACTCAACGAGACGTCGCACTCGTCCCCAGAGATCGATTTCGTACTCGAGATTCAAAGCCATCCGAAACTCGTTGTAGGTGAGTTCATTCGGAACAAACACGCCGCTCGAGGAATCCCTTTTCCGGTTCGCATCGGCATCCCCGGTAATGCGGGGAAACTGGTCGGCACGCGACAATCCCAGTTCGGCACGCGACCGGTCATAACGCGCCAGGGCAACCGCGAGTGAAGGATTCTCTTTGTCGAGCCGACGAATCAGTTCATTGAGACCACGGTCATCGAAACAATCCCACCAGCGCCCAGCCGAAAGCATCGGGTGAGAGCGTTGCGCCCCCTGGTAGGCATTTCCTTCCCCCAGTGAAGAATCGCTCAGTTCCGAAGGGTCCACGACACAACCCGACAGGAAAAGGCTGCCAGCAAGCGATCCCAGGAGGACAAAGGTTCGTGTCGACGTGTCCGTCATAAAATGAGGAGAGGGCGTTCTCGATCTGCACTCAGGCAGGCGCCACTTCTCCAGTGTGTTTCGTTTCAGGAGAAACCTCCTGGTTGGCGGAGACTATCGCGTCGTCTCGGCGAAAGGCAAACATCGCGCTCAACACCGTCGGAACAAGGAACAGGGTAAACACCGTCGAAACGATCAGGCCACCGACGACGACCGCGCCCAACCCGCGATACAACTCGGAACCGGCTCCCGGCAGCAGGACGAGGGGCAACATACCTCCGACACTCGTCAGCGTGCTCATGAGAATGGGCCGGACTCGGCTCTGGACCGATTGATGGATCGCCGACTGCGGATCGAGACCGGGATCATCGCGGAGGAAATTCAAGGTCTGGTGAACGATCAGGATGGCGTTGTTCACGACCACTCCCGCCAGGATCACAAAGCCAAGAATACTCAACATGTCGAGATTCTGCACCGGGGAATAGGGATCGATGACGCTCCATTTGTGAACGATGGCGAGACCGATGAATCCACCGAAAGTGGCAAGCGGCACACTGATCATGATGACGAGAGGATAGGACCAGCTTTGGAAAAGAATCACGAGAAGCAGGTAGATCACGAGGAAGGCGAGAAACAAGGTGCTCGAAACGGTCCCGAGGAAGCTGCCATCGCCGAGGAGGACAGTCTTGATCTCGTTCAACTTACCCGCGGAGCCCGACAGGTTCATCCCCACGGTCGCAGGAATCGCCCCCCCGTTGCGAAGCCCTTCGACCGTTTCTTCGACCTGACCGATCGCCTGCTCGAGCGGCATCCCCCGAGGCGGTGTCAGCTCGATCGTGACCGCTCGCAGGCGATCGACGTGACGAATCTCATCCGGTCCACGGACTCGCTGCAAATCCGCGATACTTCCAAAATCGACGACCGCTCCCTGGGGAGTCGCAACCGGAGCATCGAGCAGTTGCTCCATGGCCTCTTTTCCCCGCGAATATCGGCTCAGGATCTTCATATCCTTCAGCTCTCCGTTCTCTTCGTAGTCACGGAAAAGGAGAATGCCATCCCCGTTCGCTTGAACCGCCAACCCGAGATCGGCTCGAGTCATGCCGAGTTCACGCAGACGTTCGTCGTCCGGCACGATGCGCAGTTCGGCCAGGGGAAGGGAGAAGTTGGGAGGCTCGGGCTTGAGCGTGCCGGGACCGAACTGCCCCATCAGGGTTCCGAAGAGAGCTCCAGCGGCCGCGCCGACTTCGTCGAGGTTGTTGCCGGTCAGATCGATCTTGATGGCAGACCCGGTGGTTCCTCCGACTCGGAAAAGTGGCATTTGAAAGGCAAAGGCGATCGTGTCGGGTGCCGCGATACCGGAAGTCGCATGGTTGAGCAGGTGAACCGCGTCGACCGCCTTCTTCTTGTCCTGCGAGATCGCTCCGTGGAACATTCGCCCCTCGAAACTGACCAGGAAATAGTGATCCAAAGGCGGCGGCATCACCGTGGCATCGCCTCCCCCCATGCCCATGGGAACGGGTTCCCGCTCATCACGCGGACCGGTCGGAAGCCCCTGTTCCTCCTCCATGACTTGTTCGATCCCAAACTTGTTCTCTGTCGTCTCCCACGAAGGTTGGATCCGCTTTTCGAGGCGCTCGCCCATCGCCGAGAGTTGATCCAGGTTGTAGCCGGGAGGCGGAAAAAGGAGCCCGAAAATGATGTTTCGGTTTCCGGTGGGCAGATAATCGAGCGGCGGGAGGAGAATGCGGGTTCCGAGGATCGTCACCGCACCGAAAACCACGATGATCGCGAGACGCCGTGGCCAGGACCGTGTTCCTACCGAAACCAGCGAGGCGACCCAGCGAGGAAGGACCTCGACGAAATGAATCAGGGGACGAAGCAGTCGGGAAAAGAACCGGCCCACAGGCGTTTTCCCCTCTTCGTTCCCGACATCACTGCGATGCAGAAAACGCGCCGCCGCCGCAGGGATCACGGTGATCGAGACGATCATGCTCAATCCAACCGCCGCCATGATCGCGAGAGCGATGTCACGGAACAATTGCCCCGCCGTTTCCTGGATCAGGAGAATCGGGAAAAAGACCGCGAGTGTCGTCAGGGTCGAGGCAACCACGGCACCCGCCACCTCTTTTGCCCCGTCCACCGCTGCGCGCGGAGCCCGCTTCCCCATCTCGAGATGACGATAAATATTCTCGATCACGACGATGGCGTTGTCGACGACCATGCCCACCGCAAAGGCGAGACCGGCGAGCGAAATGATATTGATCGACCGCCCTAACGCGACCAGAACGACAAACGAAGCAATCACCGAAACCGGGATCGCGATCGCGATGATCCCAACGCTGCGAAAACTACGCAGGAAGAACAGCAGAGTCGCTGTCGCGAGAACGGCGCCTAGAAGGAGGTTGGAACGCACCAGCTTGACCGCATCCCTCACGTAAGTGGTCGAGTCGTAGGTCATGACCAGCTCGAGATCGCCATTCAGTCCAAGCTGACGCGCCTTCTGCTCGAGAAGACCACCCGGAGCATTGAGCGCATCGACCTCGTCAATCAGCGCACCCATTGTTTCGAGCAGGTTTGCCCCCCGCTCCAATTGAAAATTGAAGAAGGGCATCTGGTAGCCTCTCGCCCGCGCCCAGCTCGAGGGTTCCTTGTAGCTCTCCTCGACCTCGGCGATATCCCGCAGGTAGACAGGCCCCGTTTGATTGCGAAGCAGGACCATGTCCTCGACTTCCTGGGGGGTCTGGAATCGTCCCGTGCTGCGCACTCGAATATCCCGCTTTCCCTCCTCGATACGACCCGCCGAGACGTCGACATTGGCACTGCGAATGGCATCTCGCAGTTGGGAGTAGGTGATCCGGCGATTCGCCATTGCGACCGGGTCGACGATGATATGCAACTCGGATTGCACCGCTCCCCGAATCCCGACCTGACTCACCCCGGGTACACGATCGAACCGCGGCTGCAGTCGACGCTCCATGAAATCGTAAAGCCGGGCCGACTGAAACTCGGGATCAGTCGAGGCGAGACCAATCCAGGAAATGTAATCGACCGACTCGGGATCGACTCCTTCTACAACGGGTTGGAGAACTCCATCCGGATAACCGGGCACCTCGTCCAGTTTCTGCAAGACCTCGGCGAGCGCTCCGTCGATATCGGTTCCCGTCTCGAACTCCAGCCGCACCGTCCCCTGACCAGCGGCGCTGGTCGAGGTCATCGCGGCGAGCCCGGTGACTTCGCCGAGAACTTTCTCCTGCTCCTCGACGATGTCACTCTCGATTTCCTCGGCGGAGGCGCTTTCCCAACCCGTCATCACCGAAACGACCACCGACTCGACCTCGGGCGTCATGCGAATGGGCACCCGTGTCACCGCGAGCACGCCTGCAAAGACGCTCAGGAGCACCGCTACCGCAACGGTGATGGGTTGATCGATGGCTTTCTGGATCATCGGTCAGGGTTTGACTTCGTCGAGGGTCGACGAGGGTTGGTCTCCCGGAAGCTCCCCGAGGATCAGTGGCGTTCCCGGGAAGAGTCGTTCGTTGCCTTCGGTTACGACCTGCTCTCCCGGTTTCAGGGAATCCGACTTCAGATAGACGAGACCATTCTCTCGAAACGCAACTTCGACCGGAACTCGCTCCGCGATCGGCATTCCCTGGTCCGGATTGGGAGCGACCCGGAAAACGGAGGCGCCCTGGAAGGTTTCAATGATGGCATCGACAGGCACCGCAGCCAGCTCCTCTTCTTTCCCCACGGGAAAATCCGTGTGCACCGAAAGCCCGGGGAGGAGAGCGCCATCTCGGTCATCCAGTTCGACGACGACAGGAAAAAGTCGAGTCACCGGATCGATATCCGCGACCCGCCGAATCGACTCCGCCGGGACACGCATCCCATTGCCATCGAGGACGATTTCGAGGGTCTTCGCCCCCGAAGCCACCTCGGCCACAAATCGCTCTGGAAGTTGAACCCACGCCTCGATCGTTCCCGATGAGACAAGGGTGAAAACCGGGCTGCCGGGCGAAAGCCATTCCCCCGGATCGACATGCCGTTCCACGACTCGCCCCGAAAAGGGAGCCCGGACCGCGAGATCGTCGACTCGGACCTGGAGCAACTCGAGAGCCTTCTCCACCGCCGTTTCTTCCTCCATCGCGGCCGATGCCTTGGCCTCGGCCACGGCAAGTGCCTGCTTCGCATCGAGAAACTCTCTTTCGGAAACGACTCGCTGCTGGAACATGGACTCGTTCCTCTCGAAATCGATCTTCGCTCGTTCCAACTCAGCGGCACGCTCCGCGACCACGGTGGATGCGGCCGAACGCCTCGCCGTTCCCTCGGCGAGAGAGGCCCGGAGGCGCCGGCCATCGAGTTTCACGAGAATCTGTCCTTCCTCCACTTCATCCCCGACATCGACGAGCACCTCCTCGACGGCTCCTGTTTCCTGGGAAGCCACATCCGCTCGCTGCACCGCCATCAACGTTCCCGTTACCTGTCGACGTTCCTGGATCGGCTTCTGAACCACAGGTGAAGCGATCACCGTGGCAGGAGGGGGCCCCTGGGGAGCCCCACCCGGACCGGGGCCTTCTCCAGCTCCCGCGACCTCGGCATCTCGAAGCGCCTGGATCCCAAACCAGAGCCCGGCCACGAGAGCGATCGCGAGCACGATCCACCGCAGAGGCGAGGAATGGCTGCCTCCGTAGACGGTGGGTTCTGGATTTTCAGGATCACTCATGAATGGGTTTCGAAAAGAAAGGGCCTGCGGAGAAAAAGGAGGAGAAGAAAAGGCGACTTCGGAATTCCATGCCCAATCCGTGTCCTTTCATGGATTTTAACGGATGAAACAGGGATTGCCATGGATTCGCGTTGATTTCGTAAGAGTCTCACCAGAGTTCTGAACATCTTCCTTCTTTCCACAGATACCCGTCGGTAACCAACGATACGCTTCCTAGCAAAAGGGCAACTCAGAGTTTGTGAGTATGGGGACGCATCAACGAGAGGATTCGGAGTGGAAAATCGGTGGGATGGAAGAACTGTTTGGTATGACCCCGGAAGAAAACAAGAATGTCCTCGGAGGAGAGCTGATCCCCTGCAGCATGGAACCGCTGACCGGATTCTATCGAGACGGTCACTGCCAGGTCGGCCCCGAAGACCATGGCTGTCATGCCGTTTGCTGCGAGGTGAACGAACAATTCCTCGAGTTTTCCAAGTCGAGAGGCAACGACCTTTCCACTCCCATGCCCATGTATGGATTTCCCGGACTGAAACCGGGCGATCGATGGTGCGTCTGTGCGGGACGTTGGAAAGAGGCTCTCGACGAAGGTTTCGCCTGTCCCGTCGTGCTCGAGGCGACTTCGGAAGCGGCGCTGCAGTATGTTTCCCGGAGCATCCTCGAGGAGTATGCCCTGGTGGAGGAAGAGGACTAGGTCTCGCCTAGCGGGATCGGAAATCCAGTTCGATCGGGTCCGACTTCTCCTGCACTTCGATGACAATCTCCTTATCGGAGTCGGGAGAAAGGCTCTGCAGGGAAACTGCCACATCGCCGGGATCCCCGGTCGCTTCCCAGATGCTTCCTTCGAGAGTCAACGCCGCCTTCCCGAGAACCGGTCCATCCTCGGCAGGTGCCGAAAACCTGCCGCGTCGCACCCGAACCGAGGTCGGCGGGATCTTCTCGTCTTCCGGGTGAAAGGTCAGCACACCCCAACTCACGGGTTGACCATCGAGAGAGACCTGGCCTTTCACGGCCGCTCGCTCCTGCTTCCCAGAATAGAAGAAATGCGTCTGCAGCCAATTCTTCAAGTGTCCCGACCAGGTCCCGAGAACGGGATCGCCACGATACAGTCCAACCCCGTGAGGTCCTCGCTCGTAGATATGCATCTCGGTCGGCACTCCGTGTTTCCGCAGTGCGAGGTAGAACCGGACGGCATTCTCGGCAGGAACTGCGGTGTCGGCATTGGTCTGGAAGAGAAAGGTGGGAGGGGTCTCCGCCGTGACATTTTTCTCCGAGGACAATTTCTCGATCCACTCGGGATCATCCGCCCGATCCGGACCCAGTAGATTCTTCCGCGATCCCCCGTGGGTGACTCCCTGCTCCATGCTGATCACGGGATAGCAGAGGACGGCAAAGTTGGGACGAGCACTGGCTTCATCAATGGAATCGGAAGCCTCGTAGGCCTTTTCCTCGTAGAGAGTCGCCGCCATGCTCGCGAGGTGACCCCCGGCCGAGAATCCCATCACCGCAATGCGATCGGGATCGAGATCGAATTTTTCGGCATGAGCTCGGACCCAACGGATCGCCCGCTGCACATCCGCCAGCTGAGTCGGATAATGATAGCCCTGCGATCCGAGACGATAGTGCAGCACAAAGGCGGACACTCCCTGCTCGTTGAACCACTGGGCGGGCTGATGGCCCTCGTGATCCCGAGCCAGTCCACCATATCCTCCCCCGGGACAAATCACGACCGCCGCACCGGTATGCGTCTCGCCTCCCTTTGTCGGATAGAGATGCAACGTGGGGACTTCTTCTGCCGGGGCATTCTCCTTCAAGTAGGGCACCTTCCCCTCCGGCCAGAGAGGCTCGGAAAAAATGGATGCCGGAAAAGCGACAAGGAAAGAGAACAGGGTCAGGGTCTTGGTGGGTTTCATACTCCGAGGTTGGTTTTGAGTTGCTCCAGTTCGTCCTTCAGGGAAGCGACTTCGGAACGCAGTAAATTCATTTCGGACTCCATTTCCTCGCGCCACGATGCGGCGGGAACAGCGTCTCCGGATGATTCCCCCGCTGGGGACACGACCTCCGCGACCGAAGTGAGATTCTCGGCACCCCCACAGAAAAGATGGACATAGGTCACGACTCGTCGCCCCCCACCCGCCGGGATCTTTTTGACCAGCGGCTCAGGCTCATAATGAACCAGTTCATCCAACACTTCCTGGGCCTTCGCGACATCGACAAAGGGATGCATCCGCTCTGTGCGCTGACGCAACTCCCCGGCGGTCTGCTGGCCTCGCAGCAAGAGCACGCAGAGAATGGCCTGCTGTCCCTTGGTCAGGTAGGGAAACTTGTTCTCGATCGTATGCTTGCACTTCGGCACACGGGCTCCCGCCTGATGCACGAGGATCGCGAGCTGCTTGTAGCGCAAGCCTTCCATTGCCTCTTCAACAGTGTCGGTGCCAAGGTCGGTCACCGGATCCCGATTGCTCGATTGATTGCAGGCCGAGTGGAGGCTGTTCAACGTCAGCGGATAGTGATCCGGCGTCGTCGCTTCTTTTTCGAGAAGGCATCCCAGGACTCGGGATTCCTCGAAGGTCAGTTGGATCAAGCCATCCGGCTTCTTCTCTTCGGCTTCCTCATTGGAAGAAACGCCATCTTCCCATTCTTCTTCGCTTTCCATCATTCAATAAACTTTCCGGGATTGAGAATTCCCTTCGGATCGAGGGTCGATTTAAGCTGGCGATGAACCTCTGCGGAAACCGGGCTGACCGCATCGGAGAACCAGCGCTTCTTGGCGAGGCCTACCCCATGTTCTCCGGTGATCTGGCCATCGTTCTCGATGATCCAGTGAAAGAGCACATCAAGCGCCTCATCGGCTTTTGCTCGCGCCTCCGCATCGGTATCATAGTCCTTCACCATTAGATTGGTGTGGATATTGCCATCACCAGCGTGACCAAAACAGGCGATGGGGATCCCGGTATCTTCCTGCAACTTTCGAGCAAATTTCACGAGATCGACGAGCTTGGATCGTGGGACGACGATGTCTTCGTTCAGCTTGATAAGTCCCGTCGCGCGAAGGGAGTAGGAAAACTCGCGTCGCAGCGTCCAGATCGCCTCGCAGGCTTCCTTGTCGCGAGCTTCTTGAACGGAAACAGCATCGAGATTTTCTACCTGCTTTTTCAACTGGGCCAGATCCTGCAAGACCGTCTCCTTTCGTCCATCCAACTCGACGATGAGATGCGCTTCCCCGTCGGGAAGCATTTCCGGACCCAGGTAATCCCGCGCCGCCTGCAAGGTAAACCCATCAGTAATCTCCAAACCGGACGGTTGCCATCCCGAGTTGAGAATGGACTGTACTGCAGTCGCCGCCACTTCGAAATCCGGAAAGGTGGCCGTCAGCATGGCCCGTGCTTCCGGATGAGGAATCAATCGCAGGGTGGCTTTGGTCACGACGCCGAGCAGCCCCTCGGATCCGACAAACATCCCGATCAGGTCGAGACCTGTCTTGTTCTTGTGACAACGCCCTCCGGTTTCGAGGATTTCCCCATTGGGAAGAACAACTTCCAGGCCGAGAATATAGTGCCGGGTCACTCCGTATTTCACACAGCGAGGCCCCCCAGCGTTCGTCGCGATCGTTCCACCGACGGAACACTCCTTGAGACTCGCTGGATCCGGTGGGTAATACCAGCCCAGCTCCCGAGCCGCCTCCTGGAGATCGTTCAGGATCACCCCCGGCTCGACGACCGCAACCCCATCGCCGGGATTGACCTCGAGAATGCGATCCATCTTTCGAACCGAAAGCAGGATCCCTCCCTTTACCGGAACACAGCCACCGACATAACCGACCCCGGCACCGCGGGTCGTTACCGGGATCTCGTTCTCGTGGGCGAATCGCAACGTGGCGGAAACATCATCGCGCGACTCGGCATGGACGACGACGTCTGGAAGCGCGGCGGCATGCCATCGGTCTCCTCCAAACTCTTCTCGAACCGAAGCGTGGGTCACGACTTGGGAATCCCCCAGGAGATCCTTCAATTCGTCCACCCATCCGAGACCGACCTCGGGTGTTTCTATTTCGCGAACAGTTCCCATAGCTTTGGAAGGAAAAGAATAGCGCCCACGATGACTGCCGCAACCGCCGCGATCAATACCGCCCCGGCGGCGACGTCCTTGGCCTTGCCGATCACAGGATGTTCCTCCGGGTGCAACGCATCGGCAAGAAACTCGATTCCGGTGTTCAACATCTCGGCTCCCACGACAAGGGCACTGCAAAGAACGAGCGCAATCCATTCCGTCGTCGAAAGCTGCAACCACCACCCTAGCACCACCGCAAAAACGAGAAGAACGAAGTGAATTCGCAGGTTCCTTTCGCTCCGGAATGCCGTGCTGACACCGCGCAGCGCATCAACGAAGCAGCGCCACCACGACGCATTCTCGGGAGAAGGTCTCATAAAAATACTTTGCGAGTCTTTACGATTCGTTTCATTTGTAGTCTTATCCCCTAGTCTACGAACTCACTATGAGCAAAAAAACTGCGAAAAAGAAAACCGCCCGTCGTCCCAGCACCAAGAAAATCGGATTTGTGGGAGTCGGTCGAATGGGAGCCAACATGGCTCGGCATCTCAATGACCTCAATTACAACGTGACCGCCGTCTACGACGTGCATCGCCCCAGCGCCGATGCCCTCGCCGAAGAGATCGGTGCGACGGCCTACACCAAGCTGGCCGATGTCACGGCCAATGCCGATATCGTGTTCACCGTGGTCACGAACGATGCCGCGATGAAGAAGATTTTCCTCGGGAAGAAGGACAGCCTGCTCGTCGATGCCCAGGACACGACTTTCATCAACTGCGCAACACTCAGTCCCGAAATCCAGAAAACCGTAGCCACCGCCGCGAAGCGTCGCAAGGCCAGCTCGATCGAAGCCTGCATGGCTTCCTCGATCAGCCACGCACGGACCGGCCAACTCTACCTCATGGTGGGCGCGGATGATGATGTCTACAAGAAGAACAAGAAGCTGCTCGAAGACATCAGCATTAATCTTCGCCACATCGGAAAGATTGGAAAAGCCGCCGAGGTCAAAGCCCTCGTCAACATGGTGATGAACATCAACACCGCCGGGCTCGCCGAAGGTCTCGGTCTGGCCAAGTCTCTTGGTCACGATCTCAACATGATTTGCGAGGTCTTTTCCCAGACCGGAGCGAACTCCCGGGTGCTCGAAACCGACGCCGAGGACATGATCGACCGCGATCACGAATGCTGGTTCTCCGCCTCCCACGCGGCCAAGGATTCCGGAATCGCCGGAGGTCTCGCCAAGGCCAAGAAGCTCAACCTGCCTCTCAACACGGCTACCAAAGCCCAGTATGACCGCATGGTTGAACTCGGAATCGGCGAACTCGACAAGTCGGGTGTCGCAGAGCTGACTTTCCCTGGCCGAACCGGGGCCAAGAAGAAAGTGACCCGCAAGAAAAAGACCGCCCGCAAAAAAGTAGCCAAGAAAGCCCCAGCGAAAAAAGCGGCCAAAAAGAAGACCGCTTCTCGGAAGTAGTCTTGTTGAAAGTTCGGTCCATCCCTTTCCCGGACAGTTTTCCGGGACAAGGGTTCCGGACCCTCGGCCTTGGAGGGACCACGTCCTCGTGGTCCGGTTTTGGTCTCACGACTTCGGTAGCTTTTCCCCTGCGGACATCGGGGACGATGTCCCTCCTTCGCCCAGCCGGAGGGACCACGTCCTCGCGGTCTTGTTTTGGTAATGCCCTGCCCCGCACAGGGTTGCTAAGAGCAGAACCCTCAGGGCTATTTGTTTTGCAGCATGGAGTCCATGTTCTTTCGCATGACTTCGCCCATCTCCTCGCGGCTCATGTTGGGGTTCTTTTCCCGCATCGCCCGAATTTTCGAGAAGAGTTCGCCGCGCTGCGCCTCGCTGAGCTTCATCATTTTCTCGCGCATTTCCGAAGATGGGCCTCCTCGGCGCCCGTCTCCGCCTCCCTTTCCTTTCATTCTCGCATCCGGACGGGCTTGCGGTTGACCTTGTCCCCCCTCCGACGGGCCGGCCCCAGGACGGGCTTCCCCCGGCTTGAGCTGCCATTCGGCATAGCGAACCGTCACGACCTCGCCTCCTTCCACCGCGACCTTGGCCGAGACCTTCTCGAGATCTTCATCGGCTTTCAACTCGACCATTTTCCAACCCTGCGAGTTGAGGGTGCTGGAAACCACAAACGTCTCCTTGGTCTCCTTGTTCAGCAAGGTGGCGACCTGCTCGTTGTCCATCGTCGCGATTCCGGTCAGGATCAGGGAATCGCTGAGATTGATGGATCGGGTAAAGGGCGATTGCGATTTCAGCAAGGCAAAGTCGGGCCCTGCAACGGAAGTGGGCGTAAAGTTGTTTCCCACCTCTTCCTCCGCCAGGAGAGACGGAGAAAGGGCGAGAGCAAGAAACCAGGGAAACCAACGCATGACAGGAAGTATCAACACCGGCACCTCCTCAAGGTTTCACGAATTTCGAATGACCTCGAAATACTTCGGGCACAAAGTCGAGATCGCTTGCCTCGCGAACAGCGAGACCAATCTGGAAATCCATGATGTCCTGGGGAACCGGGTTCTGGTATTCGTCGAGACAATCCCGTAGAGCTTCGACCGACTCGACCGACTTGGTTCGGACGAGACGATACACCTTGATTGCGATCGACTCGGCAGCGCCCGGAGTAACCAGTTCCGGCATCAGTTCGAGAACCTCCGGAGGACATTCCTTGGGGAGATCGAGATCGTGCTTTTTCCCCAGCGCTCGGATCAGGCGATAACTCTCCTCTCCCTCGTGGGCCGGAAAGAGTGGAATCTTCACATCGACCCGCCCCGGTCGCTTCAGATCCACCTCGATGAGGTCGGGTCGGCTCGAAGCGAGAATCCAGAGAATGCGCCCCCGGTTTGCGGTGTTGCTCATCTCTTT
Source organism: Verrucomicrobiales bacterium (assembly GCA_029213195.1). Lineage (GTDB taxonomy): Bacteria > Verrucomicrobiota > Verrucomicrobiia > Verrucomicrobiales > DEV007 > Arctic95D-9. The sequence goes on from JARGNI010000020.1 coordinate 82,071, forward strand.
CGCCATCATGGAATAGACTCGACCGGAAACTCCGGAATCACCGGAGCCCGCATCTCGACTTCCCAGCGCCTGGTCGGCTTCGTCGATGAAGACGACACATCTTCCCAGCGCGTGCAGCAGGCCGAAGATTTTTTCGAGGTTTCCTTCGGTACTCCCGACCCAGCGATCGCGAAAATTCTTCATCTTCACCACGGGCACGCCGGCCTCCCCGGCGAGACATTCGACCAGGTAAGTCTTCCCCGTTCCCACCGGTCCACAGAGAAGGTATCCCATCGGCATGGCACCGAGATCGTTCTGTCTCCACAGGGCGATATCCTGACGCATCCACGATTTCACGGCATCATGACCATAAACATCGTCGAGGGTCCGAGTCGGTTCGAGAAACTCGATCAACCCCTGCGAGTCTTGCTCCACGAGCGACTTCTTGAGATCGGCGAGATCGTTCTCGGCAAGGCTCAACTTCTCGAACTCTTTCTGCCGGAGCAGCGACTCGACCGAGCTCACGGTCGCCCCGGCGAGACGAGACGCTGGCAGTTCCGGCTTCCCGACAAAATTCTGAAGAGCGATCGGATAGACCGTCTCGAAGTAGCCAAAGGTCGGCTCCAACTCCGCGGGACCCGGCATCGGGATTTCCACTCGCGCCGCCCGCTGATTCCGAGAAAGGAGATGGTTCAAGTCATTGAGGTGCTCGGTCACGAGGAACACGGCCAGGTTCTGTTCGAGATAGTGGGACTCGTGCGACCACGACCGCACCACCGAGGCCATCGAATTGAGCTGGTAATCGCGCGTCTGTTTCGAGATGGGAAAGATCAACTCGGCTGCCTTGATGACGATCGCGACATGGTGATTCCTACCCGCATACCGACGCGCTTCCTCCGAGGCAGGTTCGATGGCGCGAAGGTTGATGAGGTAACGAAGAAACTGGTCGAGGTAGCCGATGGCATTGGGAGGATCCGTAGGGAGTTCTCCTCCGTGGAAATGGAGATCCTCGAAAAATTCCTGCCCCGACTCGACCCGCAGCCCTCCCCCGAGTTCATAACTGAAAACGAGGTCGAACTTCTGCAATTGAATTTCGGTCAGGTAGTCGATCAGGTTCCCCACTCGTGCTTTCGACTCCTCTTCTCCCGTGAGCAGAAGTCGATCGTTCACATTGCCGTGAAGGACGAACTGGTTCGCGGCACCAGAAAGATAGAGTCGTCGGATCTCTTCCGACCAGGGAGGATTGCTCATTTCAACTTCGAGGATTGGTGAGCACCCTACCCGATCAGCGCTTCCGCGTAAACGATTTCACGAACTCTTCAAAAGACGCCATCTCCTCTTCGGACTCCTCCATGAGTTCATCGAGGCTCCGTCGTTCGCGTTTCGTGGGGCGCCCTGCTCCGGCGTCCCGTTGCGGCGTCACCTCGCGCGCGAGGCGAATGGCTTCAGCAGCGGCCTCATACACCTCGGTGGGTGTTCGGTCGATGAGGAACTCCTCGACCCGCTTGGCACCCACTCGCTTGGTCAGGACCGCCCGGACCTCGACAGTTCGGGTGAGAAGTCCCCGCCGCACCTCGAGGACATCCCCCGCACGAACCTGGCGAGAGGGACGACACCGCTGTCCATTGATCAAAATCTGCTCTTTCTTGCAAGCGGCACCGGAGAGAGCTCGGGTCTTGAAGAGACGAACCGCCCAGGTCCAGATATCAACCCGGACGCTCTCCTGCTCGAGATCTGTTGGTTTCTCGTCCACTCGTATTCTCTTCAGCAGGTTTCCCCGAGGTAGCTCCAGGTCGTCTCCCCGTATCGCTCCTGGGCCCGCTTGTTAAAATTCTTGCCCGAAGCCTCTTTTCTCAGAATCGCCAACATCGTGGAACCGGATCCGGACAGGATCGCTGCTTCCACTTCCGGCTGAGCGCGAAGCCAGCCCTTCATCTCCCCGAGGACGGGAAATTTTTCGAAAACGGGACGCTCGAGGTCATTGCTCATCGAACCCCAGTCCTGCTTCTGTTCCTCGTAGGAAAACCCGTCGTATTCTGCCGACTCGGCGAACCGCTGATAAGCCCAAGCGGCGGAAATGCCGAAGGCTGGTTTCAGCAGGAAGATGGGAAGCGAAGGGACCGGCTCGGAAACCGGCTCGACGATTTCCCCTCGTCCCCGGCAGTCGCAGGAACGCTCGTAAACAAAGAAGGGAATGTCCGATCCGATCGTGGCGCCGACCTTCGCGAGCTCTTCCCGGGGGAGATTCAATTGCGCCATTTCGTTGATCGCAAGAAGGACCGCCGCGGCATCACTGCTCCCGCCACCGAGACCGGCACCGGAGGGAATTTTTTTCTTCAACTCGATATCGACCGCGAACACTTTTCCGCAATGTTTCTCCAGGGCACGGACGGCCTGGACGACGAGATTCTCTTCCCCCGTCGGCAGGGAGTCATCCGAGCAACGCAGGCTGACCTCTTCGTCCTCTCGCCAGCGCAGCTTCAGCTTGTCGGCGAGGGACAGGGCCACCATCCGGGTCTCGATCTCGTGAAAGCCGTCCTCCCGCTTGCCCAGCACACGAAGCCAGAGATTGGTTTTTGCCGGAGCCTTGATCTTGAAGACGCCGTCCTTGTCGGAAGAATCACTCATGCTGACCAACCGATAACGCCAAAGAGCCGCCCCGTCTTTCCCTTTTCGAATCGATAGCTGTAGTAGCGGTCGAGATCGCTAGTCGTGCAGATCCCGCAATCGTGAACCTGCGAAGCAGGCACACCGGACTCGATTGCATCCGCGACGATTTGCTTGGCGAAATCGATTTCGTAGGCCGGTGGACGAATGCAGGGAGCAAGCTGCACGATGAGATCTCCCGGGTCCGATCCGAATTCCTTCTGCATCTTCCCGATCGCCTCCTTCGTGATCCCGAGCTCGGTCCCCTTTTTCCCAGAGTGCAGCATGGCGCAGGCTTTCCGGACCGGGTCGGCGATGAAGACCGCCCCGCAGTCGGCGACGAAGATCCCAAGAAACTGCCCCTCCAATGCCGTGACGAGCCCATCCGTTTCCAGAAAGTGAGGACGCCCGGGGGACGAATCACCCGGGACAGTCTCGACGTGATTTCCATGAACCTGCTGCCCCGTCGCGACCTCGTCTCTCGAGATCCCGAGAGCACCCAGACAATCGCAAAAATGTTCTTCCAGTCGAGAAATCGCGATGTCGCGATCCGTCTTCACATCGATCTGCGGATGCCGCAGGGTGAAACCATGCACCAGCCCCTCGATCGAGGACAGCGCGGGAAAGGTTTCGATGAGGGGATGGTCGGACATACAGGGGAAACCCAACAGGGTTCGGTCAGGGAGTCAACCCTGTTTCGTCAGCCTCGAGAGGAGAAAACAAAGCTCCGAGCACGACGCCCTGACATTCCGCCAGCTTCCGAATCAATAAACAGGCTCCGCCCTTAGCTTCGTCAGAATCTTCGAACCTCGCGAGCCTCAGTCTTCACCCTTCCGGGTTCCGAATTGCTCCATACGTTTCTGCATGTCTCGAACCGTTCGCTTGAATTCTTCCGGAAGATTCGGATTGTCCAGAATCGCGTCGAGGTCCTGGGCATTGTTGCCATTGACCTCGATCTTGAACGACCCGTTCCCATCGTTCTGGCGAAAATTGCCACCCCTGCCATCGACGTCTTCGATCTGAATCCGGGCACCACCGCCCGCGCCTTCTTGTTTCATCATCTTCCTCATGCGCTCCAGCAACTCCTCCATCTGTTCCTGATTCCCGGGATCGTTGCCATCGCCATCCCTTGCAGGATTTTTTTCAAGGGTGACATCGACCTCACCCCTCACACCACGACGGAGGTACTCGACCGTAACCGTCTGGCCGACGAATCGTTCCTCCAGGGCATTTTCGAGATCTTCGGGCGAACCGAGCGGCTTTCCCTCGAGCTTCAAGAGAATGTCATTTACGCGCAGATCAGCCTGATCGGCCGGGCCATCTTGAACGACATCAACGACGACGATCCCTTCCTCTTCATCGAGGCCGAGTTGGGCGCGCAATGCCGACGATGCGGCCTCGGCGCGAAGCCCCAGCCAAGGCCTCTTGTCTCCTTCGGGGTCATCCTCTCCCTGGTTCACTTCATCGCCATTCACCGTGTGCGTGGACTCATCGACCACGGTCTTGCCGTTGATGATGACCACTTTTTTCGAACGCGTTTCACTGAAACTGCTGCTCGAACTACTGCTACTCGAACCACCGCCTTGAGCTGAAGTGGATCCGTTTGCATCGGCACCAACCTTGCGTTCCGCGTTTTGAGCGAAAAGTGGCGTGAAGCCTGCCAGGGCAGCAAGCAGACAGGGCACAATGAGTATTTTCAATTTCGTCGTCTTCATCATTTTGGTATTCGGAGTGTCTTCAGAAGGTTAGTAGTTAGTAGTAGGGAACAGGCTGATAAACGAGTTCGCGGCGAGTGGCCGTAAATCGCACCTGAACCGAGCTGGAAGAACAAATCGCAAGCTCTTCATCGAGCCACTCTTGGTCCATAACCTCCCAGGCCTGGCCATCGCCCTGGATGACAGCGATCACTCGGCTATCGATCAGGGAGGATTGCTGTTGGAGAATCGTGACCGGCTCCAGCGTCCCCCCAGCTCGAGGAGGCATCGAGGGGAGAATCAGGGAAACCACCCAGACTGCGGCAGCAGCAAGCACTGCCGGAGCCACAACCCGCTTCCACCGATCGGTTCGCACCGGCGGCTCTTTCATTCGGGTCCGAAGGTCAGCCGGAAGCTGCTGGGGTCGCAGATCTCTCAGCATGGATTCGATTTCGAGATCATCTTTCATGGTTTGAGTTCAGCAAGGGAATCACGCAAACGCTCCAGCGCATAGCGGTAGCGTGAGGTAGCAGTGGCAACGGTGACGTTTGTCAGGTTCGCTATGGCCGGGAAACTTAAATCACCCCAAACACGAAGGATCAATACTTCGCGTTGAAGGTCAGGCAGTTCGCCAAGCGCATTCTTAAGAAATCGTCGGGTATCTTCCTTCGCAAAGTCGCTCACGAACCAGTTGTCGAGGTCAGCGGCTACGAGTTGCTCCCGTTTTGAGCGACGGTCCGTGCTGCGTCCCAAGTCGATCGCCCTGCGACGGATCGTCGCAAAGACAAGGGCCTTGTCCGGGATCCTGCGGTCTGTTTTCTGCCACGCTTCCACGAGGGCATCTTGAAACACATCTTTCGCATCCGCCTCGCTCCGGGTCTGCTGTCGAGAGTAGAGGAAAAACATCTCTCCATGCGCGTCCAACCATGCCTTCCAACGGGAAGATCCAGGGGAGGAGAAGGAAAGAAGTGACATCAGAGAGATGGGGTGTCACCGGATGAAGCGGCAGGCCATGGGAAATCGATCTATCGAAGCTATTGCTTTTCTTTCCCGAATGAAAACACCTTTCACCCAGTGCTCCGAAAGGCCGAGCAGCCCGCTCGGCCTGCTTTCCGATTGACACATCGCATCAGTTTCCGGATTCTCCCGGGACTGATGCGCCTCCTCATCACTGCTTCCTGCCTCCTGCTGATCGCCCCTCTCGCCGCCGACGATCTGGCCGAGTATTACGAGGAGATCAAACCGCTGTTGGAGCATTACTGCTACGGCTGTCACGCCGAGGGTTCCTCCAAAGGAGGATTCTCGATGGACGAGTTCAGCGATCTTTCGACCCATCTCAATGACATCAAACACTGGATGCCGATCTGGCAGGATGTCCGGAGCCAGATCATGCCGCCGTCGGATGAAGATCAATTGATGGATGAAGAGAAGCGGAAACTTCTCAGCTGGATCCAGAGAAAGGTATTCAAACTGGACCCCAGGTATCCAGACCCCGGAAGAGTGACGATTCGCAGGCTGAACCGTACGGAGTATCGGAATGCGGTCTACGACCTTCTCGGAGTCGAGTTCAACACCACGGAATTTTTCCCACCTGACGACACCGGCTACGGCTTCGACAACATCGGCGATGTGCTTTCCATCTCCCCGCTCCTGATGGAGAAATATGTCGCCGCGGCCGAAGAGGTGGTCCTCGAAGCACTGCCCAAGGGAAAGAACGCCCAGGTTCCGGTCCGAATGATTGCGGGACAAAATTTCAGGGATCCCGGGAACCCCAGGGACAACGGACTCTGGCTCCCCTTTCGAAAGGAGGTGGAACTGAGAACCGCTCCCGAGATCAAGTGGGATGGAAAATACGACGTTACGGTCGAATACCAGATCCGCGGGGCGATCGAGGCGACGGATCAGGAAGCCCAGCTCACGGTGACCTGCGCCAAGGACACTCTCGGGGAAGAAACCCTGGGATGGGATCAACGCGAAGTCATCGAGCTCCGCGGAGTCGTCAACCTCAAGAAAGGGCGCCCCCTGTTTCGGGTTCAGCTGAAACCAACCAAACCGCCGACCGAAGGTCAGGAAGAACAAGCCATGACGATCCGGCGAGTCATCATCCGGGGGCCTCTCGACGGGAAACACAAGGAGTATTCCAAAGGCCATCGGATGATCTTTGTCGAGGGTGAGCCGAAGGGAGATGCCAAGCAGAGAGAAGCCTACGCCCGAAGGATCATGCGGAGTTTCGTGAGCCGTGCCTTTCGTCGACCCATCGGACCCCAGACCGTCGAGCGCCTTGTCGATATCGTAAAGGATATCGAAAGCCGCCCGGGAAAGAACTTCGAGGACGGGATCCGGGAAGCCATCGCGACCTGTCTCTGCTCTCCCCGATTCCTCTTCCGGATCGAGATCCAACCCGAGCCCGACAACCCCGGGAAGGTCGTCTGGCTGGACGAATACGCACTCGCATCCCGACTCTCCTTTTTCCTCTGGGGGTCGGTTCCCGACGATGAATTGCTCAGCCTCGCCTACAACAAGAGTCTCCGGAACAACCTCAGGGCGCAGGTCAATCGGATGCTGGCCGACCCACGTTCGAAACGCTTTGTCGAAAACTTCGTCGGACAGTGGCTGCAGACCCGCGACGTCACGACGACGCCCCTCGCTCCCCATGTCATCCTCGGCGTCGATGACCGAAGAGATGCGGCTGAGCTTTTCGATGTGCGACTGCTCGACGATATGAGCAAGGAGACGGAGTTGTTCTTCGATCACGTCCTGCGAAACAATCGTCCCGTCGAAGAGCTCATCTCGGCTCGCTACACCTTTCTCAACGAACGGCTCGCAAACTTCTACGGGATCAGTGGGGTCGAGGGAGAGAAATTTGTCCCCGTCAATCTCGAGAAACATCCCGAGCGAGGAGGGGTATTGACACACGGTTCCTATCTCATTGTCTCCTCGAATCCGACTCGCACGTCCCCAGTGAAACGCGGATTGTTCGTTCTCGACAATCTTCTCGGCACGCCGGCGCCTCCTCCTCCACCGAATACCCCCCAACTGGAAGAGGTGGCCAAGGATCTCGGTCCGAATCCGACGATGCGACAAATGATGGAAGTCCATCGGGACAGTGCCGATTGTCGCGGATGTCATGCCCGGATGGACCCAATCGGACTCGGACTCGAAAACTTCGATGCCCTGGGGCGATACCGAACCAAGGAACATGGGAAAACGATCAATGCCGCGGGAGAACTGCTCACCGGCGAGACTTTTGGCGATGTCGCCAGCCTCAAAACCATCCTCGCGCAAAGTCGCAAAGAGGACTTCTATCGATGCCTCTCGGAAAAGCTGCTGACCTACGCGATCGGTCGCGGGGTCGAGTACTACGACGCCACCACCATCGATCTCCTCATGGGACGGTTGCAGAAAAACCCCACCCTCCAGGAGCTCATTTTCGGCATCATCGAAAGCGCGCCATTCCAACAGCGACGAGGAAGCCGCTGAGGATTCTGCTTTGGAACCCAGGAAAAAACCGGTATTCTGATCCGATATGAGAAATGACTTCCGCAATCTCGACCGCCGATCCGTCCTGCGAGGACTAGGCGTCTCATTGACACTCCCGGCACTGGAGGTGTTCCGCCCCCTGCAGGCTGCGAGTCGCGGCATCGGCACCACGGCGACAGGAGCGCCCCTCCGGATGGCCTATCTCTATGTTCCCAACGGAGTGAACCTCGGAAAATGGCGTCCCGAGGGAACGTCCTCGCGATACAAGCTGGGAGAAACTTTCGAACCCGTCGCCGACCTGCGGGATCACTTCCAGATTTTCAGTGGCTTCGAACACAAGAATGCCACCTCCGGAAAAGACGGTGCCGGTCACCATGCCCGCGGCAGCGCGACCTTCCTCACCGGTCAACGCGCCAAGAAGACGGCCGGGTCGGATATCCGGGTGGGCGTTTCGGTCGATCAACTCGCCGCGATGGCAGCGAAGGACCTGACCCGTTTCCCGTCCCTCGAATTGACGACCTCCGGGGTTCGGAAATCGGGCAAGTGTGATTCTGGTTATTCCTGTGCCTACCAGTTCAATATTTCATGGCGTTCCGCGACCCAGCCGATGACGCCCGAATCGAACCCGCGAGCTGTGTTCGAACGACTCTTCGGAGCCGGCGGAGCCAAGGAGAGGGCCGACAGCCTCGGCCAGCGGTATGCCTCGAAACGTTCGTTGCTGGATTTCATCAAGGCGGATGCCGAAGCGCTCAACAAGCATCTCGGTCGAAACGATCGGCAAAAAGTCGACGAGTATCTGACCGGGGTTCGTGAGATCGAACAGCAGATCGAAAAAGTGGAAGCCCTCGGCTTGCCACCCGATCCCGGTGTTTCAGCGCCGGAAGGCAAAGGTTCGACTCACAAGGAACACCTTCGTCTTCTCGCCGACATGATGGTCCTGGCGTTTCAGACCGACTCGACCCGGATTGCGACCATGATCATGGAGCATGAAGGGAGCAACCGGAACTTTCGCGAGATCGGGGTCAACGAAGGACACCACAGCATTTCTCATCACCAGAACAAGAAGCAGAATCTCGATAAGATCGCCAAGATCGATCGATTCTACATGGAGCAATTCGGGTATCTCCTGTCGAAGTTGGAATCCGCGCGCGACGTGGATGGCAACAGCCTCCTCCACAACTCGATGATCGTTTACGGCAGCACCATCGCCGATGGCAACAAGCACAGCAACGACAACATCCCGGTGGTTCTCGCAGGTCATGGCGGGGGCGCATTAACTCCGGGTCGTCACGTCGATCTCGGGAAGAATACCCCGATGTCGAATCTCTACGTGCGGATGCTTCACGAATTCGGAGTCCCGAGCTCTGATTTCGGCGATTCGAGTGGAATGCTGAAGAAAGCGTAGCGGGAAAAAATAGCACGCCCCCGGCAGCCGGCCTTCCTTCTGAGGGAGAATCGCCGGGAGAGGTTTTCTTTCCCCAAGGCTTTTCTTTTTCCCTCTCCGCAATCTGCGCTACCTTCCGGCCCTCTTCATGCTGGCAGTCGACAAAGTATCCATCGAGTACGGAGCACGTTCTCTTTTCAAAGACCTCTCCTTTACGGTGAGGGCCAAGGAACGCTGGTCCCTCGCGGGTCCGAACGGGGCGGGAAAGTCGACCCTGATGAAAATCATCGCCGGGATCGAGCAACCGGATACCGGCCGGATCATCAAGGCAAAGCAGACGACGGTCGGCTACCTCCCCCAGGAAGGGGTCCAGCACAAGGGGACCTCCGTCTTCGAAGAGGCCTCCCTCGCTTTCGACGATGTGAAGCAGTTGCAGGAGCAGCTCAAGGAGGTCGAGGCTGAGATGGAAACCGGCGACCCCGAGAGCGAAGCCTATGGGGATCTCATCGAAGTTTTCGGCGATCTGCAGTTGCGACTCGATCATCACGACATCGACAAGATGAAGCCGCGAATCGAGACCGTTCTCGGCGGGCTCGGATTCAAATCCTCCGACATGGATCGCGATACCGGGGAATTCTCGGGAGGATGGCAAATGCGGATCGCAATGGCGAAACTGCTGCTGCGGGAGCCCTCGGTCCTCCTCCTCGACGAGCCGACCAACCACCTCGATATCGAAACCGTGCAGTGGCTCGAGCAATGGCTCCGCCAATACAGTGGCGCGCTGATCCTGATCTCGCACGATCGCAGCATGCTCGACAACCTAACCAACCGCACCCTCGCCTTTGAGAACGGAGGGGTCGAGCAATACTCGGGCAACTACTCGTTCTTCCTCCAGGAACGCGAAGCTCGACGCGAACAGGCCGAACGAGCCTATCGAAATCAGCAGAAGGAAATCGAGAAGACCGAGAAGTTGATCAACCGATTCCGAGCCAAGGCGACCAAGGCGAAGATGGTACAGTCGCGGATCAAGCAGCTCGACAAGATGGAGCGGATCGAGCTCGAGCAGGACGAGGCGACGATGGACTTCCGCTTCCCTCAGCCCGAGCGAAGCGGGCAGACTGTCCTCAAGCTCGAAGACCTCTGCAAGTACTACGGAGACAACAAGGTCATCGATCACTTCGACTTCGAGATCGAGCGAGGGGACAAGATTGCCATCGTGGGGGTCAACGGAGCGGGAAAATCGACCTTCTCACGCATCATTGCCGGGGAAGAGGAGCCCACTTCGGGAGAACGCATCGAGGGGCACAAAGTCGGGATCGCCTACTTCTCCCAAACTCACGCCGACGAACTCGACCCCACCAAGACGGTGCTCGGGACCATGGAAGGCAGCGTCACGACAGAAGCCGCAGGAAACCTGCGAACCTTGCTGGGAGCGTTTCTCTTTCGAGGCGATGATGTGTTCAAATCGGTCAGTGTCCTCTCAGGTGGTGAGCGAGGTCGTCTCGCCCTCGCTCGCATGCTCCTGCAACCGGCCAACTTCCTGATTCTCGACGAGCCGACCAACCACCTCGATCTCCACTCGCAGGGAGTGCTGCAGAAAGCGCTCGTCGACTACACCGGCGCCTACGCCATCGTCTCGCACAACCGTTCCTTTCTCGACCCCATCGTGACCAAGGTGCTGGAGTTCATCCCGAATCAACCACCCAAGCTCTACTACGGGAACGTGAGCGACTACATCGAGAAGAAGCAGGCAGACCTGGATGCCGCGAAGAACTCATCGCAAGGTGCGGGCTCGAGTTCGGGCTCCTCCTCTGGGAAGTCTTCTCCCAGCGGCGCCAATCGCAAGGAACAGCGTCGTCTCGAGGCGAAAGCGCGCGAGGCAAGGGCAGCAAAGCTGAAACCGATGAAGCAGGAGTTTGAAAAGGTCGAAACGGCCATCGGCAAACTCGAGGAAGAGAAGGCAGAGCTGACGGCCAAACTGGTCGATCCGGAGTTTTTCAAGAAAGGTGACGAAGCCGGTGCCGCGACCAAGCGCTTCGCCGAGGTGGAATCCGAATTGGAAACCCAGTATTCTCGCTGGAGCGAACTCAGCGACGAGATCGAGAAGATCGAGGGCTGAAAGACGGAAGAGAAGACGATCGATCTTCGCTCACTCCTTCCTCAAATCCCGCAACGACGCCTCGATCTTTGCGTGGAGATCCCGGTTGTAACGATCCAACTGCGAAACCGGAACCGAGCCGAAGGTTTCGACGCATTCATCGACACGCCCAGCCTGCCGCAGGATGATCGTCTTTTCCAGGAGATAGCAACCCAGACGGTTGCCGTTCTGAACGTGTCGCGTGAGCCCTTTCTCGATGTTCGCGAGCGCGTCGTCGTATCTCTCATTCATCCGATAGACCTGGGCCAGGTCGAAGTAAGCCATCCCCTGCCTGACATGGGCATCGATCAATTCTTCCTCGTGGGCGAACAGCTCCTCGGGCGTCAGGAATTTCCAACTGATCAGTTGCGAGAACGTTTTCCCGTAGAATGGCTGCAACTGGTGGGCAAAGGGATGCTGCAGATACTTCTTGATGAGTCCAATCCTGGGTTCCTCAGGGAGCAGAGCAGGATCGATGAGGTCCGGATTGATCCGTTTTCGAAGTTGCCGGAGCAATTGATTCCGTGTTTTCAGCCCCAGGAAATATAGCTGCTGGTTCTCCTTCGGCAGCTGGTTGTACCACCTCATGACGCCTTCGGAATCCCCATCGATCATCGCGTGAAAAGCATGCTCGGCGGGAACCAGGGACAAGGTTTTCAGTTCCCGGAGCAATTCCGGATCGGTCGATTCGTAGATCATCTCGAAGAAAGGAATCCACTCGGGATGCACCTCGTCCTCCTGCTTATGGCGAGTTTCATCCCATCGGGCCAGGATCGGGCCGAGCGCTTTGACCTTCTCCTCGAGCGCCGCATCGCTCGCTCCAATCGCTTTCCATAAATAGAGCAAAGGAACCTCATCCCCCTGCGCGAGCGCGCGAACCGCAGCAGTGCGAACTTCGACGATTCGCTCCTGAAAGGCAGCCTCATTCTTTCCACCGAGATTCTGAATCGCGAGAAGATCCGGAACGGGGACATCCGTCGAGGTCGCGAGTGCCGTGACGATGCGAAAGAGTTCGAAGACATTCATGAGACAACTGGGGTTTTACCAAGAGAATCGCGACGCGTCGACCTTTCCTCGTGGGAGTTTTCGCTCGAAAACCGAAGATTCGAGAAATCCGAAATTGATCCTTTCCACAAGCGACCGAATTTGAGAGATGCCCCGCGCAATTTTGTTTCCCGCTTTCCTCTGGTTCATCGGAACTCTCTCCATCCAGGCCACCCCCGAAGCGGTTCTTGCTGAGATGGAGAAAATCCAGGGCGAATCGGGAACCAAGACTGCCTCGCTGGGACTCTGCTTCATTCCTCTTTCGGGTACACCGGAGGACGCGGAAGGATACCAGATCGACCTCGGTCTTATTCCCGCCTCGACGCTCAAGGCAGTCACCACCGCCGTTGCGATCGAGACCCTTGGTCCTGACTTTCACTTCACAACCGAGTTGCAGATCGCGGGCACCCTCTCCGAAGAAGGGGTCCTCGATGGCGACGTGGTCATCCGCGGTGGCGGCGACCCCATGCTCGGAGAATCGAACATCGCGTCCACTTTCTCCCGCTGGCAGTCTGCTCTCCGAAAAGCCGGGATCAAGGAAGTTCTCGGTTCCGTCGTCGGAGACGCCACGATCTTCGGCACCCAGCTCATCCCCGATACCTGGCAATGGAACGACATGGGCAACTACTACGGCGCGGGCGCGTCTGGGCTGACCTTTCACCAGAACCTCTTCTATTGCCGCTTTCGGACACCCTCGGTCGGAAGGCCCGCCCCCTTCACCGGAACCGACCCGCGGCTACCCGGAATTCAATTCATCAACGAGATGCGGGTGGGATCCTCTGGCTCAGGAGACCAGGGCTACATCTACGGAGTTCCCTACGGAACGATCTACTACCTTCGAGGAACGGTCCCCGCGGGAACTGGCTCCTTTACGATCAAGGGTTCGCTGCCCGATCCGGCCTACTTCTGTGCCCGTGCCTTTACGAAGCATCTCAATGGCAATGGTCTCTCCGTGGCGGGAGACCCCACGACCGTGCGCCGCATGAAGATCGAGGGAGAAACCCTCGCCACCCGAACGGGGATTCACTCGGAAGAATCCCCCGCTCTCTCCTCCATCATCTACCAGACCAACATGAAGTCGAACAACCTGCAAGCGGAGTGCATCCATCGAATGATCGGGATCAAGCTCGCGGAATCGGGAACGACCAAGGCGTCCTCCCATGCGGTAAAGGAATACTGGAAGGAAAAGGGGATCGATATGTCGGGCTTTTCCATGGGGGATGGCTGTGGACTCTCCCGAGCCAACACCATCACCCCACGCCAGATGGCGATGATGCTCTATCATGCCGCCAAAGGGGATTCGTTTGATTCCTTCTACCGCTCGCTTCCCGTGGCAGGCCGTTCTGGAACTCTTCGCAGCATCGGAGGGGGGTCCGCCGCAGAAGGCCGAATCGTCGCAAAAAGCGGCACCATCGATCGCGTTCGAAACTATGCCGGCTACGTGAACACCCGTTCTGGGAAACGCTATGCCTTTGCCTTGTTCGTAAACAACTACTCGGGGGAACTCTGGCAGGTGAAATCCCAGATCGTGAGAATTTGGACCCGGTTGGTCGCTTTGTGAAATCTCCTACCCAAGGATATCCTCGATGACCCTGGTCGTCTCGACTCCTGTCAGTTTTTGTTCGAGCCCCTGGAACGGATAGGAAAACTTGCGATCATCGATCCCCATACAGTGGAGAATCGTCGCGTTGAGATCGTTCAGGTGGACGGGGTTCTCGGTCACGTTGTAACTGAAGCCATCGGTTTCCCCGTAGGTCGTTCCAGCTTTGACGCCGCCGCCTGCCATCCACATGCAGAAGTTTCGGGGGTGGTGATCCCGACCATAATTCTCTTTTGTAAGCGCGCCCTGGGAGTAGACGGTTCTTCCGAATTCCCCGCCGAAGACAACGAGGGTGTCTTCCAGCATGCCCCGCAATTTTAGATCCTGGATCAGTCCAGCAGTTGCCTGGTCGACATCGCGACATTGGCCAGCGATCAACTTGGGGAGTCGGTTATGCTGATCCCATCCCCGGTGGAGGATCTGAATGACACGGGTTCCTCGCTCGGCCAACCTCCGGGCCATGATCGCACTGTGAGCGAAAGTTCCGGATTTCTCGACATCGGGTCCATACAACTCAAGCGTCGACTTGCTTTCTCCACTGAGATCGGTCAATTCGGGAACGCTCGACTGCATTCGGAACGCCATCTCATACTGGGAGATCCGGGCCTGGGTTTCCGGATCTCCATAACGGGAAAAATTCTTCTCGTTTAGTTTCGAAAGGGCATCAAGCATCGTCCGCCGATCTCCCGGATTCACACCCGGAGGATTCTTCACGTAGAGGACGGGATCCCCGGTTCCCCGCAATGCCACTCCGTCATACTTCGTGGGAAGGAATCCACTACTCCACATCCGGGTGAAAAGAGCCTGGGCCTGGCTTTCCTTGGGGAAGCTCGGGGTGAAGACCACGAAAGCGGGCAGGTCATTGCTCTCGCTTCCGAGTCCATAGCTCAACCAGGAACCGAGACTCGGTTTCCCCGGAACCTCACTGCCAGTCATAACAAAGGTACAAGCAGGGTCGTGATTGATCGCATCGGTATGGACCGACTTGATCATCGTGATGTCGTCCGCAATCCCCTTCATATGAGGAACGAGGTCGCTCATCCAGATGCCGCTCTCCCCACATTGCTCGAACGGGAACCGGCTTGGCGCGACCGGCAACCGGGATTGCCCGCTCGTCATCGTCGTGATTCGCTGGCCATTGCGGACAGATTCGGGGAGTTCCTTATCGAAGTATTTCTGAAGCCCCGGCTTGTAGTCGAAAAGATCCAACTGCGACGGGGCTCCATTCATGTGGAGATAGATCAACCGTTTCGCCTTGGGAGCGAAATGAGGGAACCCGGGAAGCGGAGGATGAACCTGTTCCGAATCCGCAGAAGCGAGTTTGGCGGCACCAGCCTGTTTCCCCATGAGGGAGGCCAGTGCGATTCCACCGACCTTGAGCCCGGCACCTTCAAAGAAACGCCGACGAGTGAGTTGTTCGTGAAAATCGATCGCGGGATTCATGATCAGTTCTTGTTTACCGTTTCGTCCAGGTTCAGGAGCAGGTTGGCGACGAGGGTGTAAGCGGCTAGCTCGGACGCTGGGAGAGATTCATCCGGTTTGCTCTCCCCGTAGCGAATCAATTTCAGGGCAGCGGATTCATCGGACGCGTAGCGATTCCGGTGCTGGACGAGAGCATTCTGGACCGTTCTTTCTTCGTCTTCTTCGGGCCAGCGTGCGGTAACGGTCCGCCAGGCCCAGCGGATTCTCTCCTCGTCGGTTGCCCCTCCCTCTTTCAAGATCCGCTCCGCGAGGTTTCGGGCCGCCTCGACGTGCTGGATGTCGTTCATCAACTGCAGCGCCTGCAAAGGAGTGTTGCTCCGTCCTCGCCTCGAACAACTCTGCTCGCGGTTCGGAGCATCGAATGAGGATAGGAACGGAGGAGGAGCGGTTCGCTTGAGAAAGGTGTAGAGACTTCGACGGTAGAGCGCATCGCCGGTGTCCTGCTTGTAGTAACGGGTGTTGCTGCTTCCGAATCCGACCGGCTCCCAGATATTGTCGGGCTGGTAGGGTTTTACTCCTTTGCCTCCAATGGTCGGCACAAGCAAACCGCTCAGAGACAGGGCCTGGTCACGCAATACTTCCGCATCGAGTCGAAACCGGGGACCTCGGGCAAGGAGGCGATTCTCAGGATCTTTCTCCAGCAACTCCGGACGGATCACGGAGCTCTGCCGGTAGGCATGACTGGTCACGAGACGGGTAATGAACTTCTTCATGTCCCACCCATCCTCAACGAACTGGATCGCGAGCCAATCAAGAAGCTCAGGATGGCTGGGCGGTTCGCCCTGGGATCCGAAATCCTCGCTGGTCTTTACGAGACCGGTTCCAAAGAATTGCTGCCAGAGTCGATTGACCGTGACTCGTGCGGTCAGGGGATGGCTTCCACTGACCAACCAATTGGCGAGGTCGAGACGATTGTAGTCCCGGTTCTCCGGTTTGGGCGGGAGTGGAGGGAGAAAACCGGGAACACTCCGTGTCACCTTCTCACCGGGATTGTCGTACTGGCCGCGCTCCATGACAAAGCTCTCACGAGCATTCGGTAAGTCCGCCATCACGAAAGTGATCGGAGCATCTTTCTCGATTTGTTTCTTTTCCTGCTCCCAGGGAGCTTTCTCCGCCTTGATCGGATCAAGGATCTCACTGGCACCCGTGTAGATCTCTGCGAGCCAATGCTCGAAGACCTGCTTTCGCTCGGACTCGGACCACTTGTCCGCTTGCTTGCCCCTCACCAGTTGTCGCAAGCCTTCGGGCAGGGCATTGTTCCGTTTTCCCTGGTTCTTTTTCTTCCAGACTCTCCAGGACCAGTTGGGGTCCTTCGCCGGATTTGCAGTTGAGGCCACCCCCAGCTTGTCCCAGGTGACTGTGCCGTTGAATTGAGTGAAAGCATACCCAGTCACCTTGGCGCCGGGTTTCAATCCGACTTTGTTGGCGTCCACTTCCAGTCGGACCCACTTGCCGAGTTCCGGCAACTTACCCACCTCGAACTTCTCCGCAGTTTTCGGTTTACCCCAAGGGATCTTTTCGGCATTCCCCCAAAACGCGCGGTGATTCCAGCCGTTGGTGTGAAACTGAAGCATCACCGTCTCCGGGGGATCCTTCGGATCGATGTAGCAGTAGGCGAAGATTTTTCCGTTGGCCGGGATGACCCATTCCACCCCGCCCTGTTGCACATCCTGGGTGATTCCCGGTCCGGATCGGGTCACCGCATTCTTTCCGCTGAAAACGGGGCCCGTCTCAGAAGTGACAATCTTCTTCGGATGACCCAGCGCGGTATACTTGCCGGTGTTGGGAAAAGCGTCCTCGAACCAAACGGTTTCGACGGTCCTGGCAGGGGGAGGTGGATTTTGCAGGGCAGGGTCGCTGTACTCGAATTTAGCAACCGCATCCTTAATCCGTTGATCCACAGCGGTGATCCTGGCATCGAGCTCCTTCAACCTTGCTTTGTCCTCCTCCGAGGTAATTTTCAGGATCGGTGGCGTGTCGATCTTGTTCCCATCCATTGCCGGATCCGCGGCGCTGTGGAAAAAGGAGTAGAGCGAGTAATAATCCTTTGCCGAGATGGGATCGAACTTGTGGTCATGGCAAACCGCGCATCCACCAGTCAGCCCCATCCATACTTCGATCATGGTCGTGGTTCGATCGACCGCATAGCGATAGATCCATTCCTCATTGATACTCCCCCCTTCACTCGTGGTGACATTGCAGCGATTGAAACCCGAGGCGATGAGCTGGTCCGTCGTCGGTTCAGGCAACAGGTCACCGGCCAGCTGCCATCGGGTAAATTCGTCGAAGGGAACGTTCTCGTTGAACGCTCGCACAACCCAATCCCGATACGGCCACATCGAGCGTTCATTGTCGAGATGCAGCCCGTGAGTATCCGCGTAGCGAGCGAGATCAAGCCAGTAACGTGCCATGTGCTCGCCATAGGTGACTCGCTCAAACAGTCCGGCGACGAGCTTCTCGTAGGCGTCGGGTGATGAATCGGCGAGAAAGGCATCCACTTCCTGGGGTGTCGGAGGAAGGCCCGTCAGGTCCAGTGTCACTCTTCGAATCAAGGTCTCCCGGTCCGCTTCAGCAGAAGGCTTGAGCCCCTCCTGCGCGAGTCGTCGCTGAAGTAGAACATCGATGGGGTTCTCGTCCTTCGATTCGATTCTTTCGGGCATCTTCGGCTCCACAAAAGACCAGTGCGTCTCATACTCAGCCCCCTGCTCGATCCACTTTCGTAGAATTTCTTTCTCACCCGCTTGCAACTTCTTGTGAAAATCGGGGGGAGGCATGATCTCATCCTCATCGTCCGAGTGGATGCGCTGCCAGGCCTCGCTCTTATCGAGGTCTCCCGGGACGAAAGCGCTGTATCCACCGAGATCGGCCCGGGCTCCCTCAGCGGTGTCCAACCTGAGATCTGCCTTGCGCTCTTTCTCGTCAAACCCGTGACAGGCAAAGCAGGCATCGGAAAGTATGGGGCGTACGTCGAGATTGAAAGAAACACGATCCTCAGCCAAACCTGACGTGCAAAATGTCAGAACGATCAGCGAAAGGAAAATTCCAGATCGAAAAGTCATGGGCTAATCTAGCCCTGTTCGGAGCCCCACATCAAGATCGTGTTTGCGTGCGACCAGGAATCGCTGTTTGATCGATTCATGAGATATCTGCTCATCGTCGCCCTCAGTCTATTTCCTTTCGCAAATGCTGCTGAAAGGGAGATCCAGCCTCACCCTGACGCGGCACCCAACACACACGCCCCCGGGGAGGTCGACGTCCCTGAGAATGTGAAATGGATCATCCCGGACCCAGGAGAACTCCCCGGAATCGTTCTCGATGAGACGGACGCTGTCCTCACGGGAAGCTGGCAATACTCGACCCACACCCCGCCCTACGTCGGGATCGGGTATCTTCACGACCAGAAATCCGGCAAGGGAGAGAAATCAGTGACCTGGAATGCAGAGTTCGCCGAGCCCGGATGGTATGAGGTGCGGCTCGCACATTGTTACAATGTCAGGCGATCAACACGAGCTCTCATCACGATTGAACACGCGAGCGGAAAATTCCAGACTCGCATCAACCAACAGGACATCCCAGCCCACGCACGGCTCTTTCGAAGTCTCGGGGTCTTCTATTTCGAAAAAGGGAAATCTGGTTCCGTGGTGGTATCCAACGAGGGCACCGAAGACAACAAGGTCGTCATTGCCGATGCCGTCCAGTTTCTCAAAGCGGAACCACCTCAAGACGCCAACAAGAAACCCTAACCAACGGATTCGAGATTGACGGGAGTGGTTCCACTCGATTGGATGGGGAGGAAATCAC
This sequence comes from Verrucomicrobiales bacterium, assembly GCA_029213195.1. Lineage (GTDB taxonomy): Bacteria > Verrucomicrobiota > Verrucomicrobiia > Verrucomicrobiales > DEV007 > Arctic95D-9. Next base: position 101,318 of record JARGNI010000020.1, read on the forward strand.
CCTGCAATTCTGCTCCCCCTCTCTTGATGCGCCTCCTCTTGCTTCCTCTCGCTGCCCTTGCCCTCCTGATTCTGCCGAGTTGTGAGACCAAGCAAGAAGCCTACACGGGCATCGCCGATCACAATGGGATCGTGACGAACAATACCCGGCCGGTTCCCAAGAAAGAGAAAAAGAGCCTGCGCCAGATCGGGTCGGATGCCGTCGGCATCATTCCCGATTGGTAGTCCTCGAGCAATCGCGGCGATCAGGGAGCGGAAGGCAGCAGCGCCGCCCCCTCGGAATTGACGGGGTAGAGAGCGCCATCCTCCTCCAGCGCCGTCTTCAATCCCCGGATCATCTCCTGGAGTTTCTCCGGATTCTTCGACGCCAGATTGGTAGATTCGAAAGGATCGTCCTTCAGGTTGAAGAGCTGGAAGTTTCCGCCTTCGAATTGAATCAAGTTTCCCGTGGTCGGTTCTTCGGGAAGAGCATGGTAGATCACTTTCCAGTCTCCATCCCGCCAGACAGAGAAGTAGTTCGAACGGTGACGCCCATGCGGGTAGTGCATCAGGAACTGTTCCGGACGCGATGCATCGGCAGCTCCCGAGAGCAAAGTCTGCAAGGGCTTGCCGTCTACCGAATGGGAATCCGGAACGGGAGCTCCGGCCAGCTCGAGGAGAGTCGGGAATAGATCCTCCACCGATGCAACCTGGCTCTGGATGCCTCCGGCAGGAATCTTGAGTTTCTTCTGAAAGGCATTCTCCGGATCTCGTTTTGCCCAGGCCGCGATGAACGGGACCCTCATTCCACCCTCGTAGTGCGCTCCCTTTTTCCCTCGAAGAGGCGCCGCGCAGGCGACCTCATGCTGATGGCCGAGCGGAGCATCGGTTCCGTTGTCCCCCAGGAAGATCACGAGCGTGTCTTCGGCGACGCCAAGAGATTCAAAGCAATCGAGCATGTCTCCGAGTGACTTGTCCATCCCTTCGACCAGGGTGGCAAAGGCCTGGGCATTCTTCGGTTTGTCAGAATCCGCGTAGTTTGCCGCAAAACGGGGATCAGATTCGAAGGGGGCATGAACGGCATAATGAGAGAAGTAGAGATAAAAGGGCACCTCATCCTCGACCGCTTTTGCGACGAGCGGCTTGGTCTCGAGCGTAAGGGCTTCGGTGAGGAAAACATCGGTACCATGATACTTGTCGAGATGAGGGACCTTGCTCCGGTCGCGCTTCGTCCCCTTGCCGTAGTTCTTCTCCGCAAAGTAACTACCCGGTGCTCCAAAAGAATCGCCGCCGAGATTGATGTCGAACCCGATGCGTGAAGGATCTTCTCCCTCGGACTCCTCGGGACCGAAATGGCCTTTCCCGACGTGGATGGTTCGATAACCGACCGTTCTCAACTGTCCGGGCAGGGTAACGTCATCCGAGGCGAGACCTTTCCAGTTCCAGTCCTTGGGCCCATAGGTGCCCGCATTGTCTCCCCAGGGATTGATCCAGTTCGTCGTTCGGTGGCGAGCCGCATTCTGTCCCGTCATGATGGAGACTCGGGTGGGAGAACAGACGCTCATGGCGTAGAACTGGTTGAAGCGAATCCCCTGCTCGGCGAGCCGCTCCATTCCCGGCGTACGATAGAAATCGTTCAAGGGATAACGCACCGGCTCTCCATTCTCGTCGGTGAGAAAGGGAACCGAGGTATCCATGACTCCCATGTCATCGACAAGGAAGACCATGATATTGGGGCGATCGACAGCGTGAGCGGGGAAAGCAATCCACGCGAGAACGAGCGACGACAGAAAGGAACAGGGCAGTCTCATGCGCTGATCCTAGGGGGTCGCCGGATTCCTGTCGCCTTTCGAATCTGGTGCGATCACGTTAAGCCGCTAGCGGCTCAGCTCGACGACAGGCTCGCCCTTGAGCTCTTTTTCCGCCATACGGAACGCGGTGGCCACTTCGGAGAAATCCTCTTCCTCGGGAGGAACATCGAGAATGATGTGCTCGATCCCGGCTTGCACGAGGGAGACCACGAGATCTTTGACCTGCTCGTGAGAGCCGATGAAATACGGACAATCGGCCTGGAAGCTTCGGAACGGAGCCAGCCAGTAACCGTTGTCACATTGGTCCATCGTATCGGCAGCGAACTTGAGGCGTTTCTTCCAGACCGAGTCCGTGTTGTTCATGGACTTTTCGAGAATGTATTTTCCTCGCTCACTTTCCGGAAACCTGCGATGGGCGGCTTGCCAGGCTTCACTCTCCGTTTTTCGGGTCATCAGACCAAAGTGAATGCCCTGCGCATTCTTGACATCTTCAACCAGGCCCGGCATCAGCATTTGCATGCCCACGGCACCGGTGGATTCCTTGACCAGGGAAGCCTTCTCGGAATGCCCCGCGACGAAATAACCCGGTTGCAGCTCTTCCGCTACCGGAGGGACCAGGGCGAGATCGCTGACCTGGTAATATTTCCCTTCGTAATCGATTGTCGAAGGAGACTTCTCGATGAGGAGTTGCACGATCTGGATATACTCGAGGAGACGATCGTATTTCTCATCGTGATCAAGTGAGTCATGAAGCGCCTCGTGCTGACTCAGAGAGGTGCCAGTCACGAATGGCACTGCTTTAAGCGATTGCTCGATAGTGTTCCCGATGAAGAATTTCGC
>JARGNI010000068.1 GCA_029213195.1 Verrucomicrobiales bacterium
AACTACCAACCTTACATAACAGTTTATATGTGGAAGCGTACTGCGTAGTGAGTCCAAGAGGACTAACATAGTATGGATAAAGTTCCTGTAATAGAAGATGAAGCATTTACAGCTTATTTAGAAGAGTATAGTAACCTGTTATTTGTACACTGTGATGTATATAAATGGAACAAGACAACAAATAAAAAGATGAAAGAAGGATTAGATTTTTTAGTAAGAAAATACAATCAACCTATTTTTGCAGCACAGATAGATAATGATAACAAACACAGGAAGTTTTTAGATATGTACGGATTTAAATATGTTGGAGTTATAAAAGACTTTGAAGGTGATAATAGAACAATCTTTGTTAAAGGAGTAAATGATAATGGGTAAAGTTTTAGGTGGTGGGGGTAAATCAGCTAAACCAGCACAGCCCTACGCTGCTGCACAGTTTCAACCTTACACTTATACAAGTCAGGTAGGTACTACTACTGGTACACCAAGTGGTACTGCTTTTAATGTAGCTTCTGATATACAGCCAACACTTACAAGTATAGCTGGTACTGGTTTATCTCGTGCAGAACCCTTCTTAGGTGGTTTTTTAAACCAAGCTGGTAGAGAGTTACCAATGTTTGGTGGTGTTGATACTGGTGAACAAAGAGCTGCTGACATATTTAGAACACAGTCTGCATTACTTGAACCTTCTTTTGAACAACAAAGACAACAACTTCAATCTGATTTGTTTGGTAGTGGTAGACTAGGATTACAGCTATCAGGTGAAACAGCAGGTGCAGGAACTGGTATGGTTAATCCAGATGCTTATGGATTGGGTTTAGCACAGTCTAGGGCTTTAGCTGAGCTAAGTGGTAGATCAAGAGAGCAAGCACAACAAGAACAACAACAAGCGTTTACTCAAGCCTTACAAGGATTTTCTCTTAATGAAGCTCAAAGACAACAACAAGCAGCTAATTTATTAGGTGGTTTTGAAGGGGCATTGGGTGCATTTGGTACTGTTGCTGAACTTGAACAGGCTCTTGTTAATCAAGGTCTTAGTATTGAACATGCTAGGTCTGCTGCACAATCAGCCTCTGCTGGAGCAGGTGCACAACTAGCTAGTGCTGGTAGACAAGCAACCTCTGGTGGTGGCTTATTTAGTTCAGCTCTTGGTAGAGCTGCTATGGCATTTGCTACACAAGGTGGTAGTGAATTAGCTAGAGCAGCTTTTAAAAGTGACGAAGGAGGAACTACATAATGGCAGGTTTAATGGAAAGCATATTTGGTGGTGGTGTTAAACAACTTACTGAACAAAGACGTTTACAACAAGAAAAAGATATTCAAGCACAACTAGCTTTAGATGCAAAAAGAGGAACTCCAATAGTTGAACAAATTGGAGGAGCTTTTGGTCAAAGTTTTGGTGAAGAAGCAGCTCGTAATATTTTTGGTGACCCTGAGATGGAAGAAAGAGAACAAGCTGAAATAAAAATAGCAGCACTTGCAGAAGAGTTTGGTCTAGATAGTCCACAGTATTTATTAGGTGTAGCAGAAATAGCTAGATCACAGGGTGAGTTAGGTACAGCAACAGCTTTAATGGCAAGAGCAGATAAGAGAGCTGAAGAGTTAGCAAAAGAAGGTGCATTTGAAAATATTACAACTACAGACATAAATAATACAGTTGAGTTTATGAGGCAAGCTAATCCAGAAATATTTGAAAAAGTTAAGGAAGATGATATTAAACCTTTGGCTTTTGCTATTACACAAGACCTTAGACAATCAGAAGAAAATCAACTTAAACAAAGAAAAGAAGCTATTCTTGATCCAAATAAAGTTGTTCCTGCTATGTTATCCCCTACTGCTTCTACTAAAATAATTATAGATAATTACTTAAATAAAAATATAATTAAAAAAGATGGTAGTTGGTTTAACCCTGATCTTGAATTAGACTTTAATAATAAGTATAACGCATATGGTTTTGGAAATTCAAAAAGTGCTGTTGAAGAAACAACTCTTGTTGACGAACCAAAAGGTTCTAATAAAGCAAATCTAAGAACTAGAGGACAAAGACGCCAGTCTGGTGCAAGAGATGATATTAATATTGGTGAAGATTTTACAGGACTTATTGATAGTATAATTCCAGATGGAAAGAAAACTCAATTTTCTCGTGGTAGAAATAGGTAAACAATATGCCAAAAGATTCTGTACTAAAACGCATAGGTGTATCAGGTTATAACAAACCAAAGCGTACACCTAACCACCCTAAAAAATCTCATGTAGTTGTAGCTAAACAGGGCGACAAAATTAAGACTATTAGGTTTGGTGAACAAGGTGCTAAGACTGCTGGTAAACCTAAAGCTGGTGAGTCTGCTAAGATGAAAGCTAAACGCAAATCATTTAAAGCTAGGCACGCTAAAAATATATCTAAAGGTAATATGTCAGCAGCTTATTGGGCTGATAAAGTTAAGTGGTAAACAGAACATACAGAGATAATACATATGGCTTTAGAAGAAAATAAAGAAATAAAAAAAGAAGTTGTGCAACAAGAAGCAGTTACTGAAGAGCCTACTTATAATGGTTTAACACTTTCTCAACTACAAAATATTTTTCCTGAAATAGAAACTTTACCATCAGAGCTTACACAAGAAGAGTCTGAGTTTTGGTATGGTTTTGATGCAGAACCTAACCTTGTTAGTAATGCTTTTTTGTATATTGAATCTAAAATTCCTACTTTAGGAACATTGTTTAGTGATAAGTCACCAGATGAATTGTATGGTGAAGGTTATTCTAATTTAAGTCCAGATGAAAAAAGACAAGTTTTACTTACTTATAGAAGACAACAACTAGAAAGAGATTATCCAATACTCTCACAAACTCCTAGAGATGAAGAGTCTTTTACTACTAATGTGGGTAGAGTTTTTGGTGTACTTGCTGACCCTACTACTGCTATTCCTCTTACTCAATCATTAAAACTTGCTACTGTCATAGGTACTGGTATTGGTATTGGCTATTCAGCAACAGAAGACCTAGCTTTAAAAGGTAAAGTTGATGCAAAGAAAGCATTGCAAACTGGTGCTATAGCTGGTGGTGCAACTTATGGTTTAGGTAAAGCCTTTCAAGTGATGGGTAAAAAACTTCAAGCTAAACAAGAAAAGAAAGCTACTGCAAATGAGATGAAAAACTCTAATGCAAAGATAGATAAAATAGATTATGTAATTGCAAAAGCAGTTGCTAATGATGTTCCAACAACAGGTCATGCAAAATTAATTAATGACGAGCTAGGATATACTTCTGATGATTTAATAGATATTATTTCTAAAACAGATAGAAGACCTAGTTATCGTATGAACAAAGAACAAGCACAGGGTTTATTAACAACAGCTAGTAAAGGTGTTGATGATTCTGCAAGAACATCTAGTGGAATGCTAGATAATATTTTTGGAGTTCTTTCAACTAGAATTGGAAATATATCTAAGCCTATTAAACAAGCACTAAGGAATTTTGAATTTAAACTTTCTACACATAACCATAATAGTATTGTGGAATTTAAACCTTTAATGAAAGCAATACAAAAAGTTCCTAAAAACATACAACCAACTTTAAGTGTTCATTTAGCTAATGGTAATTATAAAGCTGCTGAAGATATATTATCTAGGTTTTCACCAGATGCTAAACAAGCTATTGATAAAGCCAAGACAAGATTTAAAGATACATATGATGAGCTAACAAGTTTAGGTTACGATCAAAAATATATAAATAACTATTTTCCACGAGTAGTAAAAGATTCTAAAGGTTTACAAAAACTTTTTAACAAGCAAGAGCAAGGTACTTTTAGTAGAGCTGTAGAGGCTAGAAAAAAAGAACTAGAAGTTAATGAACTTTCACAGGCAGAAAAAGACAAAATAATTAATAAGATTATTAAAGGGGAGTCTTTTAAAAAAAATGCAAAAGGTAAGGAAAGTTGGGCACAACCTAGACAAATAAAAGAAATAACAGAAGATATGACTCAGTTTTATTTTAATCCTATTGAAACACTTAGGTATTATTCTGCTTCTACTGCTAGTGATATTGAAAAAAGAAGATTCTTTTTGGGTGCAAAAGACCTTGATAAATCTGGTAACTTAAACATTGATAAGTCTATAGGTAGTTACATTAGTAAAGAGATAGATAAGGGTAAGATGTCAGTAGCAGATGAAGACGAACTAAAAAAACTTTTAGGTGCAAGGTTTGGTAAGGCAGAAAGTGCACCTCATGAGTTACTTAGAAAAGTAAGAGATTTTGGTTACATGAGTACACTTGCTAACCCTATATCTGCACTAACTCAGATAGGTGACATTGGTTTATCTGCTTATACTCAAGGTTTGCGTAATACTATATCAGCTTTGTTTGGTAAAAAGGCAGTTGATATGCGTGACTTTGGTATGGATAATATTATAGCAGCAGAAATTAGCACAGCAGTAGATGCTTCTAACTTGTTGCACAAGACTTTAACTTTAGGTGGATTTAGAGCAGTTGATAGGTTAGGTAAAAATGTTTTATTAAATGCAGCACTAAAGAATGGTTACAAACTTGCAAAAACAAAAGCTGGTCAACAAAAACTTGCAAAAAGATATGAGAAAGGTTTTGGTTCTGCTGAATTTAAACAACTAATAGAATCTTTAAAGAAAGGAGATGTAGACGAAAGAGTAAAAATGTATTTGTTCTCAGAACTTTCTGATGTACAACCAATATCTTTATCTGAACTACCAGCAGCATATCTTAATAATCCAAATGCTAGAATTTTGTATATGTTAAAATCTTATTCAATTAAACAACTTGATTTAATTAGAAATAGGATTGTTAATGAGTTTAAAAATGGTAGTAAAAAAGAAGCAGCTAAACAACTAGCAGGTTATCTAGCTGCAATATCTATGATTGGTGGTACTGTAGATGAAACAAAAGATTTTGTATTAGGAAGGGGTTTTGATCCAACTGACATTCCAAGTAATGGAGCAGAGCAAGTATTTAAGTTAGTTGGTCTTAATAAATATGTTAGAGAAACACAAAGCACACCCTCTAAATTTCTTTCAAATAATTTAATGCCACCTTTAAACGCTTTAGATGCTGTGGTTGAAGACACCACAAAATTAGTTACAAGCGGTGATGTTTTACCAGAGAAAACAATTAAAGAGTTACCCGTATTTGGTAAGATATGGTATAACTTTTTTGGTGGTGGTTTAGAAAACTTTGAGAAGTATAATAAGGACGATTAGTATGGCTAAAGCAACACCTACAAAGCCAGCTCTGTGGTCACGAGCCAAGAGTGAGGCTAAGAAAAAGTTTAAAGTTTATCCATCAGCATACGCTAATGCTTGGGCTGCTAAGTGGTACAAGGGTAAAGGTGGTGGCTGGAAAGGTGGTAACAATAAGGTGAAAAAGAAAAATGCCAGCAAAAAGTAAATCTAAAAAGGGTGGATTAGGTAAGTGGTTTGGTGAGCAGTGGGTTGATGTTAAGACTGGTAAACCTTGTGGTCGTAAGTCAGGTTCAAAAAGACCTTACCCTGCTTGTAGACCTAAGAAGGTTGCATCAAAGATAACCAAAGCAGAAGCCAAGAAAAAGACTAGCTCTAAAAGAGTTAAGTGGTCAACAACAGCTAGTGGTAGGAAGAGGAAGAAAGCATGAAGGGTGTCAAGCATTATAGAAAAGATGGTAGGTTGTACACAGGTAAGACACACAAGTCTGGTGGTAGGTTAATGACAGGTGCTAAACATACTGCTAGTAGTGAATATTTAACACACACTAAACCAAAAGGGAGAAAGAAAAAATGAAAATGTATGGAACACCTATGAAGAAAAAGAAGAAGAAAAAGAAATCAAAACCTAAAGGGTACTAAAAAAGAGGGGGCTTAATTGCCCCCTTTTCTTTATGCTCCTATATCTACAATCTCACAACTATCACCAGAACAGGCTAAAGTCTGTGAACCAACAGTAGTATCTTCTACTTCATACTCAGATAGTTTCTCCCAATCAATATCTTTAGGCATCAACTTATTAAGTTCTTTGTATTCGTCTTGTTCTATCTCCTGATAAGGTGCTTGCTTGTAAGAGTGGTCACTATGTGGAAGGAATGATACACCACTCATCTCATCAAAGTGTTTAAACACCCATGCTCCTACCTCTAGCCACTCATGTTCTCTTACTGTAATAGTAACTGAAGGCTTATGCTCACACCAATGTCTTTGATACATCAACCACACTTCTAGTTGTTCAACAGCATTTAAGTCATCTCTAGTTACAGCCCCTTTAGGTGCTTTAGTAGGAAAGCTAAACACAGTAGTAGTATCAGGTTTCATTACACAAGGTTCTGCTGGTACACCACTGTCTATTAAGAATCTTGTGAGGGGGTCTTTGTTGTCACCTCTAACTGTTCGTATATAAAACTGGCTATGTCTAGTATGAATGCCGCTAGAAGCATCAACAAGTTGGCTAACAGTACCAGAGGGCTTAACACAAGTAATAGCAGCAGATTGTGGAATCCCCAATCTTTTACTAAACTCTTTATTAGTTTGTATAGAAACATCTTTTAGTTGCTCCAATATTTCTTTAGCATCTTTACCTGTAGATACTAACTTGTTATCCATAATCCCTGTCATACTAACACCAAGCAATCTTTCTTCTTCAGTGTTTCGTTGCCATATCTTTCTGAGGTAAGGGAACTTAGTATAGGTAGCTTGTATTGTACCTAAGATAGTAGCTAGTCTTGTCTTGTTAGTTAAGGTGTCAAGGTCATCATCATTCCTAACTACAACCTCTGTTAAATTACAGAACTGATTAGGTCTTAAAATAATTTCAGAGCAAGGGTTAGTACCAAACTCATGGTCAACCTCTCGTCTACCATTTTTAGCTGCTTGCTTCTTAGATGCAACCCTAGAGAATATACCACGCTCACCAGACTTAGACTCTACAAGAGCAGTCCACTCACGAAGAAAGGTTTCCATGTCAGGTTTCTCTGTGTACGATACAGAGTTATTAGACAAAGCTCGTTGTGGGTTTAAGACAAACCAATCACCTGACTTAGCATGACGCATACGATCATCAGATAAGTTAGACAAGGAGATCATAGCTGACCTTCTAACACCACCTACTACCACTACCTCTCCAATCTTACACATCAAGTCATGGGATTGTATACTAGATAGCTTCTTCCCTTTAGCTGCTACAAATGTTTCACAAGTAAACCTAAACAAATCTTCTAAAGGTTCAGCACCAGATGCTCTACCACCAAATGTTTTTAACTTAGCACCTGCTGGTCTTACTTTGTGTGTATCCCACTTAGGTATCTCACCTGCATAGAGCAACGAGATTAGCTGTCTAAGGGCTTTAGCCCAACCTTCCTTACTGTCACTAACCACTATGGTAGTATCGCTCTTATATAGCTCATCTGGTACTTCTGGTAGCTTACTAATGTACTGACGCTCAACACTGAAACCTACACCAGTGCCACATAATAATATAAACATTGCTTCATCAAAGCACTTAGGGTCATCTACTGCTAGGTAGCTACAGTTGTAAGCACAAGTGTTATCTCGTTCCATTGCTTGACCAGCAGTCATCATTGCTCTCATACTAGGCATAACATTTAGATTGTAGATTGCATCTTCTAATTTCTTATAAGTATCTTTACTTACTTTATCAGATACAACATTCTGCATATATCTATCAACTGTTTCTTTCCAAGTTTCCCTTCTGTTTAGTTCTGGTATCCATCTTGCGTATCTTGATAGGGCTATGTACTGTTGGTACTGGTTCATCTTTTACTCCAAATATTTTATCGTAGTTATCGTCAAATCGTTTTTTATCTTTTACTCTTGACCAGCTTCCTTTTGTGGTGGGCATGGCACAGTCCTCGTGTAATCGTTCTCAATAATTTTATCTATGTAATGTCTAGCTTTCTTTAAATCTTCTAAGCCATTTTTATCTTTGTATCTTGATACATACTTAATAACATTACCTTGAAAGTAATCTAATTTGTTAGCAGCAATAAAATCCCATACTTGAATAGGTAGTTTTCTATAGTGATCTCCACCCCATTGAAAGTTGCTAACACCCTTAACAATCTTAGTCATCTTATCCCCCGTATTTATTCTTTAAATAATTTAGTGATACAGGTAACTCATCAAAGCTACCATTTTCTACTTCGTTTAACAACCAGATACCTTTCCAACTACCATTACCTTGATTGCCTAAGTATGCCTCATCATGCTGTGTGTACATACCAGCAAACAGCCCTGTAAGTCTAGCGTTGTCTGCTCGTTTACCATAAGCTATATCTCTATCTTGTACATGACCCATCACACAACTCATCATCTTCTTAGTGAGCATAGCTCTAGCACTGGTTACAGGTCTACCCATAACACCAGTAGTAAAGTAGTGACTGAAGGCTACACCTTCTATTATAACAGGCTGTAAGAAGTCAGCTACTTCCCAATCATCTAAGTTAAGATCATGATAGCCTATGGTATCCTCTAGCATAGCATTATCTTCTATGGCCCTTTCAATTCTTTGCTCATGGTTGCCAATAGTAAATACCATTCTAGGCTTCCACTGCTTCTTCTTGTTTACCTTTAGTCTTTCACGCTCTGCTCTGATAGGTTGTAAGAATAAATCCATAGCCAAGTTACCTGCATCTATGTCCTTCTTATATCTCCTACCTTCAAAAGATGCCTTGCCTTTATCGTATGAACAGAGAGATTCCATATCCCACCAATCACCTATCATTACAATAACATCTGGTTTCTTAGATGCTATGTACCTACCTGCGTACAGCAAGTGGTCTAGTGGTACATCAGGCTTAACCTGTGTATCTGGTATCACGCATATCTTCATATCAATACCTCTTGTATCCTATTACTAGCTATTTCAAAGTAATCCTTGTCTAACTCAATACCTATAAACTCCCTATTTGTTTGCTTACAAGCAACCCCTGTTGTTCCACTACCCATAAAAGGGTCTAAAACAGTTTGGTCTTTATCAGTAAACTTTTCAATCAAGTGTGACATTAATTCAACTGGCTTCTGGGTTGGGTGTAACTCATTTCTTGTTCGTGCAAACTTAAATATATTGGGGGTTCTTTTTCCGTTCATTAACCTCCTACCTTTGTGAAGGAATAAAATGAATTCAGTTTTGGGGGCAAAATTTCCTTTCAAGTCACCCATAGAGGTATTGTTTTTTTCCCAGACTAATATGTTTTTTATTATAAACTTTTTCTCAAAAGCCTGTTTAAATATATCTATATGATGAAAACTACAAAATATATAATGAGCTGTATTGTCTTTTGATAAATTATAGCAGCGGTTTACAAATCCCTCTAACCAATCTAAACAATCATCATTTTTAATACTACTATGTTTGACTGCCCTATGATTGCTCTGAAACGACATACCATAAGGTGGGTCGGTTATAATAGCATCAACAGTAGTGCCATCAGCTATTAGCCTATCCATTACCTCTAAACAATCTCCGTTATATAACATTACTAATACTCCTCTTCATCACCATAAATGTCACGCATGGCATCTTCCCTTGCAATAGCTTGCTCTATTGATAACAAGTCATCATCAAAGTCTAGCTCACCCCTTTCATAGTCTTGTTCAGAAACACAACTTAGCATATCTTCTGTAACAAACCCTTTACTTTTAAGACTATTGATAAGGTCTATTGCTTCGTTTATAGAAAGAACAACACCCTCACCACATGACTTGCACTTTCTAGTGTACTCTTTTACTGTGTACTCAGGCTCATGTACACCACAGAATATACAAAACTTTGTATCAATCATTTTCTTGACTCCCTTAACCAAGACTTAGGTAGTGCTGTGCCAAAAGCAAAAGGAATATTATGGTCGTTACACCAATCAGAATATCTTTTTCTTTTCTTTTTAGTACACCATTGGTCACGCATAAACAACATACGAATGTCAAGGCTTGGATTTGCTTCTTTGGCAGCTAACATTTTTGTTCTATCAGAACTTACAAACCTTCCTTTAGCCTCAATAATAAGTGAACCTATTATAAAGTCAGGTGTATATACTTTGTGAACAAACACTACACCAGATGAACAAAACTTACATCTACCTTTCTTACTTAAATAGTAAGGTATCTTTATAGTTTCGTACTCAAACTTAATTCTTCTAGCTTTTAAGTCTTTAGCTATGTTAGCTTCATACTTACTTCTGTACTTGTTCATAACTAAAATCCATTGGCATCTGTTTGTTTGATTGTAGTATCCATAATAGCTGACTGTTTTGTACACATCTGTTACGACCTTCCTCGTAGCCAAACTCTTTTATGTACAAATCAATAATCATATTATCCCAATTTTTTCTTGCGGTATCCTTTAATAGCTTGCTTGCCTTGACCTTACCAAGACCTCTAATGCCTAAGATATTATCCGCACTATCACCAGTTATCATTTGTTGATAAAAAAATCTTGTGCCTTCTTCTTTAGTTACCTGTTTAAACTCCTTCTTTACAAAGTTGTAGTGGTTGCCTTCACACATTAACAAGTCTTTATCTATACTACATATCATAGTATTGGAGTCTTGTTTAAGACCTAACGCATCATCAGCTTCTATATTATCTACCACTTTAGCTTTGTAAATACTAATCAAGTAGGTACGGATAGCCTCAAGATGAACTGGCTTGGCAACATCTTTCCTATTGCCTTTGTAGTCCTCTCTTACTTTGTTACGGAAGGTTGTCTTAGGTGTGAGGTATATGGTGTAGCTATTGCAGCCACAGTCCTCTATTATCTGATTGACATAGAGCTTAGTAGAATGGAGAGCATAAGGTTTAGGGTCAGCCGTAACCAACCCTGTTTCCTTATCCTTTTTCTGACAAGCAAAGCCTACCCTGTAAGCTATGATGTCACCATCTATTAAGGCTTTCATTTAGAAGGGAACAGCCTCATCAAAAACTTCTTCTTCTACCACTGGTTGTGGTTGTTTAGTAGAGGTAGTGTTTTGTCTGATACGATTTTCGTGGGCTGTCTTCTGATACCCCCTCAAGTTTTTAATAGCAGGTGAATCAAGTTCTTCAGAGCCACCAGCAGAAAACTCGGTTGTAACAGCTTCGGGTACTTTGTCTTGATACTTTAAAGGTATAGCAGAAACATTCATTATGTTATCAAACACCCTCCCTTTACTTTCTATAGGGGCTACAGTAATATTAACTGGTTTACCTAGCTGTGCTTCCCAATCAGGTAAAGAATTTTCTGGTGCAGTAGGAACAAATGCTCTGTACATAGAAAGCTCGTTACCCATACCACCCATACTAGAAAAAACATTGATTGAGCTACTCCAAAGAGTTCTCGGTCTTGTTTCACCATTTAGTTCTACAGTTGAGTCAAGCACTTCAAAACACAAAGCAATTTGTTGACAAGGTGTTTTCTCGTCACCATTAAAAGGCTTACGATTTTGCATACCTAAGTCAGCTACATAAATTAACCTTGCTTCGTACTCTCCTGCTTCTAAGTTATCGTAGGTGAGCTTGTCACCACTAGATGTTTTTACTGTTAATCTTTCAATTCCCATATCATTCTCCTTAATGAATATCACTGTAGTTGTTACCAAATTGTACATCAACTTGCAACTCTCGGTTTAAACTTAACATATTATTTACTTTTTGTACAGCTTTTTCTAAAAGTTTTTTACATTTATCTCTATTACCTTTCTTTATTTCTAATACTATTTCATCATGGAAGTTAGCTGTCAGTTGCTCCCTTTCTTTTAAGATGAACCCCACCCACATATCAAACAAGTAAGTTCCTGTACCTTGACATAGGGTTGAGAACTTATCCTTGTCACTTCTTAATGAGTACCATAGCTTAGACACTGGGTTGTACTGCCATGTAATACCTTTAACTTCCTTAGTTATCATGCTGTCACTGATAGCCTTAACACTCCAGTTTCTTTCCCAATACGCTTCACTGATTACTTTAGCTTCCTTCATGGTAATACCCAACTGTTTTGCTAGGGTTTTAATTCCTGCACCATACTGAAGTGCATAGTTACCACCCTTGTAGTTGTATCGTAACTGAGAAATCCTATCAAGTTTGTTACCATCTTTATAATCTTGCATCTCTTGTTGACTGATAGCTTTAGCTGATAGTGCAAGGTCAAGGTGTGGGTCAAAGTCTGGCTTACTCATCTCTTTAACATACTCTTCATCATGCTCCCACATATAATGTTGCTTGACTCTATCTTCTAGGCTACACATATCACTACCACATAACTCTTTATCATCATGAGATGTAAGTAAGCCTCTTATCTCTAAACCATAGGGCTTTCTTGCACTAGGTAAGTTGACACAGACAGCGTGTTTAAACCTCAAGGTATTGGTTAAGCCTTGTATAGATGCTTGTACATATCCACCTTGTTCATTCTTTAGTAAGCCCTTAACTAATCCTATCCTATGTTTAACTACTGCCATATCTTCAAGCACCAATACTTCTGGGTGTAGTAGGGATAGCTTCTTAATAGACTTACACAACTCACCATCTTTAGTTTTTACTTGGGGTATCTCCCTGTCATCTACAAAGTTAAATGTCATTGGCTTCCAACCTAAAGAGAACAACCAATCTTTAACTTGTTTACTACTGGTAGGGTTAGGTTCGTCCTGACCTACTACTTCTTCAATCTCGTGGTCGTACTCAATAGTAAACCCATTGTCTTCTGCTAAGACCTTCCACCTCTCACCTGCCACAGATAAACTTCCATCTTGTTTGAAGGGTAGCTTGGGTCTTTTACGCTTTGCTATTTTAGGAACTGTAGGCATGACCTTAGATAGTTCATTGATTGCTTGCTCATTCTTTATCTCTAACTGATTGAGTAAGGTGTTAGCTTTATCTACATCTAACTTCCACTTTGATTTCTCTTGCAGCATACCCATCTTCATCTTGAATGAAAGGTAACGGACTAAGGGTTGGTAGTCACCATCATAAATCTTAATCAACAAAGACTTCTGTAATCCCCATAGCTTAGTGTTAATCTTCACATCTTCTTTGCACCTGTGAATGTACTCCTCTCTTGTTAAGTTCTCCCAATCAGTAATAACTGGCTTCTCAATGTTTAAACGCTCACCCCACTGCTCAAGCCCATGCCTATTGACATCAAACAGATACCAACTCAGGGCTAGGGTATCAATCAGTTGAGCTTTAATCTTTATACCTAACAATCTCTCAAGGGTTGGTATGTCATAGCGTATGATGTTGTGACCTATCAAAGTATCTTTGGGTGTAAGGTTCTCAAAGAAAGTCTTATCAACTTCCTTACCATTGACTACCATGCAATGTATCTTGGTAGCATCTAATGAGTCAGCTTCTATATCAAATACAAACTCATTTGATTTAACTGTATTAACTATAGTTGTAGTTTTTTTAGGCATCAACTGATAACTATATAAACCATTACTAATATAGTTACGCTCTACAGTCCTACTACCATGTCTGGGTTTTCTTAGTTCTCTTATACTAGCACTCACACCTGTGTGGCTTTTCAATCCTGTGCCTTCAATTATCTGATTGATTGTTAAAGCTCCTCTACCTTCCATATACTCTCTTAGTATATCAAGGTTGCTAGATAATCTAACTTGGTCACGATCTTTCTTGTAATCCTTACCATCAAAATCATATAGGTTACTCATTACCAACTCCTTCTCATAGGTTCTAAGTAGGTTACTGTACTCTCATCAAAGTATACATCACAAGTATAAGACTGACCAAAATCCCTGTCAAATAACATATAGAACTCTGACATATTCTTTCTATCATCTGGACACTCATCACTTCTATCTCTACTGATACCATGACCATAATGAAAGAACCTTTCCATTGATCTACTACCAAAGAACTCAGAGCTGTACACTCTAGCACCTTTCTCGTGTGGCATACTGCCTTTAGGTTTGGGGTTCACATGACTGTAAAAGAATATAGTGATAGGGTACACAGATACTAAGTCAGCAGCAGAACTACATATCTTACCTAACTCAGTGTTAGTTTGACTAGCATCACACCCTTGCACCAGTGTAGTCATAGGGTCAATCATAAAGATATTTATACCATCTAGTAAGTGCATCTCTGTAATAGTAGTTTTTATTGCTTCCCAATCTCTTGACCCTGCCCTGTCATAGAACCTAACCTTACCATCTAATCCTTCAAGTGTTTGTCTTAACTCACTGTCTTGGTACACAGTATCAGGTCTAGTAAAATCTTTCTTTGCTTGCTTACTAGCTAACTTCTTAGCTGTCTTGACTGGGCTATTCTCAAGGTCAAACATACCTACCTTTACCTTCTCATTGTACACTAGGTGGTGTACTAACTGGTGCTGGTGATCTGTCTTACCAATCTTAGGTGCTGCACCTACGCAATGGATAGTGTGGGGTCTGATACCAAAGCAAGCCTTGGTTACAGTTTGCCAAGGAAAACTAATACCCATCTGTGGCTTAAGCATAGCACTCTCTATGATGTCATGTACATCTACCACTTCACCTTGTCTTTCAACACTAGCGTTCCACACACAAGCATCATACAACTCTTGAGCCTTACCTTTCATGAGCATCTCGTTTGCATCTTTAAGGTCTAGCTTGGCTGTCTTATATAATGGGAATACTTTAAGGCAATCCTTGACTGCTTTCTTACCATGAGTATCGTTATCAAATACTAGCACTACCTCTTTGTACTTAGCTAAGAGTTTCTTGTTACTTAGTAGGTCTTTAACTGCTGTACCTACACCTCTAGTTAAACTAACAACACTAGGTTTAAACGCTTTGTATTTCTCTGGGTTAAGGTCAGTGATTGTTTGATGTAATGCCATAGCATCTAGCCTACCCTCAGTGATGAACAACTTGTTACCACCAGTGCAAGTCCAACTGCCAAACAAATCTAACTCACCCTTCCTATCTCCTACACTAGAGAAACTTTTGTTAGCTGTATCCTTACACTCATAACCAACTAGCTTCCCATCTAAAGTATCAGGACAGTACAAGTGAGTAACTGTTGCACCATCTTTCTCTGATAAGCTAGCTCTCATTCTGTACTTCTCTGCTGTTTCTTTTTTAATTAACCTATCAGGTACACCAAGAATAGGTAGGTCGTTTATCTCCTCAATCGTTTTCATTTTACTAGCCTTATATTGTTTAATCGGTACAACTTCTGCTGTACTAGATTTGTGATATGTATTGCAAGAGAAACAAGTACCATCTTCACTGCCATCAGCCTGTAAGTACCTTGCATGTGCATCTGAACTTCCACACAATTCACAGCTAGTGTGATATAAGAATGTTCCCTTATCTTTATTCTCTAACATCTTCCTCTCCATTGTTATGTGGTATTAAACCAATCATGGTGTGCGGTATGGTCTTATGATTATTCATGTACTCAGTAGCTTGCTCAAGGTTTAAACCTTTACTTAGGTACTTAACTTTATCTTCTGTTGAATACAATACAATGTCATATAACTCTCTATCACTATCCATTTAGTTTCTTCTCCTCTCTCTGAATAATAACATGAGGTATGTACTTAGCCAGTAACTCTGGTCTTGAGTGTACACCAAATTTCTTAAAGATACTAAAGATAATATTTTTTATCTTGCTTCTTTTCATTTTTAGCTGGTCTTCTATTGTCAAGTTATCCCAACCCAATAGTAGTTTAATAAATATCTTACGCTCTAACTCAGTTAAATCTTTTGAACTCATTTTATTTTCTCCATTATTTACTGTATTGTTTTTTATAATTGTGCTACCCTTTAAAAACATATGCTTCTTACACAACTCTATCAACCCAACCTCTATGATAGGGCTTGTATATCTTAGACAATCTTTCTTCTTCATCTTCTTCTTCTACTGTTGTAGATATTTCTTTTGCTTTACTATGTCCTAAGTCATACAACATATCACCTTGTTCTACTCTCTCACTATCATATGGTCTACCATAGATGTAGTCTAATGCCCCATCTAAATACCTATCATAGTCTGATCTAGTAGCATCAACATAGCCTTGTTGTAGTTTTTTTCTTAACTCCCTATCTAAATAGGTTTCCTCTAAGTTTTCTATTCTCATTATCCCCACTCCTTTATATCTTCTATTACTTCAGCTAACATAGCCTCTTCAAAAATAAACCCCTTCTCTGGGTTAGATTTATTTACATAGCACTCAAAAAAATACTGTGGAAATTTATCATTTATTTTACACAAGACCTGTATTCTATGGTCTTCATCATTAACCATTTGTTCATATCGTTCGTCAATTTTATCAACACTATCGTAATGTGTAATACTCATATTATTTCTCCTTGTTGTTTGCTAATAGTTTAATAATCACCATGTCTATTAATCTTTGTGACCTATGGCATAGCTCTGGGTGCTTCCTGCAATCCTCATCTAGTAACAGTAGAGGTAGAGCAACCTTCCACTCAGTTCTATTGGGGTCTAAGTTCATAGCTCCTTTGCCTTCTCAATAGCCTGATAAACATAATCTAAAGCATCAAGATTATGACCGCCAACATTCCACTTAAACAGCTCGTTTAAACTAGGTACATACCCTTCTGTTTTCCATGCGTAGATAGTAGCATTAATAGTCCTGTCATCTTCAGTCTTGAAAGCAATGCTCCAATCAATAGAAACTTTACCATCACCACCAACAGTGTATCTTGCACCCTCACCAAAAGCACTTTCAATCGTTGCTCTGGTGGTAGTTAAGTACCCTTGAAAGTGAGTACCACCAGCAAAGCCAGTGGTTTTATAACTCTTATAACTCA
>JARGNI010000069.1 GCA_029213195.1 Verrucomicrobiales bacterium
ACGAAGCACTCTAGAAATTACAACCCGGTGTCATTTATTTGTGGCGCAACACGCCGACTCCATCGGTGGACAGAATCACCCTGAGGCACTCCTCGGAACGCCTACTCAGCCAATTCGGGCGGCATCTCCTCGATCATACGATCGATCTGCTCGACGTGTTTCAAAGGAACTCGTCGACGCAGGTGCTTGTTCCAGAGCACCTCGCGAAACGATTTCATGACCGCGAGCGGAAGCAGCTCGTGCTGCTCCCATTCGGGATCCGACTTTCGAGTGGAATAGAATTCCCAACGACCGGCATGATGAAGAGCCCGGTAGTAGACCTGCTCACCATCGTCGGCTCGATCGTGCCATTCGTGCTTGGTCATGCCTGGCCCAGCACTTCCTTGAGAGTGGCGATGCTGCGTTCGTTCTGCTCTTGGGTTCCGATGGAGATTCGTACCCACTCGGGGAGCTTGTAGCCGCGCATCGCTCGAATAATCACGCCCTTCTTCAACATCGCATCGAAGACCGCGTCTCCATCCCCTACTTTTACAAGAACGAAATTCGCCACGCTGGGGACATACTCGAGGCCCATCTCGTCGAAAGAAGACTGGAGAAACTTCAGCCCCTCATCGTTCAGGTCTCGGGTGCGCTGCTGGTGCTCCAGATCGAGAAGACCCGCGATGGCCCCTGCCTGGGCGATCGAGTTGGTATTGAAGGGTTGTCGACACTTCTGGAGAACATTGGCAATTTCCGGGGTCGTGATCCCATAGCCGATTCGCAATCCAGCGAGCCCCTGGATCTTGGAGAAGGTCCGCATGATGACGACATTCCGCCCTTCCTTCACATAGCGAAGAGTGTTGGGCGGATTGTGAAGAAACTCGTGGTAGGCCTCGTCGAAGATCACCATGACGTGATCCGGAACCCGCTCCATGAAACGATCGATTGCCTCCTCATCGACCATCGTCCCGGTCGGGTTGTTCGGGTTGGCAATGAAGACTTTCTTCGTCTTCGGAGTGATCGCAGCGGCCATCGCCTCGAGGTCATGAACAAATCCAGGATCGGGAATCTCAATGGTCTCCGCTCCGAAAAGCGTCGCCATCAACTTGTAGACCACGAAGGCATGCTCCGCAGCGATGACATTGTCTCCAGGATTGAGAAACCCATGCCCGATCAACTCGATAATCTCGTTGGACCCGTTCCCCAGCACAATATTCTCCCGGGACAGCCCCATCGTCTCGGCGATTGCGGTTCGGAGTCGATAGCCGCCTCCATCCGGGTAGATGTGCACGCCTTCGGCAGCTTCCTTCATCGCCTCGACAGCTTTTGGCGATGGCCCGAGGGGGTTTTCATTCGAAGCCACCTTGATGATCTCGTCAGGCTCGAGCCCCAGTTCACGGGCCGTCTCTTCGATCGGCTTTCCGGGATCGTAGGCGACGAGCCCCTCTAGCCAGGGGTGAGCTTGTTTCCAGATATGCGACATGCCGATAGCAAACGAGTCCTTGGACTTTTCGCAACGAAAAAGCCATGCGAAGAACGGATCGTTTTCCCTGTTCCGGAGATCACAGGCTCACCTCGATCGCATCGCTTGCCGCCCTCGCCTTTTCGCGAGCCTCCTCGATCGAATGACCCCGAGCGACGGCGACCCCCATGCGGCGCTTTCCGGACACGGCAGGCTTTCCAAAGAGACGGATCTGGGTATCAGGCTGGACGAGAGCGCTCTCCAGATTCCCATACGACACCGACTGGGACTCGCCTTCGACCAGGAGAACGGCCGATGCCGACGGACCGTGTTGCTGCACATTCGGAATGGGAAGGCCGAGAATGGCGCGGGCATGAAGGGCGAACTGGGACAGGTCCTGAGAGATCATCGTCACCATTCCCGTGTCGTGGGGACGGGGAGAAACCTCGGAAAAAATCACTTCGTCCCCTTTCACAAACAACTCGACCCCGAAAATGCCTCGCCCTCCGAGATTCTCCGTCACGGCCTTGGCATACTCCTGCGCTTCCGCCCTCGCTTTCTCACTCATCGCCTGGGGTTGCCAACTCTCGCGATAATCCCCATCGATCTGGATATGACCGATCGGTTCACAGAAAGAAGTTCCGCCTACATGACGGACCGTGAGCTGGGTGATCTCGTAATCGAAATCGACAAACCCCTCGACGATGACCTTCCCTTTCCCGGCTCGCCCTCCTTCCTGGGCGTAGGACCAGGCAGGATCGACTTCTTCGGCGGAGCGCACTGTCGATTGCCCTTTCCCGGAGGAACTCATGATGGGCTTGATGACGAAAGGGAGCCCGATTTCTTCTACGGCGGCCCGATACTCCTCTTCGGTCTCTGCGAATCGATAGGGAGAAGTGCGCAAACCCAGGTCCTCGGCCGCCAAACGACGAATCCCTTCGCGGTTCATCGTCAACTGGGTTGCACGTGCCGTCGGAATAACCTCGGTCAGCCCTGCGGCCTCCAACTCGGCCAGGGTGTCGGTCGCGATCGCCTCGACTTCCGGGACCACGAAATGCGGTCGCTCTTTCTCGATCACCGCGCGGAGTGCCTCCGCATCCAACATCGAAAAAACGTGAGACCGATCCGCAACCTGCATGGCCGGAGCATCTGCGTAGGCGTCTGCCGCAATCACCTCGACCCCATATCGCTGGAGCTCGATCACCACTTCTTTTCCTAGTTCGCCCGATCCACAGAGGAGGATTCGAGTCGCTTCCGGGGTGAAAGGTGTTCCAAGGCTTGCCATGGGATGCACCTTAGAGATAAATTGAGGATTCCAAAGGAAAAATCATTCCTCCCCCCTCTCTTTCCCATTCATGTCTACCTTCTCGCAGTGGTTGATCCTTTTTCGCTACCACTTGCGCATGCTGCGAGTGAAAGCCGCCGTCGCCGCGAAGCACTCGCGATTGATGACGATCACGATCGCCCTCTTCCTCGCGGCCTACTCCATCGTCTCCTACTGGCTCTTTCGAGAAGGCCTCGAATATGTCGCTCGGCTCCCCGCTGCCGGATCTCTGCTCAGCGATCGCCTCGTCTACGTGATGTTTTTCTGCTTCCTGCTCATGCTGATCTTTTCGGTCGCGGTGACAGGGTACATCTCGCTTTTTCGAAACCGGGATACCCGTTGGCTCCTGACCTTGCCCGTTTCTCACCGCGCGATCTTTCTTTGGAAATGCTTCGAATCCGCGATGTTTTCCAGCTGGGGCCTCATCTTCATTCTCGCCCCCTTGCTCGTTGCCTTCGCGAGGACCCGGGATGTCTCTCCTGATTTCTTTTTCAAGGCCATCGCTGTCCTCATTCCGTTTCTCCTCCTCACCAGCGCCCTGGGATCGCTCTTTCTGATCACCGCGGTGCGATTTTTCACCCGCAAGCAGTTCGCCTGGGGCATGGGCATCATCGCCGTCATCCTGCTCGCTTCGGCAGTCCGGACCGGTCTTCAGGACAAGGAGGCGATGGAGCAATCTGGGCTCAGCGCCGCTCTGACCTTCCAACGCGTGCTGCATCACACCAACGCCTCCGTGAATCGAGCCTTTCCCAGCACCTGGCTGGCCTCTGCGATCATCGACTGGACTCGAAGCTATCGCCACGGAGGCAGCTTGCTCTATCCTACCCTCCTCTACTCGAACTGTGCGATGGGGATCCTCCTCGTCTCCTTTGCAGGGCGGTCCTGGTTCTATCGCTCGTGGAATCGATCTCTCCAGCAGTCTGCCTCGTCAGCAATTCGCCGCGAATCTCGCGGGGCTGCCTCACGAGACCAACTCAGTGAAGACTTTCCGCGCGCCAGTGCTCTCTCTCGCTTCATCGGCCGCCCTCTCGCCGCCATCACGAGAAAGGATTTCCTGACCTTCATCCGAGAACCCGCTCAATGGGTCCAGTTTTCCCTCGTTTTCGGACTGCTCGCGATCTACGCCAGTGGTCTCCGGCAAATGAATGGAGACATCACGGCAGCGAGGGATCTCTATCTGGTCGCCTTCCTCAACCTCGCCGTTTGTGCTCTCGCCCTCTCTACGCTGACAACACGATTCGTCTTCCCCCAGTTCAGTCTCGAAGGTCGGCGGCTCTGGATTCTCGCAATGTCTCCCCTGAGACTGCCCTCACTCGTGACCCAGAAATTTTTCAGCAGCACGCTGTGCAGCGGGTTCCTCATCGCTCTCATTCTCTTCATCGGAGGTTACAATCTGCAACTGGGCTGGGGCGACTCGCTCTTCTTTGCCGGTGCCATCGGAATGCTGGCCATAGGCCTCAACGCTCTTGCTGTTGGACTTGGAGTTCTTTTTCCCAATCTCGAAGAATCCAATGCTGCAAAGATCGTCAGTGGATTTGGAGGGACGCTCTGCCTCGTCAGCAGCTTCATCTACATCCTCGCCTTTGTCCTTCTCCTCGCCTATGCCCGATGGGAGGTGTTCCGGGACAATGCAGTGGATCCGTATTGGTACGAGAGCCCGAAAAGCATCGCCATTCTGGCCATCATCGGAGCATTAACCCTTGCAGTCACTCTGATACCTCTTCTTTTTTCACGGAAAAAGCTAAAAAGACTGGAAATTCTAAGCAATTTATAATATTAATGGTAGTTAACTAAATTTTAACCACCACTGCTTTCCATGTCTGCCGTAGCTGAAATCCAACCGATGTTTTTTGATGAAGATGGCGGAACCGATCTGGACATCCAGTTCGACCCCCAGCAGTTCGAGGCGGTCACGCCCTACAGTGCCGACCTGAACGACGAGTACCAGCAAGCGCAGGATCAACTGCGCCAGCTTCGCCAACAGGAAGAACAGATCCGGCGCCAGGCCGAAGAGTTGGAAGAATTGACTCAGAAAGAAGAGCAGTTCAAAAGTGGTCGCGTAGAGGTCAGCGAACAGCTTCACAAGTATCTCTCCATCCTGGACCGGGAGGCTACCGAAGCCCAGCGTCTCGCCGAGGACTGCGGTGCTGCCCATGAAAAGCTCGAAGCGCATCTCAACAACATTCAAGCGCTTCATCCCGAGAGCTGGAGCCGCGCCGATCGCAAAGCCGAATTGGCCCGAGCGCTGGGCTACATTGAATCTGCAGAAGACGAGATCGACGAGGTTCTTCCGCTGGTCGAGAGTTTTGGAAAACAGGGATTCTTCAAGAGCAAGACGCCGTCCTTCTCCATGCCGACAAGCAGCCCCGTCACCCAGGGAAGTTTTCTCTACTGGATGAAGAGTGGCCTCGCGTTTTCGCTGCCCCTCGTCGGATTTGCCGTCGTCGCATTCCTCATCGCGACGTTCCTCTAA
Source organism: Verrucomicrobiales bacterium (assembly GCA_029213195.1). Lineage (GTDB taxonomy): Bacteria > Verrucomicrobiota > Verrucomicrobiia > Verrucomicrobiales > DEV007 > Arctic95D-9. The sequence goes on from JARGNI010000069.1 coordinate 5,239, forward strand.
AAGCTTGATTACGGGACCGCGCTGCGTCTTCCGGATTTACCCTTTCGTCCTTTCTCAACATCATGAGTTTGTTTTCTTCCCAGCCCAAGAATCGTCGTGCCCGACGTCGAAGCCGGAAAACGACTTCGACGAATTGGATCGACGAAAAAACGCCCTCTTCCCCTCAAAAGAAGCCAAACGCTTCGAAAAAAGGAGATGTGCATCAGCTTCACGCGCAAATCGGAGCGATCGAGTCCTTCCTTGCCCGGCATCATCAGGCCGAAGTCGAAAAGATGCAGATGAAGCGGGAGAACATCCTCCCTCCACCTGATCACAGTTCTCACAAGCGCGCTCGCCAAAAGATGACCAACGGAGCGCGCCGTCGCTACCTCGCGCAGCGCAACAAGACCAGCTTTCGCTTTCTCGTGCTCTTCTGCACCGCCTGCGGGCTGGTCTGGTGGTTGCTTTCTCCGGGTGCCTGATCCCGGAATCGGATTACTACTGGGAGCCTGCTCGGCTCCCTCTTCATCACCGGCGACCTTTCACGCTGGCCGATTCGGCGGGAGAGCCTACTCCGCCGCCTCTTCCTCTTCCCGCACGCCGTTCTTCACCTCGAATTCGCGGCACCAGCCTTTGATTTCGAGATCATTGAAGATCTTGCCCATGACGCGGCGAAGAAGTCCCTTGAGGTTGGCATTCTCAAGTTCCGCGAGACTGCGAACCGCGGCCTCTTTGTAGGTCTCGAGAAGAAGCATGCATTTTTCATCGGCTTCGACTTCGTGAGCGAGGGTCCGAATCTTGTGGATCGCGATGTCCTCGAGATCCTCATGTGACCAAAGCGATTCCATCAGTGCCTTGTCATCGCCGCGTGCCCGCTCTCTCGCCAACGCGAGCAGGACACTCGGACGCATCTTCTCCAGCTCGTTGTCCCCGGCGTCTTCGCCGAGATCGTCCATATCGTCCCGGATCTGGTAGGCGATTCCAAGGTTCTCGGAATACTCGGCGAGCACATCACTCACTTCATCCAACTTCCCGGCATAACTGGCACCGAGTTTGAGAGCGACCTCGAAGGCCGGAGCGGTCTTCTGACGGAAAATCTCGAGGACCTGCTTGGATTTGAGCGGCTTGGGATCCTGCGCCCAGACCAGCTCGGCACCCTGTCCCCGGCAAAGCTCTCGCTGACCTTGCGAGGCGACGAGAAGCATCTCAGTTTTCTGCGCATCGGAAGCCTCGCTCTCTCCAATGAGGCGATACCCCTCCCCGATGAGAAGATCGCCGGCATTGAGTGCCACGGGGATACTGTGCTCGACATGCAAGGTGGGCTGGTCGTATCGACCATGATCCTCGTCCTCGATGTCATCGTGAATGAGGGAAGCTTTGTGAAAGATCTCAGTGGCGAGAGCGATCTTCTTCACATCTTCCGGGATCGGCTCTCCACGATCATCACGAAGGGCCTCAAAAGCGGCGACGGTGAGAAAAGGTCTCCATCGTTTTCCGTCTCGGGCCAGCCACTCTCGAGCGATTTCTTCCTGGGCGCCCTCGGCGGGCCCCATGATCTTGTCGATCGCTTCCGGAGTGAACCAACCTTTCACTTCTTCATGGAGGGCATTGAGATCGAGTCGACGGGTCTTGTCGTCGCTCGTGAGGTGGATGTACTCCCACACCCAGTCGATGTCGACAGTGGTGTTGATGCAATCATCCTGAAGAAGAGGAACCGCGATCGACGGAATCGCAGCCGCTTCCACGTAGGGAAAGGTCCGCTCGAGGACGGGCAAACAGGAAATGCCGACGATGGCCTCGATCTGGCCGGTCTGGATCAGGGACATGACGATCGCCGAACCTTCTGCAACAAGGACCGCGTAGCCAAGGCGTTCGGCTTCGTTCTGGAAATCCTGGATCGAGCAGAGTCCACACTGCTTGCAGAGCAAACCAAACTCATCAAACGGGGCCGGGCATTTGTCTTCCACCCGAAGACACTTCGGCATGAGAAGAAGACGACGCTCGTAGGGGATCTCGGCGAGAGTTTCCCGCCACATCTCGTTGTTCAGGCAAACCGCGGTGTAGTGAAGATAGGTATCGTCTCCCTCATACCCGAGCTCCTTGAGAATGACTCGCGCGTGCACATCCAGCTCTTCCAAGGGCATCGGGGGAACCGGGTTCTCCTTCTCGATGTAGTTCCGTATTGCCTGGAGAAAATGATCCCTCTCGATCTTCGTCTGCGGGATATACTTTTTCGGCGGACGAAATCGCGTCGTGGTGACCGGAACGGGCTTGGGCACCTTGATGGTCTGGATCGGATTGGCGGACGAATCGACAGGAGAAGACATGGAAAAGGGTCGAGTCAACAGGGTTGGGTCTAGGAGTCAAAAGGGTTACGTCAGAAACACCGCCTCCGCCCTGCAGTTGCAGGCGATACTCTAACATGAGACAGCGTCTCGAAAAGGCCAATCTTCGCAAGCGAAAGCAGGGGCGTATAAAGGGAATGCACACGGGAAGCCTTTCCCCGGATGGGAAGAGCGAGTCCGGCGCGGTGGGATTTTAACTTCACGGAAGCGCTGGAAACGAATCGCTCCCGGATGGAGGAGTGACCAAGGCGATGGCGGACAACGAGGACGTTGTCCCTCCGATTGCGGACTCCACTGTAGCGGAAGATACCAATCTTCCGAATGTCGACAAGAGCCCCTCCCGTCCCGCTTCTTCCCCTATTGTAGAGGGCCCGCAGAACCTACTCCACCGCGTCGCGAACGACGGCGGCGGCATAGTCCCGATTCAGCTTCGCGATGACATCGGCACTGATCTCTTTCGGGCAGACGGCTTCACACTCATACTGGTTGGTGCAATTTCCGAAGCCTTCCGCATCCATCTGGTGAACCATCGCGAGGACGCGCTTGTCCTTCTCCGGCTTTCCTTGGGGAAGGCGATTGAGGTGATTCGCCTTGGCACCGACGAACAGCATGGCACTCGCATTCTTGCAGGCTGCCACACAGGCCCCGCAACCGATACAGGCGGCGGAGTCGAACGAATCATCGGCATCATCCTTCGGAATGGGGACCGAATTCGCGTCGGGAGCAGAACCCGTTCTCACCCCGATGTGCCCGCCCGAAGCGATGATGCGGTCAAAGGCGCCTCGGTCGACAACCAGATCTTTCACGATCGGGAAAGCACGTGCACGAAAGGGTTCAATCCAGATCGTATCTCCATCGCGGAATTTCCGCATGTGAACCTGGCAGGTCGTGATCCCCTGCTCTCGGCTGTGAGGGACACCATTGATGGTCAGGGAACACATTCCACAGATCCCTTCGCGGCAATCATGATCGAAGTGGATTGGTTCTCCCCCGTCGTTGATGATCCCTGTATTCACGATATCGAGCATCTCCAGGAAGGAGGCCGATTCTGGGATGTCTTTCGCTTCGTAGGTCTCGATACGACCCGTGTCGTTTTCGTGGGCCTGACGCCAGACTTTGAGTGTGAGATTCATGACTTGGGAACGCTTGGGTAAAATTTGATTACGAACTTCAGGTCTTACTTGTAACTCCGCACGCTGAGTTCGACCTCTTCATAGTTCAGCTCTTCCTTGTGGAGGATGGGCTTCTCACCGGGTCCGGTGTATTCCCATGCCGAGACATAGCAAAATTCATCGTCGCGGCGCTTGGCTTCGCCTTCCCCGGTGTGACCGGTTTTGACCGCTTCATCCTCTGCGGTGAACTGATACTCTGCCCGGAAGTGCCCTCCACAGGACTCCTCGCGATCGAGAGCGTCGTGACACATGACCTCGGCAAAGTCGATGAAGTCGGCTACTCGTCCAGCCTTCTCCAGCTCCATGTTCATGCCTTCTGCCGTTCCAGGGATGCGGACATTTTCCCAGAACTCCTTGCGAATCTCGGGAATTCGTTTGAGCGCCTCTTCGAGACCTTCCTTGGTTCTCGACATGCCGCACTTGTCCCAGACCAGCAATCCGAGTTCGCGGTGAAACTCATCCACGGACTTGGTGCCCTGGATACTCATGAGTTTCTCGATCCGCTCTTTCGCCTCTTTTTCCGCCTGAGCAAATTCAGGCGCATCCGTAGTCACCGAACCCGGTTTCTCTTTGACGAGGTAATTGGGAAGGGTGGCCGGAATGACGAAGTAGCCATCGGCAAGCCCCTGCATCAAGGCACTGGCACCGAGACGGTTGGCACCGTGGTCGGAGAAGTTGGCTTCCCCGAGGACATGCAGACCGTCGATATTCGACTGGAGATTGTAGTCCACCCAAAGACCGCCCATCGTGTAGTGAACCGCAGGGTAGATCTTCATCGGGGTCTGGTACGGATTGTCGCCCGTGATCTTCTCATACATCTGGAAAAGGTTCCCATAGCGTGCGCGGATCGTGTCTTCGCCGAGGCGATTGATTGCGTCACTGAAATCAAGGAAGACACCGAGACCCGTCGTCGCAACGCCGCGACCTTCGTCACAGACTTCCTTTGCGGAACGCGACGAGATATCACGTGGTGCGAGGTTTCCGAAAGAGGGATACTTCCGCTCCAGGTAGTAATCCCGATCTTCCTCGGCCACATCCTTGGCCGCAAGCTGTCCTTCGCGAATCTTCTTCGCGGTTTCGGCAGACTTTGGCACCCAGATTCGACCGTCGTTCCGAAGAGACTCCGACATGAGGGTCAACTTGCTCTGGTAGTCGCCACTGACCGGAATACAAGTCGGGTGAATCTGCGTGAAGCAGGGATTCGCCATGTAAGCACCTCGCTTGTGAGCGCGGAAAGCAGCCATGACGTTGCACCCCATCGCATTGGTGGAGAGAAAGAAGACATTGCCATACCCACCCGTGGCGAGCAGGACGCAGTCGGCAGCGTGGCTCTCGACTTCGCCGGTCTTGAGGTCGCGGGTGACGATCCCCTTGGCATGGCCATCGACGGTGACGAGATCCAGCATCTCCGTCCGCGTGAACATCTCGACCCCCCCCTTATCGATCTCTTTCTCGAGTGCCTGGTAGGCACCGATGAGAAGTTGCTGACCGGTTTGACCCCGGGCGTAGAATGTACGGCTGACCTGTGCCCCGCCAAAAGAACGATTGTCGAGGAGCCCGCCATACTCACGGGCAAAGGGAACGCCCTGGGCGACACACTGATCGATGATGTTGACGCTGACCTCAGCGAGTCGGTGCACATTCGCTTCGCGGGAGCGGAAGTCTCCGCCCTTGATCGTATCGTAGAAGAGACGCCAGACCGAATCCCCGTCATTCTGGTAGTTCTTTGCCGCATTGATCCCTCCCTGGGCGGCGATGGAGTGAGCCCGGCGAGGGCTGTCCTGGTAGCAGAAGCACTTGACCTTGTATCCCAGTTCCGAAAGCGTTGCCGCAGCAGAACCTCCAGCAAGGCCGGAGCCGACCACAATGATCGAATACTTCCGCTTGTTCGCCGGGTTGATGAGTTTGGCGTTGGCCTTGTAGCTGGTCCACTTTTCAGAAAGAGGACCTTCAGGAATGGCGGAGTCGAGAGAACCGTTGGATGCCATGATATTTCGCAGGAATAGGGTTGAAAAAGAGGATCAGGACTTCGTGACGTCCAGGGAAGAAGAGGCAGGAGCGCTCATCGCAGGCTTGGGTTTTTCCTGGGAGCCATCTCCGAGTGCCCCCATCACCACGACCACGGGAATCGAGATAAAACCGAGCCAGAGAACCAGGGCGAGGCCCACGCCGACCCGCTTGATCAGGAGTCGGGTCTTTTCGCTCCGGAGACCCAGGGTCTGAAAGAGCGATGAAATTCCGTGCATGAGGTGGGAGCACAAGAGGGAGATCGCGACAATGTAGAAGAGAACGACGAGAGGATTCTGAAATCCTCGGACGACCATGGTGTAGACATCTACCATCTTCGCATCATTCGGATCCTTGAGCCCCTGGAGATCAGGATGGACCGGAATGGTGAAATGAAGGATGTGAAAGATGACAAAGCCGAGAACCGTGAGTCCACTCCAGATCATGATTCGAGAACTCCGAGGAGCCTGAACAGTCTCCTCATGCGCATAGCGAGTGTTACGAGCTTCTTTATTTTGACGGGTCAAGGCGATCGTGGCCACGATATGGAGGGCGAAGGCACCGATGAGACCGAGGCGGAAAAGCCAGATTCCCCAGCCGTGAAGAAAGTGGTGGAGAAAATACGCGTATTTATTCAGATCCTCCTGCCCCTGGTAGACCAACATATTTCCCACCATGTGGGCGACGAGGAAGCCGACGAGAAGGATACCCGTCACCGCGACGATCAGTTTTTTGCCGATGGAAGACTTCCAGAATTGGAGGAGAGCTGTGCCGAGTGCGTTCATTTCCGGTTTCTTAAGCAATACGAACTCCTTTTGCAAGGAGATGGGGTCCGAAATCGGGAAATAATTCGAAATCGTTTCCCAACGACGCGGAGAGAAGCACAATCCATGCTCTTTCCTGGCTAAATACGCAATTTCTCATTGCCAACCGAAAGCCATCGCCCCTAGCATCCTGGCAAGTAACCATGTCAGCCATACTTCGTAATTTCCTCGTCATCGCCCTTCTGCTCTCGCCCCTTTCGATTCGAGCAGAACAATCCAAACTCTCGGACATTCTCGACGAAAAGCTCGAACCGATCGCGAATACCGCGCTCGACTACGTCTTTTACGGTCCGGATATCGCGGGTGGAAAAATCCGCTTCTACAAGCCGGGGGAATCCGGAGAAATGATGCTGCCGATCGTTCTCGTGCTGCTGGCGGGAACTGCGATCTTCCTGACATTCTACTTTCGTTTCATCAATCTACGCGGTTTCGGAATCGCTTTGCGTACTGCCAAGGGAAAATATACCGACCCGAAGGCCCCGGGAGAGATCACTCACTTCCAGGCGCTGAGCGCCGCCCTCTCGGCCACGGTTGGACTGGGGAACATTGGCGGGGTCGCGGTCGCCGTCGGCATCGGCGGCCCTGGAGCCACATTCTGGATGATCGTGATGGGACTCTGCGGAATGACCACCAAGTTCGCCGAGTGCACACTCGGGGTGAAATACCGCAAACTGACCCCCGACGGACGGGTCAAGGGTGGTGCCATGTATTATCTCCGAGACGGCCTCAAGGAGAGAGGCCTCGGCCCTCTCGGCGCGATTCTCGCCATCTTCTTTGCCCTTTTCGTCATCGGAGGAGCCTTCGGCGCAGGAAACATGTTCCAGTCGAACCAGGCGTTCAGCCAGTTCAACACGACCTTTCTCGGCGGGGCGGAAGCCACCAACGGAGCCAAGCTGACCTTCGGAGCCATCCTCGCCATTCTCGTCGGTCTCGTCATCATTGGTGGCATCGTCCGCATTGCGAAGGTCACGGCTTTTCTCGTCCCCTTCATGTGTGGCATCTATGTGCTCACCGCACTGATCATTCTCCTCACCAATATCGGAGACGTGATTCCTGCTTTCGGAACGATTATCTCCTCGGCCTTCAGCAACGATGCGGTAGCCGGAGGTCTCATCGGAGTCCTCATCCAGGGGGTTCGCCGGGCAGCGTTCAGCAACGAGGCGGGCCTCGGCTCGGCTCCGATCGCCCACTCGGCAGTCAAGACGGACAAGCCCGCCAGTGAGGGCTTCGTCGCCCTTCTCGAACCCTTCGTCGACACGGTCGTCGTCTGCACCATGACGGCTCTTGTCATCGTCATTACGGGCGCCTGGCAAGTCAGTGGCGAGGTCACTGGCGACGGCGTCTCGATGATCACTGCCCCAGGCAGCAGCGAGGTCGTTCGGGAACTGGATGGCGGACAGTTCGTACACACTCGAAGCTCGAAAGACGGTCTCACAGAAGTGATTGGACTCGTTTCGTCCGAATCTCGCGTCGCCGAATCGGTCTCTGGCTGGATCCCCTCCGATTCGATCGCGGATCGCAAAGGGGTCCCGATGACCTCTATGGCGTTTGGTTCGGTCATCCAGTGGTTTCCCATCCTCCTCACGATCGCTGTCATCCTTTTCGCTTTCTCCACCATGATCTCGTGGTCCTACTACGGCGAGCAGGGCGTCATTTATCTCTTCAGCTTCCTGGGAGATGACAAGGTCAAGATTCCCATCCTGATCTACAAGATCCTCTTCTGCGCGCTGGTCGTGGTCGGAGCCTCCGCATCGCTGACCAATGTGCTGAATCTCTCCGATGCCATGATCTTCGCCATGGTCGTCCCCAACCTGATCGGGCTGTATTTTCTCCTGCCCGTCATCAAGAAGGAAACCAAGTCCTATCTCGATCACGTCAAGACGACTGACGCATCCTAATCCCTGCGTTTCCGATGGCATCCGCGCTTCCGTCTCTCTCCGATCAAGTCGTTCGGCTTCGCATCATCGCCTTTCTCCTGTTCGCAGGATATGGATGGATTCTCCTTCATGGAGCCACCGGGATGTCGGACGTTGCCCTGACCGGCGCTTTTCTACTCCTATCCATCGCCGTCTCGTTTTTCATCCCCCACCGGCGCTTTTGCAACTGGCTCTGGCTCGTGGGTGCCCTGTTTCTCGCCATCATTCACGGAGTCAACTGGCTCACCAGCCAGAAGGGAATCGGACTTTTTCTTGAGCACGCCAGCCAAATTGGTCTTCCCATCCTGCTCTTCTTCATCGCACGCTCCAAACCGGATGCGATGATTGCGAAAACCGCGCTGGTTTTCATCGCGATGACTTTTGTTTTTCACGGTCTCTTCGCGATAGGAATCCCCTCGTCGTTTGCCTGGTTGAACCACGCCACTCCCGATCACTTTCTCTTCATGACGAAGGAGACCCTCGGGATCGATTCGGACGGGGTGGCCCGGCAGGTCCTGCTTGCTGCAGGAGTTCTCGATCTGGTCGCGGCCGCTGCCATTTTCTCTTCCCGGTTTCGCAAGGCAGGGCTAGTCTACATGCTCATTTGGGGTTTTCTCACCGCGCTGGCACGACCGGTTGCCTACGTCGAATTGGATACCCTCGGCGAGGACCTGATGCGATGGTTCCCCGAATTTCTCATCCGAACTCCCCACGGGGGAATCCCCCTCGCCCTGCTGGGCTGGCCCAGCCTTTCCTGTTGCTCCCCCAAGAACCCGAAATCATGACCGAATCCACGCCCACGCTGACACCCAACGCACCTGCCCCTCAACCGAAAACTCCAGCCATCTCGGTCTGGAGCCTCGTCCTCGGCATCTTGAGCATCTTTTGCCTTTGGATTCTAGGCTCCATCCCTGCGATCATCCTCGGAATCGTGGGCATCAAGAAGGCAAATGAGAATCCGCAGGAGGTGGGCGGAAAAGGCCTCGCTCTTGCCGGGATCATTACGGGGAGCGTCGGGATCTTGACCGGTATCGCAACGATGGGGATGTACGCGGCCATTATGATGCCGGCGGTGGCAGGGGTCCAGGCCCAGGCTGAAAAAACGGTGGTCATGAATGACATGCGCCAAGTGAGTTTCGCGCTCCAAGCCTACACCCTGGATCATGAAATGAAGTATCCTGCTTCCCTCGCTGACCTGGTCCCTGACTATCTCGAAACGGATGAATTCATCATGCAGGTCAACGATGTGTCAGGAGAGTCCGCACTCTTTCTCTATCGTCCTCCCGCAGCCACGACCGAAGACTTCTCCAATACCGTGCTTCTCTTGTCGCCTTTTCCGATCCAAGGCGAACGGGTGGTTGCGTATGCCGATGGCCGGGTCGAAACGATTCCCGAACCGCTGGATTCCGATTTGGAAGAAGGGTTCGAGTAGCCCACCTTCTTCGCGAGGACAAGCACACTCCCCGAGCCGGGGCAGGAGATTCGATCTTCTCGGATGAAGGGAGCGCGAACCCACTGCTCGGGAAGAACGACCCACCGCGGCCAAATGCAAGGCATTGCCCTGTTTCCCTGGTGCGAGAACCCGTGCCTGAATCTATCCCCGGGGAAGAGATCGGAATGTTAAACCATGAGCGGTAGCGGACAACGAGGACGTTGTCCCTCCGCATCGATCGAAAGGAACTTCCCCTCCGGCATTCCTTTCTCGTTCTCGAATCCCCCTTTCCGCTCGGGCACAAAAAAACCGCTTCCCTTCGCAGGAAAGCGGTTTCGTTGAAAACAGGTTAGTGTTCTTCGAAAGGAAGACCAGACCTTAGAAGTTTACGCTGAGAGAAATCCCACCGTGAAGGACGTCGGACTGAGCGCCGACACCAACAGGGTTGATTCCGTCTGCGAGCCAGCTGTCAGGAGCGCCGGTGTAGGCGATGTAAGGAACGAGAGTAGCACGGCAGTTGAGCTCGATCGGCAGAGCTGCGGTGATGTTGTAGTGGCTCCAACCGGAAGAGCGAGGCGTGTTTGCCTGCAGGGTAGGAAGGTCGCCCCAGTAGTTGTCAGCATAGCCAACGGTAGCAGAGAGAACGAGGTTCTGCCCGAGAACGGGAACCGTCTTCTCCAGCCCAAAGCTGTGATACCAGGAACCGTTGTCATTTCTCGTGGCACCAGTAGCACCGCCGATGTTCCAGGAATTGGGATACCCGTGGTTGTAAAGCATGCTCGCTTTGAAGGTCGCGATGCCGGCAAGGTCACGAGAGAGGTGAAGACCAAACTCAGCAGCACTTCCCACACCAGCAAGCTCAGGGAAGAAGTGGTAGCGGAAGCTTCCTGTGAGATCAAAGCCTGCGTAGGTGCCAAGCTGACCGAGGAGATAGAGCTCCATGTGATCCACTCCGGGCGCACCACCAATTACATTCTTGTAAGTCACGCCGACAGTCATTGGGATGAACGACTCGAAACTGTAGTTCACGTCGGTAACAAGCGAGTCGCGTCCGAAACGGACACCGTTGTAGAGGTAATCAGTGTGATATCCGAAGCTGATGTTTCCACCGACATCGACACATTCTTCGATCGGGGCTTTGCATTCGACAGGAGCTTTGCCCCAGTCTCCAGCATGGACACCCAGCGTGAGAGCTGAGATGGCTACAGTAAGGATTACTTTTGGCGCTTCGCTGTTCTGAGTGGGTTCTAGCAAAGGCGGGGCGGATGAGTC
>JARGNI010000070.1 GCA_029213195.1 Verrucomicrobiales bacterium
CAGCAAGGGGGTGCAAATCCTCCCCCCAGCGCAACCCGCCTTTGTGTCCTACCATCGCAACGAAACGGAAGCTTTCCCCATGCTCCGCACCGGAGGAAGAACCGCCTGCGCCGGACCAGTCTATCACTACGACAAGGATCTCGACAGCCCGACGAAATTCCCCAAGCACTTCGACAATACTCTCTTCATCTACGAGTGGTCTCGGCACTGGATTTTCGGGGTGAAACTCGATGAGAATTCCGACATCGTCAGCCTCGATGAATTCATGCCCGACTACGGTTTCACCAGGCCGATCGACATGGACTTCGGTCTGGAAGGCTCCCTCTACATCATCGAGTATGGCGAGACCTGGGGCGTCAACCCCGACTGCCAACTCATTCGCATCGACTACGTTCGCGGAAACCGCCCTCCTCGTATCGAGCTGACCGCTACCGGAACCGTGGGCCGACCACCACTCGAAGCGAAGTTCTCGACCGAAGGCACCCAAGACCCCGATGGAGACAAGATGAGCTACGCGTGGAAGGTCGTTCCCGGCAGCGACGCCTTCTCGGAAACTTCTCCCCACCCGGAACTCGCCTTCGGAACGATCGGCACCTACCAGGCCGTGCTCACCGTGACCGACGAGCACGGAGCTTCTGCCACCGCCTCCCTCCCCGTTCTTGTGGGAAACGATCCTCCCAAGGTGACCTTCCATTCTCCACAGGACGGCGACTTCTACGATTTCGAGGAATCGATCGAATGGCGACTGCAGATCCAGGATACCGAAGACACCGAACCGGTGGAGGAGCGGATCAGGATTTTTCATCAACTCGTCCCCGGAGAGTTTCGTGAGATCGAACCCTCACTGAACAGTTCCGAAACCCTGCATCCCGGACTCGAGTTGATGAAGAAGAGCGACTGCTTCAATTGTCACATGGTCGACCGAAAACTGATCGGCCCGTCCTTTCTCGAGGTGGCCGAGAGATACCGTGACCAGGATCATGCTCTCGACGAGGTCGCCAAACGAATCGTGACCGGGTCTTCCGGACTCTGGGGCGAGGTCCCGATGATCCCTCACCCCCAACACGGGATCGAACAATCCCGCCAGATGGCCGAATGGGTCTTCTCACTCGGCAGGGAGGAATCCGATATCGTTTTGACAGGGTCCAGCGGTTCGTTTGAGATCGAACGACCCAAGAAGGTCGATCCCAGGAAAGGTCCCGGCGTTCTCATCATTGAAGCCTCCTATCTCGACAGCGGGGCCGCACCCATTGCTCCCCTCTCCGGAAGTCAGACCATCCGGCTCCGATCTCCCAAACTCTTCCCGGGCCACTCCGAGGCTCACGAAGGACTCTCCCTCTCTGGAACTCGTGCCGGTGCCATCTCCGATGGGGGCTGGGTGAAGTTCGAAAACATCAACCTCACCGACCGAAGCAGGGCCGTCGTTCACTACGCTTCGGCGGGGGCCGGAGGGATCATCGAACTTCGTCACGGATCACCCGACGGGAAACTTCTGGGATCGGTCGAGGCGCCCCCCACCGGGGGATGGGACAAGCACGTCACGAAAGACTTCGATCTCGAGCCGACGCCGAAGCGAGGCGATCTCTTCATTCGGTTTTCCAACCCGGGAAAATCCCACCTCATGAACCTGGAATGGCTGGAACTGCAGAAGTAGCCCGTTTTGCCAGGATCCCGATCCCAAACTTCCTCATCCAACAGGGTTCCCTCCCGTCGCAAACCCTGCTAGTTTCTCACCATGTCCGAAACACCCGACGACAGCATCGCTCTCCTCATCGATGCCGACAACGCACCTTCTTCGAAGATCGATTTCATCGTCACCGAACTCGCCACCCACGGAGTCGTCAATATCCGCCGAGCCTACGGAAACTGGACCAAGCGCGGGCTCTCCGGTTGGCAAAAAATCCTGCACGAACATGCCATCGAGCCGGTTCAACTCTTCGACCTCGTCAAGGGTAAGAACGGCACCGACATGCGACTCCTCATCGATGCGATGGACATGCTCTACACCAAGGACGTCCAGACCTTCGCCATCGTCTCCTCGGATTGCGATTTCACTCCACTTTGCACGCGGATTCGAGCCGAGGGAAAGCAGGTCGTAGGATTCGGAGGCCAGAATACTCCAGCCCCTTTCATCAATGCCTGCACCCGTTTTCTCTACCTGGATGATGAAACGGAATCGGAAGAGGAAAAACGCGTCCGCAAGAGTTCCGGAAACCAGCTCAAGGGAAATGCCAAATTGATGAACACGCTACGAGGTGCCATCGACGCCGCCGCCGACGAAGACGGCTGGGCCTCGCTTGGTCCTGTCGGCGCCTACATCTCCAACCAGGGCCCTTTCGACCACCGCACCTACGGCTACAGCAAGCTAAGTGATCTCTTTCGAGCCATCGACCTCTTCGAGATCGAGAAAACCACGAATGGTAACCAGTCCATCTATCGCGTTCGCAGGAAATAGTCTCCCCCGAAACCCCCTCATGAAATCCTTAGCCTCCCTGATCCTTGGCATCAGCACGTGCCTGCTTTCCGCCGTAGCCGAGGAAACCCCTCGACCGAACATTCTCCTCATCATGGCCGATGACCTCGGATTTTCCGACCTTGGCTGCTACGGAGGAGAAATCCAAACCCCCAACCTCGACTCCATCGCGGAAGAGGGATTGCGTTTCACCCAGTTTTACAACACAGCACGTTGCTGGCCGACCCGGGGATCTCTCCTAACCGGATTCTACGCCCAGCAGATTCGACGCGACACCGTCCCAGGCGTGCCCTCGGGTGGCGGCAATATCGGGAAACGCCAGGCATGGGCCGAGTTGGTCCCTCGCCGTCTCGCTGAAGCAGGGTATCGATCCTATCACACCGGCAAATGGCATATCGATGGGATGCCCGTTGCCGAAGGATTCGATCACTCCTACTACCTCAAGGACCAAAGCCGCTTCTTCAGTCCGCAACAGCATTGGAAAGACGACCAGCCACTTCCTGCAGTCGAGCGGGGAACCGACTTCTACGCAACCGTCGCCCTCGCCGATCATGCCATCGAGGTCCTCCAGGACCACGACGAGAATCACGGGGAGAAACCCTTCTTCCACTACCTCGCCTTCGCGGCTCCCCATTTCCCGCTTCACGCTCTTCCCGAAGACATCGCCATCTACGAAGACGTCTACAAGACGGGTTGGGACGTGGTTCGCCAGGAGCGTTGGAAAAAAATTCGTGAAATGAAAATGTTCGATGATTCCTCCGTCGAACAACTTTCCCGCGTCGAGAAAGATCTCGGACCTCCCTACCACTTCTCCGATGCCTACGAAATTCTCGGGAACGGCGAAGTGGACAAGCCTGTCCCCTGGAAGCAGTTGTCGGACGAGCAAAAGGAGTTCCAGGCCACCAAGATGGCAATTCACGCCGCGATGATCCACCGCATGGATCTCGAGATCGGACGGGTCTTCGATCAGATCAAGTCCATGGGCGAATGGGAAAACACCCTGATCATCTTCCTCTCGGACAATGGTGCCAGTGCCGAAATCATGGTGCGCGGAGATGGTCACGATCCGGCGGCCCCGATGGGCTCGGCCGACACCTACCTCTGCCTTGGCCCGGGTTGGTCGACCGCCTGCAACACCCCTTTTCGCCGTCACAAGACCTGGACTCACGAGGGCGGAATCGCGACCCCTTTCCTGCTCTCCTGGCCCGAAGGAATCCGAGGCGGTGGAGAATTCCGCCACGACCCCGGACATGTTATCGATGTCGTGCCCACCCTTCTCGAGCTGGCGGGAGCCGACTGGCATCCCGACGCGATCTCTACACCGGGAATCTCCCTGACAAGCACCTTCCCGCAGGATCGCGGGAACCCACACCAAGCAATCTGGTGGTTTCATGACGGACACAAGGCGATCCGCATGGGAGACTGGAAGGCGGTAGCTCCGATCAAGGAGCCGTGGGAACTCTACGACCTTTCCACCGATCGCGAAGAGTCCTTCGATCTGGCCGTCATCCACCGGGACAAGCTGGAGGAATTGAGAAGCCAGTGGCAACGCATGATGGATGACTTTCGGAAGACCGCGTCCGAAGGGATCCCGGAGAAGCAACTCAACAAGCCGGATCAGCGAGCGGGCTCCAAAATGGGGAAAGCGCAGGAGATGGCTCGACCGAAATCTCAGCAAGTCCTGCTCGGAGGCGAGCGTTTTCTCCTTGCCGACCGCCACACCTTCCTCATGCGTCCTGACACACCCGCCAAGTCGGAGAAGGGAAAGCCTTGGATCTTCTATGGACCGACCCTACCTCGCACCCCTGACAAAGCCGAAAGCTGGATGCACGAAAGGTTTCTCGATGCGGGAATCGCGGTCGCCGGGATCGATGTCGGAGAAATGTATGGCAGCCCTCTTGCATTCCCCTTCTTCGACGCACTCTACGATGAAATGGTGAAACGGGGGTATTCAAAAACGCCGGCTCTTCTCGGACGCAGCCGCGGCGGACTCTGGGTCTCGAGCTGGGCGATCGCCAATCCTGAGCGCGTCGCCGGGATTGGAGGCATCTACCCGGTCTACGACTACACGACCTATCCGGGAATCCAGCGGGCCGCTCCGTCCTATGGCACAACGGCAGAAGATTTGGAGAAGCGTCAGGACGAGCTGAATCCGATTCGACGAGCTTCCGTCCTCGCCGAAGCCAAGATCCCGGTTTTCATCATCCACGGGACGGATGACAAGGTCGTCCCTCTTGCCGAAAACACTGGCACCTTGCGGTCGGCCTACGAGGAAGCCGGTGCCGGCAAGCTCATCGAAGTCATCGAGGCCGAGGGCCAGGGACACAGTTTCTGGGAAGGGTTCTTCACTTGCCAGGGCCTCGTCGACTTTCTCATCGAGAGAGCAATCTGCGAATAACCGAAACCGAGCCCAAAACTATTCACGCGGCACCATTGCCACGGCCCGGCACCAACCGGCGCTTGCATTCTTGATCTTGACCGGAAAACAGGAGACGAGAAATCCGTGGGATTGCGGTAGCCGATCGAGCCCGGACAACTTCTCGATCTGGCAATATTCTTTCTCGATCCCCGCAAAGTGAGCCGGCCAGATCTCATCCCCATCTCCTGACTGCTGGAAGCTTTCTTTCATCGAGTGAAACGGTCGATCGATCGTGTAGGCATCGATCCCGATCATGCGAATCCCGCGATCGACGAGCCATAGAATCCCGTCTCGACCGAGACCAGGTTGCTGAAAATACGCTTTTGAATCGAGCCGTTGGTCCGCTCCCGTCATGAGGAGCAGAATTTCACCACCCTGCAGTTCATAGTCGATGCCACGCAGCGCCCTCTCCAATTCTTCCACCGTGATCTCGTCGCCATCTCCGAGATGCCGAAAATCGAGCCGCACACCCGGACCGAAGCACCACTCAAGCGGAACCTCATCGATCCGCTTTGCCGGCTTCCCTTCGCTCTCGGGGCCATAGTGATAGGGCGCATCGACATGGGTGCCGGTATGGGTGATTGCACTGATTTTCTCCAGGGCCCACCCCAGTCCGCCCGAGCGTTTGAGCTGGTTGCGATTCATCCCGAAGAGAAACTTCATCTGCCAGAACCCCTTGCGATGGTCCGTATAGCGGATCTTCGGTTTCAAGGGCTCACTCACCGCTCCATTCTCGAGGGGAACACTCAGATCAATCAGTTCGTAATCATCGGTGGCAATCATGGTCGAGGGAGAAAAAGAATCGCCCCGATTCAACAGGGTACGGCGAGGGAGTCAACAGGGTTTGCTCACCGCCTTGAACCCCACCTGAACCCGTCCCCCGTTTTGCTTGTGAGAAAACTCGCGAGGACGGTAGATTTAAACGCATGAAAACGACTCTTCATTCGCTTTGCCTCCTTGTAGTTTTCTCTCTTGCCCCTGTATTCGCAGCCGACTCGTGGCCTTCCTGGCGGGGAGATTTGCTGGGTTCCGGAGAAACCAATGCCTCCGAACTCCCGAAGACTTGGGGCGCGAAAGAGAACCTCGGCTGGCGAATCCCACTACCGGCCCCGGGCAACTCCACCCCGGTCGTCTATGGAGACAAGGTCTTCGTGACCCAGCCGGATCCCTCGGACCAGAGCCGGAACCTCTATTGCTTTTCCCGGGAGGATGGGAAGCTCCTCTGGAAGAAGGGCACGATCTACACCAAGGAAGAGCGAACTCATCGCACCAATCACTACTGCTCGGCTTCCCCCACCGTCGAAGAGGATCGCGTCATCGTCTCTTTCGGATCCGCGGGTCTTTTTTGCTACGACCACGATGGGAACGAACTCTGGAAGCGCGACCTCGGTGCGATCGATCACGTCTGGGGCAACTCGACTTCCCCCGTCCTCCTGGGTGACCTCGTCATCCACTACCACGGTCCCGCACTCGACGCGGTGCTCTACGGACTCAACAAGGAAACAGGTGAGACGATCTGGAAATGGGAGGAACCAGAATGGAATCCCGAGGGACGAACCGATGGGTTCGGAGACCGGAAAGAGCGCGGAGTGATCGGCTCTTTCAGCACCCCCATCCTCGTCGATACCGGAGAGCGAAAAGAACTGATCATGAGCTTCCCTCTCGAAATGAAAGCATTTGATCCCGCTACTGGCAAAGTCCTCTGGACCTGCAGTGGACTCAACCCGCTGGTCTACACCTCGCCGGTCTACAACGACGGTGTCGTGGTCGCGATGGGTGGTTACTATGGAAACTCGATCGGAGTGAAAGTCGGCGGCAGCGGTGACGTCACCGAGACACATCGGCTCTGGCAGGAAGTCCGACACAATGGGGGAATCGGATCCGGTGTCGCCAAGGACGGAAAGCTTTACTACCAGGACTCGGGAGGCATCGCCTACTGCGACGACATGAAGACCGGGAAAACGATCTGGAAAGCTCGACTCCCCGGTGCCGGAAAATCGTGGGGTTCATTCATCCTCGCCGGAGATCACATCTACACCCTGAGCCAGGCAGGAGACAGTGTCGTTTTCAAGGCATCCCCGGAAGGATTCGAAGTCGTCTCCCAGGCCAATGTCGCCGAAGAAACCAATTCTTCCCTGGTGCCCGCAGGAAACGAAATCTTTCTCCGCACCCACGAGGCGCTCTGGTGCATCCGGGAGTGAGCAGCCGAAGCGGCCTCACTCAATCATGCAATAAACCCAGCGTTCTATCCGATTCGATTATCGTGCTTCTCGGTCTCCTCGTCTCGGGACTTTCGATCCAGGCCCGCACTTTCACCAGCGAGAAGGGGCAGGTCATCGAGGACGAGTTTGAATCAGCAAACGAAGAAACGGTCACGATCGTTCGCTTGGCTGACGGAAAGAAATACAACATCCCCATCTCCTCTCTCAGCGACGCCGAAAAGGCCTAGAGCCGGTTTCATCAGCTTGAACACGAATCCGGCTGACGACGAAGCCGGGCGAAAACTTCCAGGAGGGTCACGAGCAGGCACGGCAAAAAGGTAAGGGTCACGAAGGCCGCGAAAGCGAGACCGAAGAGGACGATTGCTCCCAGGCCACGATAGAGTTCGGTCCCCGCACCGGGGAGAAAGACGAGAGGCGCCAAACCCATCAGGGTGGTGCTGGTGGTCATGAGAACGGGACGCAAGCGGGAAGCAACCGCGCTTTTGACCGCCTCGAGAGGAGATAATCCACCCTCCCGAAAATGGGTCATCGTGCGATCCACGATGAGAATGGGATTGTTCACTGCCGTCCCCAGGAGGATGAGAAACCCTAACATGGTAATCATGTCGAACGGTTGACGGATCGGATCCAACCCGACCATGGGCAGCAACCCACCAAGGTAATTCAGGAGCCAGAGCCCGACGATCCCACCGCTGATCCCAAGAGGGACAGTCACGAGAATGAGGAAGGGGTACCCCCAATGCCGATAGATCACGACCAGTTGCAGATAACAGAGAACGACCGCAATCCACATATTCTGCCCGAGGGACTGCCGGGTGGCATCGAGTTGGTCACTGGCTCCAGTCAGGTCGATTGAGACACCAGGGGGTAATTCTCCTCCCTGGCGCATCGGACGGATGATCTCGTTCCGGATCTGCTCGACCGCGGTCTCGAGGGCCATGGACCGAGGTGGGATCACGTAAAGGGTCACGGTCCGCCGGCCATCGACGCGACGTATTTCCGCAGTGTCGACCGTCTCGGTGATCTCTGCGAGCGCTCCCAACGGGAGCACCCCTCCGTCGGGCGTGTAGATGGGAAGCTCCTCCAGGTTCCCGAGTTCCTGGCGATCTTCGGCCTCGCTGAAAAGGAACATGTCGACCTTGTCATCCCCGAGATAGAACTCATCGACGAAGGCCCCATCACTCAAGGCCGCAGCGGCGAATCCAAAGTCTCGGGCGCCGAAGCCGAGTTCCTCCAGTCGATCCCAGCGGGGGCGGATTTCAAGAAGGGGCTGACCGAGGACCAGCGAAGAAGGAACCGAGTTGATCTGTGCATCCTCGATGAGCGACTCGGCCTTCCGATAGACCTCGGTAGCGGTCTGGTAGATCTCCGGGAGGTTTCGCCCCCCGATATCCAGCGCCACGGCGCGGGTTCCTCCATCGTTGCTCGAAATGATCGATCCTCGGGTCGAAAAGGCTCTCATCCCCGGATAGGATCGATAGCGCTCGTTGATGATCTCCATAAACCGATCGATGTGATCCGGGTTCTTCGTCACCGCAATGACCCAGAGACTTTGCGGTCGCACGATGAAGGTGATCCGACTGAGCGCAGGAATTTCGGTCCGGCCGGCATCGAAGTCTTCGGGCTCGTCGTCCATTGCCGGCAGGTAATCGACCTGCATGTCGAGAGCGATGCGATTGATCTCCTCGAGACTGTATCCCGGCGGAGCGATCATGGTGGAAAAGGATTTCGCCTCCTCCCCTTCGGGAAGGTATTCGGCCGGCGGGGTCAGGTAGACAAAGGCGGCGATCATTGCCGCAAAGATCCCGACGATACAGACCAATCGCCGAACAGGTCCTTCGAGCAATTTCGTGATCGGAGCAAGGAGGCGCGGCGGCTTCACTTGCTCGCTGAGAATCGAGGTTTCCCCGTCGCTGGCTGCTGCAGTTTCGTTTTTCTTTTTCCGTCCCGGAAGATTGGCAAAGGCCACCGGAACCACCCCGATCGCCACAGCCATGGAGACGATGATGGAAGCAGAGATCGCGATTCCGATATCGGAGAAGAGTTGCCCGGCTTCCTCTTTCACAAAAAGAATGGGGAGAAAGACGAGGATGGTCGTCATCGTGCCGGAAAGCACAGCCGTCCAGACTCCCCTGACTCCATCGCGCGCGGCCTCGAACCGGCTTTTCCCCTTTTGCCTTTCCTGCTCGATACTCTCGAGGACCACGATCGTGTTGTCGATCGTCATCCCGATCGCGAAAGCAATCCCGGCGAGAGAAATCACGTTGATGGTGCGATCGAGAAGAAGCAACCCGATGAATCCGGCAACGACACAGATTGGCATCCCTAACATGCCAATCAAGGTGGCGGAACCCGATCGCAGGAAAAGGAACATCACGAGGGCGGCCAGCACCGCACCGATCGCGATATTCTGAACCACGTTGGCAATGGAATTCTCCACGTAGCGGACGTCGTCATTGCTCAAGGTCATCTTGAGTCCGGCGGGTTCGAGCACGTCCTGATTGAGACGTTCGACGACGGGGAGGACTGCCTCCTTGATCTCGATGACATTGGAGCCGGTTCGCCGAACCAGGCTGAGACGGATATTGGGCTCGCCGTCGGAATAGGAGAAGCTCCTCAGTTCCGAATGCTCGAGTTCCACCTTGGCGATATCCTCGAGTCGCGTCACCGCATCCCCCCTTCTCACGAGGATCAGGTTCCTGAGATCGTCGAGTGTCTCGAATCGACCCACCGTTCTCATGAGATAACGTCGTTTCCCGCTGTCGATGTCACCGGCGGAAACGTCGATATTGCGCTCGCGGATGGCGCCCCGCACTTCGGCAAGGGTCAGGTTCCTCTCGGCAAGACGAGCCGCATCGACCTGGATCCGAATCTGGCGACTCGCTCCTCCTCCCAACCGGACCCGTGACACTCCATCGACGCGCTCAATCGCGGGACGAACATTGTCGTCGACGAAATCGAGCAGCATGTTGATGTCGAGATTCTTCGGATTCCCAGCCAGGGGAACGATCCGAAAGGACATGAAGGGATTGTAGGAAAATGAGTCGGTCCCGAGGACTGGCTCGTCGACATTCTCGGGGTAAGAGGGGACCTGGCTGAGGGCGTTGTTGACCTCGAGCATGGCTTCATTCGGATCCGTCCCAAAGGGAAACTCCAGCTCGATCTCTGCCCTGCCCGTCGAGGCCTCCGAGGTGATCCGCTGGAGATTCGGCAAGCCACGAAGATACTCTTCCTGCTCAATCAGGATCTCCTTCTCGACATCCTGGGGTGTCGCCCCGGGCCAGCGGGTGTCGATCGAGATGATCCTCGTATCGAGATCCGGAATCATCTGCACGGGGACCCGAGTCGCCGCGACGATCCCCATGAGCAGGAGCATCGCCACAATCACCGCCACGAGCGTTCCCCGCTCGAGGAGACCGTCGATGAGAGTGGGACGACTCACGGCGCGATCTCGGGTTGCGACAGTTTCATTTCAAGAATCCGGACCTTCTGCCCCTCTCGGAGGCCTTCGTTTCCACGAACGACGACGGTCTCCCCGCCTTCGAGGCCCTCGATGACTTCCGCCGATTCGCCGAGGGCTCCCGCAGTGCGAATCAAGCGCGAACGAACCTCGAGCGCGCCTCCCTCTTCTTTCACCATCCAGACCTTCGCCGAACCGTCAGGAAATCGGACGATCGCGTCCCTTGGAATCCTGACGGACTTCTTCTCTCGGGAACGCCACGAAACCTTCGCAGCCCCCGACATTCCCGGAGCGGCCTTGCCTTCCGGATCTTCGAGATCGAATCGAGTCAGGAAGGTCCGGGAGACCTCGTCTTTCACCGGGACGACCACGGAAATCGTGGCCTTGAATACCTTCTTCGGATACGCATCGAGAATGACGCTGATCCCCTCGGATTCCCGAATCGGGGCGAGATACTCCTGGGGAACCTGGATGTCGAACCAGACCTGATCCATCTCCACCAGTTCAAGAACGGGAGTGCCGGTGTCGACCCATTCCCCTTCCTCCGTCATTTTCTCCGCAATGGCCCCCGAGAACGGAGCGACAAGAAGATGACGATCGATGAGTTCCTTTTGCTGTTCCTCCCGAACGAGGAGACGCTTCAACTCCGCCTCCTCGATCCTGACGACGGCCTCGAGAGAACGAGCCTGGGACCGTGCGAAGCCTCCCGTTTTTGTCAGTTCCTCGACTTCCTTCACCTTACGTTTCGCATCCTCGAGTTCGACCCGGGCAGCTTCGATTTCAGACCGGATGAGATCGAGTTCGATCTCGGCCAACTTCGGATCGAGCTTCGCCAGGACATCGCCCTTCTTGACGCGGCTCCCCGCATCGACGGGAATCTCCTGGACCAGTCCCGTCGTTCGAGCCGAAAGACTCGCCCGTCGACGTGATGACACAGTTCCCGTGGAGGAAAAGACTCGCGTCACCTCCTCCGATCGCTGGGCCTTCGTCACCTCGACAGGGACGATTTCCTCTGCGGCCATCGCATCCGGGTTGAGCAGAACGGACCCCATGACCGTAGCCATCACCGCGGAAGTACCGAAAAAACGAAAGGGAGAGTGCTCAGACATTTCAGGATCGTAGCATATTCTTCCACGATCCCAATCGCATCGCCACCGGGGAATGGAACGGAACTACGGAAAAATCCCTCCGTGCTTCGACGAGCTTACTCAAAAAACAATTCCGCCACCGAGGGAACGCGAGAGGCGCCGTCGAGGATTTGCCCCCCGATTTCGGTCCTGAAACTTTTCCGCCTCGACCATGACGGCATTCTCCGGGCGCCAACCCGGTCGGAGGCACGACGGTTTCGAAAAAGTAGGGAGCCGGGTTACCCACGATGCCTACCGCCCATTCCAGGGCGGTGACAGAGCGCAGCACGAAACCACGATTCCGGGCTCGTCAGCTCCGGTATCAACAATGAGCGACGAAGGAAGTAGAACCTAACTCCTCCGTGTCGACTCTATCCAGTTCAGGGAAAATCCCGAACAAGATTACAGAGAAGCCGTGGGACACGACCCGAGGTCGATCATCTTCCCATTGATGTTCAGACTGCCAGCTCCCGCCGGAATCGACTGTTTCTGCACATCTACCACTCTGCCGGCATCAAGCACGACAACCGTGACTTGGGCACGGTTGCCGTTTTTCGTTACAAACGTCCAAAGATCGAGAACAGAACCTGTTCCCTTCGAAAGACGGCCTCAGCGAGGTCGGGGGATTTGCTCCTTGGCCACGGGCTGACCGTATTCCGCGATGAGGGAGGATGCCGATTCTCCCATGACATTGGTCGAGGAGCCCGCCTTCCACATGTATCCGATCGCAAAGATCGCGAGAAAGAAAAGAAGATTCCCGGTGGTGCCGCCCCATTGGCAGGATTTGGAAGTGCGTGTGTGCTTCATGGCCCACACTATAAATTCCATAATTTCAAAAACAATAGGAATTTCTTATCCTGTTGCTGGCTTGTTCTGCAAGCCCCTTTCAGGAGATACCGAGGACAGGACTCGAACCTGCACACCGTAAGGCACTTGATCCTAAGTCAGTTAAAAGTCCATTGAGGGTCAACGAGTTACGCTTCCTCCCTAGAACAACCGTAACCCGTTCCTAAGCGTTCCGGGGAGTTCCGTTTCCGAAACTGCTCACTATCCGCTCACCGCTGGCCCCCCATTTCCGCGGGCAGGAGAATTCTCCGTTCTCGCGTCGTGAGTTCGTAAAGGATGTAGAGCGTGTGGGATTGTTGTGCACGGTTTTTGTGGGTAGGATAAGACATGTTGCGCAATTCCCATGACCTTCTGCTGAGCAGGGCAAACTCATGGAGTGAGTTTCTTGCCGGATTGAAGGCACTCGGAAACTCTGAATCTGCCAACAAGCAGAAGGGCGACGCTTTCGAGAGATTCGTTCAATTGTTCCTCCGGTATCAACCTGACTATCAGCAACAGCTCGAGGAAATCTGGCGGCACGACGAACTCCCATTCGAGGTGAAGCAGGACCTCAACATCTCCACCGACCGGGGCATCGATCTCGTGGCACGAACGAAGGAGGGAGACTACTGGGCTATCCAGGCGAAGTATCGATCTAGTCCAGCCGGATCGATTCCGCTTCGAGACCTTGGTACATTCGGGACACAGCTTGCGGTTGTTGCTCAGGGTTTTTCGCGCGGTGTGATCTGCGCCACGAAGAGAGAGAAAACTCCTGACTTTGCGAGAGCGGAGTTTCCAGTCGAACAGATACTCCTAGATTCGTGGGAGTGTATTGAGGCGGAAATCTGGGACCAGATACGACAGGCTGCTGCCGGCGAGAAGGTGACTCAGCTAAAGCCCTTTGAGCCTCGGGATTATCAGGCTGCTGCGATCAATGCAGCTAGGCGCCACTTCATGAAGGAGGGCAATCGGCGGGGTAAGTTGATTATGCCCTGCGGCACAGGAAAGAGCCTGATGGGCTATTGGACGAGCACTAGCGGACTCAAGGCAAAGACGGTGGTGGTGGCAGTCCCGAGTCTCGATCTCATCCGTCAGACATTCGCCGTGTGGGCACGTGAAGCAGAAGCTAACGGAAAACAGCTCGACGTTCTGATTGTCTGCTCGGACAAGTCCACAGCAGAAGGTGACTCGCATGTGGATGACTTGGCAGCCCCTGCCACTACCAAGCCCTTCGAGATCAAACAGTGGTTAAAAAATCCGCAACGCCTTTCTGATCTTCGGGTGGTTTTCGTCACCTACCAGAGCGGCAAGGTATTTGCTGATGCTGCCGGGCGCTTCCAGTTTGATGTGGCCCTCTACGATGAAGCGCACAAGACGGCTGGGTATGAGGGAAAGCGGAACCAATACCTCCTCCACCAGAAGAACCTGAACGTGCAGCACAGGGTCTTCATGACCGCAACAGAGCGATATTATGAGGGCGAGTCTGACGAGGTTGTCGGGATGAACGACGTGCGCCTGTATGGTGAGCGTTACCATTACATGCCGTTTGGTGCGGCCATCGACGAGGGAATCCTTGCTGATTACAGTGTGGTCCTCATGACGATCCGCAGATCCGAGGCGGAGGATTATCGCCCACTGATCGAAGAGCGCATGTTTGTGCACCCCGACTTGGAATTCGAGCCGGAAGACCTCACTGCGGAAGATCTAGCAACTGCGGTCGCTCTTCGGAAAGCATTCCGCAAATACAAGCTCAACCACGCAGTTTCGTTTCACTCTCGAAACCAACTGGCTGCGGAGTTTGTGGAAATCCAAAAGGGCCTCAATGGTGCGGGTCTCTCGGCATCGCTGAAGACGTTTCGCGTCTCATCGGACATCAGCACCGGCAAACGCCATGAGCGACTCAAAGGCTTCCAGGAGGCTAAAAAGGCACTAATCTCGAATGCTCGCTGTCTCACCGAGGGCGTGGACGTGCCAGGGATTGATCTTGTGCTGTTTGCCCAGCCTCGGCAAAGCAAGGTGGACATCGTGCAGGCCGTTGGCCGAGCCCTTCGAGTGCCTTCCGATCAACCCGACAAGCGAGGTTACGTCCTCGTGCCAGTGCTAGTTGATGACGACGAGGGAGACATAGAAAAGGTCGTGGAAGGAACCGGTTTCGAGAATCTTGTGTCTGTTCTCAAGGCGATGGCTACCGTGGATGAGGATATCACTGATCGGATCGACGTTGTAGTTGGCAAGCCTGCGAGGCGAGGATTACGAGCAGAGGCTGAGGCGGATGTCACCGGCGAGGCTTTACCTGTTCGGATGAATGTCGAAGAATTTGCGGAGTCGCTTCGACTGCGGGCATGGGATCGATTGGAGGGGCTAAAAAGGCCAAGGCTTACAATCGAACAGATTCTGGAGTGGGCCGATGCCTTCCACGAGCGAACGGGGAAATGGCCCGCAGCTAATTCCGGGGCTATCGGTGGAACGGCTGGAGAGACGTGGCTCGCGGTTAATTGTGCCCTGAGTGCAGGCATGCGCGGCTTGCCCCCCGGATCGTCCCTAACGAAGCTACTGGCTAAAAATCGTGGCATTCGCAATCAAGGTGATCTTCCGCCACTCACAATCGAGCAGATTCTGGAGTGGGCAGATGAGCATTACAATCGGACGGGCAAGTGGCCTATACAAACATCGGGAGAAGTTGATAGGGCCCCTGAAGAGAAATGGTCCAATATCAACCAGTTACTGACTAAAGGCTTGCGTGGTCTCTCTGGCGGATCGTCACTTGCGAATCTGCTAGCAAAAGAGCGCGGCGTTCGAAACAGGTCTAGTCTTCCACGACTTACAATCGAACAAATTCTGGAGTGGGCCGATGCCTTCCACGAGCGAACGGGGAAATGGCCATCAGCAAATACGGGGAGTATTGTTGAAGCTCCCGGTGAAAGGTGGGACTATGTTAATACAGCGTTGACGCAAGGGCGTCGTGGTCTTTCTGGGGGCTCTTCATTAGCAAAGCTACTAGCCGAGGAACGTGGCGTTCGAAATAGGTCCGGGCTACAGCCGCTCGCAATCGAGCAGATTCTGGAGTGGGCAGATGGCCACTATGAACGAACGGGCAAGTGGCCTAATTCAAAAACTGGTGAGATTCCCGAATCCCCAGGGGACACTTGGGCTATCATAGACGGAGCTCTTCAGAAAGGTCGCCGCGGTATTTCAGGCGGTTCATCTCTAGCCCAATTACTAGCGAAGGAGCGTGCCGTTTTGAATCTTCGAGACAGGGAAAAGTTGGAAGTTAATCAAATCCTTAATTGGGCTGATACTCATCATGAGGAGACTGGCAAATGGCCCACAGCCAAATCCGGCATTGTCATTGGGGCGAGCGAAGAATTTTGGTCAGCAATTGACGCTGCTTTTTTCGCTGGCAATCGCGGACTGCCCGGCGGCTCTTCATTAGAAGCCATCTCATAAATGCCTGAGCAGGATCAGTGCGCATCCGAGATA
>JARGNI010000071.1 GCA_029213195.1 Verrucomicrobiales bacterium
TCAAGCCTTCTCTCAGCTTTTCGGCTCGGGTGTCATTTATTTTGGCTCAATTCGGTAGCCTAGCCATCGTAGTGATTGTCCTTGCCGGGAGGTCGGAAATACCGTGAGATCAAGGAAGTGGCCGCGCCATGGACATTTCAGATCATCTTGCGAAAGCTCTTGGAGAAGAGCGCGTCGCCAATTCGAAACGACTCAATCTGCTCCGATTCGGAGGGGTGAGCTGTTTCCTCTTCGCCTCGATCGCCATCTCGATTTTTCACCGGATCGAGATTTGGACGCCCAGCCACATCGGTCTCGGGATCTATACTCTCATCGCCGCGCTGCTCCTGATCGGTGGGAGGTTCAGCAACGCCCTTCTCGCCCTGAGCCGCGTTGCCGTCCCCGTGTTCGACATGCCGATGGTGTTTTTCATCCAGATGCTCCACATCGGCGCCGCCCAAGAAGCGGGAGCCGATCCTCGAGTCTATTCCGAGTTCAGCGTTGCGCTCTACATCTGCCTGCTGATGCTCTCGGCCTACACGCTCAATGTGCGATTCATCCTCGGCTCGGTCGTCATTGCGATCGGCTTTCAGCAAGCTCTCCACGCGCTTTCCGGAGCTTCGATCGATTCTCGTCTCTTCGGCGCGATCCTCCTCCTCTTCGCGGCCTGGATTTGCCATTTCGCGGGACAGAATCGGATCTCCATGGTGGAGAAAGTGGCCGCGGCGAATACCCGGAGGATTCGGCTGCAACGCTATTTCTCTCCTGGTGTCGGGGAACTCCTCGAGCAATGGGACGAGGACGAGATTTCGCTCGGGCAGGAATGCGAGATCACGGTGATCTTCATCGATATCCGGGGGTTCACCGCCATGAGCGAATCCATGTCGGGAAGAGAAATCGTGAAGTTGCTCAACTCCTACCACTCCCACATGGTGGAAGCGATTTTTCGGAACGGAGGAACCCTCGACAAATATCTCGGAGACGGGCTCATTGCCTATTTCAATTCTCCTGTGGAACAGCCGGATCACGCTGTGCGAGCCGTCCGCTGCGCGCGAGACATGCGCAGCGAGTTGGCCCTGATCAACAAGGAGCGCGAGAGCGACAACCTTGCTCCCATACGGATGGGGATCGGAATCCACACGGGTGTCGCCATCGTCGGTGACATCGGCGCCCCCCATCGACGCGAATTCACCGCCATCGGCACAGCCGTCAACGTGGCAGCCCGCCTCGAGGGTCTCACCAAGACCCTGAACCGGGAAATCGTGGTTTCCGAATCGACAAAGTCGAGCGTGACTCGATCCAGCGTCGACGAAGTCGAATGGGACGATCTCGGAGAACACCAGATCCGGGGATGCGCCGAACCTCTCGCAATCTTCAGTCCTGCTCGGAACTGATTTGGAAAGAGCAGTTCGCCTTTCGCTCAAGGCACTGCAGACAACGTCAACGATTGTAATCGCGCTTCTTCGCCGTGGTCGCTACCCTGAAGTCCTATGAATCAAGTCACTGTCCACAATATCGAGATCCCCTTCTGGCGACTCGTTTCCATCATTCTCAAGTTCATGCTGGCCTCGATTCCAGCCGTGATCCTTCTCTATATCATTCTCGCGCTGTGCAGCATCGTTTTCTTTCTCCTTTTTGGCGGAATCATCGGTGGATTCGGACTTCTCGACTCGCTCGATACCCTCGGAACGCAATCTTCTCCTCCGGAGTTCAATCTTCCCGGGCTGGAATCGTCCGAAGAACCTGCGCCAGTGCAGTAGACTTCACCAGGATCCCTCGATTCTAGCCCAACTCCTCGAGGAAGGTTCTCACCCCTCGACTTTCGGACTCGTGGTGAATCACCTGCAAGGTGATGGCGAGAGGCTGCCCCTGGTACTGCAACTTTACCCCGTTGCTGGTGATGCGATGAAGGGATGCCGGCAGGATCGACACCCCCGTACCCGCCACCGTCATGGCGGCGACCGCCTGGGCCCGTCGAGCCTCCTGGACGATACGAGGACGAAACCCGGCGTCCTGACAAACCTTTCGCAGATAAGCTGCAAAGCCGGGAGCCGCTTCGGAGGAGATCATGACAAAAGGGTCCTGCGCAAGTTCCTCGAGTTCGATCTCCTTTGCTCCCACTTTCGGATGCCCGGGCGTGAGAAAGGCATAGAGAGGTTCCTCCATCCACTTGACCAATGAGAACCCGGCCGGCATCCGGGGAGGAGCGACCCCGACGAATCCGAGATCGAGTTCTCCCAGCAGGAGCGCATCGACCTGCTCCGAAGGAAGACGATCGTGGAGATTCAGCTGAACCCTTGGGTGCTTCTTTCGGAATCGGGCAAAGACTTCGACCAGCTCGGGTGAAAGCAGGGCACTGACAAATCCAACATCGAGCCGCTCCGTCTCTCCTGAAGCAGCGCGACGAGCTGACTCCCCTGCCCGTGCCATCTGGGGAAGGATGTCTCTCGACTCCTCGCGAAAGGCCTTCCCCGCTGGTGTCATCCCAACCTCCTGGCGCGATCGCACAAAAAGGGATGTCCCGATCTTCTCCTCGAGACTCTGAATGTGTCGCGAGAACGGAGGCTGCGAGATCCCAAGCCGCTTCGCCGCGCGGGTGAAAGAGCGCTCCTCTGCCAAGGCAAGAAAACACTGCAGTTCCCGGACTGAAAACTCCTGCATACCAGAAAGGTATCATACTTGTTTTAAAATAGTATTTTTATCATCTTGATTTGGGAGGAAGTTCCCGCATGGCAGCAAAGAAAAAGATCTCCAAGAAGAAAGCCGCGCCCCAGGCGCATCGTCAGTTCTCCGCCCCCATGCTCGACGGGCCGGACCGTGCCCCGAGCCGGGCGATGCTGCACCCGGTCGGCTTCTCGAACGAAGACTTCCAGAAATCCATCATCGGGGTCGCCTCGACCTGGAGCATGGTCACGCCCTGCAACATGCACATCGATGGTCTCGCCAAGGAGTCGGTCAAGGGAGCCGATGCGGCTGGGGGAAAAGGAGTCGAGTTCAACACGATCACCATTTCCGACGGGATCTCCATGGGAACGGAAGGGATGAAATACTCCCTTGTGAGCCGGGAAGTGATCGCCGACTCCATCGAGACCGTAGTCGGATGCGAGGGCATGGACGGCATCGTCGCGATCGGGGGCTGCGACAAGAACATGCCCGGGTGCATGATGGCGATCGCCCGGATGAACCGTCCCGGCATTTTTGTCTATGGGGGTACGATCAAGCCCGGCTGCTTCAAGGGAGAAGACGTCGACATCGTTTCCGTTTTCGAAGCCGTGGGAAAGCACAGCGCCGGCAAAATCGACGACAAGGAACTCGATGGCGTGACCGAAACCGCGATTCCCGGACCAGGATCCTGCGGGGGCATGTACACCGCCAACACCATGGCCAGTGCGATCGAAGCACTCGGGATGAGCCTTCCCAACAGCTCCGCCCAGGCAGCCGTCAGCGATGAAAAGATGATGGACTGCTTCGACGCCGGAGCCGCCGTGGTGAATCTCATCAACAAAAACATCCGTCCGCGAGACATCATGACGAAGAAAGCCTTCGAGAACGCGATCACCGTCGTGACTGCTCTCGGTGGCTCGACCAATGCCGTTCTTCACCTTCTTGCGATTGCCGATGCGGCCGGGGTGAAGCTCTCCATCGATGACTTCACCCGGATCGGGAAAAAGGTCCCCGTCATCGCCGACCTCAAGCCTAGCGGAGCGAATGTCATGATGAAGCTCGTCGAGATCGGTGGAACCCTCCCCCTCATGAAAATGCTTCTCAATGCGGGTCTCCTCCACGGCGACTGCATGACGGTCACGGGAAAAACGATGAAGCAGAACCTGGCCAAGGTGAAAGCCTCCTACCCCAAGGGGCAGACCATCATTCGAAGCCTCAAGAACCCAATCAAGAAAGACGGTCACCTCGTCGTCCTCTACGGAAACCTCGCCCCGGAAGGAGCGGTCGCCAAGATTTCAGGAAAGGAAGGTCTCACCTTCACCGGAAAGGCAAAGGTCTACGATTCCGAAGAGAAGGCGATGCAAGCCATCCTCGGTGGCAGGATCAAATCCGGTGATGTCGTCGTGATTCGCATGGAAGGCCCCAAGGGTGGTCCCGGAATGCGGGAGATGCTCGGGCCCACGGGTGCGATCATGGGAGCAGGTCTCGGAAAGGAAGTCGCGCTCATCACCGATGGCCGATTCTCGGGAGGCAGTCACGGTTTCGTCATCGGGCACGTCACCCCTGAAGCGTTTGTCGGTGGACCGCTCGCTCTCGTGAAGAATGGAGACAAGATTTCCATCGACGCCGAGAACCGCGAGATGACACTCCACATCACCAAGAAGGAGATGGCGGAGCGGAGGAAGAAGTGGAAGCAGCCCAAGCCTCGCTACACCAAGGGTGTCCTTGCCAAGTATGCCAAGCTGGTCAACTCCGCCTCCCAGGGTGCCGTGACCGATTCCGATCTGTAATTACGGAGGGAGGGAGCCGGCGGCTTCCTCCCCTTTTTCGGCCTCGGTGACACCCTCCCCAGGAAGAGCTTCATCGATAGCAGGGCTACTCGGTAACGAGTGAGATCGTCATTGAGACGTCCCCTTCTCCCACTTGAAAAGAACAAGGAGCAAACTTGGGACGTCCACGCGGAATTTCCTGGATCACAGAGAAAGCGAGCGGCTCTTTCGGCATGCCGATCAGACTCTTGTCGAGTTTGCCGTTCTTGTTGAGGTCCTGGATGACGGAAATCGCATACGTCCCCGGGACGACATTCTCGATCGTGGCTGTGATATTTCCCGTTCCCGTGACCGGGATCTTGGGCGAATTCTTGTAGGGCTTCTTCAGGAAGGTTTTTTCCGAATTGTAGAGCCCGACCAGAAGGTTCCCCTTCGCTCCCGGGATGTTCGTGACCGTCACCGTGACGGTGACTCCCTCTTCGGCACGGAGGGAGCTGGCAAACAAGCCAGTGCAAAGGAGGGCGAGAAGAAGAGAGACCGATTTCATGAGAGAGAGCAGGATGAGAAAAGGAAGAAAAGGTTTCGGTTTCTAAACTATCCTCAATCTTCTCCTTTCACAAACGGATTGCGGGCCGCAGCCCCCAGAATCCGTTTTCCCGGAACGCGGTTCCCGAAACGCGGTTCCCGAAACACTCTTACAATCCCAACAGCTTCTCGACTGCTTCGACGCTGAGCTTGGAAACCGGGAGGTCAAAACCCAAGGTGTCGTAGTTCGGCTCGAAACCACCCCCATCGACATCGATATAAATGGGATTGTTGTAGGCACATGGCTGGATCCCTGCCTGTGAGCTGCTCCCATACCCACGCTGGAGGGTTTCGTTTTCACCGATGGCGACGACGATCAGGTGGGCATCCTCCGAGAGATCAAGCGATAACGCCTGGTCGAACTGCACCGTTTCATCCGAGAACATCTCGGGATGACTCTCCCGCGTGAAATTGTAGCGAGGATCCTCGGCTCCATTCACGAGAACTTGCACGCGATCGATGCAATACCAGTTGGCACACTGCACCCGCACCTTGAGCTCCAGTTCTCCACTGACCCGGTCATGTCCTCCCGCGATGATCCCGCTCCCCGTCTCCACCTCGAGATAGGGTCCCGAGGAAAGAATCATCCTCCCGGCCTTCGCGTTTCGGGACATCTCCCGCCAGTCGATCTCGGACACTTCGTCGGTGGAACTCGGGATATAGGTCCGCCAGCTTCCGACACCGTTTCCATAGACATGGTGGGCATCCGCAACCCCGATCCCCCATACCGTGAGCCCCTGGTTGAGGAGCTGAAGCCAGATGAACTCCCGATAGTAGTTCACCTGCTTCCCGAGCCCGGTCCTCGCTTTGCCAATCGAAAAAGGAGCGCCTGCGAGAATGTTGGATCCGCGATAGTTCTGCGACTCCAGGCCATCGATGAGGTTGCCAAAAAACGCGTAGCCTCCATCGGGACGACCATCTCGATTCCGATCGATGAAGTTTTCGCTCATGTCCGGATGATTGACGTGCACCCAACGATCCCGCTCCATTCCCTGGTAGTCGCGGAGAACGATCGCATTGAGCCGTGGATCCTTCTGCCATACCGGAGCTCCTCCATCCTGGAGTCGCGGATCTGGTTTCAAGGGGAAAGCGTTGAAGTGCGCCCCGCGTCCTGTCAGCTCCATCCCGGGAACGGTCTTCACGAAGGAGTCGAGCCCCAGGCGAACGAGGTGCGGTTCCCAGTCATACAGCCGATTGTGTTCCGTCGTTGGAGCGAATTCGATGTGTTCGGCGGCAAGGTTGATAAGGCGGTCATCCGTTCCGCAGGTGTTGTCCCCACTCGGTGTCGAGTGGTTGTGAAAGTCGGTGGAAACCCAGCCAGGTGACTTGACGGAACGTACCAGAACACCCTCGATTTTCACCTCTCCTCCAGGAGTCAGGCTGATGTCCTCGGTCAGGGAATCAAACTCGGGACCACGTGTCACCACGATGCGATAATCGCCGACCGGAAGCGGAACCGAAAACGCTCCCGTTTCCGAATGCCACTGGTCGACACAACCGTGCGCTCGATCCGTCGGCCCGAGATTGATCTTCGCGGTACGCTTCTTGGGATGAAACTGGATTTTGCAGGGAGTGTCGCCCCCCGCCTCATCTGTGATCGCAAAAGTAACTCGCGCCTGGGCCGAGAGAGTCTGCTCGACCGTGGTCGCCTCTGATGCCTTGATCGCCACTTCTTGTTCCACCGAGTCCCGGCCAAAATCCTCAATTTTCAGCTGGTGAGTTCCGGCGGGCCAGAAAATGGAAACCTTTCCCTCCTCATCCGGATAGGCGAGCACCTCTTTTTCATCCGCAAGGGTGATTCCGACTCGGGCACTGGAGGCGGGTCCTTCTGGCCCGGTCAGGGTCACCGCGAGTTCACCGGTATCCTGGGCGTTTCTTCGTTGGGCAACGAGACCGATAGCCTCGGCCGGAGAGTTCCCGACCGCAAGAAACCGAGATACCGTCATGACATCACCCGCCGCCAGGGTGACCGTAGTCGACTTGGGAAGCTTCCCTCCTTCTTCCTCCACCCAGGCGTAGGCATATCCACATTTGTCCGCGGGATCGATGGCATCCGCCCACTGAATTCCTTTGACCGACCCTTTGCTTCGCATCTGGGTCCACCCATCCGAAATCGAAAACTTCTTCTCCTCCTCAGACTCGTTTCGAAAGGTCGAGACGATCAGGACGCCTTGCCAGCCATCCTTGAGAAGATAAAGATGTTCTTTCCCCAAGCCTTCGCCTTTGGCCGGAGTCAGGACGGTTTCGATTCCGACAAGACCGTCTCCAAGCCCCTCTCGGATCTTCACATAGCTGACGACTCCCCGCTGGGTCGAAGGAGTGAAGATCGTAATCTGATCGTTGTCCTGCCCCTTCAAGGTCAGGTCGTAGAGGCACCCGGGAGTTTCGTTCCCGTCTCCATAGAAGGCACTCATGTTTGGCCTCCGCAAAGGCAGATTGCCGGAAATCACCGCCTCGATCTTGTCATTCCGAAGAACGAAGTCACCGACAATCCCGTCGGCCTCTTTGCCTCCGGGGAGTTCATCGAATTGATCATCCCCCACCTCGAAGACTTCCGCCGCATCCATCCGGAAAGAACAGGCAAGTGTGCCCAGTATCACAAACAAACAAAGAGTTCTCATGACGGGAGGGTGAAAGCACGACGATGGGGAGAAAAGAAAAAAATCATCTCCATCGCGTACTCTGCTCAACTCGCGGGATCCTCCCGAAAACCACTCCCTTCGGAAATCGTCACCTTTTCGCATCGCCACCACCTCATCTTTCGCGATAGAATTCTTCAAAACCGCCGTAAGCTCCTCATGCTCAGAACC
Source organism: Verrucomicrobiales bacterium (assembly GCA_029213195.1). Taxonomy (GTDB): domain Bacteria; phylum Verrucomicrobiota; class Verrucomicrobiia; order Verrucomicrobiales; family DEV007; genus Arctic95D-9. The sequence goes on from JARGNI010000071.1 coordinate 7,808, forward strand.
TCTTGCCTGCTCGCCATTTTCTGTTCTTTTCTCGCTGCCTCCGGAATCGCCCAGGACGCCGAACCGCAGCCTGCTCCCCAAGCCCCATCCCCGCCCCAGTATTTCGGTCCCGACGGCCCTGTAGAGGAAGAAGGGATTCCGGAAGCGCTCTCGGACTGGGTCGATTGGACGCTTAAAGGGAACCCGCCATCGGAAACGCCACGTCTTCACAGCGACGGCGAAATTCGACTTCCGATCTGGGTCTCCGAATTGCAGCTCGAAACGCGAGGCGACGGCGCGGATTTCTCTCTCACCGTCGAATCCTTCGACGACCACTGGCTCATCCTCCCCGGGGGCGATCGACAATGGCCCACGGAAGTCGAGTCGGGGGAAGAACTCGTCCCGGTGGTATCTCGAAATGGCAAACCCGGTATCCAGATCAAAAAGGGCACCCAGACCGTTACGGGAAAGTTTGTCTGGAAGGAACTTCCTCAGCAGATCCAACTTCCTCCCTCGATCGGCATTCTGAAACTGAGTGTCAACGGACAGGAAAAACCGACTCCCTCCTGGGACTCCGATGGCACCCTCTGGCTTCAGCGGGAGGCGTCAACCGAACAAGTCGACGAGGATTTTCTCTCCATGAAAATTCATTCTCTCCTCGAGGATGGCATCCCGCTCTGGTTCGAAACCCGCATCGAACTGATCGTTGCCGGCAAGAGTCGCGAAGAAGAACTCGGCACAGTCCTGCCAGAGGGATGGCGACTCGCAAAGATCGAATCCCCCATTCCCGTCGCCATTGATGAGAAAGGCTTTCTCAAGGCGCAACTCCGAGCCGGCCGCTGGGCCATTCATCTCCGGGCCTTCCAGACTTCCGACACCAAGAAAATCGGTTTCGCCACTGATGCGAACCCGGCCGCAGAGGAACAGGCCATCGCCTTTCGAGCCCAGCCCGACTTCCGCCAGGCCGAGATCACCAGTCTCCCACAAATCGATGTCTCCCAAACCCAGATGCCGGAAGAATGGCGATCTCTGCCCATCTATCGCTGGGACACCAGTGCTCCCTTCCAGATCATCGAGCACATCCGGGGCCCCGGGGAACGCGGGGCTGCACCTCTGTCGATTCAGCGATCTCTCTGGCTCGATGATGATGGAAAGAATCTCACCTACCAGGACCGACTTTCCGGACAGTTGAGGCGCATCCGCCGACTCGATGCCGCAGAAGGACATGAACTGGGATCGGTCAATGTCGGCGGCGAACCTCAGCTCATCACGCACAATCCCGAGGGAGGAGCCCCGGGCTTCGAGGTCCGAGCTCCCAGCCTCGATGCTGTCGCGACTGGGCGAATCGAGATGCAATCGGCTCTCTCAGCTACCGGCTGGAATTCCAACGCGGAGAACCTTCGCGCAACCCTGCAGCTCTCGCCCGGCTATCGCCTCTTCGCCCTCTTCGGCGCCGACTACACCCGTGGAGATTGGCTCACGGCTTGGACCTTGCTCGATTTGTTCCTCCTTCTTCTCTTCACTCTCGCTGTCTTTCGCCTGCGAGGGTTTCGGGGAGCGCTCCTCGCCCTGATTGCATTCGGTCTGACCTATCACGAAACCGGCTCGCCTCGTGTCGCCTGGTTGCTCCTGCTCGTTCCCGTTGCTCTGCTCGAGGTGATGCCCGCCAATCGCTGGCGCAAGTGGGTGGTGATGTTGAAATGGGGAGCCGCCGCGATCCTCCTCATCTCCCTCGCCCCCTTTGTCGCCTACCAGATCCAGGGAGCCATCTTCCCCCAACTGGAGAGAAAAGCCGCCTACTCGGCCGCCTCCGCCCCACGGGTTGCCTCGGCACCGGCCCAGATCATGGAACAGGCACGAAATGCGACGAGCAGTTCCTCTCTCTCCCGCTCCGACAAGAAGATCTACTACAAGAAGGAGAACCTGAAAGCAGACCCCAAGGCCGTCATTCAGACGGGACCTGGTGTTCCACAGTGGACCTGGAGAACGGTAGAGTTCGGATTTGATGGCCCCGTCTCCGCCTCGCAAACCGTTCGCCCGGTCCTGATCCCACCGTGGATGTCCCGCCTTCTCAGCGTCATTCGGGTCCTGGCTCTGGTCTTGCTGGCTGCCCTCCTCTTCTATCGGAAAAAAGGAAAAGAACCCGAGGAAACCGTTTCAAAGAATCCACCTCCTCGTGGCCAGATGGCCGCGGCAACCCTCATTGCCATGGGCGCGCTGCTCTTGGGAGTTCCACAGGATTCCGCGGCTCAGTTTCCCAGCGTCGATCTCTTGGAGCAACTCCGCTCCCGTCTCACAGAAACTCCCGAAGGATTTCCGGGAGCCGTCGAAATCGCAAGAGCCTCGATGAGAATCGAAGGGCAGACCGTAATAGTCGACCTGGAGTATCATGCCGCCGCCAGGGCCGCAGCGCCCGTTCCCGTCCCCCTCGATCCAGTGGAACCCAGGTCGATCACCTTCGCCTCCGGCAAGGCGGCGACAGCCTTGAGAAAAGACAACCGACTCTGGGTCCTTTTGCCGGAGCCCGGCATTCACAAGATCCAGGCCGTCGGCATCCTGAAAGCGGGTGACGACTGGGAATGGAGTTTCGGTTTGAAACCCCGACGAATCGAAGTAGAGGCCCCGGGATGGACGGTCAGTGGAATCCGTCCCGACTCCAGCGCCGAAGACCAGGTCCTCTTTTCCCGGATGCGGGAAGAAGGAGAGTCCTCTTCTGTCGCCAACTACGAAAACCCTCGCACCTATCACGCCATCCTCGTCGAAAGGCAGATCGAGCTGGGACTGGTTTGGCGGGTTCGCACGACCGTCTCGCGTCTCTCCCCCAAGGGCCGAGCCACCGCTCTCCAAATCCCTCTTCTCGAAGGAGAAAAAGTGGTCAGCGCGGGGCGAACGGTCAAGGACGGGGCGATCGAAGTTCGGCTCGCCCCCCAGACCGAAAAAGTGACCTGGGAGGGAGAATTGTCACCATCCAACGAGTTCACTCTCGAGACTCCCGCAAACGCTCAGTGGACCGAACGCTGGACGCTGATCGCATCCTCCGTGTGGAATGTTTCCTTCGATGGACTGGCGCCCGTTTTCGTCACCTACGAGGACCAGCTCGTGCCACTTTGGCAGCCTTGGCCGGGAGAAAGCGCTTCGGTCCTCGTCTCTCGGCCTGAAGCGGTCGAGGGCGCCGCGATCACGATCGATTCGGCCCAGCATACCCTCCGTCCTGGCAAGCGTCAGCGTTCCTCGGTCCTGGAACTCTCCGTCCGAACCAGTCTCGGTGAGGATTTTCCGATTCAGCTTCCCAGCGGCAGCGACGTAAGTTCACTCCTGCACGACGGCAAGGCGATCCCGATCCGAAAAGAGGGAGATGCCGTAGTCGTCCCGCTGCGTCCCGGACCGCAGTCGATCAAGGTGGAATGGCGAGGCCCAGGAGGCTCAGAGGGTTGGACCCGGACCGATCCAGTGACCCTGCCGGTCGAATCGTCCAACGTAACCACCGTCATCCGTCCATCGCGGGATCGATGGCTCATCCTTACCGACGGACCACTTCGTGGACCTGCCGTCCGATTCTGGGCCGTGCTGGCGTTTTCTCTTCTTGCCGCGGTTGTTCTCTCCCGGATTCCGAAATCTCCCCTGAACATCCTCTCCTGGGGACTGCTCCTCATCGGGCTCACCCAGATCTCCGTGATCTGTTCTCTCATGATCATCGGCTGGCTGTTTCTCCTTCTCTGGACCGATCCATCGCCGTGGAAGAAGCTCAGCCCCTTGCAACACAATTTTGTCCAGATCGGCTTGATCGGGCTAACTCTGCTAGTCATCGGTTTCTTTGTCAGGATCGCATCGGTCGGTCTGCTGGGCGACCCCGAGATGTATGTCGCCGGGGTCAACTCCAGTGCCAGCTATCTGAACTGGTTCTCCGCCCGGGCGCTGCCTGAACTCCCCCAGCCCGGATACTGGTCCATCTCGATCTGGTGGTTTCGACTGGCCATGCTCCTGTGGGCTCTCTGGTTGTCCTGGTCTCTCGTGAAATGGCTGCGGAACGGTTGGAAAAACTCATCGAGTCGCGAACACTTTCGGCCGCTCCCCAAAAAGAAAAAGACCGCCGGCAAACCACCGGCTGAAGAAGTCCCCGTCGACAAACCTCTTCGGAAGGATCGTAATTCCGACCCCGCAGGATGATTGAAGATTTCGCGCTTCACTCCAGACGCTCGCACCTCGCCCCCCTTCCCTGAGGAGGGCGATTCGCGACTTGAAGCGGGAAAACTTCTCGTTGTAGGGTTACCCTGACATGCCTGCTTCGCCACCCCCGCTCGATTCAGCCTCCTGCAGAACCCGCCAGCAACGGCTCTGCCGCTACTTGGAAAAAGCCGGGCTTGATGGCGCCGTCTTTTTCAACCGACACTATGTCTACACGCTCTCGGGTTACTGGCACGAGCAACCACTGACCCCGGTCGCCATTCTCGTCACTCGCGAAGGAGAAACGACGGTGGTGACCCATGCGGAGATCGAAGCCGGGGGAGCGATCGATCGGGTTGCGATCTACACCCCCAACCATCTCTTCACCCTGAAACCGAATCTAAGCGCCTGCGTCGCCGAGGTTTTGAACCCACGACTCGAGCCACTTGGATCGATCGGCACCTGCGAGCAAACCCCGGCAGCCTTGCTCGAAAATGTTTCCTGTCGCGACATCACCGAAAACTACCAGTATCTCCGACGAAAGAAGGAGGCCGATGAAGTTCGCGCTCTCGAGCACAGCATCCAGTGTGCAGACCGGACCTACGAACTTGCCCTGCAAACCATCGAACCTGGTCTCGAGGAAGTGGAGCTCATGGCCGCCATGCTGGAAGAGGCGACCTTCGCGGCCGGCGAATTCCTCTCCGGATGGGGACAGGATTTCCAGAGCGGTGTCCCGGGTGGATTTGCGAGACCTCGTCGCCAGATCGAGTCCGGGGAACTCTACATTCTCGATATCGGGGTCGGAATTCGCGGCTATCGGAGCGATCTCTGCCGAACCTTTGCCGTCAACGGAGTGCCTACCGACGAGCAGGAGGAGGCCCATGCCCGGGTCCTCGAAGTCATGAACCAGGGAGAAGCCCTGCTGCGCCCGGGTCAATCCTGCCGCGCGATGTTTGAGCAGATCCATGCCGAGCTCGACGGGTGGAATGGCTACCAGTTCATTCATCACGCAGGGCACGGAATCGGGCTCGACGCTCACGAGGTTCCTCGAATCAACCCGGCTTGGGACGACACCTTCGAAGTCGGCGATGTCGTCGCCTTCGAACCCGGAATCTACGGCACAGCTCTCCGAGGTGGGATCCGTCTCGAGAACAACTACCTCATTACCGAAGGGGGGCATCGCCAGCTCTCCCACTTTCCTCTCAAACTCACGGCCTCGACTTGACGAGCCCACTCGTGTCACAGAGACTCCCCGCAAACCAATTCCCTCCCCCTTATGACTACCGAACCTGTTTTGATCGCTGGCGAATGGCGAGAGTCCGACACCACCGGAACATTCCAAGCGGAGAATCCCGCGACGAAAGAAGCGCTCGCTCCGGTGTTTCCCGTCAGTTCCTGGCTCGATTGCGATCAGGCCCTCGAAGCAGCGGCCGCCGCCTTCGTAGAGATGCAGGATCTCGATGTTGCACAGATCGCCGAGTTCCTGGAGCGATTTGCCACGCTCATCGAGGAGAATTCCGATGACCTCGTTTCTCTCGCCCATGCCGAAACCGGTTTGCCAGTCAGCCCACGTCTCGCCGACGTCGAGTTGCCACGCACCACGGGACAACTTCGCCAGGCCGCCGCTGCGGCACGTTCGCAGAACTGGACCCAGCCTGTCATCGATTCCGCGAACAACATCCGATCCTGTTATGGATCGATTGGACCGGTTTGTGTTTTCGGACCCAACAATTTCCCCTTCGCCTTTGGAAGCGCTTCCGGGGGAGACTTTGCAGCAGCGATTGCGGCGGGCAATCCGGTCATTGCCAAGGCCAATTCTTCGCATCCAGGCACCACGAAGCGATTTGCGGAACTGGCACTCGAGGCTGCCCAAGCTACCGATGTCCCCAATAGCATCGTGCAATTGATCTATCGGTCGAACCACGACATCGGTCAGCAGATGATCACCGACCAGCGCGTCGGGGCGACCGGATACACCGGAGCACGGGGTGCTGGTCTCGCACTCAAGAAAGCCGCCGATGGTGCCGGAAAGCCGATTTATCTCGAACTTTCCAGCGTCAATCCCGTGGTCTTTCTCTCTGCCGTTCTCGAAGAAAAAGGAGAGGAACTGGCCAAGGAGTTTTCCGGAAGTTGCCTCATGGGAACCGGGCAGTTCTGTACGAACCCCGGGATGGTCGTTCTCATCCAGTCCGACGAAGCCGAAAAATTCATCGATACGGTCGCGAGCGAATTCGAAAACGCTGCTACCGGCACACTCCTCTCCTCCTCCGTCGAGCGTTCCCTTCATGAGAGCCATGGAGTTCTTGTCGGGGCCGGAGCAGAGGTCTGTTGTGGCACCGGGGATGGAAAAGAGAATCCCGGATACTGCGTCGCAAACACCCTTCTCCGGGTGGATGGAGAAACCTTTCTTCGCGATCCCGAAACCATGCAGACGGAAGCCTTTGGCAACTCCTCGCTCATCGTTGTAGCCGACTCGTTGGAACAAGTTCAGCAGATCCTGAAGACTCTCGAAGGAAATCTCACGGGAAGCATCTACTCCGCGACCTCCGGTGATGATGATGAAGCCTATCGAGTCATCGCCCCCATCCTGCGCAAGAAAGTGGGACGCCTTCTCAATGACAAGATGCCCACGGGAGTGGCCGTGTCCCCCGCCATGAATCATGGCGGTCCTTATCCCGCGACCGGGCATCCGGGATTCACCGCTGTCGGCATCCCCGGATCACTTCTTCGTTTCGCCATGCTCCAGAGCTACGACAATGTTCGCCCCGAACGTCTTCCCGCAATTCTCCGGGACGGCTACCAGGGCTCCGCACAGCGGCTGATCGATGGTGTCTGGACTTGAGCGTCTCCGGGACGGGGTTTTCTACCCATCGTAAGTCGCACGCCAGGAACCGGCGGCAGCATACCCGAAATAATCAGATTTCCTCATCCAGGCCCGAGCTCGGGAAAGCGAGGGGGATGTGGCGAGTCCGGCTGCGTGACACAACCCGAGTGTATACATCGCCTCTGGCTCACCTGCCGCGGCAGCCAGTTCCAGCAGTTGAATCGCCCGCTCCTCCTGCGTCGCTGAAGCTCTTTGCGACAGGAGCGTAATCGCTAGATGCGTCTTGAGCAGGGGATGCGTCTCGGACCGAAGTGCCTGTTCGAAGAACCGCTCGGCTTCTGGAAAATTCTCTTCCTCGAAACGCTCGATCCCGAGCCACCAACTCGCCTGTCCGTTGCCCAGCGCAGCGACACGTGAGAGCATATTCCCCGCTTCCACGGAACTCAGGCCCTCCCCATCCTTCTTCCGTGCATTCCATCCGAGAAGAAATCCGGCGTCCGCATTCCCTTGGCGGAAACTTCGCTCAAGCCATTTTCGGGCCTCGGGCTCATCTCCTTCGACTCTCGCCCACCTCGCAAGGAAAAATGCAATGTCGGGATCTCCCGCGTCGGCGAGCTGCTCCCAGTCGGCACGAAGCTCGGTGGAGAAGCCCGCATCGAGAGAAACCAGGTCGGTGAGTCGCTGCTTCTCGATCGCGAGCTGCCGGGCCGCGGTCTGAATCTCTTCCCGAGTATCGAGATGAGGCTCCGGGAAAACAAGTTCGGGAAAGACAGGCGATGAACGGTCCAGCGCCACCCAGGATTCCGCATTCCAACTGGCGAGGCCATACCCTACTCCCATGGCGGTCACGATACCCAATAGTCCACACCAGAGGGCCCCTCGGCCGAAAACATTCCACCACTTCCTCCGCGGTTGAGCAGGCGCGGCCGCGCCCGATTCGGTCTCCTCGTGACCGGTTGTTTTTCTTCCTTCCTCGACGGCGGGGCCCTGCTCCTGCTCCTGCTCCTGCTCCTGCTCCTGCTCCTGCTCCTGCTCCTGCTC
>JARGNI010000072.1 GCA_029213195.1 Verrucomicrobiales bacterium
AAAAAAGTAAAATCAGGCGGGCAATTTTTTCCCGGACCGAAGTATCCTTGTCGAAAGCGGCAAACCCTGAATTTTCACCAATCTATGAAAACCAAACTTCTATTACTAATCACATTCCTGTCAGGCCTGGTAGGCGCACACGCAGAACCGGTGCGCGTCCTCATTTGGGACGAACGTCAGGGGCGTCAGGCCGAAGCTTACGATAATTTTCTGGGTAACGAGATAGCGAAACGCCTCACAGAATCGACGGATGACCTGGAAATTCGTTCCGTTAGTATCGATGATCCCGAGCAGGGCTTAACCGCCGCAAATCTCGACTGGGCCGATGTCATTATCTGGTGGGGCCACGTCAGGCAATGGGAAATATCGACCGAGACCGCGAAGCGTAAACTCATGAAGCGGCTTCGAACGGGCTCTCTGGATATGATATTTCTACATTCCGCCCATTGGGCGACACCGTTTATGGAGGCAATGAATGAGCGGACCATAATCGAGGCGAAGAGAAAGTTCCCCAATCCAAAAGAGGGCAAACCAATCGAGTTTGAATTTATTCCTCCGGCAGGCCGATTTCCTCCCGCAAAGGAATCTATCGTTACGCCTGCCTGCCTTGCCCTGAAGCGAGGTAAAACAACTGCCATGGTTCGGGTCGATTTACCAAATTGCTGCTTTCCGGCATATCGCCCGGATGGCGAACCCAGCACTCTGACGGTAACAAAAACTGATCACCCGATCGCAAAAGGTTTACCGAAAACAATGACTATTCCGATGACAGAAATGTATGACGAACCTTTTCACATCCCGACACCTGACGAAGTCATTTTTGAGGAAGACTGGGCACCGGGCGAGCACTTCCGCAGCGGAATGGTTTGGAATCTGGGCAAAGGGAAGATCTTCTATTTTCGCCCGGGGCACGAGCAGTATCCCGTCTTTAAGCAGCCCGAGATGATTCAGATTCTCGCGAATGCTTGTCGCTGGATGGCGGAAAGCTAGTAACCGATCAACCCGATCATGAGATCACTAACGGTTTTCCTGCTGGCATCCTTCGCCGCTGTCTCAACAGCAACTGAAAAACCGAACATCGTTTTCATCCTCGCTGATGATCTCGGATTCGGAGATATCAGTTGCTACAATTCGGAATCAAAGGTCACCACGCCCCACCTCGATCGCATGGCCCGGGAAGGAATGCGGTTCACGGACGCTCACAGCCCCAGCACCGTCTGCACTCCGACCCGATACAGCATACTGACGGGACAAATGGCATTTCGTCTGAATTATCCAGGGGTGTTCACCGGCGTCGGCGGCCCGTGCCTGATCACCGAAGATCGCCTGACGCTCCCGGAAATGCTGAGAAACGAGGAATACGAAACCGCGATGTTCGGGAAGTGGCACATCGGTCTGTCTTTTCTGGATGAACACGGTCAGGTGATCGACGACAAGGAGCCTCCAAAGGAAACGGATCGCGCCATCAAGGCGAATCTCGGGGTGGAGGCGGTGAGACGTGTCGACTTTTCGCGAGCGATTCCGGATGCGCCGATTCATCGCGGGTTCGATCATTTTTTCGGCACGGCCTGTTGCCCGACAAGCGATTGGCTATACGCCTTCATCGATGGCGACCGCATTCCCGTGCCTCCGACTGAGGTTATTGATAAAGCAAAGCTCCCGGGGCACGAATGGTCTTTCGACTGTCGGCCGGGACTGGTAGCGCCCGACTTCGATCACGAAGAAGTCGACATGGTCTTTCTGGAGAAGAGCCTCGATTTTCTGGATCAACACGCGAGAGAAAAACCTGACAAACCCTTTTTTCTCTTTCACTCCCTCCAGGCGGTTCACCTTCCTTCGTTTCCGGGAAAGGACTTTCAAGGCAAGACCGAAGCGGGCCCCCACGGTGATTTTATCTTTCAATTCGATCACATCGTCGGCCAGCTCCTCGCGAAGATCAAAGCCCTCGGCCTCGACGAAAACACCCTGGTGATCGTGACGAGCGACAACGGGCCCGAGGTGGGGACGGTTTTGAACATGCGCGCGAAATACGGTCACGACGGAGCCCGCCCCTGGCGCGGAGTGAAGCGCGATAACTGGGAGGGAGGGCACCGCGTCCCCATGATCGTGCGCTGGCCCGGAATGATCGAGGCGGGGGCAGTCGCCGATCAGACGGTCTGCCTGACTGATGTCATGGCCACTTGCGCAGAACTGGTCGGAGCTGATCTGCCAAACGATGCGGCTGAAGACAGTGTGAGTGTTTTACCCGTGATCCTCGGCGAGACGAACCAAGAGGTGCGCGATTTTACGCTGCATCAGACAATCAGTCTGGCCTTGGCGATCCGGAAAGGAAAATGGAAGTATCTCGATCACCAGGGATCTGGCGGAAATAATTATGATCGGGGGAAATTGGCCAAGTTCAATCCGCCCAATACTGCCCCGGATGCGCCGGGCCAGCTCTACGATTTGGACGTGGACCCCGGCGAGACCAACAACCTGTATTTTGAGAATCTTGAGATAGTGAAGCAGTTAAAGGAGCAACTCGATCGATCGGTTGAGAGCGGTCGCAGTGCACCGGAGAGAGTTGCGAGCAGAGAGTTGATCTTGCTCGAACCCGGCAAAGTAATAGTCGCTGATGATTTTGCGGAAAAGCAGATGTCAAAACGCGTCTTTCTAAGAGGCGAATGGACGGTAGCGAATGGCGTCGCATCGGTGGTCCAGGACGACGAGGTCTACAAAAAGTTCAACAACCACGGGCCGATCATCCGCTACGACTTTCCTTTTGAGGATGGTATCATCAACTTCGACTTCAAAGGCAACGGAATGCGGGCATTTCATTGCACCGTGAATGGAGACGACAAATGGGGATTGTTTCGCCTTGGGATGAATCCTACCCAGTCGCGCCTTTGGACCTGGGTCGATGGTGAGGGCGTCAATCTCTTCGACGGCGGTCCATCGCTCAAGGATGATGAATGGGTGTCAGTCACGATAGAATTTTGCGGCGATACGGTAGCCGTCCATGTCGGGGATGAATTTCAAAAGACCGTGACTCACTCCAATTTTGCGAAGCCGAAGCTTTTCACCGGAGTGCGGCATGCCTTTGGTTCATTCAATGTACGAAATTTTTCAATCACAGAAGGCACGCCAAAATCCAAAGAATAATAAACTGATGAGACTACCCCTTCTACTCGCCCTGTGTTGGGCTTCAATGGCGAGCGCCGCACCGAAACCCAATATCGTTTTCATCCTCGCCGACGATCTTGGTATCGGTGACGTAAATTGCTACGGCGGAGATCGTTGTCTGATCGACACACCGAATATCGATGCTTTGGCGGCGAGCGGATTGCGATTTACCGATGCCCACGTCAATGCGTCAATCTGTGGACCGACGAGGCGCGCGCTGATGACGGGGCGCTACAACTGGCGTTTCGGCGGCTATGTCAAAGGCGGTCCCTGGGGGTTTGTCGGGCCGCGGCCCAATACGGAAAATTTCACTCTGGGTATATTGCTCAAGCGCGCTGGCTATCACACCGGCTACGTCGGTAAGTGGCACCTCGGGACGATCATGACGACGACGGACGGCAAGAATCAGGGACCCGAAAATGTCGACTATAGCCAGCCTCTTTTCTACGGACCCAAACAGTTTGGTTTCGACGAAAGTTTCATCCTTCCGGGGTCGCTCGACATGTATCCTTACGCCTATGCACGGAACCATGTCTGGCAGGGCGAGGTCACGGCTCAGAAGGGTTGGAGCGCTTTCAATCGTGTCGGACCAGCCGCAGAGGATTTTGAGGACCACGAAGTGCTGGAGACATTCTACCGCGAAGCCGAGTCTTACCTTGATCAGAGAAGCGCAAACGATCCGTTTTTCCTCTTTCTCTCACTGACTGCTCCGCATACGCCCACCAGCCCCGGAGAGAAATGGCAGGGAAAAAGCGAGTTAGGCGTCTACGGCGATTTCGTGATGGAAGTGGATCATGCCGTGGAACGCGTCATGAATGCCTTGAAGGCGAAGGAACTCGACGAGAACACCCTCATCCTCTTCGCTTCCGATCACGGACCCGCTCCCTATTCCGGGAATATTCTGAAAGCGACTCCGGGCCAAATCAAAAGGCTGGAGGAAGTCGGCCATTATCCCTCCGGGCCCTATCGTGGCTACAAATTCTCGTTCTACGAAGGCGGGTTGCGAGTGCCTTTCATCGCGCACTGGCCCGGAGTGATCCCAAAGGGAACGACCTGCGACTCTCTCGTTGGCCTATGCGATTTGATGGCGACGTTTGCCGATTTGACCGATCAGGAACTCGGCGGAAACGAAGCTCCCGATTCCATCAGCTTTGCCCCGTTGCTCCGCGACCCGAACGGCAAGGCTACTCGGACTAATCTCGTAATGGAGTCGACGATGCACTTTGCGATTCGTGAAGGTGATTGGAAACTTTGCCTGTCGCCAGCGAGCGGCATCACCGCTCTATCTGAAAACGGCGTGGGCAATGACCCTCTACCTGAAGAAGCATGGAGCAAAGCTCTGAAGCGATTCGGAGGAAAGCCTACGAACGTAGATTTACTGCAAACGCCATTCGTTCAGCTCTACAATCTTGCCAGCGATCCCGGAGAAACGAACGATCTCGCAGACGCGCATCCGGATCGAGTCGTGCAACTGGTTGCTTTGCTTCAGGAGCAAGTGAAGACCGGGCGCAGCACGCCGGGGCCGAAGCTGGAAAACGACAAGCAGGTCCACATTGTCAACCTGAACGACCGACGTTTGCCAAGTATCCTGAAGGATTTCAAAAGTCCGAAGGAGTGACTTTTCCGTGTACACCGGCTTGTATTGCAAACGTTCGCTCGATACGCTCCACGAGAAGGCTACTCTGACTGGATCAATAACTCGAGCCAGCCTACATGGCCTGATCATCGTATTCTTCACTTGTGCCAGCAGATGGTTGCTTGATCATCTCTCACCAGCCCCTCTGCGGCTGTGCGCCGAAACACTCCAGGTTTTCGATACAAGCCACAAGACCGCCATTCGTCGGAAATCAACTTTCTTCCAGGCGGATTGTGAGCCCGACGACTGCATCATCCCCCTGCAGCCGTGGCAGACCATGCCCCCCGGGTAGATCTTGGGTAAGACACGGCGCAAGACGCGGCACGTTTTGAAAACTGCGATTCGGATTGCCCTATGATTGCCCTAGGTCCCAAATCGACTCCGCCCCCAATCCCAATAACTGCCAGATTATCAAGTAGGGCCGGTGGGGTTCGAACCCACGACCAAGGGATTATGAGTCCCCTGCTCTAACCACTGAGCTACAGCCCCGAAAGGATCTTTGGAATCCTAGGCGAGGATCCGGGAATATCAAGAGCACCTCGGCCCCTGGTGATCCCGATGGATTCTGCTCGCCCCCCCTTACGCATCTCGGGACCTGACGCTTCTCTCCTCTTTTGTTATCGTCTCGAGGATGCTTGGCTCACGGTCGATTGCGATTCTCTTTTCGGCGATGTCTCTCGGCCCTCTGTTTGCCGCACCTGACTTCGAGCAAGACGTCGCGCCCATTCTCGAGGCAAAGTGCCTATTCTGCCATAATGCGGAGCAGGCGAAGGGGGATCTGATCCTCCGGTCCAGGTCGGAAGCGTTGCTTCACTCCGATGCCTTGGTTCCCGGAGCTGCGAACGAGAGCGGGATCATCACCTCGATCTTGGGACCTGATCCCGAGATGCCGAAAAAGGCAGATCCCCTGCCCCCGGAAGAAATCGAAATTCTCCGCCGGTGGATCGATGCGGGCGCCGAGTGGCCAGAGGTCCGGAAACTCGTCTACAACCCGACCCGGGATCTCAACTGGTGGTCACTGAACCCCATTCAACCGGGTTCGGCCCCTGACTCGACCCTGTTGGGTGAATCCGACAACCCGGTGGACGCGTTTCTTGCCGCCCGCTTGGAAGAGAACGGTCTTACGCCGATGCCGGAAGCCTCGCCGGACACTCTCCTCCGCCGCCTGTCCTACGATCTCACCGGCCTCCCTCCGACACCGGAAGAGATGGATGCCTTTCTCGCCGATCCGGACTGGGATGCAGCAGTGGACCGGCTCCTGAGCTCGCCCGCATTCGGCGAGAAGTTTGCCCAGCACTGGCTCGACCTCGTCCGTTACGCGGAAACGCATGGGTATGACAAGGACAAACCGAGGCCCAATGCCTGGCCCTATCGCGACTATGTGATTCGAAGTTTCAACGAGGACAAGCCCTTTGCACGCTTTGTAGAAGAGCAAGTTGCAGGCGACCAGCTTTTCCCTGGAAATCCTGAGGGGGTCGTCGGGCTCGGGTTTCTTGCCGCGGGGCCATGGGATTTCATTGGCCACTGGGAAGTGGGCGAAGCGAAACTCGATGGCCGAATCGCCAAGCACCTCGATCGTGACGAGATGGTTCAGGCCGTCTTCAGCACCTTCCAGTCGACGACGGTGGGTTGCGCGCAGTGCCATCACCACAAGTTCGATCCGATCCGGATGGAGGACTACTATCGGCTCCACGCGGTCTTTGCTGCGGTCGATCGAGCCGATCGTGTCTTCAGCGGACTCTCTCCCGAGGATGAAAAGCGCAAGCACGAGCTCCTCACCCACATCAATCGTCTCAAGTCGGAGCAAGGCCAGTTGGACCAGGAGCGAAAACGACTCCTCGCCGCGAGAGTCTCAGGCATCGATCGGCGTATCGCCGAACTGAAGGAGAAACATGGGTCGGGTCTGAAGCCTCAATACGGATTCCACAGCCAAATCTCGAAACACCAGGACATTGCCAAATGGGTGCAGATCGATCTGGGACAGAGGCGTGGGATCACCGAGATCCGGATCATGCCCGCGTATGACGACTACGGAGGAATCGGAGCGGGCTTTGGGTTTCCGGTTCGCTATCGAGTCGAGATCTCGGACGATCCGGAGTTCGAGCAGGGCGTTCGCCTCCTCCACGACGCAACAAAGAAGGACCAGCCCAGCCCTGGCACTCGAGTGCAGAAGATGGAAGGCGATGGCAGGCCTTTCCGCTATCTGCGGGTCACTGCGACGAGGTTGGCCGAGAGAAAGAAGGACTACATTTTCGCACTCGGCGAGATCGAGCTCCTCAACGAAGGCGGAGCCGAAAACTTCGCCCTTGGTGCTTCGGTCACCGCCAAAGACTCGATCGAGAGCGGCGTTCGATGGGGAAAGCGCAACCTCGTCGATGGCATCTTTTTCCGGGAACTCAGCGACGAGGGTGCGCTCACCGAGCTCCGCACCCTCCAGGAAAAGCGAATCCAAATCGAAAAAGAGATGCTCCCGCCCGAGACGAAGCGGCGACTGGAAGAAATCGGAAAGGAAATCCTGGCTCTCGAGAAAAAGAGAAAGGCCATCCCTCCCGGCAAGCAAGTCTACGCCGCAGCTACCCAGTTCGCGCGAGGAGGACGATTCATGGCCACCGCAGGAAAGCCTCGCCCCATCCACCTCCTCCACCGGGGAGATCTCCGATCACCGGGTGAACGCATGACCCCAGGAGCCCCGCCGCTCTGGGAATCCGCTCCCGAAGTCTTCTTCGACAACAAGGAGTGGAACGAGGCAGAGGCCCGTGCCGAGCTGGCCCACTACCTCACGCACCCCGAGAATCCGCTCTCCTGGCGAACGATTTCCAACCGTCTCTGGCAATGGACCTTTGGCCAGCCACTGGTGGGAACTCCCAACGATTTCGGCCGGGGCGGAATGTCTCCGAGCCATCCCGAGTTGCTCGACTTTCTCGCAGCCTCTCTTCGCGATGATCCGAACCAGTCCCTCAAATCCGTCTTGCGACTTCTCTTCACGAGCGAAGCCTATCGTCGCGCCAGCACTCACGATGAGAAAAATGCCGCCATCGATGGATCGAATCGCTTCCTCTGGCGCGCCCATCGTCGCCGTCTCACTGCCGAGGAAATCCGAGATTCCATTCTCCTCACCAGTGGAAAGCTGAACCGGGAGATGGGCGGGCCAAGCTTCCAGGACTTCGTGATCGAGAAGCCGCAGCATTCTCCGCACTATCAATACCACCTACACGACCCCGAGGACCCCGAAACGCATCGTCGCACGGTCTATCGATTCGTCGTGCGTTCTCAACCCCAGCCCATGTTGACGACCCTGGATTGTGCGGATCCGGCCATGAGCGTGCCGCAGCGGGACGAATCGACGACAGCCCTGCAAGCCCTGACGCAATGGAATCACCCCTTCGTCGAGGCGATGTCCCGACACCTCGGCCAAAGCATGAAGTCCGAGGGTATCGAGCCTGGCTTCCGATTTCTCACAGGGCGCCCACCAACCGAAGCGGAGAAGAGCATTCTCACCGAGCACCTCGAGACGGAGGGGCCGGAAAGCCTGGCCCGAGTCCTTTTCAACCTGAACGCATTTGTCTATGTCGACTGACTTCTCGATGACAGATCGCCGCCGCTTCCTGGGGGCAACTGCTGGATCTTTCACAGGCCTCGCTCTCGGCGATCTCCTTGCCCGGGACGGTGTCCTCGGAGGGAAGCTGCATCATCCCCCACGGGCAAAGCGGGTCGTTCAGCTCTTCATGGCTGGCGCGGCCAGCCATGTCGACACCTTCGATCACAAGCCGCTTCTCAAGAAGAAGGACGGGGAAGATTGGGACCCCGGAGAAACGGTAGAACTCTTTCAGAGCACACCGGGAGCCACCTTTGCGAGCCCGTGGGAATTCCGCCCCTATGGCGAGTGTGGAAAGCAGTTGAGCGATATCGTTGCCCCGCTCGGTGACGTCGTCGACGACATTGCCTTTGTTCACAACATGGTCGGCAAGACTGGGGTCCATAGCCAGGGTACGCTCCTCCAGACGACGGGTTTCAGCTTCCCCGGATTTCCCAGCGCAGGCTCCTGGGTTTCCTATGCCCTCGGTTCGGAAAACGAGAATCTCCCCTCTTTCGTCGTCCTCCCCGACCATCGGGGATTTGCTTCCAATGGGGCGAAGAACTGGGCCACAGCCTTCCTCCCCGCCCAGCACCAGGGCACGGTGATCCGACCCGGAAGCGACTCTCCTATCGCTGATCTCTTCCCCCCCGAGAGTGACTATATAACCCCGGAGAACGACCGGTCCGGACTCAGCACGCTGACAAAGCTCAACCAGCTTCATGCAGCGAGCCGTCCGGGAGATGACCGGCTGGCCGCCCGCATTCGCTCCTACGAACTGGCGGCCTCGATGCAACTGAGTGCGACCGATGCCCTGGATGTTTCACGAGAGCCCACTTACATCCGCGATCTCTACGGGCTCGCCCCGGAAGGTCCCGGCGTCGACGATACGGGAGCGATCAACGAAAAGGCCGAAAGCGAGTTCTTTGGTCGAAAGTGCCTAGTCGCTCGCCGTCTTCTCGAACGAGGGGTTCGCTTCGTCCAGGTCTGGAGCGGGAATGACAATGGCTTTCCTCGAAGAAACTGGGACAGCCACGGCGATGTGAAACGAGATCATGAACCCCTCGCGCTCGGAATGGCTCGTGGAGCTGCCGCCCTGATTCAAGATCTCAAGCAGCGGGGCATGCTCGACGAAACTCTCATTCTCTGGACAACCGAGTTCGGACGGATGCCCTGTTCCCAAGGGAGCAAAGGCCGGGATCACAACCCTTTCGTCTTCACCAACTGGATGTGTGGCGGTGGGATCCAGGGAGGCACCTACGGCGAGTCGGATGAGTGGGGCTTCAAACCCCAGGACCGAGCGAGATATACGACCAACTATGATATTCACGCCACGATCCTGCACCAGCTAGGAATCGATCACGAAGGCTTAACCGTGAGAAACAATGGCATCGACAGAAGACTGACCGATGTCCACGGGCACGTACTACGAGAGATGCTCGGCTAGAAAGGCCGTTCACTTGTTGCGCAGAATCTTTTCCAGGAAATTCAGGACGAGTTCCTTCTCTCGGGCTGTCTGTTTCCAACCGTGTCCAGCTCCGGCCATGACCTCGAGAGACACATCGAGCCCCACCTCTTCATACTTCTTTACGAGCCACTCGGATTGATCGAGAAAGACGACTTTGTCTCTATCTCCATGAAAGATCAGCATAGGAGGGTCATCCTTCGTAATATAGGTAACCGGGCTGGCATTCACTGCGGCTTCCAGGTTCTTCTGGACCGGCCCACCGAGAAGTCGATAGACCCCACCTTCCGGCTCGTCGGTTTTGGCAGGATGATAACCTGACCGCCTGACGAAATCACTGGGGCCATAGTAATTGATGACGCCCTGGACTCGCGACGATTGATCGAGATGCGCTGCGGTCTCTCCTTCGAGTTTCTCGAAATCGCCGCTGGTTCCGAGCAGCGCCGCGAGATGGCCGCCTGCGGAGGTGCCCGCCACGACAACGCGCGAGGCATCGTAGCCATACTTCTCCGAATGGGCTCGCAGCCAGCGCAAAGCTCCCTTGGTGTCTTCGATCTGTGCGGGGAAGAGAGCTTCCTGGCTCAAGCGATACTCGATGCTTGCAACCGCATACCCGTGCTCTGCAACCCAGGAAAGCCGACAGCTTTTGCGACTGCCGCCTTTCCAGCCGCCGCCGTGGACGAAAACGACCAGGGGAGGATTCTCCGTCGCATCGGGAAGATAAAGGTCGAGGAAGAGCGGAATGCCCCCGGGCTCGGCGAATGGAATTCCTCGCTGCTGGGAAACCTCTCCCGCGTTTCCTTGACCCACGCTCATCAAGAAGAAGGCGCCCCCTGAAAGCAAGTATCGAAGGACAGGATAGAGTAGAGAAAGTGGACGAATCATTAGCTGGGATGGTCTAGAGAAAGGAAAATCCATTCTCACGATTGAGAATATATGGAATTGTTTTCTCATTTCAGTATTGAACTTTTAGCGGATATCACGTGTATTTACACCATGAGTGCAAATAGCTCCACGCTATTTCTGCTCGCAGACGAAACACGACAGACTGACAAAAGACGCAATCCCGCGCCTGGAGCCAAATCGGCTTCACTTGGTGTTTCGGAGGTGACCGCAGGAAAACTCCGCATCCGAATGAATTCGGCAGTTGGAGTCATGGACCAGATTCGCGCCCGACGCCGAACCTACTCGCTGATCGAGAAGAAGTCGGACGAGTGCGTGGACCTGGCAGATTGGTTCGACGCTACCGCGGATCACCCGATCGAGCCGTCGCTCCGGAACTTCGGATTTCTCGATCATCTCCGCCAGTATCTTTCCTCTGTCCTCCTGATCTTCCTGGCGCTGGGTCTCGTTTTCGGGATTGCAGGGCTGTGCAGTTTTTACTTTGGCGTCATGCTGCCTTTCGGATTGGTATAGCGTGGCCAGCGCGCTCACAGTTGCAGCCAAACTTCGGGGCTGAGTTTCGCTTCACCCTCTCCGGACAATAGAGGACCGGTTTCGCACAACACGGGAAAAGCAGAGCTTCCTCCATTGACGGATGCTGCTCGCATGGACCCCCACAGCATTCGTTGTCAGTATTTCTCACAGGAAGACCTTCTCGCATCGGGATGCCTCGATATGAACCTCGCCATGAACGCGGCCGAGGAATCGATGCGTCTCTTCGAGGAGGGAGACGTGCTCTTTCCCGAGAAAATCGTGCAGATTTTCAAGGAAGAAACCCAGGAACGGATCAATTGTCTTCCCGCCACCTTTCGCTCAAAGAAGGTCTGTGGAATGAAATGGGTATCAGTCTTCCCCATGAATCCAGTCCAGCATGGGATGCAGAATCTCTCGGCCGTCATCATCCTGTCCGAGATCGAGAAGGGATTCCCCATCGCTTTCATGGAAGGAACGCTCTGCTCCAATGTGAGGGTCGGCGCCATGGGCGGTCTCGCTGCAAAACATCTCGCCCGACAGGATTCGGAGACGATTGGTTTCATCGGTTCGGGAGAGCAAGCCAAGATGCACCTGATCGCCATGAAGACGACGCTTCCCAGCCTGAAATACTGCAAAGTCGGCGCCAAGACCGAGGCCGAAGAGGAACAGTTCGTCGCCGAGATGAGTCCCATCCTTTCCGACATGGAAGTCACCGGGGCGGGAACCAGCCTCCAGAAGGCGACTGAAGATGCCGATGTCATCGTCTCAGCAACCAGTGCGCAGGCGCCCCTCTTGAAAGCGGCGTGGATGAAGCCAGGTGCCTTCTACTCCCATGTCGGAGGTTGGGAGGACGAGTACGAAGTCGCCAAGAACTGCGACAAGATCGTCTGCGATGACTGGGAGACCGTGAAGCATCGAACACAAACTCTGAGCCGTATGTACAAGGACGGAGAACTCACCGATGACGACATTCATGGAAACCTCGTTGACCTCATCCTCGGAAAGGTTCCCGGACGAGAGTCCGATACCGAGAAAACCTACTTCAATGCTGTCGGGCTCGCCTATGTCGACGTCGGGATCGCTCACGCGATGTATACCCTCGCCAAGGAGAGCGGCAAAGGCAGCGAGTTGGTTATCCAGGACAAGATGATTTTTGAGCACGCCGAGCTCAAAGACTGGGTGCGACTGTAAGGTAAAATCCATACGTTACCTACTGGTTTCGAGGGATTTCCCATTTCCATATGCGAGCTCCTTCAATAGAGAATTCGCCCATGTCGGCACTCCCGTTTTTGGCATGCATGAAACATGTTGGGGAGGGATCTCATGGATTGGCCGATGAGCACAGTGCATCGAAAGCGTGAAAATCCGTTTCATCCGTGCCCATCGATGTTTCGATCCCTTCAGGATCCACTTTAGGAAAGGAGTGTAAGGGGAATTTCTGAAACCTTGGCGAACGCGCCTCCATTCGGTGAAATTTCCGGAATTGGAGCCTAGTCCCGAATGGCACTGCGTGAAGGAAACTGATCGCTGCCCAGCCGACGGTCGGAAGATTTGCATGTTGCCTACGGCTGTCTCCGCTACGCTTCGGCTCCGCTACAAGTCCCTGATGTAGCGGGATTCGCAAGAGCCGGAGTCCCGCAGGCGCGTGACGGAGACAGGCGGAGCCAATTCCGATCGCTGGCGTAATGTTGCCAGATTTCGCTTGATGCAGCGCCATTCGAGCCTAGTCCCCCCCTATCCACGCGGTAGACTTTTTCTTGCCAATTCTTCACAGGTATTGTATTTATGGTTTTTATAGGATGCCATGAATACCCCATCTCCTTGCGTTCGCCTCATTCTCTGGACGATTTTTTGTATTTCACTCACCCTCCCCCCTTCCGTTGATGCCCGGCTTTTCAAAAAGAAGCCCAAGGAAGCGAAGCAGGAGGATCGAAACTTCGGAGCCTTTTTCCAGAAACCGTCCTATGATCTCCCCTACTCGGGCTGGGAGTTTCCTCGCACTGAGGAACGAAGATCGGGCTTTTTCTTTGCTGAACCGAAGCCTACGCCGGAAGAGCAGCAGCTACTCACAGTGATTCGGGATCGCGCCGAGCGGATCGCTGGATTCAATTTGACCTACAAGTTTGGAGGAGATCATCCTACCGAGGGTGGGATGGACTGCTCGGGTACGATGCGATTCCTCCTCTCCGATGTCGGCTTCGACGACATGCCCCGAACCAGCTACCAGCAGTACGATTGGTTGCGGAAGCACAAGACCTTTCACCACTCGAAGTCCATCCCGGAGAGTGCCGGTGGTCGCAAAGGAATCCGCGCGGGCGACTTGATCTTCTGGGGGGGACTTACAATTCCGGTCACAAGGTTTCCCACGTCATGATCTACCTTGGACAGAGCCCGGATGGGACTCACTACATGTTCGGAGCGCGAGGAAAGAAAATGAAAGGCCTCTTCGGAAGTGGAGTCGACATTTTCACGCTCAAGTCCGGTTACCAGAAGAATCTGATCGGCTATGGCTCCCTCCCCGGAGTCTCCTGATCGGGAAGCCCGGTTTTCCTTCCAACTTTGCGCGTCATCCGGCCATTACGAGAGCGCGAATTCCCTTGCCCCGTATGGCATTTGGCGGCATAGGGTGAGGTATGCGAAAAATTCTTTCTCTCACTTTTGCCCTGTTCGCGGGTTTCGCCCTGCCGGTGTTTTCGGATGATCGACCCAACATCCTTTTTATCTTTTCCGACGACCACGCCCCCCACGCGATTGGCGCCTACGACGGATGGCTGAAATCGGTGAATCCCACGCCGAACATCGACAAGCTGGCCGCTGAGGGAATGCTTTTTCAGAACAGCTTCTGCACGAACTCGATCTGTGGTCCAAGCCGGGCCGTGATCCAGACGGGCAAGCACAGCCACAAGAATGGCTTCATGAACAATGGGAACAGTTTCAACTGGGACCAGCAGACCTTTCCCAAGCTCCTCCAGGCATCAGGATACCAGACTGCCATCTACGGAAAATCGCACCTCAAAGGCAAGCCGCAGGGATTTGACGACTGGATGGTCCTGCCTGGACAGGGGCTCTATTACAATCCCGACTTCATCACTCCCGATGGTCGAAAGCGGATCGACGGGCACTCCACGGATGTGGTCACCGAACTAGCGACCAGTTGGCTCAAGGAAGAGCGCGAAAAGGAGAAACCCTTCATGCTGATGGTGCAATACAAGGCTCCGCACCGAAACTGGATGCCGGCAGAGCGCTATCTCCATCTCTATGATGACATCGAGATGCCCGAGCCCCCCACCCTTTTCGACAAGTGGGAGGACAATACTCTCGCCGCAAAGTACAACGAGCTCGAGATCGATCGCCACATGGACATCAACTACGATCTTTTTCTCGATCTCACCCCGGACTACGATCAGCCTGCATCCCAGAAGAGGCAGGATCGCTCGGCCTGGAACAATATGAAGCGGATGTCCGAAGCCCAGCTCACGGCCTGGCGCGATGCCTATGGCCCGAAGGACGAGGCATTTCATGCCGCCGATCTCAGCGGTGATGATCTGGTCCGTTGGAAATACCAGCGCTACGCCAAGAACTACCTGCGTTGCGTCAAGGGCGTCGATGACAATGTCGGCAACCTGATGGCGACCCTCGAGGAACTCGGTCTCGACGAGAACACGGTCGTGATCTACTCCTCCGACCAGGGATTCTACATCGGAGATCACGGCTGGTATGACAAGCGCTGGATGTACGAGGAGTCCCTCAAGATGCCCTTGGTGATCAAGTGGCCCGGAGTCACGAAGCCAGGTTCCGTCAACACGGAACTGGTTCAGAACCTCGACTATGCTTCGACCTTTCTCGACATCGCCAACGCGCGGATCCCGAACGATCTTCAGGGCCAATCGCTCATCCCCCTGCTCCAGGGAACTCAGGAAGGAGACTTCCGTGAGGCGATCTACTACCACTACTACGAGTATCCCAGCGTCCACATGGTCCCCCGCCACTACGGGATTCGGACGGATCGCTACAAGCTGATGAAGTTTTACCAGTTCGGCGAGCAGTGGGAGCTCTACGATCTGCAGGAGGATCCCGACGAGCTGACCAACATCTACGAGACTGCCGATCCCGCACTCGTTGCCGAGATGAAGAAAAAGCTCGAAGACCTCCGCCTCCACTACGAGGACGACAGTCACGAGGCCGAGTACTCGTTGGAAAAGAAGAAAGAGTTCTGGCCTGAGTATTCGGAGTGAGTTCTGGCCTATCCAGGTTTCAGCCCATTTTCGGACATGAACAGCCGAATACCCTCTGCCAGTTCTTCGGCGCTTCGCTGTTCTGAGTGGGTTCTAGCAAAGGCGGGGCGGATGAGTCAA
>JARGNI010000021.1 GCA_029213195.1 Verrucomicrobiales bacterium
CCGGGTTTTTCATGCCCGTTTTTGTCGAAAACACGCCTTAAAGCAGTGCCATTCGTGCCAGTCACCATATTGAGAAACACCTGCTTTTCGAAAGCGTAGGCATAGGAAGAGATCATTTTCGCCACCGAAAAGGGGTGCATGTAGACCGGGTTGACGGCGACAAGGGGAGAGACTCCGTATCGATCGATGACGGTCTGTGCGGCCACCCAGGGTTCGACAAAGGTGTCGTTCCCCGTGAAAAGCAAAGGTCCGGTGAACTGATAATCGCCACACCACTGGCCGACTTTTTCGATATTTCGCCAATATTGGGCGGGCTCTAGAGTACGGGGGCTGATTGCAAACGTACAAATGCGTTTGTCCTGATAGGTGAATTCCATGGGCGGCGGTTCTTTCTATTCTGTCGGTTCGATTTGGGTTCTGACTACAGGAGGATCTGGTCCCCTTCGAAGGGGAAAGAGAGTCGCTCTGCCTCGGCAATTCGCTTCGGAAGGCGGTAAAAGAGATTCGAGTCAAT
This sequence comes from Verrucomicrobiales bacterium, assembly GCA_029213195.1. Lineage (GTDB taxonomy): Bacteria > Verrucomicrobiota > Verrucomicrobiia > Verrucomicrobiales > DEV007 > Arctic95D-9. The sequence continues at coordinate 515 of JARGNI010000021.1, forward strand.
CTCGCAGGAGAGTGGCGAGCGGTAATCCTCCGCTGCATTCTGGGTGGGCCAGGCGATGATATCGGATTGGGGCGGCAACTCTGCTGCATCCGGATGAGCAGAGACATGCGCGATCAACTCGTTGAGAATGGGCTCCGAGTCCGGATCAAAGGCCAGTGCATCGACGAGAAGAAGAAGACCGAGTCCGTATTTCTTCTTTTCCTGCCCGATCAGATAACACCGAAGAACGCCGTCGGAATCACACCACCCGACGAAAGATTTCTTCTCCGTTCCCGCTTTCAAATACCAGGTGAGAGTCTCACGATCGACCCACTTTCGGAGCCGCTTATCGACGATAGCTGGGACTTCGCCCACTTCATCCAGTGAGGTTACGACAAAGCCCCCTTTCAACCCTCCATTGGAACGCGGAGTCACGATTCGTGCGCCCTGGAGGAGAAGCGACTGAGGTTTGATCGAGCGACGCTTGATAGGATAAAAGTAAGCGCGCGCTTTGCCGGCATCCTCGTAGCCAGTTCTCTTGAGGAGTGCGCGGGCTTCCGCATTGGGGCCACCATCGATAAGTTGGTAGTCTTCTCGCAGCCGATGGGCTCGCAAAAATAGACCGAGGGCCGCTTCCCGGCTCTCCCTCCGCACAAAGGTCGTCGTCGAAATCAAGCTGGGAATCCGCTCTCCGTCCTGGATCGCATCGTGAGGGATGTATCCGAAGAATCCGGTGATGGTACCCGATTCACTCCGGAGGATGAACCCGCGAGGAGAGTCGGGCTTGCAGAATGGATTTTCTTTCCACCACCAGTCGAGCCGGGCCTGCCAGGTTTCGACGTGGCGACCCGCGAGATCCTTGGGCGCTCCCTCGCCTTCCGATACGAAGGCGGCGAGAAACCTGGCGATCTACGCAACCTCTTCAGGAGCGGAACCCACCTCTTCGACTTGGTGGCTCATAGGCGAGCAATACTTGCTTCAGGACGCCATCAACGGAGTCAGCATCGCCTCAAGATGTGCGATGCTGGAGAAGGTGTTCTCGTCGAGGACTTCATCAGGAATTGTCACGTCGAACTCCGATTCGATATCGAAAAGAAGATTGATCGCCGCGAGGGAATCGAGCCCAAGTTCACCAAGATTGTCTTCCCGTTCGATGGGAGCTCCCTTGGTCAAGAATTTCAGATTGGGCCGGATGATCTCTTCGATTCGGCTTTGGAGTGTGATCTCTTCTACGCTCATGTTTCGTGATTTGGTAAAAATGAGAATCTATGCTGATTCGGTTTTACTATCTATTTTTATTAAAATTATTGCAAGTTTATTTTAAAATATAAAACCTGATTAATTATAATCCTTCACTATCTTCTCTGATGTCTTCGCCACCCTTAGGAATCGCCGCCCAACCTGCCCGGTCCGAGAAGGTTCAAGCGGATCCCGCCGTGGAACCGATGCCTCACGACTCCGAAGTGTGGGACGAACTTGCCGAGTTTCTGGCTCGTTTCGTCTGCAGTGGAGAGCTCCATGATCCCCTCCCCGGTGATGAGAAGGCAAATACGTGGCGTCGGCGGATCGACTGGTGGTGGAAGGAAAATCCTTTCTGCAATGCCGACTCCCCACTCGGATTCCTTCTTCGCAACGAATCGCGTCGCATTGTCGGATTCCAGGGCTTACTACCGATCGACTATGAATGTGAAGGACAGCAGGTCCCCGGACTTCTCAGCTGTCTCTTTTTCGTGGAAAAAGCGTATCGAGCCCAGTCGATGGGACTTTTCTTTCGGATGCAGCGACTCTCCAAGACCTACCACGTCGTCGATGGTGGACCGTCCGATGACATGGTCAAGATCCTCGAGCGCTTTCAGTATCATCGAGGTGACACACGAACCTTCTACTTCCTTTTCCCAAACCTGCTTCGTTCATCTCAGCTTCCAGAAGGCTGCCGCTTGGTATCGAGTCTTTCCGAGGTAAAAGAAGTCGTAGCACCCCGAGATTCCCGGCTCCGGAAACTGGTAACTCCAGGCAGCCTCAAGTGGTTATGCGAAGTGGGGCGTCATCCTCGCTCTTTCATCGGGATCATCGATAGCGCCAACCGTCTCATCGCTCATGCGATTGGTTACCATCGAGATCTTCCTGGTCCCTTTCGAGCATGGCAGATCCTCGACTATGGAGCCGCAGACGAAGATGTGTTTTCCGTCGAGCAACTTCTCCGCCTCGGGATGAGCCAACCAGGGCGGAGGAATCTCTCCTCCCCTCCCCATCTCATCATCTGGGGGATCGAGAATGGAGCTCGGCATCCCAGGAGCTGGATTCGAAAGGAGAAGGAATCCGAAGTCTTCTACAAAAAGCCGGATCCTCTTGCCGAAGTCGAAAAGGTGGTTCTTCCGATCGAGGGAGACTACTGCTTCTTCTAGCTCCCGCCAGAAACGCCCCCAGGAAAGGACACCGCTTCCTTTTCCGGACCTGTGGACACAAAAAAGCCTCGGTGATTCAATCATCGAGGCTGATTGCGAGGGAGCTGATTTGAGCTCCCGAGGAAAATTTCGACTTACTTGCCGATTTTCGCGGGGTATTTGAGCATCGTGAGGACCTCACGAGAGGTCATCCTGTTCACCGTTTCTTCATCGACACCCAGGGCAATGAGTCGGCGCTTCTGCTCGAGGCGGCGACGGTTCTTGGGGGCACCAGCCTTGCGAGGGCGGGTCATATTCGTCTTCTGGGTCTTTCTCCGTTTGCGCATGATGATCTCCTGTAAAGTCTCTCTATCCCGCTTTGAAAAAATCGGGCGAGACAGATAGGCGATAAATGCTCCTCGGTCAACCGGTATCCGCACCGGTTCTGGATTCTGTCCTCCTCTTTGAAATCGCCTGGAATCCCTTGTCCTGGGATCAGGAGGCCGTGAGCCAGCCCAGGTCGACGAGGAACTGGTCGAGCTGAGTCAGTGTTTTCTCGTAGGCGGACTTCCCTCCGCCCTTCGACTTGCGACCGTAGTTGAAGAAACCATGGCCCTCTCCCTCGTATCCGTGAAGCACACAGGGAACTCCTGCTTCCTTCATTTTCTCTGCGAAAATCTCCGCAGTGACATAGGAAACCGTCGTGTCCGCCTTGCCGTGAAAAATCACGCAAGGGGGAGCGTCCTCCGAGACATGATGGGCAGGAGACAATTCCCTCGGATCGACTCCCATCCGCTCTCGCATCTCCGCGGCTCGGTCCTCCTTCCAGGGATTCTGCCCATCGATCGGAGCGAGGACACAGGCCGGGTTGAAAAGAGCGAGAGCCTGCACGGACGATTGCGGATCTTTCGCGATCACCCCGAGACAGGCCGCGATATGTCCCCCGGCACTTCCACCGCCTGCCGCGATCCGCTCGGGATCGACTCCGAGCGCTTCAGCATTCTTCCGAACGAACCGAATCGCATCGCGAGCATCGGCAACACAATCCCTGGCCTTGGTTCCGTGTCGAGACGAGACGCGGTAGTCGGCAACCAGCGCCACCATCCCCCGCTCGGCGAGTTCCCGCGCGTGCGGTTCGAACTGCTTGGGAGAACCCGACTTCCAGCCCCCTCCAAAAAAGAAGACGATGGCAGGACGTTTTTCCCCCGCCTCCTTCTCTTTCGAAAACTCCCAGAGCTTCAATGTCACTCCATCGATCTCCTTGTAGATGTGCTCGGTCGCGCCTTCGAACTTCGGAGGATAGCTCTTTTGTGCGAGCGCGATGGAAGAGAAGAGGAGCGGAACAAAAAGGAAAAGGCAGCGAGGCGTCATCCCTCGACTCTATCGATTTCCGGCCCTCCCGACAAGTTTCCCGTCGTCGCTTCGTCCTCCGAGCATAGCCCGGTCGAGTTGACAGAAGGCTCCAGGAAGACGAAAGGATCCATGCCAAACCGCAGCGGGTGATCGGTGAATATCGCGAGTAATTGTGATCTTCAGGTGATCAACCCATGTGCTGAAGTCTCGTCAGGGGAATCCCGGTGTTCTCCCACCGCCCCCGGCGGGGCTTCTTTCTTTTGGTGGTTTCTCTTCCTCATGAGCCAACGCTACGCCATCCGAATCTCCTATGATGGCACGGACTTCTGCGGATGGCAGAAGCAGGGAGGCCAGGAAACCCGAACCGGTATCTCCCCGAGCATCGAAGAACTCGTCGCCAAAGCCGTCGCATCGACCTTTCAGGAGGAGGTCCCGATCGTGGCGAGCGGACGCACCGACGCCGGAGTTCACGCCAGCGGCCAGGTCGCCCACTTCTCGGTCTCGTCGCCCCCTGAATCGGGAGAACATCTCCTCGATGCCCTGAATCACTCGCTGCCCGAGTCCATTCGGATCCATGAATTCACGCGCGTCCCGAGTACGTTCTCCGCGCGCAGCGCCGTCGCCAAGCAATACAGCTACTACTTTCTCGAAGGGCCTGCCCCGCTTCCTCATCTTCATCGATTCTCGAGATGGAGTCACCGATCCCTCGAGATCGATCTTCTCCGCGAAGCGGTGACTCATCTCCAGGGAAAACATGACTTTGCGCCGCTCGGCCGAAGCAGTCCCGAGCTAAGATCCACCATTCGAGAGATCAGCGAAGCCGAGATCTCGCAGGCACCCATTCCACTCCCGGGATGCTTTTCCCCTGAGCACTATCAGTGGGTGAGATTGCGTCTTCGAGGCTCCGGATTCCTCAAGCAGATGGTCCGTCGCATCGTGGGGACCTTGATTCTCGTAGGAGAAAAACGAGAGACCCCGGACGTCTTTCGGGAAATTCTCACCACCCAGGACTCGAGCCGAGTCGGTGACACCGCCCCCGCCAATGGCCTCTGGCTTGATCGAGTCTGGTATCGGGAGGAGTCGGGTTTCCCTTTCTCGAATTTCTCGAACGAGGCGAAAGATTCCTCTCAGCCCTTCGCCACGTAGCGCCGCAGCTCGAAATCGTCGTCCTGGTAGAGAATCTCCTTCATCTCGAAGTCCTCTTCGAAAGGAGGGAGCTCGGTATCCCCCTCGTAGGGATGATAGACATAGCTGAGAAGCACCTCGTCACATTCCGGGAGCATTTCGCCGTAGATCTGGGCTCCTCCAATCACAAAAATCGTCTCCGCTTCCCCGCAGAGCTCACGGACCTCGTCACAAGTGGCGATCAACTCGAATCCCTCGGGAGCTTCTTCCAGGCTTCGCGAGATCACGATGTTGCGACGCTTGGGCAAGGGACGCCCGATCGACTCCATCGTTTTCCTTCCCATGACGATGGGATGGCCGAGAGTAAGCTTCTTGAACCATTTGAGATCCTCGGACAGACGCCAGGGAAGATCTCCATCGCGCCCGATGATCCGATTGGAAGCCATCGCAACAATGGCCTTGAGAGAGGGCTCGCTCATACTGCGATCGGCGCCTTGATGGCAGGGTGAGGATCGTAACCGACAAGTTCGAAGTCGTCGTAGCAGAAACCATCGATCTCTTTGATCTCCGGATTGATCCGCATTTCGGGCAATTCCCTCGGCGTCCGAGAAAGTTGTTCCCTCGCTTGATCGAGATGATTCTGATAGAGGTGGAGGTCCCCAAAGGTGTGAACGAAATCACCCGGTTTCAGATCGCAGACTTGGGCCATCATCATTGTGAGGAGGGCATAGGAGGCGATATTGAAAGGCACTCCTAGAAAAAGATCGGCGCTCCGCTGGTAGAGCTGGCAGCTCAATTCTCCCCGACTCGTATCGACGTAGAACTGGAACATGGTGTGACAGGGAGGAAGCGCCATGTCCTCGACATCGGCAGGATTCCACGCACTGACGATATGCCGTCGACTCGTCGGATTGTTCCGGATCGAGTCTACGACGCGCGCAATCTGGTCGATCGTTTCTCCATTTTCTCCGACCGCCCAGGAGCGCCACTGCTTCCCGTAGACGGGTCCGAGATCTCCATTCTCATCCGCCCATTCGTCCCAGATCGAAACCCCGTTGTCCTTGAGATACCCGATATTGGTATCCCCGTTGAGGAACCAGAGGAGTTCGTGAATGATGGACCGCAGATGCAACTTCTTCGTCGTAAGGCACGGGAAGCTCTCCCGCAGGTCGAATCGTTGCTGGGCACCAAAGACTCCGAGGGTGCCGACGCCGGTCCGATCCTCCCGGGGTGTGCCATTCTCGAGGACGTGCTTGAGCAGATCGTGATACTGTTTCATTTCCGGTAGAGTGATGAGGGACCGAGCCGTGCCGCTTCGGAAAGTTTTTCGATAAGGTCGTCGATCGAATCAGCCGCGACGAGGTTTCCCGCGTCTTCCTCGGTGATGAATCCCGCCTCGACCTGGGTGACGGTGCAGAAGGAAATCAATTCGTCGTAGAAGCCATCGACATTCAGGAGTCCACTCGGTTTGTCATGCTCCGAGAGCCTCGACCAGGTCAGCATTTCAAAGAGTTCATCCAGCGTCCCGATGCCCCCAGGGAGAGAGATGAAGCCCTCGGAAAGCTCGGCCATACGCTTTTTTCTCTCCAGCATATTGGGAGTGACCTCCATGACCGTAGCCTTGGGATGCGCAAGTTCGCGCTCGCGCAGATAAGTCGTGATAACCCCGACCACCTCGCCGCCGGCCTCCAGGCAGCCATCCGCCACCGCGCCCATGAGTCCGACGCTGCCTCCACCGGTCACCAAACGAATCTTGTTCTCGGCGAGATAGCGCCCCAGGTCCCGCGCCACCTCGGCAAAACGAGGATTCGTGCCGCTGTGAGCACCGCAAAAAACGCAGAGGGACTGGAACGAGTTCGGCATGAAAAAGGGGAAGGATCATCGTGACGCAACCCCGCAGGACTGCAACCGCATTCTTACGAAGTTACGATCCGGTTCGGAAGCGGTTCGGATTTGGTTCTCTTTGCTGGATTTTCCGGGCAGAACGACCTGATGGAAGAGTTTCCGCTGGCGAGCAGCCCTTCTTACCGCTTATGCTTCTCCCATGATTGCACGGCAGTATCTATTCTCCGGGCGAGTGCAGGGGGTGGGCTTTCGCTACCAGACCAAGCAGCTCGCCAAGGGATTCGACGTACTCGGATCGGTCTGCAACCTCCCCGACGGGAGGGTCGAGTTGCAGATCATGGGAGACGAGGAAGAAATCGACGAGTTCATCCAGGAACTGCACGACAGCCCGCTCGGGCATCACATTCAGGAACAAGAAGAACGCCCCCTGCCGCTTTTGGAAGGAGTCCAGGGGTTTTCAATCCGGGAAGCATGAGCGAAGAATTGGCAGTAGAGGTCAAGAATCTGACGAAGGTCTTTCCGACCGGGCTGAGAAAGGAATACGTCGTCGCCGTCGACAATCTCTCTTTCGAGGTCAAAGCCGGCGAAGTCTATGGACTCATTGGACCGAACGGGTCGGGAAAATCGACGACGATGAAAGTGGTCCTCGGTCTGATGGCTCCGAGCAAGGGAACCTCCACCGTTTTCGGCTACGAGAGCGGCGATATCCAGGCGCGAAACGAAATCGGATTCCTCCCTGAGAATCCCTACTTCTACAAGCACCTCTCCGGTGCCGAGACCCTGAAGTTCTATGGCAAACTCTGCGGACTCCGGGGATCGGAACTGAAGGACCGGATCGCGGACCTCCTCCAGCTGGTCGATCTCGAGGACGCAGCGAAGAGACGACTGGGAGGATACTCCAAGGGCATGCTCCAGAGGATCGGCCTCGCCCAGACCCTGATCCAGAACCCGCGACTCGTCATTCTCGATGAACCTACCGCCGGCGTCGACCCGGTCGGCTCTCGCCAGATTCGAGATCTCATTCTTCGTCTCAAGGAAGATGGCTACACCGTTTTCCTCTGCTCTCACCTCCTCGAACAGGTCCAGGAAGTCTGCGACCGCGTCGGAATCATCTTCAAAGGGCGCATGAGAAGGGAAGGCCCTCTCGAAGAACTCATCCGGATCGAGGATCAGACCGAGCTGACCCTCAAGGGGGCTTCCCCGGAATTGCTGGAGCAGGTCCGGAACCTCATCGAGTCCGACGGCTCGGCCGAGTTGGTCGAGGAGGGACATCCCCGCACTACCCTGGAACGGCTTTTCATCCGCATCGCAGGTCAGAAAGAAAACCAAAAGGAGTCTGCATGAACGAATCGGCATCTCCCCTCCAGTCTCCCGCCCGACGAGTTGCGGCTTTTTCCTTGAGCCGAATCTCGACCATTGCGATGAGCACGGTCACGCAGCTTGTGCGGATGAAAACCTTCTATTTTCTCCTCGCCTTTGCACTCCTCCTCTTCGCCGTCGGAAACTTCAATTTCGCCTCTTCCCCGGCACAGGCTCTCTCGACCCTGAAGAAAGTTTCCTTCGGAGCCATGGACCTTTTTGCCTGGCTCTTTGCCATCGTCGCGACAGCCCTCCTCATCCCTCGGGATATCGAGGATCGGACGCTCTATACGATCCTCTCCAAGCCCGTTCGCCGGATCGAATACCTGCTCGGGAAACTGGGCGGGGTCCTCATAGTCATCGCGATCTCCCTTGCCGTCATGTTCGTGATTTGCTCGTTCATGATCATCTGGCAGCAACTCGGGTATATCGCGGCGGAATATGATACCCGGGATATCCGGACCGAACAGGAAATCCTGGCCAGTGTCACGTTGATCGAGAATGCCGGATTCCGAGGAGAACTGATCTACGCCGCCTATGCATCCTTTCTCAAGTCCGCCGTCGTTGCCAGCGTCACCATCCTCCTCTCGACCTTCGCCTCCAGCTCTCTCTTCACCATCATCATCAGCATCCTCGTTTTCCTCGTGGGACACGCCCACACCATGGCGACCAACTTCTGGCTGCAGGAAACGGACAACAGCCTCGTCGTCCAGATGGTCCTGAAAGTCGTCAAGATCCTCATCCCCAATTTCCAACTCTTCTCCTTCAGCGAAGGAATCGTCCAGGGCGCAAGCGTCGCCAGCGGGGTGCTCCTGCAGATGTCGGGGATCACTGCCGCCTACCTTTTCGTCTTTCTCCTGATCTCGCTGATCTCCTTCGGCGACAAGGAGTTCTAGTACTCGACAACCGAATGAAACGCCCGCTTTCTCAGGTTACCAAGATCGTCCTTGTCGCCCTCGCACTATCCGCGTTTGGACTCCTCCGTGCTCCCTGGGAGGATGCGATTCGTGACGACCTCGTCGAGAACCAACTGCTGCTGCCTCCTCCCGCGGAATCCGCGATCGAACAAATGAGCCAATCGGCGCTCATGGGAACCCTCGGAGGGCTTCGCACTCTCGTGAGCACCTTTCTCGTCCTCGAGGGCTTTGACCATTTCAGCCTCAAGGACTGGGAGGAACTGCGCAACACCTACCAGATCGTCACCAGTCTCGAACCTCGTGATGAGAATCACTGGAGAGACATCGTCTGGCATCTTGGCATCAACGCGACAGCCAACATGGAGCTCGACAAGTCCCTGCCCGAATTCGAAAGGAAAAGACGATTCCAGCAATATGCCCTCGAAGCCATCGACTTTGCCGAGCGAGGAATCCAGCAGGTCCCGGAATCGGCGATCATTCGTCAGCAACTCGCCGAAGTCTATCGGGAGAAATTGAAAGACAACTGCAAGACCGCGGAAGTCTATGGTGATCTCATCGGATTGCCGGGGGCACCCGAGTATGTGCGCCGGTTTCACGGCTATTTCCTGGCTCGATGCCCCGGAAGAGAACAGGAAGCCTACGACTACCTCATGGCCCTGTTTCGCGAAGGCCCGAGCCAGCACCTCCCCACCCTGATCAAGGAGATCCAGAAATTGGAAGAACTCCTCGAGATCCCATCGCCGGAGAGAATCCGTGCGGTCCCAAGACAAAGTCCTGCCCAGCGCAGAGCGAGCAAAAACACGCTTCCGGGCGGGATCGTGATTCCCTGATCTTTTCCCGCTTCCGACCGCTTTTGTGTTCGCGTGACGTTGCGAAAGTGCTTAATTGTGCTTAGTTCGTCGGCTCGCCCACCGGCCTAGCCGCCCCGGGCAAAGTCAGTAGTTCATGAAGTACGCGATTTTCGGAGACATCCACGCCAATCTCGAAGCCCTCGAGGCGGTTCTCGCGCATGCCGCAGCCCAAGGATGCACCGAACATGTCTGCGTCGGCGACATCGTCGGGTATGCTGCCAATCCACGAGAATGTCTCGACGTCATCCGGCAGATGGGCTGCCCCGTCGTCAAAGGCAACCACGACGAAGAGGCCATCCTCGAAACTTCCCTGGAAGGGCTCAACCCCCTCGCCAAGCAGGCAATGGAATGGACCCGGAACCAGCTCAGTCCCGAAGACCGAGAATACCTGGGCAATCTCAAGCTTGTCCGACAGGTTCGCGATTTCACTATCGTCCACGCAACACTGGATACCCCTGGGAGTTGGACCTACGTGACGAACAAGTTCGACGCGATGGCAAGCTTCAGCTACCAATTCACCCAGCTCTGCTTTTACGGCCACACCCACACACCTCGCATCTACATCAAAGGGGACAGCGTCGAGCCATCGGAAGAAATGACCGTGACCCTCGAGATGGGAAGGAAATACTTCATCAATGTCGGGTCGACGGGGCAACCTCGAGATGGAGACTGGCGTGCTTCCTACGCCGTCTATGATGTCGAGAACCAGAATGTCACGATCCACCGGATCGACTACGACATTCAGAAGGCGCAGGACAAGATCAACGACGCCGGACTGCCCGAAATGCTGGCGCATCGCCTCTCACTCGGAAAATAGGGTGAAGCTCGAAGGACACGAACGGATCCTTGTCCTGAAACCGAGTTCCCTCGGCGATATCGTACACACCCTGCCCGCGGTCTCGGCCATCTCCCGCCAATTCCCCGAAACACGGATCGATTGGCTGGCCAACACCGAGTGGCTTCCGCTCCTCGAAGGACTACCCTTTCTTCGAAGAACCGTCCCTTTTCCCCGAAAAAACTTCCGGGGCTTCGGGGGATTGCTCCGCGCACGACGATGGGCCGCTACCGAGTTCGCTTCAGAGGACTATGATCTCGCGCTCGACTTCCAGGGCCTCCTCCGCAGCGCACTCCTCGCCAAGATGTCCGGTGCCAGGCAACGCATCGGCTTCGCCCAGGCGAGAGAAGGAGCGGCCAACCTGTATCACCACTCGATCTGCGTGCAGGACTGGGCCCATCGTCATGCCGTCGATCGCTATCGGTCTCTCGTGGAGTCCCTCGGCGTCTCGACAGAGCCGGTCGAGTTTCCTCTCCCAGAAGGAACTCCAGTCGATCTCCCCAAGGAGTTCTCCGACTCCGCCATCGTCCTGCACCCTTTTTCGCGAGGAGCAGGAAAAAGTCTCTCGCTTGCGGAAGTGGAAGAACTCTGCGAAGCCCTCGCTCCCCAGCCTGTCATTCTCGTAGGCCGAACCGAACACTCCTCTCACGAAGGGCATGACTGGCCGGGGCAGGTTCACGATCTGCTCAACCGGACGGATCTCAGCGAACTGATCTCCCTCCTCTGCCAGGCAAGAGGAACGATCAGCGTCGACAGCGGTCCCATGCATCTCGCCGCCGGGATCAACGATCGGATCCTTTCTCTTCATACTTGGACCGATCCCGGTATGGTCGGACCATGGCGGCCGGGTTCCTGGGTCTATCGGGACGGCCAGTTTCAACAGGTCCGCGAACTTGTTGCCGGCCAGTTTCCCGAGCGTCGCGACCAGAAACGGAAACTGGCCTCGCAGGATCGCCTCTACACGCAAGCCGAGATCGAGAAGATCGCCCAATTCATTTCCACCGAGTTTGCCGCATGAAGAAGATCGAAATTTTCACGGACGGCTCCTCTCGAGGCAATCCGGGTCCCGGAGGCTATGGATCGATCGTTCGCTATGGCAAACACGTTCGCGAACTCGCCCAGGGCTTCACCAAGACGACCAACAACCGAATGGAAATCCTCGCCGCCATTGCCGGGCTCGAGATCCTCAAGGAACCCTGCCAGGTCACTATTTTTTCCGACTCCCGTTATCTTGTCGACGCTCAGACGAAGGGTTGGGTCGAAGGCTGGAAGAAACGCAATTGGATCAAGAAAGACAAGAAAGCAGTCAAGAACGTCGATCTCTGGAAACGACTCGAAATCGCTGCCGAGGGGCATACCATCGCCTGGCAATGGGTCAAAGGGCATGCCGGTCATGAAATGAACGAGAGATGCGATGAACTCGCCACCCAGGCCGCCGATGGTGAGATGGGCGGGTTGATTCCCGACGAAGGTTTCCAGGAATAGAAGGTGGCCGCGCGCGCGACGAAGAAGATCAATTCTTCGCAGGCTTTCCGAATCGCGAAGAATTCTTCGCAACCGCGAATCACAAACCGAGCTAGTCGCCCACCGACTTGAGCCACTTCCACAAAGCCGCCGTTTCTTTTTTCGAGAACGCCGCCTCGGAACGGTCCACCCCGTCGACCCGTGGGGGATGGGAAGCATATCGCTGACGGAGGAAGCGATCAAAATAGTCCGCGGTGAGACGCTCCGTAGAATTTGCGAGATCCATTCCCGGATAATCGGTCGCCTCCTCACTCCCGGCCGCGTGACACGCCTGGCAGTTTTTTCCCCTCGCAGAAAAGAGCATCTCTCCCGTCGGCCCACGAGTCTTCGCCTCTTTCTCGACGAGATCCCAATCCGGGAGTTCGTCATGCCTCTGGAGAAGCCTGAGCAAGGGGGCACTCTCCTTGGCTAGAAAAGTCGGCATTCGGCTCGCAAGATAAGGACGCACCGCCACTTCTCCCGGTTCCAGGAGGGCATCTTCCAGCCAATCCGGCTTCAACTTGGCCCCGACCCCATCGAGCTGAGGCGGGAGATGCCCGGCTCGCCCGAGGGCAATCGCCTCCTGCGTCCCGAAGCCGAAATAGACCTCCCGAGCCGTCTCCGCACCGCCGACGCCTCCTCGCTCGTGACAGGCATAGCAATTGAGCCGTTTCATCCTCCAATCGATCTGCTTCTGGGCATCCCAGCCCTCGAAAGATGAGAGTCGCTCCAGCGCGGCACGGATCGAGCGTTTCTGCACCGGGTCGAGGCCATAAAAGGGCACGGCTCCTCCCGGGGGACGTTGCGCGAGGCAGCCCTGGTCTTCCGTGGTATTCAACTCTCGAAGCGGTCTCGCCATCGGAGTGGCTTGATCCAAACCATGATCGGGAAGGGTGTGGCAGGCATGGCAGTTTTTCTGGACGAAGAGCGATTTCCCTTTCGTCACCAGCTCCGGATCGATCTCCGTCGTCTCCGCAGCGCCCAGCGCCTCCGAGACATTGGCAGGCAGCTCCAAATCGGGCCCGGCTTTGAGATACGCGGCCAGGTCGATGGCCTCGCGCTCCGACAAACGAAAGTCCGGCATCCGTCCCGAGGGGCGATGCTCATTCGGATGCAAAAGGAAATGGGTCAGCGCATTGAGATCATAGAGATCGGCTAGATTCATCGGCACGCTGGGGAGACCCGCCATTTCGATCTCGGCATTCTCCGGGATCCCCGCCGGGCGATACCCCACCTCCGGAGCATGACAAGCGGCACAGCCGATGCGGTGATAGAGATGGCGCCCGGCCTCGATGTCGCCCTCGGGATAGCGGGGGATTTTCTCGCTCAGGGTGGAGAGAAAATGCCTCAAGGCCTTGACCTCCGCGAGGTCGCGATCCGGACCGGCAAAAAGACTGGGCATGATGGTGTCCTGCTTCACGAATCGAGGGCTCCGGATCATCAATTCGAGATCCAGGGATCCCAACCGGTCCCCCACCCCATCGAGACGAGTTCCTGGAACACCGGCAAGAGTTTCCCGGAGCGCCCGGGGTGGCTCGTGGCAGGCGACACAGTTCAGCTCATTGAGCAGGATGAGTCCTCCCTGGGCCAGGTAGTCGTCGTCGTCGAGACTGCTGTGAAACCGCTCGAACCCGACCACGTAGGGATACTTGACGGGCTTGGCATGAGCCGGATGAGCGTTGGATATTTCCCCGCAGAACAGGATCAGCATCCCGAAGAGGAGACCGAACCCTGTTTGGTAGAAAACCATACCCTGTTGAATCGATCGGGTTTCAGTCCACGATCCGTCCATCGACGAGCGTCACGGTGCGATCGCCGCTCCCGGACAGGCTCTGGTCGTGGGTCACGACGAGAAGCGTTCGCTCTTTCTCATCGACCAGTTCCATGAGCAGATCCATGACCGCTCCTCCGGTCTTGGTATCGAGGTTTCCCGTCGGTTCGTCGGCGAAGATGATTTTCGGATCGTTGATGAGGGATCGTGCGATCGCGACCCGTTGTTGTTCTCCGCCGGACAACTCATTGGGAAGATGGTTGACCCTTTCGGCCAGTCCGACCCGCGAAAGAAGCTCGGTAGCCCTCTCCGTGGCTCGCTTTCCCCGAATCATGGCGGGGACGAGTACGTTCTCGAGAGCCGTCAGCTCCGGCATGAGGAAGAAATTCTGAAACACATAGCCCATCGTGGTATTGCGTGTTTTCGCCTGGGCGACACGCCCCTGTCGATAGAGTGACTTGCCATCGATCATAACATCGCCCGCATTGGGCTTTTCGAGACCGGCCAGCGTGTAGAGCAGAGAAGTCTTTCCAGCGCCCGATGGGCCAACGAGGAACATCTTTTCTCCCTCTTTGACCTCGAGAGAAACACCTTTGAGAACCTCGATGCGATTATCACCGATCTCAAAGGTTCGAAAAATATCGCGGGCTTCCACCGCTATCGCATGACTCATAGACATGGGGGATCGATTCAAGAATGAGAACTTTCGCCCCGGAATGCACCCGAGACGAGTTCTTTCTTCTCCGATCCGAAGATTCTGCCCTGCGAATCAGGGCAGCGAAATCCAATCACTTTTTCTTGCCACGGAGACCGGCACGACGAGCCTTCTTGGCCATGTCGAGCGCCTTGTCATTGCCGTAACGAGAAATGGAAAACTTGGCGGTCTTCCGCTTCGAATCTCCGTCGAGCCAGGCCGCCTGCCAGTACTGGTAGGTCTTTCCCTTGGTCGACTTGGAAACGACGTGGGTCACTCCGGTCATTCCCGACTGCTTGATGCGACGCTTCTTCTTGGAAGCGGCCTCCTGCTTGTACTTCGGCATCTTGGACAACAATTTGTCACGATGCTCCTTGGCCGCCTTCAACGCCTTCGTCTTGCCGCCCGAGGCTTTGTCAGGAAAATACTTCTGGTGGCTCTTTCCACGATGGGTGATGCGCACGTAGTATCCGTGATTTTTCTTCTCAGGCTGGTCGATACGGGTGATCCCGTAGTTAGGGCGTGGAGACACCATAGGTCACAAGGGGTAAGAATAAGCGAACAAAACAGTTTCCGGAAATAAGCTGTCTACCGTTTTTCAAAAATTTGAACAAGGCAAAAGGCGGGAAAACCATTCAAAACGCTCGGATTTCTTGATTTTTTTCCAGATTTCCCGGAAAAACCCTACCCAAACGACGAATCAGCAGACGAATTCGCAATCTGTCGGATCGCCTCGTAGAGAACGATTCCCGCAGCGGTAGCGAGATTCAAGCTCCTGCCCCGAGCCTGGGGAATGGTCAGGCAATGTTCGGGATCACTCTCGAGAAGGGATTCGGGAAGGCCCCGGGTTTCGGGTCCGAATACGAGGTAATCCCCCGGTTGGAAGGACTCCCCCCAATAGGGTTTCTCCGCTTTTGTGGTGAGGAAAAAAAGTCGGCTCTCATCGGGGATACCCGATACAAAATCCTGCCAGGAGGACCAGACCGTCGGATCGAGTTCCTCCCAGTAATCGAGCCCGGCGCGACGCAGGGAGCGATCATCGATCGCGAATCCCAGGGGTTCGATGAGATGGAGATGGGTCTCGGTCGAGTGACAGAGCCGACCGATATTCCCCGTGTTCGGAGGAATCTCCGGTTCGAAAAGAACGACGTTCAGATCCGAACGTGTTCCTCGTTCGTCACCAGGAAAGGGCTCCATACGAAACGCAGGAGCGGATGGTCTCGTTCGTCGCCAGGGGCTTACGCCTCGGCAGCGATGACGTTCACGCGGCGGCCTTTGCGGTCGAACTTCACGTTTCCGTCGACGAGGGAGAAAATCGTGTAATCACGTCCGAGTCCCACGTTCTTCCCTGGAGTCCACTTGGTTCCACACTGGCGAATGATGATGTTGCCGGCGACAACTTTCTCTCCGCCAAACTTTTTCACGCCACGACGCTTGCTGTTGCTGTCGCGACCGTTCTTGACGCTTCCTTGTCCTTTTTTATGTGCCATGACAAATGGGGAGTAAAAATTTCTGGATTAGACCGAAACAATTTCGAGACGGGTCAACATGCGGCGATGCCCCTTGGTCTTGTGGTGTCCTTTGCGTCGCTTGAACTTGAAGGCAATAACCTTCTTCGCACGATACTGATCGACGACCTTGGCAGTCACCTTCGCACCGTCGATGAAGGGGGCTCCCACATTGAGGGAGTCGCCCGCTCCGGATGCGAGGACTTCTTCGAACGTCACCGTATCGCCGACTTCTCCGTCGATCTTCTCGACGTCGATCTTGTCGCCTGCTTCGACACGGTATTGTTTTCCGCCCGTTTTGAAAATTGCGTATGCCATCTTTCTCTGCCTGGTTTGAGGGCGGGGAATTTGCCATCGGTCCCCCCAATCGGCAAGCTGTTTTTTAAAAATGAGAAAGCAGCGCCAAAATGTCGCTTTTTCCTACCTGGGATCGACGTCTCGAAGAAATAGAAGTCCGTCTGGATCTTCGGAGACCTCGAAAGGCCCTTCGACCCACTTTCCATCCATTTCCTGCTCACCGATCGGAGCAAATCGAAAGAAGACCTGCTCCCCTTCTCGCTTCATCGCGATCCCCGGCAGGATTCGACCAATCGACATGGGATCCCTCCCCCGCTGGTAGGCATGGTGGGGCTTATCGGGATTGTCCGGATCGGGTCGACTCATCGTGACAATGCGACCTTTCCAGGACCAAGCCCGAGCGAGAGGCAGGTCGAGGGTTTCTTCCCAATCCTTCACTTGCCAATGATTGACTGCTCCATAGACGATCCCGTAGCGGAGCGACCGGATGCTGAGAGGCTCCTTGATCTGCTCATACCAGGAGCCCCGTCCCGCAACCAGAGTGACCTCCTCCGACAGGATGCTGTGTTCCAGCGCTTCGAACGAGTCTCGAAGGGCGAGAGAGCGGGAGATGACCTTCCCTCGATGCAGGGCAGGCGTCCAGCAGCCCAGCATCATGCCCTCGGGAGAGGAGAGAGATTCTTCCGAAAACAAGATCTCATCGCGCTGGAAGAAATGGGCAGCCGCGACCTGCATCGCGTTTCGCTGCAACTGCTCGGAGCGCAGAATTACCGGAGCTTCACCGGGCCGAGGGATCATCCCGACCGCTTCCCGGTCGAGCGAGCGCCGATTCAGATCGAGACGCCAGATCGTCATCGCGGCGGGTTCCCAGATCGCTCGCCATCGCTCGAGAATGGTCACCGTGGAAGCCGACATCATCGAATTGAGGTCGATAAAAACGCCCTCGTCGCCGCACCAGAAATCCATCAGGTGCGGCATGAAGGCACGCGAAGTTATGACCGTCTTGATCCCAAGCGGGGCAATCGAGCGAGCCACTTCCTCGGTCGCCTGCTGGTCCATCGAGAAAGGAAGATTCACGGGAGTCTTCCCGGCCAGGAAGAGTCCGAAATTGACGGCGACGGACATGGGCCCGGGAGGAAGCAGGATGCCGATGCGATCGCTGTCATCGGGTGGCTGATTCATCCAGCGTCGCGCCACTGCGACCGAGAGCCCTAGCGTGTAGGCTCGCGACCAGTTTCGAGGCCCTTTTTTCCCGTGCTCGACGAGAAAACTCTTTCGCCGTCCCTTCTTGAGCGCACGAATCAACTGCTTTTCCAAAGGTTGCCGCAGTTCTCTCCGCAGCCCAAAGGCTTCGACGGACTGCTCCATCACCGCCTCGCGGACTCGCTCGACCTTGGCTTCCTCGGGAGGGATGGGCCGCCCAAAGGCGACCTGGAGCGGGCACTTCGTCCCATTTGGCTTTTTCTTGAAGTAGCGCCCTCTCTCGAAGGAGAAAATCGAATTGAAAAGCCCATCCATGTAGACCGGGACGACAGGAGCTCCCGACTTCCTCACGATCAGCTCAAAGCCTTTTTTGAACTCGATCAACACCCCGAGACGGGTGAGGCCGCCCTCGGGGAAGAGGCAGACCACATCTCCCTGTTCAAGAGCATCGACCGTCCGCGAGATGGCTTCCTTGGCCCGCTCCGGGCGGATCGGGATCGCTCCGAAGAGGCGGAGGAACCACCCGATCGCCTTCACCTTGGTGTAGCTCTCGAGCACGACGAATCGCACTGGGCGTGGCGAACTAAGGTAGAGAATGAAAGAATCGAGATAGCTGACGTGATTCGAAAGCAGGAGGACTCCGCCCTCTCTCGGGACAAAGCCCACCCCGGTCCGGCGGATCCGGTAGTTCAGCCAGATGATCGGTAGGAAGAAATATTTGAAGAATGTCTGAACGAGAAATCTCATGGTTCCTGCGAATCCAGCCGAGTCCACCGCGGCAACAGGAACGCAGCGATGACGAGCAGCGGGACAAAGGTCAACACCTGTTGAGACGCACTCAATCCTGCCATTTTCAAAAGAAATCCAATTCCAATCGCCAAAATTCCGGAAAGGGCGGTCATCAGGTTGAGCGCCGAAATGACCCGGGCACGATGGGCCGCCTCCGCGATATCCTGCAACCACGCGTTGAGCGGCACCACGTAGAAGCCACTCGCGAAGCCGATGAATCCGAGACTGAGATTCCACCACAGGGAAGAAGGGTCGAAGAGCCCGGTGCCGACCAACCCGATCGACATTCCGATTCCCCCGAGCGGTCCCAGCTTCATCTGGATCTTGTTCCGAGAGAGAATGGAAACAATCGTGCTACCGATCATGAGACCGCCTCCGACCCAGAAGAGCATCATCGCAGTCGCCGTCATCCTCCCGGCCCGACTGGCGTCCGGGATGATTTCCTTGGCAAACTGGACAAAATTGATTCCGAGGAAATTGGCAACCAGCCAGTAGGCGGTAATGAGAAGGGCGGTGTTTCGCAGCACACGAATTCCGAAGAGATAGCGAAGATGCTTGAAGTGCCGGATCCAGATCCCGCGAGAAAAGGTCTCCTGTGGGTGTGCCGGTGTCTTTACGACGATCCGTCCGATGACGAGGGCCACGATGCTGGCGATACCGGCTCCAATCACTGGAGGGAAGGCCGCCTTCCAGCCATTGTCGGGATCATCCGGGCTGACCTCGTTGTACCCGGCAAGCAGATGATCGAACCACTGTCCCGCCAGCCACATTCCCCCGAGGATGCCAACCATCGTGAGCATGGACATCAGGCCATTGGCAAACCCGAGCTTCTCGGATCCGACGATGTCTTTGAGAATCCCCTGCTTGGCGGGAGAGAACAGGGTCGATTGCACCGCGAGGAGGAAATACCCGAACACCGCGACTTCCACGGATCGCACCACAATCGCAATCGTAATGAGAATGAAAAGAGCCAACTGGAGGAGAAGACACCCCCAGATCACGTCCTTCTTGGAAAAGCGATCCGAGACAAAACCGGCGACCGGGGCAAAAAGGATGAAGGGGATGGGAATCAGGGCGGCGAGGATGAATTCGATATTTTCTCCGATCGCCGATCCCGCCGCGACCGCCATCGCCAGCCCCATGAGGACGAACTTTACGAAGTTGTCGTTGAACGCGTTTTGCGTCTGGACAACGAGCACCGCACCGAGCGAGACCCAGGAACGAGTGGAAATGACTGGGGCTTTTTCGGATTCGGACATGCCAGGGTTGTATCGTAAGGAGGGCTCGAGAGCGAAGAAATACTGCAGGATTCAGACCGAAGTCTTCCAGCCTTCCGGAAGGCGGTAACAGCCCAGGATCTGTCGGAGCGCGGCAAGGTGCCCCCCTCGACGGTCGTCATAGGGTCGTTTCGGTGTCATCGTCCGCCACCCTTTCTCCAACCCGACCGAAGCCAGCTTCTCGCCGGGGTGAATCATGACACCATGCTCCGCGATCGAGAGCAGAGGGATATCGGCAGAACTGTCCGAGTAGGACCAGGAGTCGAGAAACATCTCCATCCCTTCTTCCTCGAGGTCCGGAATGATCTCTCTTGCGATCATGGCCGTGATCTTGGCTTCCTTCTTGTTGTTCGGCCCCTCGATCCGAGGCAGCAACGGCATGCGGTCTTCGACGATCATATCGGTGCCGAGAAAATGATCGAAGCCGAGCTTCTCGGCGATACCCTCGAGATAGAACTCGGGGCTGGCACTGTTCAACACGAGGAGCCGGCCCTCTTCTCGCTGTCGCTCCAACTCGGCGACAACTTCGGGATAGAGGCTGGCATCGAAATCGGATTCGAGAAACTCGGAAACATATTCCTCAAGCCGCTCTCTCGGCATCCCCCAGAGATAACTCGCAAAGACCCGCTTCATGATGCGCAGATCGAGAATTTTCACGAGAAACAGGGGCAGGCAGATCGCATAGAGCAGCAGATAGAGACGCCGCCATCCTTCTCTGCGGAGGACGAAATTGCAGAACAACGCCTGCGTGTCGAAGGGCAGCAGGGTGTGATCGAGATCGAAAAATGCGTAGCCTCGAGCCATAGGGAGGCGGAACATACGCGGTTCTCCGAAAACCGCCAGCCATTGCCTAGCCAAGAAAACCCGTTGCAGACTGTCGCATTACTGGCACAATCTGGGCACACCTGAATGCTTTGGCATTCTTAAATAAAAAACCTGCCTCCGATGAAAGCCTACGAAATCTTCCGGGAAATCCAGCCTGAGACTGCGACTTCCGTTTTCCAATACCTGCGTGATGAACAACGCGAGGTCTACACGGCTTCCCTCTCGACGCTTGCCGCCAATCGAAAACTCCGCCCGGTTTTCATCCAGCGCAAACCTGGTCCCGCGCAAATCGAGTGGCTCGTGAAGAACATCAAACTCAAGACCTCCGACGAGATCGCCGAGCACGTCATCCAGCTCTGGCTGATGAAAGCCCACCAGGAAATGCTGACCCAGTTCCTCGACGGAGTCGGTATCGAACACGATGGCGAAGGAGCCGCAGAAGACATTCCCGACGAGCTGGATGCGAAGAAGTTGAAGACCACGGTCGATCAGCTGCTGAAAGATCAGGATGCCGAAGCCGTTCGCATCTACCTGCACGTTTTCCAGACCCAACGCCCGGATGGCTGGACCGAATTGACCTCTCTGATCGAGTCGACTCCTGAACTCCAGTTCGGAGAAGCAGAGCCCCCTGCCCCCGCCAAGGAAGAGAAGCCGGCTGCGAAAGCGGAAGAAGCTCCCGCCGAGGAGCCCGAGCCCGCAGAAGAGGATTCCTCGGAGGAAGACGCCTCCGGAGAAGAGGAATAACCGCCTGCGAATCCATGAAAAGCGCCTACGAACTCGCGATGGAGCGACTTGAGGAATCGAGTCCCCAGGAAGAACTCACCGAGGAGAAAAAAGCCGCTCTCGCCGCCGTCGACGAGAAGTACAAGGCAAAGATCGCCGAGCGGGAAATCTTTCTCGGAGATCTTCTCGCCAAGGCAGCAGCAGAGGGCAACTACATGGAAATCGCCGAGCTCGAGACTCAGAAAACCCGCGAGATCTCTGCACTGAAGGACGAGTGCGAGGCGGAGAAGGAGAAGGTGAGGAGAGAAGGAAGGTAGGGAGTAAAGAAGCAAAGTAGGAGAGAATCCTCTGCTCCGGCGAGCAAAGCGAGCCTAAAACTCCGCTTTCAATTTCTCGATCTCCTTCTTGATCAATCCGCCGACGCGATGCTTCGCGAGGTAGACCTGGGACTGGCTCACGCCGAGTTCCTTTTTCACCTGGGCGACGTCCCAGTCCTTGATCACATAGGCGTGAAAAATCTGGAACTGCTTGGGTGAAACGAGTTTCTTGACCCGTGCAATGGCGACCTCGGAGAGGTTGAACTTCCACTCGTTCTCCCACATCCGCTCGAGAATTTCTTCTCCGTCGTCGCCCTGGAGTCGTTCGATCGTGGCCGTGTTGCGGAGATCCCCGTCTCCATCAGGAGTTCCTCCGGATTGGTTCATCGCCGCCGGATTCCGCTGTTTTTTCCGAAACTGATCGCCGATTCTCCAGCGGGTGATATTCATGAGCCAGGTCTTGAACGAGCCTTTCTCGGGATCGTAGCGCTGCCCTTTCTTCCACTGTTTGGCGACGGAGAGCACGGTCTCCTGCACGACATCAAACGCCTCGTCCTGGCTCAGTCCCGACTTCAGGGAGACGCTGTAGATCAGTCGCCAGTATGTCTGGTAAAAATCGTCCCAGGTCCGCTGATCCTCCCAGTCCCCGAGTCGTTCGATCAGGCTCATGCGCGTCTTCGCAAACTGCTCTTTGACGTCCTTTTTCTGTAGATCTGGCTCCATGCGGTTCTTCTTCTGAGACGGTCGAGTCGGTGCTTCCATAGTGTTCATGGCAGATCAATACGGGGTCTGCACCGCATTCTTTCAGGAAAGAGATCTTTTTCGTTCGTTCCGACGCAGCCTGTGCAAGTAGCGCTCGCGGCTACCCGATTCCCCCGGGATGGCCGCCACGGGAAGGTCTCGTGATTTCGTCTTGGCATTCTGCATCGGGCCTCTAGGTTTTCGACATGATTCGAATTGGTATCATCGGATGTGGAAGAATCCTCGCAGCTCACCTCGAAGGATATCGGCTTCTGCGAGAAGCGGGGGTAGACAATTTCGAGATCACCGCGGTCTGCTCTCGAAAGGCGGAGGATGCGCAGAGCTATGTGAAGCGCGGGGAGGGCCCCCCTCAGCGAAAACCGGTCTCCGATATCCCGGGGGATCCACTCGCCGTCGGAGACGAGTATCTCTCGGATTTCCAGCCCGACACCGAAGTCGAAGTGTTCACGGACTATCGCGATCTCATCGCCTCGGACCGGGTCGATGCGATTAACGACTTCACGATTCACAGCCTGCATCACCAGATTGCCGAGCTCGCCTTCGCTGCCGGAAAACATGTCCTCTCCCAGAAACCTCTCGCAGTCACGATCGCCGGAGCGCGCCAGATGTGCGCCCAAGCGGAAGCTGCCGGGGTCACCTTTGGAGTCTTTGAGAATCTTCGATTCGCCGAAGGAGTGCGACATCAGCACTGGGCCTTTTCTCCGGATGGACCTGCTGGTGATCTGCAGATGGCCGTGATGGGAAATATCGGAACCTGGTGGGCTCCAGATCTCATCGTTGCGGAAACACCATGGCGACATGACCTGCTCCAGGGCGGTGGCATGGCGCTCGATCTCGGTCCCCATTTCTTTGATATGATCCGCCACATTGGTGGAACCGAGGTCGTCTCGGTGACTGCCCAGACTCAAGTCGTCGAGCCGACGCGCTATCTCCTGCGAAACGGGGAGCGCGTCGACCCGATCTCCTGCGATGCCGATGATACTTTCTACGCCCACTTTGAACTCGAATCCGGAGCTGCGGGGACGATGTTCGGAAGTTGGGGAGGACACGGCACGAACACCGTTGTCGGAGAAGGCCCTGTGTTTTACGGCAGCAAAGGACGCGTCACCGGAGACTCCATCCAGCTCGATGGAGGGGAGCCCCAGTCGCTCAAGGATCTTTACGAAAAAGAAGCTCCACCCGAGACGAAGGAACGTCATTTCCCTCTCGGTCTCGTCAACGATTTCGCCCTCTCCCAACTCGACTGGCTACGCGCCATCGAGGAGGGCACCCAACCCGAATGCTCCGGCGAAGAGGGGCTTCGTGATCTCGCCTGCGCTTATGCGGTGGTGGAATCCGACAAGGCAGGGAGAAAGGTCGAGCTCACGGAAATCATCGACGGATCCCTGAAAGACTACCAAACCCCGATTGACGAAAAGCTCGGTCTGAGCTGAGTCGCCTTCGACGAGCGAGCCGCTACCAGACACTTTCCCATCTTCCCCACCTTCCCACTTTTCACCTTCGACTCCCCACAGCCCACCCATGAAACGCATCGCCACCCTCGGCCTTCACCACGACCATGCCTGGAGCAACCTGGAAGAACTTCAGGCCACAGGACGAGCCAAACTCGTCGCTGCCGCGGATACCGATGCGGAGTTGCTGGAGCACTATCGGACCCGCTTCCCCGGCAACACGTATTCATCTTACGAAGAACTGCTCGACTCCGAAGAGCTCGACGCGGTCTACATCTTCGCGAGCAACCTACTCAGCGAAGACCTCACTGTTCTCGCTGCCGAAAAAGGCCTGCACTGCCTCGTTGAGAAGCCAATGGCGGCGACCCTGGCGGGAGCCCATCGCATGATGCAGGCAGCTGAGGAAAACAGCATACGACTCATGATCAACTGGCCCTTCGCCTGGTGGCCTCAACTCCGTCACGGCATCGCCATGGCCCAGGCCGGAGAGCTGGGCCAACTCTGGCAGGTGAAATACCGGGCTGCCCACCAGGGTCCAGTCGAGCTCGGTTGCTCAAAGCAGTTCTGCGAATGGCTCTACGATGAGAAACTCATCGGAGCCGGCGCCCTTATGGACTACTGCTGCTACGGAGCCGTCCTCGCCGATGTCCTTCTCGGAAAACCCGAGAGTGTGACCGGCGTCAAGATCTCGACGGGACTCAAGCCAGATCTGCATCTCGAAGACAACGCCATTCTCGTCCTGTCCTATCCTCATGCCCTCGCTACGACGGAGGCCAGCTGGACCCAGATCGGAAAACTCACCTCCTACGGGACGACCCTCTACGGCAGCGCAGGAACCGTTCACATCGAGCCGGATCACGACGGACGCATTCTCCTCGCCAACGCAGAGCATCCCGAGGGCATTTCACTTGAGATCCCCCCGCAGCCGGAACACCTGCAGAACGCGAGCACCCACTTTCTCGAGGCGATCGATCATCCCGAGATGGGCCTGCATCCTCTCTGCAACGCCACCCACGGGCTCGGTGCCCAATGGATCCTCGAGGAGGGAATCCGATCTGCCTCCAACGGGTAAAAGAAGGTAAACCTCAAAAAGAGGCCCTGCTCGATTGCTCGGGAGCAGGGCCCGGAAGAAGCCGATCAGGCCGCTTCCATCTCGTCACCGGAAGGACCGTCTTTCTCGGTGTCCTTGGTGACCTCGGGATCTCTCTTCCCTTCGACAACGTCGCGATCGATGACGACCCGGGTGAACCCTTCGTGACTCGGAGCATCGAACATGACTTCGAGCATGAGCTTCTCGAAGATGGAACGCAGGGCCCGCGCACCGGTTCCCCGGTCGATCGCTTCCTCGGCCATTGCTTCGAGACCATCCTGCGTGATCTCGAGGTCGACTCCGTCCATAGCGAGCAGCTTGCTGTATTGCTTCACCATCGCATTCTTCGGCTCCGTGAGCACGTGGATGAGTTCCTCCCGCTTGAGTGGACGAAGGGTCGAAACGACGGGAAGTCGTCCCACGAATTCCGGGATCAAACCAAATCCGTGAAGGTCCTCGGGAGAAACGTTGCGTAGTTGCTTCTCAATGTCACTCTCACTGGCAATCGTCGTCGTCTCGTCACCAAAACCGAGGACTTTCTTTCCAAGACGTCGGCCCACGATCTCTTCCAATCCGACAAAGGCTCCACCGCAGACGAAGAGAATCTTCTCGGTGTTGACCTGGATGTATTCCTGCTGCGGGTGCTTCCGACCGCCCTGGGGTGGAACATTGCAAACCGTGCCCTCGAGCATCTTGAGCAGGGCCTGCTGGACCCCTTCTCCCGATACGTCCCGGGTGATGCTGACATTCTCGGTCTTGCGCCCGATCTTGTCGATCTCGTCGATGTAGATGATCCCCATCTCGGCACGCTTCACATCGTAGTCGGCCGACTGAAGGAGACGGAGGATGATATTCTCGACGTCTTCACCGACATAACCCGCTTCGGTCAGGGTCGTCGCATCCGCGATACAGAAGGGAACGTTGAGCACCTTCGCCAGTGTCTTCGCGAGGAGGGTCTTTCCGGAGCCGGTCGGCCCGATCAGAAGAATGTTGCTCTTCTCGATCTCGACATCTTCGAACTGCGAAAACTTGCCATGCGCCCGCATCTTCGCCGGAGCCGAGAACTGCTGGAGACGCTTGTAGTGATTGTGAACCGCTACCGAGAGCACCTTCTTGGCATGGTCCTGCCCGATCACATACTGCTCCAGCTTCTCGAGAAGCTCTTTCGGTCTCGGCACGCTCAGCTCCGTGGAAACTTCCTCCTCATCTTCGTGCAATTCCTTCTCAAGAATGCCGCGACAGACATTGATGCAGCCATCGCAAATGTAGACGCCGGGACCAGCGATCAGTTTTTTGACTTCCGCGTGACTTTTGCCGCAGAAGGAGCACATCGTGAGATTGGAAGCTCGAGCCATAAAAGTGGGAGGGTAGCGTCGCGAGAGTGTGGAATCAGGGGTTACGATCCGATGCCGAAACGCGAGTCAGGTCTAGAAACCTACTCTATCCATCGAAGGAAGAAAAGCGAGCCAGAATTTAAATTTTCAGAATTATAAAAGCTTTCTAATAAGTTCCGTTATTTCCGATGCCGAGCTCAGGGTGAAATCGGCTGCAATACCGACGGGTTTGTCGGTCTCGATTCGGATGGTTCCCTGCACCCCTGCCGCTTTTCCCATCTCGATGTCTCGATCCGCATCCCCGATCATCCAGGAACGACGTGGATCGACGAAGAACCTTTCAGAGGCGGTGAGGATCATTTCAGGGTCCGGTTTGGGTTGATGGAGACAATCCGGAGCTCCGGTGTAGGCCAGGATCCCATCGAAAGCAACGCCGCCCTCTTCCCGCAACTGCCTCTGCATCTTGTCGTGAATTCTCTGCAGATCCCCTTCGGACATGAGCCCCTTCCCGACCCCCTTCTGGCTGGTCACGAGAATCGCCAGCACGTCACGTTGTTTCAGATACCGAAGCGCCTCGGCGATACCGGATTGGAGATGAAAGGCATCTTCGTGCAGCACATAGCCAGGACCGGGAGAACGATTGACGACACCATCCCGGTCGAAGAAGACGCAGGTTCTTCCCTCGAGTCGCCCGCGTGCCTTCTCCCAATTCTCGACTTCATCGATGTCGGCGCGGGTCGGCAGCTGGAACACCTGCAGTCCCGCCTCGGAAGCGGCAGTGAGACTGGATGACAGAGTGTCCGCCGAACTCCAGGGAATCCCCCGAAACAGCCCAGGCTGTGATTTGCGGATCCCGAGCAAATAGTAGCCGCCATCTTCCGTAGGTCCGAAGACGGCATCCGTTTTCCTTTCGAGGGCTTTCCAGGCCTCTTCGAAGAGTGCCTGATCCAGGTCGACACAGTCGGTCCCGATGATGGCGACGGCAGCCTCCCGATGCTCTTCAAAGAAAGCATCGGAGGCGTGGGCAAGTCGCTCCCCCAGATCCGCTCCTTCCTGTGCGATCCAGTGAAGGGTGCCCGGGAAGGTCTCCAGCCACGGTTTCAGCCAGGCCCGGAGGTCTTCTTCGCGATCCGCAGGATCAAAGGCGATCGAGAGGATATCCGGCCCTGCAAGCCGGCATTGTTCGAAAACCCGGCAGACCATCTTGTCGTAGGCCGCGGCCGCCTCTTCGCGACCAATTTTTGCGGCGAGTCTCGTTTTGACTCGTCCCGCTTCCGGATACTTGAGAAAGACCTGAATCGCCCTTCTCATCTCGGATCGCGAAACGGGATCGAGTAGGCTTTCACCATCGTCGCATCCTTCGTCAGGGTAACGTGATGAAACGGGATCGCGCCTCCGGCGAGAAAATCGCAATTGTCGTCTTCCGGTCCGGCCGTGAACTCACAGGCCGGGCTCGAAACCCCGGACTGCAGGACTCCGTGTCGATAGAGCTGAAGCCCCCGGTGGAGATGTCCGGAAAAAATTCCTCGCAGATTCTCTCCTGCCTTTGTGGCGAGCTGATCCTGGAACTCGGCCCCATTGGTCACGAGCAGGTGCTGATCGATCCATTGCGATCCGATCGGTGTCAGCGGGTAGTGAATAAACACGGCGACCGGTTTCTCACCCGTGATCGCTGAGAGCACGGCATCCATCTGCCTGTCGCTGAGATGACCGTGAGGCCCCTCCTCAGGAGGAACCTTGCCGTCGAGGACGAACAATTCCGCCTCGTTTTCCAGGCCACCCGTGAGTTGATAGCACAGACGATCCTTCGAGTCGGAGAGGAGATCCTCGCGCGGCCCGAAGATGAGCGCCTTCTCCATCATTCCGACATCATCGTGATTTCCCGTCACGTAATAGACCGGCATGCGGAGAGCCGAAAGCGCCTCCGCGGCCAACTCATAAGCTGCCGTGTCAGGATCGTTGACGACATCTCCGGTGTGGACCACGAAATCCGGGACGAACGAAAGCGAATTGATCTCCTCGACCAACTGCCGAGCACGATCACAGACATTGGACCCGCGAATCAAGAGATCCTCATCGGGACCGAAATGGGTATCACCGATATGAATGAATTCCATGGATGCCTCCGAACACCTAGTTTTCCTCTCGAACCTGTGACAGCATCCACTCGTAGACCTCCTCGTTGTCGTAAGTGGCAGTCCAGGAATCGTGTCCGACCCCTGGATAGACGGTCAGCTTGGCCCATGTATTCCCTTGTTTTTCCAGTGCCTTGATGAGACGAGACGACTCCTCCTCCGGCACGACGGAATCGGCATCACCGTGGAAAGCCCAAACAGGAAGATCCTTGATCCAACGCATCTTGTACGGGACGCCCCCGCCGCACACCGGCAGGATCGCCGCAAAACGATCCGGAGCCTGGGTCGCAAAATGCCAGGTCCCATATCCCCCCATGCTCAAACCGGTAAGGTAGATCCGAGAGACATCGACGCGATACTCCTTCTCGATGTGATCGACCAGCTCGAGGACAGGTTGCTCGGTCCACCATTCTCCCGAAGGACACTGTGGCGATACGAGGATGAAAGGGAACTTCTCCCCTGCGGCCACCTTCTTCGGAGGGCCATGCACTTTGACTTTATCCAGATCCTCTCCACGCTCTCCCGCTCCGTGCAAAAAAATCACCAGTGGCCAGACCTTCGACTCGTCTTCCTCATACCCTTCGGGAAGCGAAAGGAGGAACGACAAGCCAATCGTTTTTTGAATCTCTTTCTCGAATGACGAGGGCACCTGCTCGGCCGATGACCAGGAAAACGTCAAGCAAAGTGCGATCAGGGGGAGCGATAAGCCGCCTCGGAGGGAGATCTGCATCTCAAAGCCTAGCGCATCCCGAAAGCCCCGCCACCCAAAAAAGACAAAGGGCCTACGCATGCCTTTATTCGGACGATGAAAGGATATCGTCCCCACTGCCCCACTCCCGGAAAAGAATTCGAAAAGGCGATTGATTCCGTCCCCAACCTCCCCGAAACAAAGCTATGAGTGAGCACAAAACACAACTGTCCTGGAAACGCGGTGAAGCGGGATTCGGCTACAAGGAATATCCTCGTGCCCATCAGTGGGTCTTCCCTCGAAGCGAACAGTCCCTCGCGGTTTCGGCGGCACCGGAATATCTCGGTGATGCCGACTGCGTTGATCCGGAAGAAGCTTTTTCTGCCGCGCTTACGAGTTGCCACATGCTGACCTTTCTCGCGATCGCTTCCATGAGTGGTTTCGTGGTCGACACCTACGAAGACGAATCCGTCGGGTTTCTCGAAAAAGGAGAGAACGGCAAACCCTGGTTGGCCCGTCTCGCCATGCACCCTAAGATCACTTTCTCCGGAGAGAAACAGCCTTCCGCGGAAGATATCGAGAAGCTCCACCAGAAGGCCCATCACGAGTGCTTCCTCGCCAACTCCGTGAAAACGGAAATTAGTTGGGCCTGATCGGGCATTGCCCCCCACCAAGAGAGAACGCATACTGGACAAAACCAGGAACGAGGCGCAACTTTGCGCATCAATGAGTCGGCGTCCTCCCTTAGAAATCGCATTGGCAATCAATGTCGGAATCACCCACCTGGAGCGGGTGGTGCGGGGAATTCGTGAATACGCAGAGCGCAATACGAACTGGCGATTTCTCATCAGCCCCGAGACTCACTACCTCTCCCCTACGGCACTCGAGGGTTGGGACGGAGATGGGGTGATCGCACTCGCAAACACTCCGGCCGACATCGAAGTTCTTTCAACCCTGTCCTGCCCCGTTGTAAATCTCTCTGGAGCGGTGGAGAATTCTCCTTTTCTCCGCGTCCGCCCCGACTACGAGAGATTGGGGCGGATGGCAGCCTGGCATCTCCTCGACCGCGGATACCAGCGATTCGGATTCTATGGAGTAACCGATGTCTGGTATTCGGACTGCTACGAGTCCGGCTTCCTTGCCGAACTGAGTGCCCGTGGATTCGACTGCTCCACTCTCCGCGTCCCCGCGACGCTCAGTGAGAAGACCCGGTGGGATATTGGCCAGGGAGAATTGGAACTCTGGCTCAGTACGATCACTCCTCCTTTCGCCGTAATGGCCGCCCACGATCCACGAGCGGCCATGGTCATCCGAGCCTGTGAACGAGCAGGACTGAAGGTTCCGGAAGATGTCGCGGTCATCGGGGTGAACAACGACACGGTCGCCTGTGAATCCTGTCGACCACCTCTCACCAGTATCGAGCGGAATGACAGCGAAATCGGAGCGGAAGCGGCAAGGCAGCTCGATCGTCTCATTCAGAAAGAGCTTTCCGCGAGCGTTGAAAAGGACTCCCGGGAGCTAATCGTCCCTCCCGGCAAGATTCGCGAAAGAGCCTCGACGGACAGTCTCGCAATCGATCAGCCCGATCTTCTCGAAGCGATCGATTTCGCCCGCGAACACTTTCGAGAGCAGATCACGGTCGCCGATCTCGTCGATGCCTGTCCGCGGTCCCGCCGCTGGGTGGAAGACGCGTTTGGGGAAAAACTCGGTTGCACCCCCCGGACCTTTCTCTTTCGACTCCGTTTTCGCGAAGCACAGAAACTTCTCAAGACCTCGACCGATCTTTCTCTCAGTGAAGTGGCCGAGCTCTGCGGCTACAGCGGCACCCGCCAACTCAATGGCCAGTTTAAGGAAGAACTCGGAATGGGAGCCCGCCAATTTGGCCAGTCTCACCACGGAAAACGCTGACGCGCCAGAGGTCGCTTACGTCACGGAAATCCGTCGGAAAAATCATTGCTGTCATCGTTCCGCTCCCCTACGGTCGCATTTCCGTGGAGTGGAGACTCCACTCCTTAGCAATCTACGAAATAATCCCATATCTATGAGCAACATTGTTCCTCTTATCAGCTCCGGTGTCGCCGGACCTCTCGGCGTTCTTCACTTGCCCCGTCTCTGGCTCAAAGCCTCTCTCGGTGCCGCAGGCAAACTTCATTCCGACTATCCTGCGATCGGCGCTGGCTACGACCAGATGGTTCTCGATGGACTCGGAATCGACAAGGGAGACTTCGAGAGCTTCATCGCCGACTCGAAGCCCAGCTACGTCGAGTGCGAGAACTGGGTCCTTCAGCAGAAGGGTGGCTCCCTTGATCAGGATGCCGTCGACAAGCTGAATGCCGCTATCACCGGTTACATTCACGACGACGACACCCGCAAGGAAATCCTCGACGCTGCTGGTCGCGAAGACGACGGAACCGTGAAGGACGCCGTCAACCTGAACAACCTTGACGACTGGGCGATCTTCCACGCACAAGAGCTCAAGTAAGGTTCTTTCTCGGCGGGAAACCGCCGAACAGAATTTCCACCCGCTGTCGATTTCGATCGGCAGCGGTTTTTTTGTGCCCCGTTGACTCGGTTTCGAGGTCGCTCCGGATCGGCCAGAATTTCTTCGCTGGTGCGACAAAGCAGTTGTTTTCCGGGGGCGGTCCTGCTACCCCTATTTTTTGTCATTCCCATGATCATCGCCCCCAAAACCAGAGGTTTCATCTGCACCACGGCACACCCTGACGGATGCGCCGCAAACGTCCAGGAGCAGATTGACTACGTGAAGTCACAGCCCCCCCTGGCCAACCCGCCCAAGAAAGTCCTCGTCATTGGTGCCTCCACCGGCTACGGGCTTGCCTCGCGGATCGTTCCAGCCTTCGGAGGAGGCGCCTCCACCATCGGAGTATTCTTCGAGAAACCCGGTACGGAACGCAAGACAGCCAGCGCCGGATACTACAACTCCGTCGCCTTCGAAAAAGCCGCTGCAGCAGAAGGGCTTTATGCCAAGAGTTTCAATGGTGACGCTTTCTCGGAAGAGATGAAAGCAACCGTCCTCGACACCATCCGGGAAGACCTCGGCCAGGTCGATTGCATCGTCTACAGCCTAGCCTCTCCCCGCCGTACCGATCCAACCGACGGAGAGACCTACAAGTCGGTGCTCAAACCGATCGGAGCTCCCTACTCCCAGAAGAATCTCAATACCGATACCGGCGAAGTCGGTGACGTCTCGATCGAACCCTGCACCGAAGAGGAAATCGCCCACACCGTGAAAGTGATGGGAGGAGAGGATTGGATTCTCTGGATCGACGCTCTCTCCGAGGCCGGTCTCCTGGCCGACGGATTCACCACGGTCGCCTATTCCTACATCGGTCCCGAACTCACTTTTCCGATCTACACCAATGGGACGATCGGAAAAGCAAAAGAGCATCTCGAGCAGACTGCTGCGCAGATGAACGAAAAATATGGTGATACCACCGCCTACGTCTCGGTCAACAAAGCGCTCGTGACCCAGGCCAGTTCCGCCATTCCTGTCGTGCCGCTCTACATTTCTCTTCTCTATCGAGTGATGAAGGAAGCCAATCTCCACGAAGGCTGCATCGAGCAGATCGAGAGACTTTTTTCCGACCATCTCTCCAGCGATTCGGGTCCCTCCCTCGATGAAAAAGGACGAATCCGAATCGATGACTGGGAAATGCGCGACGACATCCAGGCAGCTGTCGCAGAGGCATGGGAAAAAGTCACCACGGATAATCTTTCCGAAATTTCCGATTATTCAGGATACAAAAACGAATTTTTGAAACTCTTCGGCTTTGGTCTCCAAGGCGTTGATTACGAGGCAGAAACAGACCCGGAAAGACCACTCCCTTCCGAACAGTAACGGATTAGGAGTATTATTATCATCATAAATATTTGAAAATATTATAATTTGGGTGAATTTGTCAGCGCACAAACACACACCCAGACAGCCAAACCTGAAAGCCATGAAGAGAAGAGTCCTTTGCGGCGTACTCTCGCTGTCCCTTGCCCTGGGGACTGCGATGTTTACTTCCTGCACTGCCACCAATGTCACCAGCGCCTCCGCCAACCGCTCCACCGGAGCGAATTTCTCGCGCGGGCTGAACACGAAGACACCTCGAACGAAGCGTCTTTCCAATGGGGCCCGGGTCAATCCCATGGTCCTGTCCCAGAGCACCAAGAGCAATACCCGGCTCGTCATCGATATCGCCGACCAGCGGGGCTACCTCCTCGTCAATGGCAAGGTCGCGGTAAACACCCCAGTCTCGACGGCTCGGGCAGGGAAACACACACCCCGGGGAAGCTTTTCGATGACTCAGCGCGTCCGTTCCGGAAAAGTCTCCACCATCTACGGAGTCGAGATGCCCTACTGGATGCGTCTCAGTGGAACCGTTTTCGGAGTGCACGCCGGTCATTTGCCTGGCTACCCTGCCTCCGCAGGCTGCATCCGACTTCCCGCAAGTGCCGCCCAAGTGATCTACGACAACACCACCTACGGCACACGGGTCAATATCTACAGCAGTTGGAACGGAGCGTGATCCCACTCTCCGCCCATTCCTGAATTCCTCTTTCGGAGGAAGATCGAACAAGCCGCAGCCATCCGCTGCGGCTTTTTTGTGGGCAGTCTCGAGTTGGCCTTACCGCTCAAACCTCAGCCCTGTCCATGAGGGCCAGCGAAGTCGAGACTGTGCGGCCATAGATCGATCAATCGCTCCCGCCTCCTGGTCGCCCACAGGAGCCGCAAATAGCGAGTGAAATCAGTCCTCCCGAAATCAAAATGGCGTGAGGAGTAAATCCCGTAGCAATTGCTCCCCATTCTGAGGTAGTTGCAGGACTCAAGGCGGTGATCATCAAAGCTATTCCCACCAAAATGGATAGGAGAGATGCGATGATGCAGAAGGTAACTAAGGGGCTCTTTTTCATTTTCGTTCCTTTTGGGTAGTGACACTATGGTAAAATTCTTCCAGGCAAAACAAGGACACTAACATTGCCCTTTCCGTGCGCCGATGGATGCTCAGGTTGGCTTCGTTCCTATTCGGTCTTGGAATAATCTCCATAGGCTTCTGCGATCCCGGCGTCCTTGGAATCGCCCTTATGAAAAATGGTGCGATACCGAAACGTCAAGGTTTCCCCGTTCTTGATCGTGTAGTCGCCGGCTCCCTTTTCGGTTTCTTTCTCGAAGTTACCCTGGCCGAAAGGATTCGCAGTGAAGAGGCCATAGTGTCGGGCGTGCCACCAGGTGGGATGACGCAGATTGGAGGGGTGATCAAAAATCGCGATTCCCACCGCATTCCCCGCACGGTCGACCCCAAAATAGTCGACCCACTTCGCACGCTTGCCCCAGGCGCCTTTGCCCTCGACCCCGTTGTTGTTGATGATATTGCCCTTCGCAAACTCCCCTTCCAACCGCAGCGTTGGGATCGTGCGGATGGACCACGCTCCTTCCTTGTCGTCCTTGATGAGGACATCGCCCGCATCGGCGACCAGGGAAATTCTCGTGTCGACCACGAGAGAACCCGATTGGGTGTAAAAGAGTCGAAACTCACGCTCGTCGGACATCACTCTTTTCTCCGGGTCGTTGTGAGCGAGCCACTCCGATCTCGTCTTGAAAACGAGGTCGTCCTTGGACATGACGACCCCGTTCATCCCCTTGTGGAGGATCGCGCCGAAAGCCTTTTCCTTTTTCTTGTCGTCTCCGGGATAGTGCCAGAAATCCAGGCCGTTAACGTTCCCGAGGCCATACCACATCCCGCGGTGGTGGATGTGATCGGTCTGCTCATCTTTGAAACCTTCCTTCATTGGCCAGTTCCTGGTGAGATTCTCCCCAGTAGGCCCAATCACCGGATAGAAGAACGGTTTTCCTTCCTTGATCCCCGCATTGTAACTCGTGACGTGCTTCCCATCATAGAGGATCTTGATGGGATCCGTTCCCTCCATCGACCAACCTCCGCGCGCCGCAATCGTTACTTGTGCCTGCGATTCCGAGGTGGAAATGCCCAGTCCGGCAACAATCAGGAAGAGAGAAAGAAATGAAGTTTTCATAGCGGTAAATGCGGTCAATTCGAGGTGAGTATCTCAATTCTTGCCGAGAGCAGCAAGGACCGATACGATACGTCAATGAGTCATTTTCCTCGCGCAAACCGCCGCCGATTTCTGAAAGCCACTGCAGCCGGTGTGATGTCGGCACCCTTTTTGTCCTCCGATCTGTTGGGCGCCTCGAAGAGTGGGCACGAGATCTGCACCTTCACAAAACCGCTTCAGCATCTCAGCTATGCGGAAATGGCCAAAGTGATCGCCGAGATCGGATTCGACGGCATCGAGGCTCCGGTTCGCCCCCGCGGACATGTTCTCCCCGAGAAGGTCGAAGAAGATCTCCCTCGCATGATCGATGCCTTGAAAGACGAAGGTCTCTCTCTCACGCTTCTCACCTCGGGGATCAATGAAGTCAGTGCCGAGCAGCACACTGAGAAAGTTCTCCGGACTGCTGCCGGACTTGGCGTCAAACGCTTCCGAATGGCCTACTACAAGTATGACCTCAAGAAACCGATCGCGCCACAGATGAAGGAGTTCCGTCCCAAGCTCAAGGATCTCGTTGCGCTCTCCAAGGAAGTCGGAATCAAGCCGATCTATCAGAACCACTCGGGTAGGAACTACTTCGGGGGCCCCATCTGGGATCTCGCGGAAGTCCTCGAAGACTTCGATCCCGCCGATGTCGGAGTCGCTTTCGATATCGGTCACGCCACTGTGGAGGGAGCCAAGGCGTGGCCCCTCAATTTTGCCCGGATCCGACGCTACATCGACATGATCTACGTGAAGGAACCGGGCTGGAAGGACAACAAGCTGGAATGGGGACCCGTGGGTTCCGGTTGCGTCGATCAGGCTTTCTACGACGTTTTGAAGAAATCCGATTTCTCCGGCCCGATCAGTCTCCATGTCGAATACCTCGGCCACAAGGATCCCAAAATGGTTCCGACGATTCTTGAGGCCATGAAAAAGGACTATGCTACCCTACAGGAGTTGCTCAGCTGATGTTTGATACTCGTGATAAACCCCAGATGGTCGAAGGCGCCTTCCTCATCGGCGCCTACTTCGATCGAGATGATGAAGACCTCTGCAAAAGTCTGCTCGAAGAGTTGAAGGAGCTGGTCTCGACGCTGGGGATTACGATCGTGGCCACTCGTCCCGTCTTCGTTCGATCCCGAAGCAAGCGCTACCTGACCGGAACCGGAAAAGCCGCGGAGTTGATCGACGAAGCCAAGTCCCTGGGAGCCGATTGCATCGTCTTCGACAACGAGCTCAGTCCCTCCCAACAGCGAACCTGGGAGACCGATGGAGACATTACCGTAATCGACCGCGAGGAAGTCATCCTCGACATCTTCCGGATGCGAGCTCAGACCAAGGAAGCACGGCTCCAGGTCGAGCTCGCCCGAATGCAGTATTCCCTGCCAAGGCTCGCCCGGATGTGGTCTCACCTCGATCGTCAGCGGGGAGCCACCGGAGGTGGCAAAGGCGGCGGTGGAGCCGCCCGTGGAGAAGGAGAGCAGCAGATCGAAGTTGATCGTCGTCTCGCCAGGAAACGAATCGACCGGATCAAGTCGGAGCTCGAAGATGTCCGCAAGAATCGACAGACCCAGCGAAAGCAGAGAGCCGACGAAGGGATCTGCCAGGCTTCCATCGTGGGCTACACCAATGCGGGAAAAAGCACTCTTCTCAACGCCCTTTCCGGCGCGTCCGTTCTCGCCGAGGACAAGCTCTTCGCGACCCTCGATCCGACCACTCGGAGAATCGAGCTGCCCGACGGCCAGCCCCTCCTCCTGACCGATACCGTGGGATTCGTGCGAAACCTCCCCCACCGTCTCGTCGAAGCCTTCAAGGCCACCCTCGAGGAAGCCATCCTTGCGGATTTCCTGATCCACGTCGTCGATGCCAGCTCTCCCGAGATTTTCGACCTCTACGAGACAACCCGGACCGTGCTTCATGAGCTGGGTGCGGACGACAAACCCACTGTCATTGTCGTCAACAAGATCGACCTGATTGAAGGCCAGGAGGAACGGATCCACGAGCTTCGCAGTCACTTCGATCCATCCTCCGTATTCGTTTCCGTGATGACCGGCCAGGGAATGGACCGTCTCACCGACCGTCTCGCTGATATGATGGTCGACCGGGTTTCACGGATGGCTCTCCGCATTCCCCAAGCCCAGCACGATTTGATTTCCCTGCTTCATCGCGAAGCGAAAATTCTCTCGACCGACTACGAGGGCAACGATGTCCTACTCACTGCGATTGTGCCCCATACCCTGAGGCACAAGTACGAATCCTTTTGCGAGGAGATCGAAAAGAAGGCGAAGGCCTAGGGTGCGCTTCCGTCGGGATCGGATTTACGCCACCCGCGACTGCGAGCGTAAAGGCTTTCTCATCGAGTGATGCGAAGCCCTCTGGGAACGGGATTCGCTTTCCCTGCGAGGAGCAGATCGTTCATAACTCCCATCGGAAGAATAAGCCAAAAGGACTCCGGAAACACAGGCCCCGGTGTTCTCGAGCGCATACCGCACCTTTTTCAAACGAGGAAACGTGTGGGAGGCATAGGAACTCACGATGAAAGCGTGATCGGCATACCCCGAAAGCACACCCGCATCAGAATGAGTCTGAATCGAGGGAGAAGTCAGGAGAATGTAGTCGAAGCGACTCTTCATTTCCCAGATGAGGTCATCCATTCGCTTTCCCCCCAGGAGTCCTGCCGGGTCATCGACCATCGGTCCGCTGGGCATACACCAAAGGTTCGGATGTCTCGACTTGATGACCGTCTCCTCCATTCGCATTTCACCCTGGAGGTAATCCGTAAGCCCGGGTTGGCGAGAGGCGTCAAGGAGAGGGCCTACTTTCGAGCTTCTCACATCCGCATCGATCAAGAGGACCATGTGCCCCGCATCGGCAAGCACCGAGGCCAGGTTCACCGCCACCTCAGAGCTTTGACCCTCCACCGACTCGGCAACCAGGCTGATGACCGAGCATTCCGCAGCGGGAAGACGGTGGATCTTGGTTCGCAGATCCCGATACGGCTCGAGCAAAGCGTCGGGAGGGTGATTGAGACGCGGCAGAGGCAGGGGCGGCACCGGTGCAATGCCCACGACCGCCAGCTGAAAATTTTCCGAGATCCGGGAAAGGACGGCGAATGGAGACCGGCCAGAAGAAAAAAGAAGCACCATCCCCGTGCTCACAAAAAACCCAAGCAGGCTGAAGAGCCCCGCTCGCTGCCAGCGCTGCTGAATCAACTCTGCATCCTCCGAATTCGCTTTCCGGGCAATCTCCACGCCCGAGGAGACACTTTGCAACTCGACGATGGCGCGCTGATGCTTGGCCTCCAGCGACCGAATCACATTGGAAACGCCAACGAGACGACGACGAAGATCTCTCGCTTCCACCTCGTTGTCGGAAGAGGCCGCCCGAGATGCAGCACCCAATGATTTCAACTCCGACTCGATCGTGTCGACCATTTCCCGGCGAGATTCGATCTCGGCGGCAAAGGACCGCACTTGGGATTCTGCCTCCGCCCTCGTCTTGGATTGTTCACGGGCAATGAATTCGAGAGCCAGCGCATTCGCGATTTCGACTGATTCCTCGGAAGAGGCGGAACGCACTGCGATCCGATACACTCCTCTTTTCTCTCCCTCCCGGATGCGAAGCCGGGACCGAAGAACTCGGAGCGCATCGGCTCGATCGTCCAGTTCCCACCGCTTCACCAAGTCACAAGAATCGATTACCTGGAGCAGAAGCACCCCGCTGCGAAGAGTCGACTCTCTTCGGCGAAGCGAATTCAGGACGGAGGGTCGCAATTCCGTGGAGGCTCGAGGAGAAGTCTCCTCCATATCCTCTCCGAGCAGCGAAACCTCCGCCACCGCTTCATAAAATGGCGCTTCCCGACTCCCGAGAAAGGACCCGACCAGTAAAGCCACCGATACGGTGAGGACAATCACAGGCCATTTCGAAGCGAGCGCATGCCTGCAGTCGACCCAACTCGACGTGGCTCTATTTCGCTCGGCTACCATAAATATCAGAATATTCTGATATTTCAGGAATACAAACAATTATTTCATTCAATTCCAGATTCCACAGCAGCCGTTCTCAATCCATTTTACGGGACTGTAACTCGCTGATTTCCTGGGAGAAGCTGCTGCTGAGAATGGGGAAACGACACCAGGTTTTGGGATCGAGGTTCTTGTCGTCGACATGAAATCCAGGGGCATAGCGTTCCCGTTTCCACTGATTTCGACTCCAGAGTCGAAAAAATTTCACGACCCAGTCGCGGAGTTGCTGCGGCGAATACGTCTCCGACTCGACCTCGCAGAGAAGCTCCCAGACTT
Organism: Verrucomicrobiales bacterium; assembly: GCA_029213195.1. Classification (GTDB taxonomy): domain Bacteria; phylum Verrucomicrobiota; class Verrucomicrobiia; order Verrucomicrobiales; family DEV007; genus Arctic95D-9. The sequence goes on from JARGNI010000021.1 coordinate 39,888, forward strand.
CCCCCGGCAGCTTTTTGTCCCGGATCGCGAGTCTTTCAATCGCATCGAGCACGGGATAGGGCATCAGGTCCGACTCGTCCGTCTGACCACTCTCACTCGGTCGCAATTCTGCGGTGGGAGCTTGGACGTTGATCGCCTTCAGCGCGGGAATGGGCTTGATGTCGGGCGCGCAACCAGTCGTTTCCAGCCAGCGCAACCAGTGGCGCAAGAAGGCCTTGTCGATTCCTGAAATCGGACTCAGCCCACCGCTGGTGTCCCCATCCATCGTCGCATACCCGACGGCAGCTTCGGATCGATTGCTCGTCGAAAGGAGCAGGGCATTTCGAATATTGGTCAGCATCCAGACCCCGGGAGATCGCACTCGCGCCTGGATATTCTGCAGCGCGATATCATCGGTCTCCCAGTCGAGATCCCGTCCGATGCCTTCCTCGATCCTTTCTCGATACCCCTCGACCAGTGCATCAACATCCCATTCCTGGAACTCAGCCCCGATCGCCTCAGCCACTGCTCTCGCTGCCTCGCGAGTGGTATCCGAGCTATTCCGGGTGCTCTGGTAGACGCAGGAGAGCAGCTGCTTCAGGAGTGGCCCTTCCTCGAAAGAAATATGACCCAGCTTCTCTCGAAACCGCTCTTCCCCCAGATCGGCCAGACCCAATTCCAGCATGTAGTAAACCAGGACCGCAGTAGCAGCGGAATCCGCACCCCCACTCAGGGAAACGACGAAACCACCCGAGTAGCTCTTTCTCAGGTAGTCGAAAAGCCCCAGAGCCATGACACGGGTGAACTCCTCCTCCTTGGCATCGGCCGCGAGATTGCCAAAACTCTGTTCGGTGCGAAACGGCCCTTTCCACTCGGGAACGAAATCGGAAGACACCGTCAGTTCCGGAGATTCCCCGATCACTGGACGATGACTGACCTGGCGAGCCTGGTGCAGTCGGGTCAGGTTCAAATCAATTGTCGCAGCAGTAACGACCGTGTCGCGAAACGAGAAGCGTTTTCCCTCGGCGACATATTCCCCTCCGCAGGCAATCACCGTCCCGCCATCGTAGATAATTCTCCCCGCTTCGTTTCCGAGGAGATTGGCATAGACATAGCCACAAGAGAAGGCGCGAGAACCTTCGAGCACGAATCGTTCACGGACCATCTGTTTGCCAAACGCAAAATGGCTCGCGCTGGGATTGAAAATCAAATCGACCCCTCGCTGAGAAAGTCGCATCCCGGGCCGTTGTGCGACCCAGGCATCTTCGCAGATTTCGAATCCAAGCCGAACCCCAGCCACATCGAAAATGAGATCGCCTAGAGGAACATCTTGATCCCCGACCCTGACGCTCTCGACCAACCCTACCGGCCAGGGCTTGAACCATCTCGGTTCGTAATGCAATCCATCCCCAGCCAGGTTCTGCTTCGCGACCAACCCGAGGATTTCCCCATCGACGATGAGCGCGACGACGTTGTAGACCGAACTTTCGAACCAGAGCGGCAGTCCAATAGCCACGACGAGACCTTTGCACTCCGGCGCGAAGGAGAGCAGAGATCGCACCGCTTCTTCCCCTACTTCCGGAGCAAGGAACATGTCCTCACAGCCATAGCCGGTGATCGCGAGCTCGGGCAAACAGAGATAACCCACTCCCTTCTCACGCGCCTCCACAACCGCCGCGATGGCACGTGCGAGGTTTCCCTCCCAATCGAGAGGGGTCTGATTCAAAGAGGCGGCGCCGGCAACGATGCGGTTCATAGTCAAGCTTTACACTGTCCGGTAAAATACGACTGCGAGCAACGGGGAGTTTTCTTCCCTTGAAATGTGGTTCCGATACTTGCCGCAGCTCCCGGTGCAGTCTAACGATCAACATGGCCGATCTCTATCCCCTGGCTCGCAAGCTCCTCTTCACCCTCGATGCCGAAACCGCGCATCACCTGACCCTTTCCTCGATGAAAATGGGACACTCCCTCGGGCTGCTCAAGGCGATGACGGGGACTTGCTGCCAGCCCTCGTTGCTCTCCGAGGAGAAGGCAAAACCGGTCGAGGTCATGGGGCTGACCTTTCCCAATCGGGTCGGCCTTGCCGCAGGGCTCGACAAAAAGGGGGAAGCAATCGGAGCCTTCGGCGATCTTGGCTTCGGTCATGTCGAGGTCGGGACGGTAACCCCCCGCCCCCAACCCGGAAATGCGAAGCCACGGCTCTTCCGTCTCCAGGAGCACGATGCGATCATCAATCGCATGGGATTCAACAATCCCGGAGTCGAGGAAATGCTGGCCAATATCGAGCACTCGCGAAAGGGTTACCCCGGTATCCTTGGCATCAACATCGGCAAGAATTTCGATACCCCGAACGAGCATTTCCTCTCGGACTACCTCGCCTGCTTCGAAGGCGTCTACGACGCGGCGGACTACATCACGGCCAACCTCTCTTCTCCCAATACCAAGGGCCTGCGCGATCTCCAGAGTGCCGAGACTTGTCACGAGCTCATCCGAACCCTGCAGAACAAGCGAGAAGAACTGATGCCACATCACAAGGGCAAGAAAGTTCCCATCGTCATCAAGATCGCCCCCGATCTCGACGAGGATGCCATCCGCGGACTCGCCGAGGTCTTCAATGAAACCGATGTCGATGGAGTGATCACGACCAACACCACGATCGAGCGAGATGCGGTGAAGACCCATCCCCGAGGAGAAGAAGCCGGTGGGCTCAGTGGGGCACCCCTGTCCGAGGCTTCGACAAAGGTCCTCGCGCTGCTTCGTTCGGAAATGAAAGAAGACATTCCGATCATTGGATCCGGCGGAGTCATGACGGCCGCAGATGCCCAGGCGAAAATGGACGCCGGAGCCAGTCTCGTCCAGGTTTACACTGGGCTCGTCTACTCCGGCCCTCAACTTGTCCGTGACCTGGCCGAATTGTAAATCCAATCGCCAACCTTGCGAGAGACAGGAATGCCCGCCCGCGACTGGCACAGTAGACGCTCCCTCTTCTTCCCATGCCCTTCCGTCTCCAAAGCAACCTTTACTACCAACTGACCGGACCGGCAGCGATTCTCTGCTCGCTGCGTCCACACCGAAGCGAGGGGCAACGGGCCCGGGAAGAGTCCCTGTCTTCGAATCCCGAATTTGCTCCCCTCGAGATCGAAGTCGCCCCCTTTTCCAATCGGCTCACGCGATTCGAGGTTTCGAACATCGAGGAACTCTGCATCCACTACGAAGGAGTCTTCGACAGCGAAGCTGAAACGGTGGAAGCGCCGACACACGCCAAGCCGGTTTCCTATCCCGAAGACCCCGAGGTCCTCCCTTTCCTTTTTCCCAGCCGCTACGCTCCTTCCGATCGATTCAGCCAGGTCGCCCTCGAACTCTTTGGCGGGATCGAGAGCCCTTTCGCGCAAGCCCTTGCGATCGAAGACTGGCTTTTTGAGAACATCAACTACCTCTACGGCTCATCGAACGAAGGCACTTCGGCCGAGGACACCTTTCTCCAGCGACAGGGTGTGTGTCGCGACTTCGCGCACCTCGGGATCGCGCTCTGCCGAGCACTTTTTCTCCCCGCGCGCTACATCACGGCCTACTGCTATCAACTGGAACCCCAGGATTTTCATGCCGCCTTCGAAGTCTACCTGGACGGGAGATGGCACCTCTTCGACGGAACCCGGCTCGTTCCTCTCAACGCACTGATCAAGATCGCGGTGGGACGAGATGCGGCGGAAACGGCTGTCGCCAGTCTCAGTGGAAACATCATATCCACGGGCATGGAGATCTACGTCTACCACGAACCGGAATCCGATGAGGCCTTCTACCGCGATTTTCGCGACGAGCTCCGAGATCGGAATCAGAGCCTAGTGCTTCCGTGAGTCCGTGCCCCGGATCAGACCCAACCTTCGGGAAGGAAATCGGGCACTCCGCCCCCGGCTTCAGGCCGCCTTCTCCGGCAGCATGAAACTGAGAAGCTGGCCGAGACGCTCACGCAGGTCGGATCGAGAGACGATCAAATCGACGAGACCGTGATCGAGAAGGAATTCGGCAGTCTGAAAACCCGGAGGTAGGTCTTGGTGAGTCGTTTCCTTGATGACACGAGGACCGGCGAAACCAATCATGCACTTGGGCTCCGCGATGATCACGTCGCCCAGCGTGGCAAAGCTTGCCGTCACGCCACCGGTCGTGGGGTGGGTCAAAATTGAAATGTAGGGCAGTCCAGCCTCGTGATGACGGGCCAGTGCGCCACTCGTCTTCGCCATTTGCATGAGGCTCAGAATTCCCTCGTGCATCCTCGCACCCCCAGAGGCGCTGACGATGATCGCCCCACGTTTCTCTGCGGTCGCAACCTCGATCGAACGCGTCAGCTTTTCTCCAACCGCCGAGCCCATGCTCGCTCCGAGAAATCGGAAGTCCATGACCCCCAGGGTTACCGGATTGCCTTGGATGGAACCACGACCCGTGAGGACGCCGTCCTTCAATCCCGTCTTCTTCTGGTAGGCCTTCACCTTGTCGGAATACCCCTTGAAACCGAGAGCATCGACAGACTCCACGGTCGGATCGAGCTCTTCGAAGGAGTCCTTGTCGAGCAACATCTCGACCCGCTCCTGGGAAGTCAGGGTAAAGTGGTGGTCACACTTCGTGCAGACACGATGACGCTGCTTCAGCGTGATCTCGTCGATGATCGCCCCACAAGTCGGACACTTGTTCCACAAGCCTTCCGGCATGTCGGATTTTTTCTTTCCGGGCGATTTGAAAGATCGTTTTTTGAAAAGAGGCATAGGACCAAAAGTGAAATTCAGGACGGTGTGTGTTTCTCGAAGAAAGATAGCCGATCTGCGAAAACCTCGTCCCTCCTCGAACCTCGACAGTAGCGAAAAACACCGCTTTCACAACCTATTTCCTCGGGATTGCGGACCGCACAAGCTTCCCGCCATCGAGCTCGGGTTCACCCTCTCAACACCGAAATCGCAGCAATCGGCTGATCTTCAAAACCAGAATCGCGCAAAATTCGAGCACATTCCGAAACCGTCGTCGCCGTGGTCATGACGTCATCGACAATGAGAATACCAAACCCCTCCTCGAACGAATCGGCTTTCGCTCGCAGGGCAAAGACATCGGAGAGATTCCGAAGTCGCTCTTTGCGATCGAGCTGCGCCTGTCGCACCGTCGCTTTCGTTCTCACGAGACACGCGGTTTCGACGAGGTGACTTCCGTTCGGAGAGTGACGCCGGAACTCGGTCGCGATCTCAGCGGCCTGGTTGAATCCCCTCTCTCGCAATCGCTTCCGATGAAGTGGCACCGGGACGAGGTGCCAACCCGGCACCTCCCGCAACCTCTCATCCTCCCAGACTCGTTGCAGCAGGACTCCCCAGAGTCGCGCGAGATGGATCTGCTTCCCGTATTTGTAGGCATGCATCAACTCACGGGCCTCCCCCGAGCTGCGATAGGCACTGATCGCAAAATCAACGGCCAGTTCGCGATCCGCACAGTTGCTGCAGCGAAAGGTCGCCATCGCAAGGTTCAGGACGCTTCCATCTCCATAGCTCTGCCCACAAACCCGGCAGGCCTCTGCCCCCATCGGGGTCAACCTGCTCTCGCAGTTTTCACAGAGAAAGGGCATCTGCGATTGGCGATGGTGCGAAAGGATCTCGTCGCAGACTCCGCAGGCAGGAGGAAAAATCCACCGCTTCGCCCGTCGAGCGAGATCCGGAATCCAACGCGAGATCACACCTTGACGCCCCAAATTCATCCCCTTTCAAGATTCCAGAGCCGGCTCACGCCCAGTTCGATCTTTCTTCCGCAGCCAGAACCAGAGAGCCAGCCCGGTCAGCAGCACCACCAGGGTCGAGACCAATCCAACACGCAGGGTATCCCCGAGCCAGGGCATCATTTCTGCCCTCTCGAAAGCTCGACGAGTCATGGGGCTCAGCATCTTGACCCCAAAAACCCAACCCGCGTGAAGCCCGATTCCCAGCCATAGCGAGCGCGTCGCCTCTCTCGTGTAGCCGAGGACAATCCCGATCGCGAAGAGGACAGCAAACTCCGACAGGAGAAAATAGAGATCCCCGAACTGCGAGAAGAAATGCTGAAAAAGCCTACCCACGAACCAGAAGCCCGACGTCGCCGTGACCTCTGCCACCTGGAGAGTGTGAGGGGCGTTGAAGAAATGAATCACCGCAAAGAAAATCGCCACGAAAAAGAAGAGGACCCTCGGGCGCAACACCTTCCCCAGAACCGCATAGAGAGCGCCTCGAAAGACGAATTCCTCGAGGAAACCGACGGCAAACCCGGTCCCCAGAGCCGACAAAATCAGGCGAACGAGGGTCTTTCCGGAATCCTGCGACTCATACCATCCCTGCTGGACATACCAGGCCCCAAGGAGGAGCAAAGTCCCGCCGGCAAGGACGAAGCCAAGAAGAAGATGTTTCCACCACGATGGATTAGGGGCGAGATCGAGAGAGGCGAGAAAGCTGCGTTTCTCCCCCGTTCTTCCCCGCTTGAACCACGAAAGGACGGGCCAGACGAGCAGCACGGCGCCAATGAGGATGGCTCGATTGAAATATCTCGAAAACTGGGCCCGATCCATCGATCCATGCAACCCGGCGAACGGACCATTCTCGATCCAGCCCTCCGCCACGACATGTTTGCCGAACTGGTAAAGAAACGGCGAGAGCACTGCGCCGAGCAGCACCGTGCCGAGAAAAAAGACGAGAATCTTGAAGGCTCCCGACTGGAAAAAATTTCGTCCTTCCATTTCAGCCTGATACGCGAAAACCCGCTGCTTTGCAATGCTGCGAAGTAAGCTGCGGGGCTCATCTGCGTCTGACAAAAGGCTTTTCCCGTAACTCCTTTCGGTGTAGTCTCCACGCTCCGAAACTAAGCTTTTACCGGCTTGGATCGTCCTATGGCGTAGATCCAACACGTCCCCTCACAGACCTGACCTCATTTCCATGTTTTCTTCCTTTTCTTTCCACCGGTCTCTTCTCCTCCTTCTCGGATTCGTCGTGACCCTGACGGCGACCCCTCGCAGCGAAGCCGAGACCCAGTATGGCGATCTCGCTCTCCGCGTGACGACGATGCTGGAGAAGGAGCACTTCCTCCGCGAAGACTTCAACGACAAGATGTCCAAGCGGGTGCTCGACACCTACCTCGAGATGCTCGACTTCAGCCGTGTTTATTTCACCAAGGAGGATATCGATCGCTTCCGAAAGCAATACGAGACGAAGATCGATGACCAGGTCCGCGAGGAGGGCATTCCGGCTGCCTACGACATTTACTCCGTTTACCAGGAGCGAGTCGCGAGCCGGGTCAAGATGGCGAAGGAGCTCGCGAAGCCGAACACCTTTACCTATGACTCGGACCGAACCGTCCAGATTTCCCGGAAAGATTCCGAGTGGGCTCCGGCAGGAAAAGAGCACGATCAACTCTGGCGCAACCTGATCGAAGGAGATCTCATCCGGGAGAAACTCATCGCCGATGCCCTCGCTGAGAAAGAAGCCGAGGAGAAAGCCGAGCGAAAAGAGAAAGGCGAAGAAACCGAGAAAGATGGTGAGCCTGACAAGCCGGAGAAAAGCATCTACGAAAAGGTTTCCGACCGCTATGAGCGGATCTCGAAGCGCGTCAACGAGAACAACACCGAAGATGTCGCAACTTTGTTCATCAAGTCCATCGCGCGCGCCTACGACCCTCACTCCGAGTATTTCTCGCAGCAGCAATATGACAACTTCCGGATCGGGATGAACAAATCTCTCACCGGGATTGGCGCAATGCTTCAGAAAGATGAAGACCAGGGCGGTGCCACGATCGAGGGTCTCGTCGTTGGTGGACCTGCCTTCAAAGGTGGCGACCTGGAAGTGAAGGATCGGGTCATTGGAGTCGGCCAGGGAGTCGATGGCGAATTCACCGATGTCGTCGAAATGAAGCTTTCCGACATCGTCGACCTCATCCGCGGAGAAGTCGGCAGCGTTGTACGCCTCAAGGTCATCCCTGCCGGTAAGTCAGCGGAGATCAAGCTGGTCAACATCACCCGGGACAAGATCGACCTGAAAGACAGCCTTGCCACCGCCGACCTCATCATCACCCAGGATCCGAAGGGCAATGAGCAGAAGATCGGCTGGATCACCCTGCCCTCCTTCTATGCCGACATGGATGGCGGCCAGACCAGCACGACGACGGATGTTCGCCGTCTCCTCACTCGACTCTCGATCGAAGGGATCGATGGATTGGTCGTCGACCTCCGTGACAATGGTGGAGGTTCCCTCGAGGAAGCCATCAACATGACCGGCCTCTTCATCAAGAAAGGTCCGGTCGTGCAGTCCATCGACTGGAGAGAAAACCGCGATCAGCGCTCTTCTCGAAATGCGGAGGCGGTCTATGGCGGCCCCATGGTCGTTCTCACCAACCGGGCCAGCGCTTCCGCTTCCGAGATTTTCGCGGCCGCCCTCCAGGATTACAACCGGGCGGTCATCGTCGGAGACAAGGCTACTTTTGGCAAAGGAACGGTGCAGCAACTGCGCCCCGTTCTCAGCAGCCGTCTCGTCCTCCCCTTCAACCGGAAAACGGTTCAGCAGGGAGCCCTCAAGCTGACAATCCAGACATTCTACCGAATCAACGGTCACTCCACCCAGAGAGACGGCGTCATTCCTGACGTTCACCTCCCTTCCATCCTCGACATCGCCGAGATCGGGGAAGCGTCTCTCCCGAATGCACTTGATGTCGATCCGATCGAGAAGAGCAATTACCAGGCCTTTTTCCAGGACCCCCTCCCGGTGGATGCACTCCGAAAAGCATCGGAAGTTCGGGTTGGTTCGCGACAGGGCTTCGAGTACATTCTCTCCGACATCGCCGAGGAGAAACAGCGCATCGAAGAGAACAAGATCGTGCTGAATCTCGAGCAGCGGAAAGCGGAAGCCAAGGCCGACGAAGAAAAGGCGGAAGCCCGCAAGGCCGAGCGCATCGCGCGATTCGCCGAGATCCGGGAAAAAGAGAAGGATCTCTTCACCATTTTCAAACTGACGCAGGACAACGTTCTCGACGAAGGGCTTACCCTTCGTGACGACCTTTCTGCCGAGGAGTTGAGTGGAATGTCTCGTGGAAAGAATGACGAGGAAGATCCGGAGATGAAAGCCCTCCGATATCCACATCGCTTCGATCCCTACGAGCGCGAGACGGTCCGCATCGTTCAGGATCTCATTGCGATCAGCGAGACAGGCAACCCGGTTCAGATCTCTGAGGCCAAGCCCAAGGCACGGGGGAAGACGGTCCCGATTCCTGCGAACGAGTCCCAGCCCAACTAGTAGGCTTCGGACTCCCCAGCCCGGGGAAGTGACCCGGAACCCGAGGAGGATTCCCCCGCGATCCTCGACCGAGGTCGTGTTTGGTTCGCAGGCTCCTGTTTCAGAATCTCCGATTCTTTCTCACACCGAACCCGTTTCGCGGCGTAGTATTTCCATCATGCAAGGCGGATGGGAACAGGCTCTCGATGGACTCCAGGTCCATCTCCAGGTTCCGGATCTCTGGCAACAGGAAGCCATCCGGGCACTTCGTTCCGGCAAGGATGTCATCGTCTCGGCCCCGACCGGAGCCGGGAAAACCTTCATCTTCGAATCGCTCTTCGAAGACGGGAAGACCTTTCGATCCGATCGGCAGGCGGTCTACACCGTGCCCACCCGAGCCCTCGCCAACGACAAGTGGCGAGAGTGGAAGAAGAAAGGATGGAACGTCGGGATCGCGACCGGCGATGTCGCCGAAAACCTCGACGCTCCCGTCATCGTCGCGACCCTGGAAACGCAACGGGAGCGCTTTCTCGCCGGGGACGGCCCCCGTCTTCTCATCATCGACGAATACCAGATGATCGGAGATCGTCGACGCGGGCTGCAGTACGAGCTGGCCCTCGCTCTCGCTCCCGATACCACCCAACTCCTGCTTCTCAGCGGCTCCGTGGCGAATCCCCGTCATGTCGAGGAATGGATGACCCGACTTGAGCGCGATGCCATCGTCGTCGAAACGAAAGAGCGTCCCGTGCCACTCGAAGAACGTCATCTCGACGAACTCCCCCGAGCGGCTCCTCGCCAGTGCCGAAATTTCTGGCAGAGGCTCGCCCTCTCGACCCTGCTTTCGCACTATGGTCCTCTCCTGATTTTTGCGACCCATCGAAAGGCAGCCGAGAAGATTGCCGCGAAAGTGGCCGAGGCCCTTCCCGATGATGACCCCATCGCCCTTGGAGATCCCACCCTCGAGCAATCGTGCTCGAAGGAGCTGTCGCGATTGCTCAAGAAGCGTGTCGCCTTCCATCACAGCGGACTCAGCTTTACGGAACGCGCCGCCATCGTCGAACCGCTCGCCAAGGCCGGCCAGCTCCGAGTCATCGTCGCCACGATGGGACTTGCGGCAGGCATCAACTTCTCGGTTCGCTCCGTCTTCGTCTCCGACGCCACCTACCAGGATGGACCGTTCCAAAGAGACGTCAGTCCGGATGAACTTCTCCAGATGTTCGGACGCGCCGGACGACGAGGGCTCGACGAGACCGGCTACATTCTCATCGGTGATCGGACCCCGAGGCTCTCCGATGCCCACCCTCTCGAACTGCGAAGACAGAACGAAGTCGACTGGCCCACCCTGATCCGGCGAATGCACCATGCCGCTCGATCCGGCGAATCCCCCATCGAGGCCGCGCGCATTCTCCGCGACCGACTCTTTTCGCGCCAGCAGGTCTCCCTCGGATTCCGCTCCGTGAGCGACGACGATCTTGCCGAGGAACCCGCTCTCTTTGGACTCAAACCGACGCAAAAAGAGGTGCTCAATTCTCTTGGCGAATGGGAAGCCGTCCGGGCCAATCGGATCGAGAAAGTCCCCCTGAAATCGACACGCTCCTTTGTCCGTGGACGCTACCGCCCCACCGAGAGCGACAGCTCGCAAATCTCGTCTCTCCTGCCCGCCCGTGCTCGGCTCTGCCGACTCGGCACGGCCCCTGGCGAGGAGGGCTCGCGCAACGCTCCCCGTCGCTACGGTATGGAACTCGCCATCGCCACGGAGAAAGAGCCCGATCAATTCTACCTGACCAAGTTCGCCCAGAAACAGGCCCGACGTCAGGACCGTGGGCACGACCCCACCACCGCCTACACCGAGGAAGAAGCCAATCTCTTTCTCCCGGAAATCTTTGCCGAGGGTATCGCCCCGGCCCGCTTCGAAGCCCTGGTCCACCGAGGGCAGCAACTCTTTCTCACCGGGCACTTTCGAGACGTGGAATGCGAGGCCTATCTCGATAGCTCGGATGTCGCCCTTCTCAATCCCCGCGAACGATCCGTAGAGATCACCAGCGAGACCCATGTCACCGATCTCGAATCGGGAGAGATCGTACAGGCCCGCGCTGGAACCGCGGTCCACGCCTGGAGAAAGCTTCGGCTCATCGACGATCAGGGCGTTCCCACCCACCGGGGAACACTTTTCAGCTTTTTCCAGGGAGGAGAAGGCCTCGCCATTGCAGCTGCACTCGAGGACCCTCACTATCACCCCGAAGAAATCATTCTCCACCTCGCCAACCTCAGGGCCGGCCATCGCTTCGAGCTCGACACCGTTCCCCATGCCGACCGGATCGTCGACTCGATCGGGAGTGAACGGCTTGCGGCAGCGTGTCGCCAGGCTCACGGCCCCGTCGACCACGAAGGCTACCTGCGTCTGGGCCTCCCGATTCAGTATGGCGAAGGAGCCGCGGAGGTCATCGCGCTGATGCTCGACGGAGGCTTGCACAAACTCCTCGGAAAGGGAGCTACTCTCGAGTTCGGCCCCGGGGATGTCGAACGCGCTTTCGTCGAATGGCTCAGCCTCCTGCGGCATCTCCACCACGCTCCCGATCTCGATGATGAGCGCTGGATGGCACTCAAAGCCGCCGCCGGTTTCGAGTTGAAGCGCCGGGATCGACGAAGCCCTCTCATGTCGCTGCCCTCCCTTCCCGCCACCGTTCTGCAGAAAGCGCCCCAACACGGGATCCGGTATAGCGCCCTTTGAAAGCCCTTGAGAAGCACCCTGATCTGGCGTACCGCTGGGTATGGAAACTACTCTCTCCCCGAATTCGGCTGTTCTCGAAAAAACTCGCGAGCTGTGCTCCCTGATTCTCCAGTCAGGGGAATACACCGAGAACGTGTCCAAGATCGAGACGTTCTTCAAAGACGAAGATGCCCAGGCATCCTACCGCGAGTTCGCCTCGCTTGGAGAGGAGCTCCAGCAGAAACAACAGACCGGCACCCTGAACGATGAGGACATCGCGGGCTACGAGTCGAAGCTCAAGGCCCTCCGGACCGACCCCGTCACCGGTGGTTTCATGGAAGCTGAGGAAAAGCTGAATGGAATCGTCCAGCAGATCTCCAAGTATGTCGGCAAGACCCTCGAGCTCGGAAAACTTCCCGATCCCGAAGATCTCGAAGACAGCGGCTGCTGCAGCAGCGGTGGATGTGGCTGCAACTAGTCCCTGCCCCAACTACTTTTTCGAAAGCAGGCTTCCTTCGGGAGCCTGCTTTTTTATTGTCCCAAAACGTCCTCGGCGGAACGCTCGAGCGCCTCGACCATGGAGCGAACCTGCCCCTCCTCGATCGCCAGCGGTGGCATCAAGGTCAGGGTATCCCGAACCGGTCGAGTCAAGAGCCCGTAGTGCCGAGCTCGCCGACAGACTCTCGCTCCACTCTCCGCCTTCCAATCGAGGCCGGCGCCCGTCCCGGCATCAACCAGATCGATCCCAGCGATGAGCCCGACTCGGCGCAGCGCACCAAAGTGAGGGGAACGTTCCACGGCGGCTTCCAACTCCTCCGCAAAGACCTCGATCACCGGCTGGATGCGCTCGAGGACTTCTTCCTCTTCGAAGACCTGCAGATTCCCGAGGGCCGCAGCACATCCGAGGGGATTGGCACAATAGCTATGCCCGTAGAAGAAGGTCTTGAGCTCCTCGTACTCGCCAAGAAAGGCCTCGTAGATACGGTCGTGGGTCAGGGTCGCCGCAAGAGGGAGATACCCTCCGGTCAGTCCCTTCGCGAGACAAAGAAAATCGGGGATGACCTCTTCGTGCTCGCAGGCGAACATCTTCCCGGTTCTTCCAAAGCCGGTCATGACTTCATCGAGAATCAGGAACGCGCCGACACGGTCGCACCATTCGCGAATTCTTCGGAGCATCCCGACAGGCCAGGTCCGCATCCCTGCCGCTCCCTGGATCAGGGGCTCGATGATGACGGCATGAACCGCGTCGGAATCCTCATCGGGGATGGCCTCCAACTCCTCCACGGTATCAACCCGCTGGACGGGATAGCCATGACTCGCAAAACGGTCCTGGAAAACTCCGATCCCACCCAGGGAAGCCGCGCCCATCGTGTCGCCGTGATAGGCACCACCAAAGGCAACGAATCGAGTGCGCCGGGTCTCTTCCTTCAATTGCCGATACTGGATCGACATCTTGCAGGCACACTCGATGGCCGTGGAGCCATCATCGGAAAAAAAGACTTTTGTCAGGGTGTTCTCGGGGAAGAGCCCGACCAGTTTCTCGGCCAGGAGGATCGCTGGCTCATTGGAGAACCCCAGCGCGGAACAATGGGCGATCTGGTCCAGCTGCGAGCGAATCGCCGCATCGATCGTCGGATGACGGTGTCCGTGCACATTCGTCCAGATCGAGCTGTTTCCATCGAGATAGGAATGACCCTCCGAGTCGGTCAGCATCACTCCCTTCCCGGAAGAAATGATGAGCGGATCCTCCTCCGAGGCACACCAGTCCTTCATCTGGGTGAAAGGGTGCCAGAGATGATTCTTGTCCAGTTGACGGAGTTGTTGCGTATCGCGAGACATCGAGAGATCTGCGAGAAAGGTGGCGAGTCCTCGGGAAATTACAAGCCCTCCCCACCCCGCCAACTCACGAAGTCGGGTTTCGACGTCTCGCGGCCTCGATTCGAAAAGCTCGAATTTTCCTCGTGCAGGGGCTGCCATTTTTCTACCCTGCATCTTCCCATTCGACCTCCGCTCATCGTCGAAATCTCGACTTATTTTCGGCTTCCCTCTTCTTCTCTCCCTCCCGGATGAAATCGCTATCTCTTCTCCCTCTGGTTTTCCTCGCCTTCTTTTCCGGCTGTTCTCAACCCGAACCGGTTCAGGATCTCAGCGTTGTCAAAGACGAAACCCGATTCAACATCATCTCCCAGTGGCGATTCCACAGCCGGGTCCCGGTCGAATCCTACTTCACCAACCTGTATCTTTGCTGGCTCGACGAAAAGAAGCTGGTCGCGCGAGGCGGCGGAAAGCAACACCAGCTCCAGGAAGGCACCAAGATGGTCGCAGGCAACGGAGAGACGGCTGCGATCCCCTTCCGGGAGACGGATCACAACCGTGGCCGTCTCGCCTTTCTCGAAGTCATCGTCTTCACGCTCGAGGACGGAACGGTCGAGCAAAGGAGCTTTCTCTCCAACGTCATCGAGTCGCCCCGGAAAGAACGGCACATCATGCCCTCCCAGTCGGTCCTCGAAGAATTGAGCGCTCCCTTCGATCCCACAGGGTCAGGTCTCTGACCCAACCCTGTTGAAAAAAGTCCGCCGTCCTACCACGCCGCGCCCAACTGTGGCTGGGGATTCACCCGGTAAGGCATCCAGACGATGCCGACGGCCTTGGCGGAGCAGTTCTTCTTGAGGGGAGAGAGGCTGATCGACTCGAGCTTCTCGAGCATGGGGTCCATCTCCTCTTTCAGTTTTTCGACTTCCTCCTCACACTCGCGCTCGAGCTCTTCGAGATCATCCTGGTAGTCGTCGACCTTCTCCTTGGCCCGCGCCACATCTCGACTTTCTTTCCACGCCCGGGACGCTCCCGACATCGCGCTGCTACTCTTGCGAGAAATGGCGCGACCGAGCACGGCACTCAGGATCGTTCCCCCGATCTTCATCGCCGTGTCCATCTTCGCCGTGCTCGCCTGCGCCTGCTGCTCGGCGACCTCATCCATCGCTCTCGCGATCCGGTCCTCGAGTGTCTTGATTTTCTTTTCGTAGGAGTCCTGGAGTTCATCCACTTTCTCATCGCGAAGTTCGTGAGCCGCGTGAACGAGACGCGCCCGAAAATCACCCTCGGTTTCCCCGAGGTTGGAATACATCCCGGTCATGGGACTCTTGTAGACGGTGATCGTGTGATTCCCGTAGAGAAAGTCGACGAGGTCCTTCTTCAACTCGGTCCACTGCTTGCTCTCCAGCATCGATTGCGGGAGGTCGGAAAAAGTCGCCCCGGCGAGAGGCTCACGCCCGAGCTGAGTGACCTGCATTCCATTGGGCAGATCGAGAGTCTGGTTCCAATCCACCTCTCCACTTTCCGAATCGATCTTGTTGATCATCGCAACCGACTCGACTCCGCTGATCCCCTTGCGACTGTCCTGGTAACGGGCCTCGCCCACTCGGATCACGGCCGGCACGTAGTTGATCTCATTGGCAGGAACCCCTGCGCCTACGGGAATGAAAAAGTCTTCGGCTCCCCGCGGCAATCGGGGGCGCATTGGCTGCGGTGCGGCGGGCTTGGGCGCCTCTGGTTCCGGTGTCGGTGCAGCGGCCTGTGCGGCCTCGACTTCGGCGCGCTTGGGATCCATGAGCTTCTTGATCTGACGCCGAGCGAGTGGGCCGGTGAGATAGCTCATGACCCAGCGGACATGGAAGACGACCGGTTCGTCCTCGTGCACATTGTTCAGGAGAAAGACCCGGCTACCGAGTCCGGCCAGCAGCTCCTCCATCGCCTGCCGGTCGAATCCGCCATCCTGGCTCGCCGCCGCGCCTTCGAGGCCATCGAGGACTCGCGCCTTGTCCCGCTCGGTCTGAAGCCGACCGAGAAACCAGGTTCCGATATTCGAAAGGGCCTTGTAGTCGAGATCGACCGGGTTCTGCGTCGCGAGGAGAACTCCCAGCCCAAAGGCCCGTGCCTGTTTCAGCATCGTCATCATCGGTTTCTTCGACGGAGGCATCGCCGTCGGCGGGAGAAACCCGTAGATCTCATCCATGTAGAGCATCGCCCGCAAACTCGTCGTGCCGGACTGGGCCCGCATCCACCCCAGCATCTGGTTGAGGAGAAGAGAGACGAAGAACATCCGCTCGGAATCGCTGAGGTGAGCGATCGAGAAAATCGAGATCCTCGGTTTCCCCTCCGGGGTGTGCATCATTCGCTTGATGTTGAGCGGCTCTCCTTCGAGCCAGCTTGAGAACCCGGGAGAGGCGAGGAGGTTATTCATCTTCAGCGCCAGATCCATCCGATCCTTCTCGGGGCAGACCGTGTCGAGATCCATGACCCCGATCTTTTGAAATGGCGGCACCTGGATGTGTCGAATCAAGCTTTCCAAGGTGATCCCCTGGCCGGCTTTCCAGGAATGCGCAAAGATATTGGACAGGAGAATGTGCTCGGGATCCTGGATCGGATCGGCATCCTGCCCCACCAGCGAAAGCAGGCTGGAAACCGTCGACTCGATTCGCTCGGCAAAGGCTTCCGCATCATCGATGACCTCGAACTCCGGCACATCGAGGGAGCTCAGGATGGAAACCGGCAGCCCGGCGCTCGATCCTGGTGTGTAGACCGCCATGTCGACCTTGTCGCGAAAGCTTTGGATCCTCTCCGGTCCTTCTCCCCAGCTCGCGAGACCGTTTTTCCACATCTCGGCGGTATTGGCGGCATGTTCATCTGGAGTGATCCCTTTCTTCTGGGCGTCGTCCTCATTGATCCAGGGACGAAAATCCTCGGGTGCCAAATCGGGGAAGGTCAGGAGCAGGTTGGCAATGTCGCCCTTGGGATCGATCACGATCGCGGGGATGTTGTCCATCGCGGCCTCCTCGAGCATCGCGATGCAGAGACCAGTCTTTCCCGAACCCGTCATTCCGAGGACGACCCCATGGGTCACGAGGTCCTTGGAATCATAGAGAACCAGGTCCTCCTCGAGATCTTTCTCCTTGAGGTCGTATTCTCGGCCGAGATAAAATTTCCCGAGCTTTTCGTAGTCTTCCGTTTTGATTTCCATAGTTCCTTGTCAGGGCAAAAGTTGATAACGAATCGATTCTCCGTGGACACTCTGGTAGGAGGGCTGTCCCTGCCACGCCCAGATCGTGAATCCGATTTTCTTCCCGGCTTTTCCGGCCGCTGCGAGATCCCGATTCGTAATCGTGATCGAGCCTCGCCCACTCCGTGCCTGTCCCAGGTTGATGCTCTTGACGACCTTGAGACCGGACCGAACCTCGATCCGGGTCACGAATCCTCTCTTGGCGTAGAAGGAGTAGGGAAGAGCCTGCCCCACGCGGAAGGATTTGCTCCCTCCCGAAGGACGGACAATTTGAATCCGGGGCCGATAGAGATCTCGATACTGGGATCGACGGAGCGAGTTCAGGTCCCCTCGCCGGCGAAAGACGGACTGGGCTTCGCTCGCCTGAGGGGAGAGCGCAATCAGCCCGGCGAAAATACCGAAGCAGGTTCCGCCAGAAAGAAAGTTCCGCCGGGAAAAAGAGGGCTCTGAGGAAGTCATGAGGGGAGGAAGAAAACCCGCGTTTGCGTGGCCATAGCAGTCTCGCTTCCGGGTGAGGCGCATGATAGTGATTTCTCGCCACAGTTTCAAACTCCTTATGATTCGTTTTCCCTACTTTCTCGCCCTCGCTGCCGTCTTCACTTCGGCCATCCTCATGGCCTCCAAGGCTCCTGCTGCGGAGGATCGCCCCCCGAATGTCGTCATCATCTTCACCGACGACCAGGGCTATGGAGATGTCGGCGTCTATGGAGCCGAAGGCTACGAGACTCCGAACCTCGACCGCATGGCCAAGGAAGGACGCATGTTCACCCAATGGTATGCCGCCCAGGCCGTCTGCTCCGCGTCGCGGACCGGTCTCCTCACTGGATGCTACCCGAACCGGCTCGGAATCCACGGGGCTCTCGGACCGGGGAGCCGTCACGGATTGAATCCCGAAGAGATGACGATGGCAGAGATGTTCAAGCAGAAGGACTACGCCACGGCGATCTTCGGAAAATGGCACCTCGGCGACCACGAGAAGTTCCTGCCTCTCAATCACGGATTCGATGAATACTTCGGGATCCCCTACTCCAACGATATGTGGCCCGAGCATCCCACGGCCAAGCATTTCCCACCGCTTCCCCTGATCGAAGGAAACGACTGGCTCCGGCACGCCGATCCACATGATCAAAAAATGATGACGACCTGGCTCACAACGAGAGCCGTGGATTTCATCAACCGAAACCGCACTCGTCCTTTCTTCCTCTACGTGCCCCATCCCCAGCCGCACGTCCCGCTCTACGTCAGCGATCGATTTGCGGGAACAACCGAGAATGGGATCTATGGCGATGTCATCGCGGAGATCGACTGGTCGGTGGGAGAAATTCTCAATGCCATCACCACCAATGGTCTCGATGAGGACACGCTCGTGATTTTCACGAGCGACAATGGCCCCTGGCTTTCCTACGGAACCCACGCCGGATCTTCGGGTCCCCTCCGCGAGGGAAAAGGCACGGCCTGGGAAGGTGGATTTCGTGAGCCGTGCCTGATGCGATGGCCCGGAAAAATTCCAGCAGGAACGGTCTGCGACACCCCAGTAATGAACATCGATCTTCTGCCGACGATGGCCAACCTGATCGGTGCAGAGCTTCCCGATCGCCCCATCGATGGCCTTGATGTCTGGCCGGTTCTCGCAGGTGAGGAAGGCGCCGAGAATCCTCACGATGCCTATTGGATCTACTACAAGCAGAACGAACTCCACGCTGTGATCAAGGACGACTGGAAACTGGTCTTTCCCCACACCTACCGGACGCTCGAAGGTCGGGACGGAGGAACCGACGGGCTTCCCGTCCGGTATACGAATCTGAAGTCTGGTCTCGAACTCTATGACCTGTCGAAAGACGTCGGGGAATCGAAGGCCGTCTTCGAGCAAAACCCCGAGATCGTCAAAGAACTCCAGGGGTATGCGGAGGCCGCTCGAAAGGAACTGGGGGACAAACTCACCGGAGCCACTGCCAGTGGCGCTCGAGAGCCGGGACGTTTGACCGACGACGAAGCCAATGCGTTGGAGAAGAAGCACTGGCCGAACGGAAATCCCCGGAAAAAGAAAAAATAACAGGGAGACCGTGGCATCTCTCCACATCTCGCTATAACAAGGCATGCTCCCTTCCCTGCGTCCATCGACCCTGCCCCTCCTCGGGGTGTGCGGTCTCCTGGTCTCGGCGAAAGCGGAAGAAAGCTGGAAGCAGATCGTCGCGACCCACTGCCTCGAGTGTCACGACGCCGACAGCGAGAAAGGCGGGATCGATCTCGACTCCATCCTCGATGAAGACATCGCCTCCTCGGCTGGCACCTGGGAAAACGTGGTCCGCCAGATGCAGGCCCGCCAGATGCCTCCCATCGGGAAAGACCGCCCCAGTGCAGAGGAATACGACGCCACCGTTGCCTCGCTGATTTCGACGCTGGATGCCATTTCTCCCCGCGATCCGGGTCGTACCGACACCTTGCGACGACTCACCCGCCACGAATATCGGAATGCCATCCGTGACCTCCTCGGCCTCGAGATCGAGATCGAGAATCTCCTCCCAGCCGACGAAGTCAGCCACGGCTTCGACAACATCACGGTAGGAGATCTCTCTCCCGCACTTCTCGAGAAATACATCGGTGCCGCCCAGAAAATCAGTCGGCTCGCGGTGGGGATTTCGCCTTCGGCACCGGATGGCCGGACCGTGCGACTCGCCCCCGACCTCACCCAGGAGGACCATGTCGAAGGATTGCCCCTCGGAACACGAGGTGGAGTCCTCCTCCGACACCATTTCCCTCGCAGCGGAGAATACGAGGTCCAAGTCCGGTTGACCCGCGATCGAAACGAGAAAATCGAGGGGCTCGGGGGAACGCACGAGATGGAGATCCTCCTCAACTCCGAGGTGCAGGAGACGATCGTGCTCCGCCCTCCCAGGAACCAGGATCACTCGACCTACGATGCGAATCTCAGGACTCGCTTCCGCGTCGACGGCGGCACGCAGGAGCTTGGGGTCACCTTTGTGAAGAAAATCGCTCCGGTCGAGGAAACGCTTCGTCAGCCCTACCTCTCCCATTTCAACGTCCATCGCCATCCTCGGCTTTCTCCCGCGATCTACGAAGTCACCGTTCTCGGCCCTTTCACCGACGAGGGGATCGGGGAAACCGAGCCACGAAAACGGCTTCTCCAAGTTTCGCCGAAAGGGAAAAACCCAAGCATGGAAGAGGCGGAAACCGCAGCCCGGGAGAACCTCGCTCCTCTCATGCGGCGAGCCTATCGACGCTCGGTCGATGAGAACGATTTCGCCAGGGTGCTCCCTTTCTTCCGGGAAGCCTGGGAAGAATCCCAGTCTTTCGACCGTGGCATGGAGGCAGCGCTGAGTGCCATTCTCGTGAGCCGGGATTTTCTTTTTCGCATCGAAACCGATCCCACCGGAATCACTCCCGGCGACACCTATCCACTCGACGATTTCTCCCTCGCTTCCCGGCTCGCCTTCTTTCTCTGGAGCAGCCTGCCCGATGAAGAACTCCTTGCACTTGCCGAGGCGGGGCAATTGAAAGACCCGAAGATTCTGCGCCAGCAGGCTCGGCGCATGCTCACCGACGAACGCTCTCAATCTCTCGTCACCAACTTCGCCCACCAGTGGCTCTATCTCCGCAATCTCGAAGCGATCACCCCGGATGGAAGGCTCTACCCGGACTTCGACGACAATCTCCGCAAGGCGCTGCGACGCGAGACCGAGTTGCTTTTTGAAACGGTTCTTCGGGAAGATCGCAACGTGCTCGCCCTGCTTGAAAACGAGACCACTTTCCTCAATGAACGTCTCGCGAAACACTATGGCATTCCTCATGTCTACGGGCCTCGCTTCCGACCTGTCGCCCTCTCCCCCGAGCACCAGCGAGGGGGACTGCTCCGCCAGGGCAGCATTCTCACCGTCACCTCCTATGCGACGCGGACGTCGCCTGTGATCCGCGGGGCCTGGATCCTCGAGAATCTCCTCGGCACGCCGCCTCCGCCCCCTCCTCCGAACGTGCCCGCGCTCGAGGACAATTCCGTTTCGGCCGATCTCCCGATCCGGGAACGCTTTGCCGCCCACCGGGAGAAGGCCGCCTGCGCCAGCTGTCACAACGTGATCGACCCCATCGGTTTCGCTCTCGAGAACTACGATGCCGTCGGCCGCTGGCAGGACGTCGTCGACGGCGAGCCCGTCGATGCCCGAGGCGGCTGGGCCGATGGACGAGAGTTTGTCGGCGTCGCAGGATTGGAGGATGCCATTCTCGAGAAACCTGAATTCTTTGTCCGCACCCTCGCCGAGAAACTCCTCACCTACGCCCTCGGTCGAGGGGTCGAACCCTCTGACGCACCTGCAATCCGTGAAGTCGTTCGCGAGGCCAGCACAGGGGAATACGAATTCTCGAAAATCATCACTGCGATCGTCACGAGTGATCCCTTCACCAAGAGGCGAGCTGCCGATCAGAGCACCGCTGCCCGCTGACCCGTTCCCGAATTGACCCGCGTTTGAAATCCAGTATCCTCAAGCCCGAGAGCGCATGAACTTCCTTACCCGAAAATCCCTTTCCCGGCGGACCGCTTTGCGTGGTCTCGGAGCTTCCCTTTCGCTTCCGCTCCTCGATGCCATGGTTCCCGCAGCAACTGCTGCCGCGAAGACGGCCGCCAATCCGACCAAGCGGCTGGGATTCGTCTTCATGCCCATGGGGGCCGACCTGAGTCGCTGGACCCCGAAATCAAAAGATACGCTCGACGAACTCTCTCCCATCCTGCAGTCGCTTGCACCGGTGAAAGACCAGGTCACTGCCTACACCAATCTCGAGTTGCAGCCCGCCTACCCCGGGAGCCACGCCACCTCGAATTCCGCTTTCCTCAGTGCCGCTCGTGCCAAGCTCACGGAGAACACGGACTACTTTCTCGGAACGACCGTCGATCAGGTCGCGGCCCAGGCGATCGGAGGAGAAACGCCGCTGCCGTCACTCGAACTGGCGATGGACCTGCTCAAGCTCGCTGGCCAGTGCGACAATGGCTACGCCTGCGTCTATCACAACAACTTGTCCTGGTCATCCCCCACGACGCCCCTTCCCTCGGAAGCCCATCCCCGCCTCGTTTTTGAAAAGCTCTTTGGGGAAGGAGGCACCAGCGCCGAGCGACAGGCATCCCTGAAGCGTCGTGCCAGCCTGCTCGACCTCCTCAAGGATGACATGCAGTCCCTCAAGCGAGAGCTGGGCGCCGCCGATCGGGGAAAAGTGGATCACTACCTGGAATCGGTTCGAGAGGTCGAAAACCGCATTCAGAAAGCCGAGGCCGGCTTCGCCGAAAATCCCGAACCCGATATCGATCGCCCCATGGGAGTTCCCGCGAAGTATGCCGATCACGCTCGTCTCATGTTCGACCTGCAGGTGCTCGCGATGCAGGGCGACGTGACCCGGATCAGCACCTTCCAACTGGCCCGCGAAACGAGCAACCGGACCTATCCGGAAATCGGAGTGCCCGATCCCCATCACCCTCTTTCGCACCACGGCAATGACCCGGCCAAGATCGAGCGGATGTCGAAGATCAACGCCTTCCATGTTTCTCTTTTCGCCGAGTATCTCGAGAAGCTCTCTGCCACCGAAGATGGCGAAGGGTCCCTGCTCGATCATTCTCTCATCCTCTACGGTAGCGGCATCGGAAACCCCAACGTCCACGATCACACGAACCTTCCCATCCTTCTCGCTGGCGGTGGCGGCACGGGGATCCAGGGAAATCGCCACATCCGCTACGACGATCCCGTTCCTCTCGCCAACCTCCACCTCAGCCTGCTCCACCATGTCGGGGTCAAGGAAGAGAAATTCGGAGACAGCGATGGCGTCATCCCCCTTTGAGATGCTCCCCCGTCTCTTTCAGACCCGCTTCCTGCTCTCGCTTTGGCTGCTGGGAATCCTCACTGCGCAGGCAGAGTCCCCCGCAGGTGACAAGCCGGAATCCGCGACCGCCCTACTCGCGGCCGTGCATTCGGACCAGACCGACAGAGCGAACGCCCTTCTCGAAACCGGAGTCGATCCCAACGCGACCAACCGCTACGGTATCACCGCCCTGTTTCTCGCCTGCCAGAATGGCAACGAAGAGCTGGTGAAGGCACTCCTCGAGGCTGGCGCGGATCCGAATCTGGCCCTCCCCGGAGGCGAAACCCCGCTGATGACGGCATCCCGCACCGGAAAGCCGGGACCCGTTTCTCTCCTGCTGGAATCAGGTGCCCGTGTCGACACGACCGAACCGGGAGGGCAAGATGCCCTGCTCTGGGCGACCGCGGAAGGCCACTCTGAGGTCGTGTCCCTGCTCATCGACGCAGGTGCCGATCCGGACCGAAAACTCGAATCCGATCTTACGCCCCTCCTCATCGCGGCCCGCGACGGCCACCGCAAGGTAGTCGAAATCCTCCTCGCTGCCGGGGCCGATGTTGAACACGCCACCGAACAGCCCAAGAGGCGGCGCGGGGCTGCCCCCCAGGGGACTTCCGCTCTCCGGCTTGCGGTTGAGAACGGTCACTTCGAGCTCGCGGTCACGCTGCTCGAAGCAGGTGCGGATCCGAACGATCAGCGGTCCGGCTTCTCTGCTCTCCATGTTCTCACCTGGGTTCGCAAGCCAAGCCGGGGGGACGGAGAAAGCGGACTCCCCGCTCCGCGAGGATCGGGTTCCCTGGGCAGTCTCGAATTTGTCCGCATTCTCATCGAAGACCATGGTGCGGAAGTCGATCTCGCCCTCAAATCCGGTTCGCGTGGAGGAAGTCGATTTGGAACGAAGAAAGCAACGCCGTTTCTCTTCGCAGCGCGAACCGCAGATCTTGCCTACCTGAAGCTCCTTCACGAACTGGGCGCCGATCCTTCTCTCACCAACGAAAATGGCTCCAACGCCCTTCACGCCATTTCCGGGGTTGGATCCTATGCCCCGGAGGAGGAGGCTGGCACCGAGGCCGATCGCCTTGCCGCGCTCCAGTGGATCCGTCCGTTCTTTGATGATCTCGACGTCACGAACCGGAACCGGGAAACCGCGATGCATGGAGCGGCCTACAAGAACGCCCCGGGCATTGCGAAGTGGCTCCACGAGCAGGGCGCCGACATTGCGAAGTGGAATCAGAAGAATCGAAAAGGGTGGACTCCTCTCCTCATCGCCCAGGGATTCCGTCCCGGAAATTTCAAACCTTCCTTCGAGACCATCGACGCCATCGAAGAGATCATGCGAAGCGAAGGCGTCGAGCCTCCTCCCGCCCCCAAGCGCCCCGTGGTCGGCAAGCCCAAGAAATACGAGCCGTAGAAGATCCATCGATCTTTCGAATCCGGCACCTTCGAAATCTTGAAAGATCTGCCGAGCGAGTTCGTAATTTGTCGCATGGCTGATTACACCGACCGATTCCCCCAGAACGCTCCCGGCTCCTACTACGTGGACGACCAGTGCATCGACTGCGATCTCTGCCGGGAGCGAGCTCCAGAAATTTTCCTGAGAAACGACGAGGAGGCGCACTCCTACGTGGTTCGGCAACCGGCGAATGAGGAAGAGCGTCTCCTCTGCGAAGACGCGCTCGACAGTTGCCCCGCCTATGCCATCGGAAATGATGGTCCCGAAGACGGCAAGGAAGCCCCTGCTCTCGCAGGAATGACCGAGAAAAATCGCTGCTCGCCTGCCGGTTTCGTGCAACAGTAGCGGCCAGATGCATATCCAGGATATCTTCGACCAGCAAAAGACGACCTTTTCCTTCGAGTTTTTTCCTCCGAAGACCGAAGCGGCTTTCGAGGCGCTCTATACGACCATTTCGGAGTTGGAAGCTTTCGATCCAGCTTTCGTCAGCGTAACCTATGGTGCCGGCGGCTCGACCCGCGAGTTGACCAATGATCTCGTCGTCCGGCTGAAAAACACCACCAGCCTCGATCCGATTCCTCACCTCACCTGTGTCTGTCATCAGGAAAGCGATATCGAGGAAATCCTCGTTCGGTATGCCGAGGAAGGAGTCAGCAACATTCTCGCCCTGGGAGGAGATCCGCCTCGAGGATTGACGGACTACAAGAAGTCCGACGATGCCTTCCAGCAGGCGGCCGACCTCGTCCGCTACATTCGCAGCTTCAACAGTCACCCCGACAGCCGTGGTTTCGGGATTGGAGTGGCCGGCTTTCCCGAAGGTCATCCTGCAACTCCGAATCGCCTCAAGGAAATGGACTACCTCAAGGCCAAGGTCGACGAGGGTGCCGACTACATCGTGACCCAGCTCTTTTTCTGCAACGACGACTTCCACGATTTCCGGGACCGCTGCTCACTCGCCGGGATCGATATCCCCATCATCGCAGGGATCATGCCGGTCACCTCGACGAAGGGGATGGAAAGAATGGCCGACCTCGCTGCCGGAGCCCGCTTTCCTGCCAAGCTTCTCCGAGCCCTCGCTCGCGCCGGCGATGATTCCGAATCCGTCGAGAAAGTGGGGATACATTATGCGACGCAACAGTGCTCCGATCTACTCGAGCACGATGTCAGCGGAATCCATTTCTACACGCTCAATAAATCCCACGCCACCCGCGAGATCTACGCCAACCTGGGGTTGAGAACTTCGGCAATTCCCGTTGCCTGATCCGGAGAGGCGCGCATGAAGAATTTCCCCTGGCGTCTTCTCGTCTACATCGCCTTCCTGCTCTACCTCATCCTCGATCTCCGCTTTTGCAACGGACCGCTGCGTCAATCTTTCCTCAAGCGGACCGATTTCATCCGTGAAGCCGCCCGCGAGCATGAATGGGTCGCGATGGTGAACCAGGAGCCAATCACGCGGATCCAGCTGGATATCGCGGTGTTTTCTCACCTCTACCAGAGGGGCAAGCAGGACGAAGCGCTCCCTGAAAACAACCTCAAGATGATTCGACGGGCCGTGCTGCAACGACTCATCGAAGACGCCCTGATCCGCCAGCACGCCGAAGGGGTAAATTTCCAGGCTCCCCAGGAGGAAATCGACGCCTTTATCGCACGTTGGGAAGAGCAGTTCGAGTCGGAAGAGGATCTCGCCCTGCGCAGCGAAGCCCAATCCATCACCAAGGAACAACGAGACGAGGAACTGGCAAAGATCTGGTCCCGGACGAAATGGCTCGAGCAACGGATCGAACCTGGAATCGATGTTACCGAAGAGGAAATCCGAGCCTGGTTTGAGGCCAACCGAGAAAGTGGCGAGGGATTCGAGGAACCCGAGAAAGTCCGCGCTCGGCACCTCTTCCTGAGTACCGTTGAAGTCGATGACGAGGCACGCGAACAGCAGATCCGAGACCTGCATCGGAAACTGACAGCCGGAGAAGCCACCTTCGAAGAGCTCGCCTCTCAATCTGACGATCCTCGCACGAAGAACCGGGGTGGCGACTTGAACTGGCTCACCCGTGACCGTCTGCCGGAAGCCTTTACCGACGTCGCCTTTGCCCTCGAAAAAGGCGAGATCAGCGAGCCCTTTCGCACCACGATCGGATGGCATATCGTCGAGGTGACCGATCGCCAGGAAGCCCGCCCTCTTTCCTACGAAGAACTACGAGACGACATCAAGGCCTACCTCGAAAACGAGCGCACCAAGGACACAATCCGGCAACTGCTCGACAAGCTCAGCGAGGTCGGAACGGTCCGGCTCTTTCCCGAGAATCTGTGATTGCCCCCGTGGCAGACAGGCTAGCCCTTGGGTGAACGGTTCTTCGACCGGAACTCGGGCGGGCGTTTTCGAATCCAGCGGATGAACTTCTTCATCTCCCCATGCTCTCGCAGAGCTTCGATCGTGGAATAGGATTTCGCGAGCTCCGCCTCGGAAAACACACTGTGAATCTTGCTGTGACAGATCGCATGAACGATCGCAATCGGCCCGTGTTTCCCGCCTTTCAGTTTTGGAATGAGATGATGTCGGCTCTCCAAGTCAGGAGGAATGGGGCGATCGCAAAGCGGGCAGACCTTCCACTCCTCCGGATCGGATCTCATCGAGCGCCTTCCCTTCTTCCAATGCCTCACCCCAGTTGCACATAGGGACGAAGGCCCTGCAGTCCCCCTTCGCGTCCGAAACCGCTTTCCTTGAACCCACCAAAGGGACTGGTCGGATCGAACTTGTTGAACGTGTTCGCCCAGATGACCCCGGCCCGGATCTGGTCTGCGACCTGGAAAATCTTGCTCCCTTTGTCCGTCCAGATTCCCGCACTGAGCCCGTAGCAGGTGTCATTGGCTCGGGCGACGGCTTCGGCCGGAGTCCGGAAGGTGAGCACGCTGAGAACAGGCCCGAAGATCTCTTCTCTCGCGATCCGATGACTGGCCGAAACGCCGGTAAAGAAGGATGGACGACACCAGAACCCGTCCTCGGGAAGCTTGGCGCTCGATTCGTGCAACTCCGCCCCTTCCTCGATCCCCGAACCAATCAGCTTGGTGATCCGTCCCAGTTGCTCCCGGGAATTGATGGCTCCGATATCGGTATTCTTATCGAGCGGGTCCCCGACCCGAAGTGTTTCAATCCGGCGATCGAGGCGAGCGATGAAATCGTCGTGAATGGACTCCTGCAAAAGGAGACGACTCCCGGCGCAACAGACGTGCCCCTGGTTGAAATAGATCCCGTTGATGACGCCTTCCACGGCTTGCTCGATCGCGGCGTCTTCGAACACGATATTGGCGGCCTTCCCGCCGAGTTCGAGGGTGAGCCGTTTCGTAGTATCGGCGACCGATTCGGCGATCGCCTTGCCCACCGCAGTCGATCCGGTGAACGCCACTTTGTCGACCCCGGGATGATCGATCAAGGCCGCACCGGTTTCTCCTGCGCCCGTGACGATATTCACGACACCGGGAGGCAAACCCGCATCCTGGAAGATCTGGGCGAGGTGCATCGCCGTCACCGAGGTCGTCTCGGCGGGTTTGAGCACAACGGTGTTTCCACAGGCCAGTGCGGGTGCGATCTTCCAGGCTGCCATGAGAAGCGGGAAATTCCACGGAATCACCTGGGACGCGACACCGACCGGTTCGGGTCTTCCACCCGGGAAAGCATACTCCAGCTTGTCCGCCCAACCGGCGTAGTAGAAAAAGTGAGCCGCCACGAGCGGGAGATCGACGTCCCGGCTCTCCTTGATCGGCTTGCCCCCATCCATCGTCTCGAGAATCGCCAATTCTCTCGCCTTCTCCTGAATGAGCCGGGCGATGCGGTAGAGATACTTCCCCCGCTCCGCGGGAGCCATCGGTCCCCAGACTTTCTCGTAGGCTTTTCTCGCGCTACGAACCGCGGCATCGACATCCTTCTCCTCGCCGCGGGCAATCCGAGCGTGGCGTTTCCCATTCGAGGGATTCACCGACCAGAAATACTTCCCCGAAGAAGGCGCAACAAATTCTCCATCAAGAAAGAGTTCATACTGTTTCTGCAAGGGCACCGGGGTCGTCTCCGGGGCTGCTGCGTAATCGAACGCATCTCCAAATTTCAAATCTCCCATAACTTCGATCGTTTCGTCTCCGAATCCCTTCGCTCCGAGGCTGGCCTGCCCGTATTCTACCCCTTGGAAAAATAGTCGCTGCCCTGGTAGTTGCCATCGAGCCGCTTCGCGATCTGCAACTCGACATCTCCAAGGAGCGAACTGGCCCCGAAACGAAAGAGCTCCGGAGTCAGCCAGTCGTCACCTACCGTCTCCTTGACCATGACGAGGTATTGCAAAGCCTGCTTCGCCGTCCGAATCCCACCGGCAGGCTTGACCCCGATCTTCTTACCAGTGGCGAGAAAATGGTCCCGCACCGTCTCGACCATCACGAGAGTCACCGGCAGGGTCGCGGCAGGAGAAACCTTCCCCGTCGAGGTCTTGATGAAATCCGCTCCCGCTTCGATCGCCAACTGGCTGACGAACCTGACATTGTCGTAAGTCTGCAGTTCGCCCGTTTCGAAGATGACCTTGAGATGGGCCTTTCCACAAGCCTCCTTGACCGCCGCGATCTCATCGCTGACCCGCTGATACTCGCCCTCGAGAAAGGCCCCTCGGCTGATCACCATATCGATCTCGGCAGCTCCCGAATCGACCGCGTCCCGCACGTCGGCGAGCCGCAGATCGAGAGGATATTGTCCGCTCGGAAACCCTGTTGCAACGGAGGCCACCGGGATCCCACTCCCTTCCAACTCGGAGACGGCATGAGCGACCAGGTTCGGATACACGCAAACCGCAGCGCAGGGGGGGCAATCGTAGCGATCCGCCATCGGTTGCCGAGCCTTGCGACAGAGATGAGTCACCTTGCCCTTCGAATCCGCGCCCTCGAGCGTGGTCAGATCCATCATCGACACGGCAAGTTTGAGCCCGATGTCCTTAGCCTCGTTCTTGATCGATCGTTTCGTAAACTTGGCAGCGCGCTCCTCGACACCGACCTGGTCGACACGGGGAACGGGAGTAGAAAGAACAAAAGACATGGCGTTTCCTGAGGGGTGAGCACTGACCGATCAGCACATTCTCACCATATCCTTTACGAGCTGGAAGTAGAGATAAAAAAGTCCCCGCCAGGAGTAGCGAAACGTCCCTGCCGTGTCGGCGAGACGGATCAATCCCTTCTCGAGGTTGTGCTTGATCTGCCGACCAGTTTCTTTCTCGATGAGACCGGGAAGTTCATCGGGCGTCTCGATCACGAGATCCGTCGTTTGGAATCCCATGCCATCCATCCATTCCCGATGTTTCTTCAAGAGATCGGGGAAAAACTCCGCATCGGGAGCCTGTCGCAAGGTGACATCCGGAGCTGACTTCATCGGACTGCTGAAAGGAATATTCGTGGTGCGAAAGGTCCGCCCATCTTCCACTCGCGAGGTCAGGGTGAGGCAGCCCCAAGCTACTCCCTCCTGCTCGGTAAGGCAGATCGCTGCCTGCTCCCTGGTCTCGGGGTGATAAAAAATCCGATAGAACTGGCTCATTCCATCCCAGTCCCATCCCGAGTCGGAGACATATTCGAAGCCCTCTCCCTCGACCTCATCGGTCATCTCCGAGAAGGCGGGAAAGCGAGATGCCCCTGGCGGGGGTTGCCGCTCCAGTGTTTTGTCGACCGGCAGACGCAGCTGACGGATTCTCGTGAGCAGTTCCACCCAGGGCAGGAGAAACCAGATCAGGAGTCCGCCCACCCCGGCAACGATGCTGCCGGTGGGAAGATAAAATGCGAGAAAGGTCGCCGCGAGGATCCCGATGGCTCCCAGCTTTCGAAGCAAGCGGTTCGAAAAACTACGCAATCCAAAGGAGAATACCACCACCCCGAGAATGATGAAAAGTTCGGTCATGTAACGTTCGAAGATTACGACTGGTAGCGCCTGGCTGAAAGTGGAAATTCGCGCCCTCGCCCGCCTGGGAAATGGCCCCTGGGTCGCTACTTCACCACGATCTCTACCACCGCCGGGGCGATCCGCATGATGATGTCATTGTGACCGACCTCCGGGACCGGGATCATCGAAATTTTCTCCGAATCCGCCCCCCGGGCAACCAGTTCGCGACTCATCGAAACCGGGATGATGCGATCGCGTTCTCCGTGGAAGATGGTGAGCGACTCGGCCACGGGCAATTTCAACCACCGGCCCAGAGCCGACTCGTTGTCGTAGTGATGCGCGAGAAAGAGAGCGAAAACCGGGCCAACCTGTCGCTTTGCCATCGCTTTCATCGTCGTGAAGGGAGAGATCATGACGACCTCGGGAAATCCGTGCCGGGCCGCCGTATCGAGAGCGACCGCGGCGCCGAGAGAGTGGCCGATCGAGCGGGATCGCGACTTCAGTTCCGCCTCCGAAAGACCCAGCTGTTTGGCCACGACGGGAAGAGAGGCATCCACCGACCGAGCGATGGTCTGATCGGTAGGCTTCCCCTCGCTCAACCCGTATCCAGGATAGTCAAAGAGCACGAACGCCTGGTCTTCCCGGAGACCGGCAGCCCCCACGAGGTCGACCCAGTTCAAGGCAACCGATCCATTTCCGCCGAAAAGCCACCAGACCTCGTTCGGAGGAGCCAGTCGATCGGGAGGGTAGAGAAAGAGTTTCTGCTCCTTTCCGCCGCTCGGGTAGGAGATCATCTCCACCGACTGGAGCTCCTTGGACGACGATGAATACCGCTGCGGGAAATAGATGAGTTTCCCCTGACCAAGATAGAAGAGGAGGAGAAACAGGAAAAAGATCCCGACAACGACAATGAGAGTCCCTTTCATGCCATTCCGGTCACCGCTTCTTCTGAAAGATTGCGACATGGCGATCGACCGACTTTCCTTCGGTCGGTAAGGCACGAGTCTCCGGATTGAACTCCGTCTTGATCAATTCTCCGCCCAAGCGCTGAACCGCCTCGAGGGCAAGCTGGTGCTCCTTGTCGAAGTAGCTGGTGATGATGAGCCGTCCATCTTCTCCGAGCTTGGAAAGAGCCTGGTCGTAAATTTCTTCCCAAGTCTTTGCGCCATTCCAGTAGTTCTGGTGTCGCATGAAGACGAGATCGAAGTCGTCCCCGAGCTCGCTGTGCCCATCCAGTTTGCTCGCATCGCCCGTCAGGAACTCACATTCCTTCGTCGCTGATGTGCCTTCGATCTCCTTGCGCCCGCCGAATCGACGCTGTGCATCCGCAATCTCCCGGGCTCGCACATCGATCCCGGTGAGCTTGATTTCTCCCGACTCCTCGCCTTTCAACTCGGAGAGAAAATCGGTCAGCACCTCGGCCTCGCGGCATTCCCCACAGGCAATATCGAGAGCCCGAACCTCATCTCGCTTGGCGAGACGTCGACGCACCGTCTCCGCATCGTCAGACGTCACCTTGCGGAGCATCCGCCGGAGACGAGCGAGATCTTCTTCGGACTCGGAGCGAAGACGTTCAGACATCGAACAGGTTACTTGTCCTTCTTGTGATGAGCCTGGTAGTGCTCCTTGAGAACATCCCGCCCGAAGTCACCGGCAAAGTCACGCCACACTGCGTGGACATGATTCGCGTTGTTCTGCGTATTGGCATACTCGATCAGAAAAGTCGGCCCCTGCACCCGATAGTAATGAGGATCTCCTTTCTCGATTCCACCAGCCCAGGCAAAAACGATCTTGTCCATTCCCGCCTCCTTGATCGCTGCCAGGTCGTCCTTGGCGACCTCGGAACGGATTCGATGGACATATACATGGATCAGCTCGCGGAGCCCTTGTCGTTGCTCCTTTGTCAGATCGCCCCAAGTCAGACCGGCATCGCCGAGAGACTCGACCGTAGGCTCGGCAGAGGTCAGGATATCGCGGGGAGCCTTCTCCTCCACGATGGCCTTGGCTTTCTGCTCGTCCGAGAGCGACTGCACCAACTCGCGCGCGACATCCTCTTCGGCGGCGAGGACACGGAGCCCTTTGCGGGGACCTTCGAGGATCTCACCGGGATTGGAAGCGAAGAAATTCGGAGTTGCCGAGGTCACCTTTCCATCGGCAATGGTAAAGTTGATCGAAAGGTGGTGCCCCTCGAAGCGCCAGCCCCACGCATCGGAGCCCGGCTTTCCGAAGATCGAGACGTAGTACATCATCGTATCCCGTTTCGCATCCTGCTCCATTTCCCAGAGCACGTGCTCCAGGCTCATGATCTGGGTCGAAGTCAGGAAACCGCGGTGACTCATTCCCGAGCTGAGAAGGGCAAAGGCGAGGTGCCGCTGCTGAGGCTCCATATCCTTGAGCGTCAATCCTCCCCGCATTCCCTCTCCCTCAAAAGGCTTGGGGATGAAGTGCCAGTTCTCCCGCTCTTTGTCAGTGAGCTCGAAGGTGGCCTGAGATCGCTGCTCTTTGCTCAGGGATTGGAGCCAGACCTTCGCCGCATCGGCCATCTCAACAGCCGCCTCGTGTCCCTTCACAGGAGCCACCGTGAGCGCCGCCATTGCAGAAAATAGAAAGAAAAATCGGTTCATGGCTGCTAGTAAGCCCGCAATCCACTCGTCGAGCAAGGACGCAATCAATGTCCGGGGAGGTTGGGAGAAAAAGCAGGGGATCAAGGAGCGATGACTTGTACCAGTCATCAAACGCATGTGGTAAGACCGCATGGAGGGACAACGTCCTCGTTGTCCGCGCCTCATCATGAGCATGGCATGATCAATGACAACTATTCCGTCAACAAGAGCGGACAACGAGGACGTTGTCCCTCCGCGCTTTCCTCACATAGTCGCTCCTCCACTGTAACCATCTTTCGGCACCCTTCGTCTTCTCCAGGGAGAAGCCAAAGCGCAGAGGCCACTGGCAGAAGATGTTTTTCTTTGATACAACGCGGACGAGAAATCACGTGGAGACCGAGATTCCAGAGTCCGAATGGGTAGACCGAGCCAGGAAAGGAGATGAAGAAGCCTTTCTCCATCTCGCTGTCACCTACCGGCCACGAGTCTGGAGCACCGCTTCTCGTTTCGCGAGATCACGTGCCGAGCTGGAAGACCTGACCCAGGATCTCTTCCTCAAGATCTGGAAGGGGCTCCCCTCCTACCGATCGGACGCTCCTTTCGAGAACTGGCTCATGACGGTCACCGTCCGCGGCTGCTACGACTTTCTCCGCAAGCAGCGACGGAGACGGGAAAGCGAGCTACTCGTCGATCCGCAGGAAGGTCGTGACGCCGTCGATGAGCGCTCGGATCGAGCTCGGCGTCAACGCGATGCCTGGGAAAAGGTCGACCTGTTGCTCGGGCACCTCCCTCCCAAGGACCGGGTCCTCATCACGCTTCTCGATCTCGAAGAAAAATCAGTCAAGGAAACCGCCCAACTCACGGGTTGGAGCGAATCGAATGTGAAAGTCCGGGCTCATCGTGCCCGGAAAAAAATGCGAACGATACACGACGAACTCGGATTGGACTCATGAACGAAGAACATCCCCTGAATCGTCTCTTCGGAGAGGCGAAATCCCATGCTCCCCACGGCGAACCCAGCGATTTCGGATTCGAAACCCGACTGCGTGCCGCCCTGCCGGAAATGACACCCTCCCTCGCCGACTGGATTGCCACCTTCTCCTGGCGGTTTTCCGCGGCCACGCTTCCTCTCCTCGTCGCGATGACCGTTTTTCTCGCCATGGAACAACCTGGCTGGGTTCCCGAAGGCGTCAGTGGTTTCGTCGCCAACTGGTCGTCCTATTTGCCCATTGATCTGTAACTCGACCTGATGAAAACCGGAAAAACCAAACTCAAAGCAGGCTGCGGTCTGTTCATGGTCTTCGGGGCCGGTTTTCTTTGCGGCGTGATCGTTCTGTTTCTCCTCCTCGTGAAAATCATCCCTCTCAGCGAAGGCTGGCGCGATGAAGAGTCCAAGGAGTTCGTGATCGATCATCTCGCCAATCGCCTTTCCCTCACCGATGAGCAGCTCGAAAAGACGAAACCCATCGTGTGGGAGGCTCTCGAGCAGCGATACACCCATCGCAAATCCTATGTCGAGGCCGATATCGAGCTCACCCGTGGCGCTTTCGAGAAATTGAAGCCCCATCTCACCCCCGAGCAGGTCGAGAAAGCCACCCAGATGTTCACCAACTGGGAGAAAGGGAAACAGCGCTTCGTTCTTGGTGAGAAAGCAGACTCCAAAGAGATACCGAATTCCGAAGACGAAGTCGATTCCTCCGAGGATGTCCCTTCCAAAGACGACAGCACCTCCGAGAACGAAACTCCTCCGGCAACGAAAGCGGCCCCGGAGTAGCCCGACCACCCCTCTCATCGGGATGGCTCGGACCGCAGCGGGGCGGTGCTCCGCAAATTAATCACTTGCGATTCGGCCGATTCGCCTGTTTCCTCGCCGGTCTCGTGGCGTCGGCAGGCAACCGTGACGGTATGCAACTTGCTCCGCTCTTTGCTCTCTGCCCCGGTCGTCGGTCGGAACCGACGTTTTCGCATCGACCGAAATCGTCGGAACGACGCTCCCTTCTTACCACTCTACCTCCGCGTACCGTGATCCAGCTCATCTATCGTAAATTCGGCAACCGTCTCCAGGCAAAAGACGATCTTCTCTCGGGCCTCACCGTCGCCCTCGCGCTCGTCCCGGAAGCCGTCGCGTTCGCCATTATCGCCGGAGTTCCCCCGCTCGTCGGCTTGTATGCCGCATTCATGGTCTGTCTCGTCACCGCCATCGCCGGCGGTCGACCTGGCATGATCTCCGGAGCCACCGGAGCTCTTGCCGTGATCATGGTCGGGCTGGTAAAGATCGGAAACGATCGCGGCGTCGAACTCGGCCTGGTTGACAATGCCGGACTGCAATACCTCTTTGCTGCCGTCATCCTCATGGGATTGATCCAGATTCTCTGTGGAGCACTGAAGCTGGGACGATTTGTTCGACTCATCCCCCAACCCGTCATGTTCGGTTTCGTCAACGGGCTCGCCATCGTGATCTTCATGGCTCAGTTCCCCATGTTCACGGAGAGTCCGACCACTCCGAAAGCAGATTGGCTTTCGGGATCGGCTCTCTACCTGATGCTGGGCCTCGTCTTCCTGACGATGGCGATCAGCTTCTTTCTTCCCAAGCTGACCACCGCAGTTCCCGCCTCGCTCGTCGGGATTATTGTCGTCAGTCTCATTGTGATTCTCGGTGGGGTCGATACCCTCGTTGTCGGAGACATGGCCTCCATTGCCGGCGGGCTGCCGTCTCTCGTCACGTTCACGATTCCGCTGAACTGGGATACCCTCGTTTTCATCGCCCCCTTCTCCTTCATTCTTGCCGCCGTCGGTTTGATCGAGTCCCTCATGACCCTCACCCTCATCGACGAACTCACCGAGACCCGGGGAAAGAGCAACCGGGAGTGTGTCGGCCAGGGACTTGCCAACATCATCACCGGCTTCTTCGGCGGGATGGGTGGTTGTGCCATGATCGGGCAGAGCATCATCAACATCCGTTCTGGAGGTCGGGGTCGACTCTCTGGAATCGCAGCCGGCATCCTGCTGCTTTGCTTCATCCTTTTCGCAGCGCCGTTAATTGAGAAAATCCCGCTCGCGGCGCTCACCGGAGTCATGTTCATGGTCGTGATCGGGACCTTCGAGTGGTCCAGCATCCGAATCCTCGGGAAGATTCCGAAGTCGGATGCCTTCGTCATCCTCCTCGTTTCCCTCGTCACCGTTTTCACCCACAACCTTGCTCTCGCGGTGATCTCCGGAGTCATCGTCTCCGCTCTCGTTTTCGCGTGGAAGTCGGCTCATCACGTTCACCGGGAAACCGAAATTCGTGAAGACGGCACCAAGGTCTACTACCTCCACGGCCCGCTCTTTTTCGGATCCATCCAGGACTTCAGCACCGAGTTTTCTCCTGCGGACGATCCCGACGTCGTCATCTGCGACATGATGGACTCTCGAGTTTGGGATCACTCCGGACTGGAGGCGATTCAAAAGCTCGCCGAGCGCTACCGCGCCGCCGGGAAAACCCTCAAGCTCCAGCACATCAGCGCCAACTGTCGTGACCTTCTCAAGAAAGCCGGCACCCTCGTCGATGTCATCATCCTCGAAGACGACCCCACCTACATCGTCGCCAACCTCAAACGCGAGAACCGGACTCCGTCCGCGGGTGGAGTCGATGGGGTCAAGACGGACGGGTAGGCATCTCGAAGCAATCGACACCCGGAACCCATCGGATTTCCCCGATGTGCCGGTTACCAATCCATGGAATTGGGAGAAATAGAGCCGCCTCTGATGCTTTACTGCACCAGCACATCCCCCGTCATTTCCTCGGGTGCTTCCAATCCAAGAAGCGAAAGGATGGTCGGAGCGATGTCGGCAAGCTTTCCGCTCTTCAGCGTTTTTTCGTCCGCATCGTCAGCAACGTAGATCAAAGGAACGAGATTCGTGGTATGGGCGGTCTGGGGTGAGCCGTCCGGATTGATCATCTCCTCGCAGTTGCCGTGGTCGGCCGTGATGAGAAGTTTCCCTCCCAGACCGAGCACTTTCTCGACGACTCGTCGGACACAGTCATCGACACACTCGACGGCTTTGATTGCCGCTGGCACGTCACCAGTGTGACCGACCATGTCAGGATTCGCGTAGTTGATGATGGCCATGTCGTAGTTCTCGATCCGATCGAGAATCGTCTGGGTCACGCCCTCTGCGGACATCTCGGGCTTTTCATCATAAGTCGCGACATCCTGCGGTGACTGCAGCATCTGGCGATCTTCTCCCGGATTGGACACCTCGACTCCCCCATTGAAGAAAAAGGACACGTGCGGGTATTTCTCCGTCTCGGCGATCCGAAGCTGGGTCATGCCAGCCCGTGCCACGACCTCCCCAAGCGTATTGGTGAGTTCTTCCGGAGGAAAAACGATGGGACAATCATAGGTCTCATCGTATTCGGTCATGGTGTAGTAACCGACCTTGGGCTGAGCGCCACGGTCAAATCCATCGAAGTCATCGCGGAGGAAGGCAAGACTGAGCTGTCGAGCGCGGTCGGCCCGGAAGTTGAAGAACAAGACAACATCTCCGTCGCGGACCCGCTGCTCGTCGATCGCATCGAAGACCATGGGCTTCATGAACTCATCGGTGACGTCTTCCTCGTATTTCTCAGCCACGGCGTCGGAAGCGAGGATCTCTTTGACCTCCCCTTTGCCTAAAACAATGGCATCCCAGGCGAGCTTGGTCCGATCCCAGCGCTTGTCGCGATCCATTGCATAGTAGCGACCGATCACCGTGGAAATCCTCGCGCCCGACTCGGCAAGCTTGTCCTCACAGTAGCCGAGATAGTCCTTTCCGCCGGTCGGAGAGGTGTCACGACCGTCCGCGATGGCATGGACCATGATGTCATAGACACCTGCCTGATTGGCCGCTTCGGCAAGAGCGCAGAGATGATCCTGGTGACTGTGAACTCCTCCGTCCGAGACCAGCCCGACCAGGTGCAGCCGGGTTGAGGTGGCTTTCTCAAAGGCCTCTTTCAGAACTGGTAGAGTCGCGAGTTCTCCGTCCTCGATCGACTTGTTGATGCGGGTGAAATCCTGGTAAACGATGCGACCGGCGCCAAGATTGAGGTGACCGACCTCCGAGTTTCCCATCTGGCCTTCCGGCAGTCCGACATCCATCCCACTGCAGCTGAGATGGGCCGTGGGATACTTTTCGTGCATCTCATCGGTGAACGGAGTGTTCGCAAGCCGAGGACAGTCTCCGACTCTTTCCGCTCCCTCCGGTCCTGCGGGGTTGTCACCCCATCCATCACGAATGATCAAAACTACTGGTTTCTTGGCCATAAGGAGGAGTAATCGATCAAATTTCCCAGTTTCGCAACCGATACCCAGCCCGGTAGGGTGCCGAATCCGCAACTTCCGAACCGGGAAACCCGAGCACCGGCGAGCTACAACTCGGCGAGCTTTTTCTCGAGAAGATCGAGATTCCGCGAGGCACCGACGCGTTCGCCGGTATCGAGACGAACCCAGTATTCGTTCCGTCTCTTCTTCTCAATCGACGCAACATGGGAGACGGATACCATGACGGAGCGACTGATTCGAACGAAACACTCGGGATCGAGTTGGGGCTCGAGACGGGCCATGGTCATGCGAGAAAGATAGACTCGCTCGGCGGTGTGGGTCTCGATGTAGTTCTTGTCGCTCTGGAAAAAGTGAACCTGATCGAGGGGAACAAAATGAGTCTCCTGGCGCTCCCGGATCTCGATCCGGCTCAGGTAGGATTTGCCCCCAGCCTTTCCTTCCGAATCGATCCAGCTTCTCAATTTCTGATCTTCCTCGGACCGATCCTGATTGGCAAAGGCAGACCTCACTCGTTCGAGTGTCAGGGTAAGTCGATCCCGACTGATCGGCTTGAGAAGGTAATCGAGGGCGTTGAGCTCAAAGGCGGCGATGGCATGTTCATCGTAGGCCGTGGCAAAAACTACCAGCGGTAGAGACTCCATTTCTCCAGCCAACTCAGAAACCACTTCGAGCCCGTTGTGATCCGGCAGGCCGATATCGAGAAATATCAGGTCGGGTGGAGATTCGAGGGCCGCTTCGATGCAATCCGTGCCGTTCCCGTATTCGCCTACGATTTCGAGATCGGCCTCTCCCTGCAGCAGTTGCCGCATTCGGTCCCGGGCGAGCGGCTCGTCATCGACGAGAAAGGTTCGAATGGTTTTCGCGCTCACGAATCCTCCTTCTTTTCCGATGGCAGCACAAGTTCCACGAGGGCGCCTCCCTCCTCGGGAAAACGCAGCGTCAACGCGGCCTCGTCACCGAATGCATTCTCAAGTCGATTGCGGACATTCTCGAGCCCCACTCCATGCCCACGGCTCTCCGTTTCAGTATCAGGGTCCATCCCGTCATTCTGAATTCGGATCACCAACTCCCCGGATTCCTTCTTTTCGGAAACGACCCGAAGGGTGGAAGGCGTGCTCTTCGGTTCGATCCCATGCTTTACGGCATTCTCGGCGAGCGGCTGAAGAATCATGGGAGGAACCAGAATCGACAAGGTTTCCGGGTCGATGGTTTCCACGACAGTGAGACGATCTGGATACCTTACCTGCTCAATCGCGAGATAATCTTGAACCAGGCCCATCTCCTCCCGGAGTGGAATGAGCGGCTTCTCCCCAGAAACGAGGACGCGCCGCAAGAGGGTCGAGAGGCGATTCAACATCTCGTCTGCCTTCTCGACATCGGTATGAATGAGGGCGGAGACCGAGTTCAGAGCATTGAAGAGAAAGTGTGGCTGAAGCCGGCTTTGCAGTTCCCGGAGCCGGGCCTCGGCAAGGTTTCTCTGCAACGCCAGGGCCTTGCGAGTTCTCTCTTCATTGATCCGTCTCTGCAGAACAGAGGTCCCGATGAGGACAAAGACCCAGTTCAGGAGAAACCACCCGGGAGCCTTTCTCACCATGGTCCTGGTTCGAAACTGGTAGTCGTTGTTCCGGAGAAAGGGCCGTTTACGGACGCCTCGAATCTCTCGCCGCTGATCACGCTCACTCAACTCGGCTTGCTCCATGGCAGGCTGGGTCGCCGGGTAGATGACAAAGGCGACCAGGGTCTCGGCGAGAACGACCATGACGATGGAAATCACGAGATGCAGTCCGAAGTTCCGAAGCCTCTGTTTCCCGAAAAGAGGAAAGCGTTTCACCAGCCACCAGAGCATCGGGCCAAGGACCACCCAGGGAAGCCAATCCCGGACTACGACGATGATGGCCTGCGGCCAGCTGACCTCACTCCAGAGTGCCCTCTGCACGGTGAGAGTGGCCAGGACGACGATCCAGATTCCGAGATACGCGACGATTCGACCGATCCAGCGAGGGCGGGTCGATGCAGGCTCTGGTGAGTTGGGAGAATCTTCGGTCAAAGGACACAAGGAGTTGCAGTTGATCGAAAAACGCAAGGAGCAATCGGTGATCCACTGATCACGGGAGCCCCTGGGCGCCTGTTTTTCCTGGACTGGATGAAACGGTTTTTGCGACCACAAGTTGCCTCACGAACCCATTTTTTCCCGGGATCGATGAATTCGTCCCTCGAAAAGACGGATTCATCCCAAAGAGAAAACTTCTCCCGCAAAGTCGGGTTATCCTCACCATGATCGCGAAACCGATGCTTTCTCCCATGAACAGAAGTTCCCTTGCTCCCCTTTCGAACGCAGTCCGCCGAGGCATGCTCTTTGTCGGTCTCCTCCTTCTGTCCAAAGCCAGCATCGCCGAAGAGATCCCGCCCGAACATCTCGACTACTTCGAAACCCATGTGCGCCCCGCCCTCGTCAAGTATTGCTACGAGTGCCACTCCGTCGCCGAGGGAGAATCCAAGGGCGGTCTTTATCTCGATACACGGGAAGCGATGCGAGAAGGCGGAAGCACGGGCCCTCTCTTCGACGACGAGAATTGGGAATACAGTCTCTTCGTCGATGCCGTGACGTGGAACGATCCCGATTTCGAAATGCCCCCCAAAAACAAGATGCCCCAGGATGTGATCGACAAGCTCGTCCGCTGGGTGGAAATGGGCGCTCCGGATCCGCGGGAACGGAAAATTCACGTCGTCGAAACGGGTGTCGATATCGAAGCGGGAAAAGACCACTGGGCCTACCAAAGTCCGGTGGGGTCGGCTCAGCAGAACATTGATGACCTTGTCTCGGCTAAACGCGAAGCCGATGGGACCGAGCCCGTGGGAGAAGCCGATGCGCTGAGTTTGCTTCGAAGACTCACTTTCGATCTCACCGGCCTGCCTCCCACCCCTCCCGAAATCAAAGCGTTTCATGCAGCCGAAAAGAAAGACCGTGAGGTCGCGATCCGCGAAAAGGTCGAGCAACTCCTCGATTCGCCCCAGTATGGAGAACGCTGGGGTCGTCATTGGCTCG
Source organism: Verrucomicrobiales bacterium (assembly GCA_029213195.1). Classification (GTDB taxonomy): domain Bacteria; phylum Verrucomicrobiota; class Verrucomicrobiia; order Verrucomicrobiales; family DEV007; genus Arctic95D-9. Next base: position 81,041 of record JARGNI010000021.1, read on the forward strand.
ACGTCGTTCGCTTCGGCGAATCCGCGGGAACCCACAACATGAGCTACCCCTATGCGTGGCGTTTTCGGAACTATGTCATTGATTCCTTCAACGAGGACAAACCCTTCGACCGTCTCATCACGGAGCACCTCGCCGGAGATCTTTTGCCGGCACGCTCCGATGAGGAAAAGCAGGAACTTCTCATCGCGACCGGTTTCCTGGCCATCGGCCCAAAGATCCAAAATGGGAAGAACCGCCAGGTCTTCGCGATGAATCTCATCGATGAGCAGATCGACACGACCACACGTGGTTTCATGGCCACCACGGTTTCCTGTGCCCGCTGCCACGATCACAAGTTCGACCCCATCTCGACTGCGGACTACTACGCCATGGCCGGAATCTTCAAGAGCACTGAGACGCTCTGGGGAACGATTGCGGGAAACCAGAATCACCGCGCGTCGGACTTGTTGGAACTCCCCATTCCCGATACCGGCCTCAGCACCGAAGATCAGCGGGAAGAATATGAAGAGAAGAAAGCTCTTCTCGCCGAGTTGATCGAACGGAACAACTACCTCCGGGGTCGCTCCGGTGGCAAAGGAAAGGGCAAGGGAGGAGGAGGCAGGGCAGACCCCGAAGAACGTGCCGCGATGCTGGAGAAAGAGGGAATGGAGCAAAGAGATCTCATTCGACTGAAGCAGCAGATCCTCCGCACCGAAAGCGCGCTGAAATTTCTCAATCCTGACGGAAGCGCCAAAACTTTCGCGATGGGAGTCCGCGAAGGCGATGTCGCGAACACCAACATCCTCGTCACCGGTGACGTCACCAAACCCGCCCAGGAAGTGGAACGCGGACTCCCCGAAGTTCTTCAATTCAAGGGAACACCAGAAGTCCCCTCCAGCGAGAGCGGCCGCCTGCAGCTTGCCGAGTGGATCACCTCCAAAGAGAATCCCCTCACCGCCCGCGTCATGGTCAACCGCATCTGGATGCACCTGACCGGAACTCCGATCGTCGAAACGATGGACAACTTCGGGACGACAGGCCTCCCTCCGTCCAACCAGGAACTCCTTGATCATCTTGCGATCCGCTTCATGGCGGGAGGCTGGTCGATCAAGAACCTGGTTCGTGAAATTGTCCTGACCGACACCTATCAATTGGCCTCCACTTTTCACTCCGAGAACTACGCCAAGGATCCTGCAAACACGACACACTGGAGAGCCAATGTCCGCCAGCTCGATGCCGAGTCTCTCCGCGACCAGATGCTACTCGTCAGTGGATTGCTCGACCGGACTCGACCCGAGACCTCGATGGTGCATGAGGCCGGTGATGTTCGCATCAGTGACGACGGACGTGGAACCGATGTCGTCGCCAACATGAACCTCTCAAGTTTCCGCGGACGTTCGCTCTACCTTCCCGTCATGCGCGATGCTCTACCGGACTCGATGGGTCTCTTTGACTTCCCGGATCCGCAGGGCACCATCGGGAAGCGCCAACCCACCAATGTCGCCCCCCAGTCGCTCCATCTCATGAACAGCGAACTGGTCCAGATCCAGTCCCGAGCCATGGCAGAAGTATTGAGCCGCAACTTCTCATCGGTCCGCGACCAGGTCAGCAATGCTTTTCTCCTCGCCTACAGTCGACCCGCCACCAACGACGAAGTATCGAGTGGCCTTCAATTTCTTCAGAGCTTTGATCCCGGCGAACCTTCCGTCACCGAACCGCAACCGACCGCTGCTCCTGAAGGAAGATCCAAAGGGAAAGGCAAGGGCGGAAAAGGAAAGGGCAAAGGCAGAGCCGCGACTCCTGATGCGGCACCGGCATCCCAGAAGGAACCCATGACAACCGAGGAAACCAAGCTCGCCGCCTTTTGTCAGGCTCTCATGATGAGCGCCGAATTTCGCACCATCCATTGATCCACAATCGCCAACTTCAACTCCAACTCTCCTTCTATCATGTTCCGAAACGACATCACCCGCCGCGACGCTGTTCGCACTCTTTCCACCGGTCTTGGAGGCATTGCCGCTGCCGCTCTCGGCGCAGAAAAAGCCTTCGGCGCCAGCAGCTCCAATCCCCTTGCATCCAAGAAGACCCATCTCGCGCCTCGCGCCAAGAGCGTCATCTACCTCTCGATGCGTGGAGCTCCTTCTCACGTCGATACGTTCGACTACAAGCCGCAACTGTCGAAAGACACGGGAAAATCCAGCAAGTATGCCGGTAATCTCCTCGGCTCTCCTTGGGAATTCAATCAGCACGGAGAAAGCGGACTCTGGATCTCCGATCTCTTCCCGAACGTGGCGAAACACGCCGACGATCTCTGCATCCTCAACGGAATGCACCAGGACAGCTCGAACCACCGACCGGCCGTGACCGCCACCCACACGGGTAGCGTCAATTTCATCCGCCCCTCGATGGGTTCGTGGGCGCTCTACGGTCTCGGTACCGAGAACACCAATCTCCCCGGCTACATCGTTCTGGGAGGAGGTCAGAAAGGTGACTACGGCAGCGCCTTTCTCCCTGCCTATTACCAAGGCACGATGATCGGAGGAAAAAGCAATGCCCCTGGGCCTCCCCGTGTCCCTAATATCGCCAACACCATAATGGATGCGAAAGCCCAGCGGAGTCAGCTCGACTTCGTCCAGATGCTCAACCGCAACATGCTGGAGCGCGATGTTCACTCCCCCATCGCGGAAGGAATGATGCAATCCGCCGAGCTCGCCTACTCGATGCAGACTTCGATGCCGGAACTCCTCGACTATGAGAGCGAGTCCGCCGCCACCCTCGATGCTTACGGGCTCAACAACAGTGGCACATCCGGTTTCGGAAAAAACTGCCTCCTCGCCCGCCGCATGGTCGAACGCGGCGTGCGATTTGTCGAAGTCGCTCACGGGAACTGGGATCACCATGACAAACTGCAGGAAAGCATGACTCAGACCTGCGGCGAAACCGACGGTCCGATCGCTGCCCTGCTCGCTGACCTCAAGCAACGTGACCTTTTGAAAGACACCCTCATTCTCTGGGGGGGCGAGTTTGGTCGCACCCCGAACGGAAGCGCCAATAACGATGGCCGCGGACACAATGCCAAGGGCTACACGACCTGGATGGCCGGAGGCGGCGTCAAAGGCGGGATGACCTACGGCGCCACCGACGACCATGGCTACGAGGCCATCGAAGGCCGCATGCACCTCCATGACTGGCACGCGACGATCCTGCATCTGCTCGGTCTCAATCACGAAAAACTCACCTATCGCTACGCGGGGCGGGATTTTCGTCTCACCGATGTTCACGGATACGTTCCTGAAGAAATTCTCTTGTGAGGTAGAACAGGAAGAAGGGGGAGCGGGATTTCCGGTAGGTTCCGCTCCCCGTATCTCCTGTGACTGAACCGGCAAAGGCTCCGGCGGGACCGCGTTTCCCAATTGATCGTCCGCCATTCAAAAACACGCCCCAGCTCACCCTGGCGACCACCAGCCACTTCAGATCCGACGGAATCCACGGTCAGATCCAGGAAATTGGAGGGGTGTGAGAGGTCACGATTCGCCCGATTTATTCATTGCCAAGTTCCACGGCTGCTTGTTTCATGAGAACCACCGACGTGCGCAATGCCCGAAAACCCTGCCGACGATTCCCAGGGCTCCCCGGAAGATGAAAAAGGAGCCAATTTGCCTTCGGGCCCCCTGCCCGGGGAAAACCCGACGCCAACTCTGACCGACAGTGCCGCAAAGAGGCGGGCGTTCAAAAGCCGTCTTATCAGCACGGTCTTCCTCATTGCTATTCTAGGAGTTGCGTTCTACTTCTCGCAGGACTGGCTCTACTCCGTCCTCTTCGGAATCATCTCCCTCGGCGCGCTGATCGAGTATTTCCGTCTCTTCCCGATCCGGGGGTTTCGTCGCTTTCGCTGGCAGACCTATGGCGTCAGCGTCGCCTACATCATTTTTCTCTTTGCTCCGATCTGGGGATTCGAAGCCGGGTGGTTGACCGAGATCGATGGACTGGCCGTCGCCCTGCTCGTCACCCTCGTCGTCCTCGAGCGATTGCGGTCTCCCATTGAGGGATTCCGGACCCTGGATGAGATCTCGGCCACGATCTTTGGATTCATTTACTGCGTCCTCCTTTTCAGTTTTGTCCCCAAGGTCCTCATGCTCCCCTTGGTCAACGAGGCGGGTGATCCTTCGGCGCACTTCTACGTCATCTATCTCATCGCCGTGACGAAGCTCACCGACATGGGTGCCTATCTCGTCGGATCCCTGATTGGTCGAGACAAGATGGTTCCCCATGTCAGCCCGGGAAAGACCTGGCAGGGCTTTGGAGGGGCAATCTTCTTTGCCGTAGCGGGGAGCTTCACGATGTATTTCGCGATGGGAGATCAAATCCCCATCATCGGCCCCCTCCACGCACTGGTGCTCGCCGTCCTCCTCGCGCTCGTCGCCGTGCTCGGAGACCTCGCCGAGTCGATTCTCAAGCGCAGCCTCGAAGCGAAAGACAGTGGTCAGGTCATGCCCGGGATCGGTGGATTTCTCGACCTGATCGACTCCGTCATTTTCACGGCTCCCCTTTTCTACATCTACCTTCTCGTCTTCAGCTGATTTCGCATGGGAGAGGAAATTCAACGCAAGAAAGTCGTCGTTCTCGGGTCGACTGGATCCATCGGAGAAAGTACTCTCAAAGTGGCACGGGATATCCCAGAACGGATGGAAGTCGTCGGGCTTGCCGCCAATCGCAGTGTCGATGCTCTGGCCCGGCAGATTGGGGAGTTCGAGATTCAACAGGGTTGCCTCTATGATCCAACAGGGTTGGACTCCCTCATTTCCCAGGTTTCCAGCGATGTCGCGATCCATACGGGGGAAGAAGGCTTGATCGAACTGGCAACAATGCCCGAAGCCGATCTCGTCCTCATCGCCATTGTCGGAGTCGCCGGTCTACGCCCTGCCCTCGCCGCCATCGAAGCGGGAAAAGACATCGCCGTCGCAAGCAAGGAGATTCTCGTCATGGCAGGAGAAGCGGTCATGACCGCAGCCCGGGAAAAGGGCGTCCGCGTGCTGCCTGTCGATTCCGAGCACAATGCGATCTTTCAATGCCTCGAAGATCGATCGTCCAGAGACGTTTCCCGACTCATCCTGACAGCTTCCGGGGGACCTTTTCGAACCCTTCCCGCTGCCCACCTTGTGAATGTCACCAAGGCCCAGGCGCTCAAGCATCCGACGTGGGAGATGGGGCAGAAAATCACGATCGACTCCGCAACGCTATTCAACAAGGGGCTCGAGATGATCGAAGCTCGCTGGCTTTTCGATATCGAGATGGCTCGAGTCGATGTCATCGTCCACCCACAGAGCATCGTTCACTCCATGGTGGAGTTCATCGACAGCTCCATCCTTGCGCAACTCAGCACCACGGACATGTGCTTTCCGATCCAGTATGCGGTGACCTGGCCCGAGCGAGTTCCGAACACGCTGCCTCCCCTCGATTTTGCCGAACTGGCCCGACTCGATTTTGAAGCCCCTCGATGGGACGACTTCCCCGCCTTGGGCCTGGCCAAGGAAGCAGGCACCGCGGGTGGCACACTCCCTGCAGTGATGAACGCCGCGAATGAAGTCGCCGTGAGCTCCTTTCTCGCCGAAGAAATCCCCTTTCCGAAGATCTGGGAAACCGTCGCTGCCACGATGCGCGATCACACCACCATTTCTCACCCCAGCCTCGATGAGATCATCAATGCCGATCTCGAGGCCCGCAGCCTAGCCCAGGAATACATTGCATGAGTAAGAAGAAGAAACACTATGAGGGTCGCGTCTGGATTGGATTCGACCTCGGCGGCACCAAGATGCTTGCCAAGGTTTTCAACGACGACTATCAGACCCTCGGTCGAGCCAAGCAAAAGACCCAAGGGGCGAAGGGAGCCGAATCGGGCCTCTCCCGGATGGCCGAGACCATCGAGGAAGCTCTCGACGATGCCGGGGTCAAACCAAAGCAGATTTGCGGGATCGGAGTCGGCTGCCCCGGCCCAATCAATCCGGGAACGGGTGTCATCGTGGAAGCGCCGAACCTCGGTTGGCGCAATGTTCCGGTCGAAGAGTATCTCGGGGAAGCCTTCGACGCCCGAGCCGTCATATGCAACGATGTCGATGCCGGAGTCTTTGCCGAATACCAGGAAGGTGCCGCCCGCGGGGCCCGATGCGCCGTTGGAATTTTCCCGGGAACCGGAATTGGAGCCGGAGCCGTCATCGACGGTCGTCTCGTCCAGGGAGCGAACCTGTCCTGCATGGAACTGGGACACATCCCTCTCTTCCCCGAAACCTCCGGTCACGGAGAAGGGGGCTCTACGCTGGAGATGGAATGCTCCCGACTCAAGATCGCCTCGGAAGCCGCCCGCGCCGCCTATCGCGGACTCGCCCCCAATCTCCTCAAGGCCTGTGGAACTGACATTTCCAAGATCACCAGCGGAAAGCTCGCGGCAGCCGTTGAGGCCGGCGACACGGAAATCGAGAACATCATCCATCGTGCTGCAACCCTCCTCGGATGTGGTGTCGCCACCGTGATCCATCTGCTGTCCCCCGACCGCATCGTCCTCGGAGGCGGCCTCGTCGAGGCGCTTCCGGAACTCTACGTTTCCACGGTCCTCGAAGCCGCACGCGACCGGGTCCTCCCCGCCTATCGTGATTCCTTCTCCATCGTCGCCGCCGAGCTCGAAGACGATGCCGGAGTCATGGGAGCCGCCGCCTGGGCTCGCAAGACGATCGAGGGCTGACGCTTCGTTCTCATTTACGCTCACTGCTTCGGCCCATTGCCCTGACATGTCCACCTCCCCCTACGCCAGCACCGCTCTCCAGACCGAGAAGATGCCCCCGGGCATTCCCTACATCATCGGAAACGAGGCGGCCGAGCGGTTCAGCTTCTATGGGATGCGGACGATTCTCACCATCTTCATGGTGAACTATCTCTGGCTCATGGGTGATACGGCCACGCAGCAGATGAGCGATGCCGAAGCGACGAAACGTTTCCATCTCTTTGTTGCGCTCGTCTACGCGACTCCCATCCTGGGAGCCTTGCTCGCTGACCTGGTTCTCGGAAAGTACCGGGTCATCATGCTACTCTCAGTGGTCTACTGCCTGGGCCACGGCGCCCTCGCCCTCATGGGAATGGCCGGTGAAGCCGGCACCTGGCTCGTCGCAGGACTCTGGCTCATTGCGATTGGATCGGGAGGAATCAAGCCCTGCGTCTCGGCCCATGTCGGAGACCAGTTCGGATCCCTCAATCGCCATCTCCTTCCCCGTATTTTCAACTGGTTCTATTGGTCGATCAATCTCGGCGCCTTCGTCTCGACACTCCTGACCCCCTGGCTGCTGGAGTGGTATGGGCCCCACTGGGCCTTTGGGGTTCCCGGTGTTCTCATGGCCCTGGCCACGATCGTTTTCTGGATGGGCAGGACCAAGTTCGTCCACATCCCCGCTCGCGGAGTGGGATTCGCCAAGGAACTTTTCAGCGGAGAAGGCATCAAGGCCATCCTCAAGCTCTGCGCGATTTATGTCTTCGTCGCAATCTTCTGGGCTCTCTTCGACCAGACCGGGTCTTCCTGGGTCCTGCAGGCCGAGAACATGGATCGCAACTTCCTCGGGGTGGAATGGCTCCCCAGTCAGATCCAGGCCCTGAATCCCATCCTGATCCTGACATTTATCCCACTCTTTTCGTATCTTCTCTACCCCCTCATCGACAAGGTATTCCCGCTGACACCTTTGCGAAAAATCAGCATCGGGTTGTTCATCATGGTGATCGCATTCGCCCTCGTTTCGATCGCCCAGATGAGAATCGATGCCGGAGAAACCCCTTCCATCGCCTGGCAACTGGTCGCCTTCGTCGCCCTGACCGCTTCCGAGGTCATGGTCTCCATTGTCTGCCTCGAGTTCTCCTACACGCAGGCTCCCAAGGCGATGAAATCCTTCGTCATGGCATTGTTCCTTTTCGCGGTCTTCGCCGGGAACCTGCTCACTGCCCAGATCAATGATTTCATCCAGGTGAAGAACCCGGTCGCGGCTGTCGAGGCGACCAGCAATGAAGCGGCCCTGGGTGGATACGATGAAAAAATCGGCACCCCCGATGATCTCCTCCTGCCCTTCGACAAAGACGGAAAGCGAACCGACCTCCAGTTCCGTGGGCGCGAACAACTCGATGTCCTCGTTGCCGAACTCGTCGAGAAGATTGAAACCTCAGAGTTCACTGCCCCCTCTCAGAAGGAGGGAGCAAAAATGATATCGGAAGTGATGGATCCCTGGGGGAATCCCTATCGTTACCGTGTCATCAACCGGAACACCATCCGGGTTTCCAGCGACGGCCCTGACAAGCAACCCACGACCCAGTGGGACCAGGGCATCATCCTCAAGATCACCCGCCCCGAAAGCTCGGAACCTTCTGCCTTTGAAAAGTGGATGGGAGTTTTCAAACCGGATCAGCCGTGGCTCGACAAGCGGAAGGCCGCCCTCGGAGTGCCGACTACCGCGGAGATCAACGAGAGCGGACCGACGATCCAGCGTGACTACTTTGTCGGCGGGCAGATCAAGCTTGAAGGAGCTTCTTACTTCTGGTTCTTCACCGGACTGATGCTGGCCTCGGCCTTGATTTTCGTCGTCGTCGCGAAACTCTACCGTCCACGGGAATACTATCACGACGAAGCAACCGATGCCGAAGCACGGGAAGAGGCATCACGGAATTGATCTCTCGGATCTCCCGATCCCATCCGGCAAGGAAACGCGCTAGCCGAACAACTCCCGCAGCGGCTCCCCATGATACAGGGGCATGGGGCGTCCACTGACATCGGTCCAGTGACCGTCTTTCGGGAATCCCAGGGTATCGAAAATCGTCGCGGCGAGATCTTCGGCCCGTCGTCCATCCGCCACCGGATGACCACCCCATTTGTCCGTTTCCCCAAGGACGGCTCCGCCAGTGACCCCGGCTCCGGCAAGGAGGACACTCTGCACGGCGCCCCAGTGATCCCGTCCCGGCAGCTTGGCACTGGAAAGAGTGGAGATTTTTGGCGTTCTCCCAAACTCGCTGGCCATAACGACGAGGGTGTCTTCCAGCAGGCCCCGTTCCTCCAAGTCATCCAGCAATGCGGACACTGCTCGATCGGTCGGTGGAAAAAGAAAGTCCCGGAGATTGGGAAACGCGGCTTGGTGGGTATCCCAGCACTCGTTGTTTCCGAGGTTGACCTGGACCAGGCGAACTCCTGATTCGACGAGCTGACGAGCCATGAGCAGAGACCAGCCAAAGGCATTCTTCCCGTAACGTTCCTGGGTTTTCTCATCCGCCCCATGGACATCGAAGGCAGACTGGACACTGGAGTCAGAGAGAAGACCGACCGCCATTTCGCGATAGCGATCCATCCCGACGGCGGCGGCAGCTTCCTCCAGAGACTTCCTCTGCCCATCGAGTTGCTTCTGTAAGCCGAGGCGATCCTGGAAGCGTTCGAAATCAATCGAGTCCGGAAGGTCGAGACTCACCGTGCGAAAGTGGAGATCGTCGCGATCCTGACTTCCCGTCCCATGATGAAAATCGAACTCGGGATAGGCGCCGTAGCCCTTGGGATTGAATCGAGACGCCTCCAGGAAAAAAGGATCGTGCTGTCGCCCCAGCATTCCCGCAAATTGTCCAGGCAAGGTCCGCCCCGTGCGATGCACCAGTTTCTCGGGAAGGACAAGAGCCGGTGGCAAGGCGCCTGCAGGGGGAAGAAGATTTCCAGCGAGGGCCGAAATGGATGGCCAATCCGTTTCCATGGGCTTGCTCCGATCGAATCCCGGAGGAAGGTCGGTCCGCCCGGTCATCATGATGTAGTGCCCGTCGGAATGCTCATTCGATCCATGGGAGAGGGATCGACAAAGCGCCCAGGTTTCGCTCCGCTTCGCGAGCTCGGGAAGATGCTCGCAGATCTGGAGCCCTGGAGTCCGGGTCGAGATCGGACGAAACTCCCCCCGGATCTCGGTCGGGGCATCCGGCTTCATGTCAAAGCTCTCGTGTTGAGCCAAGCCACCCGAAAGAAAGATATAGATCACCGATTTTTTCCGCCCCTTCCCCTGCTGGGCAGCTTCGAGCGAGGAAAGATGCTCGAGACCGAGGCCTCCCATCAAACCCAACGCCCCCGCCTTGACCGCGGCGCGACGGGTTGCCAAGGGAACCGCGGAACGGGAACGAGGAGAACGGAAATCCGCTGACATAGCAAAGTCACAAACAGGTTTAGGACGGGGAAGTTATCTCAGGAAATGGGGAGTGCGGTAAAGACCCGAAACGCACGCATTCACGGCTATCCCTGCCCCGTGAACGCGTAAGGAGGCTCTCTGGTCGAAAAGCCGGTCATTGCTTATTCTAATGCGGAAGAACAGCTTGTTCCCGGAACCCACCACCCCACAGCGTCATGCTCACTATTCTCGGCGAAAACTCGGGCCGTTTCTGCGACGGATACTCTCGACGAAACTTCCTTCAAATCGGAGGCCTCGCTCTGGGCGGGGCCAGTCTTCCTCAATTACTCGAGGCGGAGGCCAACACGGGAGCGTCCTCGCGAGGCATCAACCACAAGGCGGTCATCATGATTTTCCTCCCCGGTGGACCGCCTCACCAGGACATGTGGGATTTGAAACCTGATGCACCCAGCGAATATCGCGGAGAATTTCGACCGATCCGAACGAACGTCCCCGGAGTCGAGATCTGCGAGGAATTTCCCCAGATGGCAAAAATGGCGGACAAGTTTTCCTTTGTCCGTTCCATGGTTGGATGCGAGGGCCCGCACGATCTCATGATGTGCCTGACGGGTCGGCCGGGACGCAAGAATGTACCTCCCGGCGGCTGGCCCAGCATGGGATCCGCTCTCTCCCGGCTGGAAGGCCCGGCCAATGATTCCTGCCCTCCCTTCGTCGGCCTTTCCCCCAAGACGCGCCACGATCCCTGGGGAAACCCTGGGCCATCCGGATTTCTCGGCCCATCTCATTCTCCCTTCACGCCTTTCCGGGGCGCCGGGAAGGAGGATATCGTCCTCGACGGAGTCAGTCTCGAGCGACTCCAGGATCGCAAGGCGCTCCTCGCCAGCTTCGATCGATTCCGGCGCGATGTGGATCAGTCCGGCATGATGGAAGGTCTCGACACTTTCAACGAGCAGGCCTTTGGTGTTCTCACCTCGAGCGCCCTCGCCGATGCGATGGATCTCTCGAAAGAAGACCCCAAGCTGGTCGAGCGCTACGGAACTGGAACAGACAAGCTCCAGGCCGATGGATGCTGGAAGCGTCTCGATCAGTTCCTCATGGCTCGTCGACTTGTCGAAGCGGGAGCGCGCTGCGTCACCCTCGGCTTTTCGCGATGGGACTGGCACAGCAACAATTTCGGACGCGCCCGCGAGGACTTCCCCCTTCTCGACCAGGGCTTGAGCGCTCTCGTCCAGGATCTGCACGACCGCGGTCTCGACAAGGACGTCAGCGTCGTCGTCTGGGGAGAATTTGGAAGAACCCCGAAGATCAACGACAAGGGCGGACGCGACCATTGGCCGCGAGTCAGTTCGGCCGTGCTTGCCTGTGGTGGGATGAACCATGGCCAGGTCATCGGTGCCACGGACCGAATCGGCGGCGAAGCGACGGAGAGACCCGTCGAGTTCCAGGAGGTTTTCTCAACTCTCTATCACGGTCTCGGAATCGACGCTCGCAATACCACTGTGGAGGACTTGACGGGACGGCCCATGTATCTCGTCGATCCGGAACACGCACCCATGAAAGAACTCGTAGGATGATTTTTCGCTCTCACATTTCCGCCCTCCTCTTTGCCGGGACGCTTTTCTTCAGTTCCGCTGCAATCGCTCAAGAGCAGCCCGCTGCTCCTGCTCCTGCTCCTGCTCCTGCTCCTGCTCCTGCTCCTGCTCCTGCTCCTGCGCCTGCGCCAAAGCCGGAACCGCTTCCGCAGGCGAACCTCACCCTGCAGGCGAAGGACTTTTCCCTCAATGGCCCCTTCTCCGGTCAGCAACTGGTCGTCAGTGAGAAGAGCCGCGATGTCACCCACCAGGCGAACATCGCAATCCTCCCTCCCGAAATCGCGATCGTCGATTCCCATGGCTATCTCCAGCCGAAAGGAAACGGAACCGCGACGATCGAGGTCACCCTGCCCGGGCACTCCGGAAAGACCTCGGCAAAACTCACCGTCGGAGGATTCGAAAAAGAGCCACCCGTCCACTTCGCGCACGATGTCGTTCCCGTGTTCACCAAGTACGGGTGCAATGGTGGCGGATGTCATGGCAAGTCGGGCGGGCAGAACAATTTCCGCCTCTCCCTCCTCGGCTACGAGCCCTGGAATGATCACGAGTGGCTCGTTCGAGAATCGCGTGGGCGTCGGATCTCTCCTGCCGCACCGGAGAACAGCCTTCTTCTTCTCAAGGCCACTGGTGAAATCCCACACGAGGGTGGAATCCGACTGGAGAAGGATTCAGCGGACTACCAGACTATCACACGATGGATCCGTCAAGGCCTCCCCGACTCGCCCGAGGAGTCCCCCGTCATCGAGAAGATCTCCGTATTCCCCGATGACCGGGTCGTCACGCCCAACTCCGAACAGCAACTCGCGGTGACCGCCCACTTCAGCAACGGCACCGTTCGCGATATCACGAGAACCGCGATCTACGAAGCCAACCAGGAAGAGATGGCCGAAGTCGACATGAATGGCCACGTCGTGTTCGGAAAACAAACCGGCTCGACTTCCGTCATGATCCGCTTCCAGGAACACGTCGCGGTTTTCCGCGCGACGATCCCACTCGGCGAGGCGATCGACCAATTGCCGCCGGCTAAGAATTTTATCGATGAGCAGGTCTTCTCCAAGCTCTCCCTCCTCGGACTTCCTCCATCGCAACCCGCAGACGATTCCTCGTTTCTCCGTCGGGTCACCGTCGATATCGCCGGGCGCTTGCCTACCGCGGAGGAAACCAAGTCTTTTCTTGCCGACACTCAGCCTGACAAGCGTCAAAAGAAGATCGATGAACTTCTCGCATCTCCGGACTACGCCGCCTATTTTGCTCAGAAGTGGGCTGGGATCCTGAGAAACAAGCGCGCCAAGGACACCTACCAGCGCGGCACCTACGCGTTTCACGATTGGCTCCGCCAGGGCCTCGACGAGAACAAGCCATTCGATGCTCTCGTCACCGATGTTCTCACCGCGACCGGCGAAATCGGACGCAATCCTGCGGTGGGATATTACCGGGCAGTGAAGGATCAGAAAGAGCAGATGCAGGACATCGCCCAGGTCTTCCTCGGGATCCGGATGCAGTGTGCGCAATGCCACCATCACCCGTATGAGAAGTGGTCACAGGACGACTACTACAGCTTCGCCGCATTTTTCACCACGGTCGGGCGGAAGAAGGGCGAACAACCCGATGAAGAGATCATCTTCCACAAGCGAGTTCCCGCCGCGATGCAGAATCCCAATACGAAGACCACTCTCCGTCCGGCTCCGCTTGGGGAAGAAGCACTGGAGCTCCCTCCCTCCGAAGATCCCAGAAAGGCTCTCGCCGAGTGGATGACAGGCCCGGATAACCCCTACTTTGCGAGGATGCTGGTCAATCGCTACTGGAAGCACTTTTTCAGCGTCGGCCTCGTCGAACCAGAGGACGACATGCGGGTCACGAATCCTGCTACCCACCCGGAGCTCCTCGATGCCCTCGCTTCTCATTTCGTCGCGAGTGGGTTCGACCTCAAGGACCTCATTCGGACGATCTGCAACAGCCGGACCTATCAACTCGACTCCGAACCGAATTCGCACAACGTCAAGGACACGCAGAACTACTCCCGCTACTACCCCAAGAGGCTCCAGGCAGAAGTCCTCCTCGATGCGATCAACCTGGTGTCGCTCTCGAAAGACAACTTCCGAAATCAGCCCGCCGGTGTCCGTGCCACCTGGCTCCCCGACGACAAGTTCAACGAGGACTCCTTTTTCCTCACTGTTTTCGGCCGGCCCGAAATGGACAGCGCCTGCGAATGCGAGCGCGTCGCCGATGCCAACCTCGCCCAGAGCCTTCACCTCATCAATTCCGACACGATCCAGAACAAGTTGAGCCATGGTGAGGGACGGGCTGCGTCGCTTGCCAAGGCGATGGATCGCCCGGACGAAGATCGTCTCTCCGAGATCTACTACTACGCCCTGTCCCGCGCCCCCAGCAAAGAAGAGCTGGATGCGGCTCGAGCCCACCTTGGCCGCAAGCGCAGCAAAGCGGCAGAAAAGGAAGATGATGATCTAACTCCCGAAAAGGCGGAGCAGGAAGCGTTCGAGGATATCCTCTGGGCTTTGCTCAACACCAAGGAGTTCCTTTTCAATCACTGATCTCAAGTGAGGAGAACCGCCCCCCCGGCTTCACCTTTTCATCCTGACAAAGCTCTCTCTGGAATGCTGAAGCGCCTTCTTCCTCTCGCTCTCTTCGCCCTGCTGGGGACGAATTCCCTTTTTGCCCAGCTGCCGAGCATTGAGATTCAATCCGTTCACCCACCCATCCTCCTGGCAGGCTCGAAGAGCGAAATCTCTTTGCGCGGGGCTCACCTCGATGAATTGACCGGCATTCACTTTTCCTCTTCGGGAATCAAGGCAAAGCCGATCCTCCTTCCGACCAACGAGTTTCATCCGGATCCCAGACAGGATGGCACCCGCTTCGAAGTGACGATCCCGGCAGATCATTCCGGGGGCTGGATCGAGACACGGGCTACGGGTAGATTTGGCATTTCCCCTTCCCGGCCCGTTTTCGTCGCCCGGAAGGGAGAGAAGATTCTTTCTGACAACGCGGGGAGTTCCCATCATGATCGCGCCTCCGCTCCGGCTCTGCCCAAGGAGACGTATGCTCATGGTACCGCCGATGCCAATCAGATCGACTGGTGGAAAGTGGACCTGAAAAAGGGAGAGCGAGTACTCGTCCACTGTTTCGCCGAGCAACTCGACTCTCAGGCCGATGCCAGCCTGAAACTGGTCGACGCCTCCGGTCGCGAGTTGGAAGCCAGCCGTGACTTCGTCGGAAGAGATCCGATGATTGACTTTACGGCGTCGTCCGATGGTTCCTACTGGGTGGGGGTTTACGACTTTCTCTATCGCGGCGGTGAGAATTTTCCCTATCTCATTCAGGTCAGTCAGCGCCCCTGGATCGATGCCGTCGATCCCCCGGTCGGTCAACAGGGTCAGGTCCTGGATGCCACCCTGTTGGGTCGACTCTTACCTGGCTCGAAACCAGCTACGGGAAATTCCATCGATGGAAAGCCGCTCGAATCCCTCGCCGTCAAGATTCCAATCCCTGGCACCCCCACTTATGCCGTTCGACCCGCAACCGAACCCTCCAGTGCGCTGATCGACACCTTCTCCTATTCAGTTCAGAATTCCCTGCCCGTTTCGATTGGAATTTCCTCTCACCCCGTAACCAAGATCCAGGAGAGTGCAGACCCAACTCCAGTGGATCCGAATAGCGAAGTGGTAACCAGGATCGACAAAAACGGAGATGTCGATCGATTTCGCCTTCTCGCAAAGAAGGGGACTCAGTATTTCGTCGAGATCACGGGGAACCGGATCGATGAGAACTTCGACCCCTACCTGGTCATCGAAAAGGTCACGAAGGACAAGGACGGGAAAGAAACCAAGTCCACCATTCAAGAAGGAGATGATTTTGGGGGATACGGAGGAGCCACCTTCCCCGACCGCTCCCTGGACCCAACCAGCAATTTCATCGCCGATCAGGATGGACCCTACGATGTGACCGTCATCAACCAATTCGGATCAGGCTCGGATGACATGATCTACCGTCTTGCGATCCGGGAAGCGACTCCTGATTTCGCGGTGATGGCAGTGTCGGAACGAGACTTCGTCGAACAACGCCAGGCCTATCCTGCCGCGCCCCTTCTCCGAAAAGGAGGCACTTTCCCGATGAGATTGCTCATCTATCGCAAGGATGGCTTTTCCGGACCGATCACAATTCGAGCGGAAAATCTTCCCACCGGTGTCAGCTGCCCTCCGGTTACAGCCCGGGCGAAAGAGACCGTCGTCCGACTCGTTTTCTCCGCCTCGTCGGATGCCCCCGCTTGGAGCGGAACCATCAACCTGACCGCATCGACAAAGATCGGGGACGAGGAGAAGAAGCGCCCAGTGCGAAACGGATCCCTCGTGTTCGGGGTCGGAGATTACAATACAGGACGTCTGATTTCCCGTGTCGAAGAATCGATTCCTCTTGCGGTCGTCCCCAGCGACCCCACGCCCATCCGCATCGATGCACCTGGAGATCGAACGTTCTCCGTGACCCTGGGAGAGAAACTCGAGATCCCCATCCAGGTGGTTGCCCGCAACGCGGTCAAAGGAGACCTGACCGTAACCCCTGTCGGCCTTCGTGGCCTGACCAAGCCACCTTCCGTGAAGATTTCCGACAAGGCGAACGAGGCAAAACTCACGTTGAACTTCACAAAACAGAACAATGTATTCCAACCGGAACCCGGCATCTGGAATTTCGTTCTCAAAGGAACCGGAGTCACCCCCTACGCAAGGAACCCCGAATCGGTGACACGGGCAAAGGAGAAACAGAAGCGAATCGACATCCTCGCGACCGGGGCCGTAGAGAAAGTCAATCAAGCCACGCAGGCGGTCGAAGCCGCGCGCAAAGCGGTCGAGTCTGCCCAGAAGAATTTCGATACGGCCTCGCCCGAGACCAAGCCGAAACTGGAGTCCGCTCTCGTCGATGCGCGAGCGAAACTCAAAGCATCGGAAGAGAAACTCAAGCAGGCTGAGGAATACAAAGCATCGGCAGAGAAGGAGAAGGCCGCCATTGCAAAGAAGGTCACCGATCTCACGAAACAGGCAGCCAAGAAGGATCTCAAGTTCGCCTCCTGGTCACTGCCGCTCACCGTGGAAGTGAAAGAGCCTGCCCCGAAGCCCGAGAAGAAATAGTCGACCTGATGAAGCCCATTGATTGCCTTCCGTTCTTCCTCGTTGCCCTGGCTTCGCCGCTTTTCGCCGAGCTGCCAGTGGCAGAACTGAAGCGAGAGACCCCGGTCAATTTCGCGATCGAAGTGTATCCGTTTCTCAAGCAGAACTGCCTCGCCTGCCACAACTCGACCAAGGCGAAGGCCGACCTCATCCTCGAATCGCCTCAGGACATGATCCGCGGTGGCGACTCCGGTCCGTCCATCGAGCCAGGCAACGGGAAAGACTCTTTTTTGTTTACTACGGCAGCCCACCTCGAGGAGCCAACCATGCCTCCTGCCAACAACAAGTCGAAGGCGCGGAACCTGAACCCCCAGGAACTCGCTCTTCTCCAAAGGTGGATCGATGAAGGAGCCAAGGGAGATGTCGTTTCAACGCAGGCTCCGGCTTCCTGGACCCATCTGAAGGGACCTCAGCCCATTTACACCGCGGCCATCTCCCCAGAGGGACGTTTTGCTGTTGCAGGACGAGGACAGGAAATCGATCTCTACGATTTACGCTTGGCACGACAGGAAGCTTCCCTCGTCGACAAGAGCCTGGAGCACCCCACCGCTCATCGCGACCTGGTCCAATCGATCGCCTTCAGCCCCGATGGGCGGGTTGCCTCCGGCGGGTATCGGAACGTCAAAATCTGGAAACGTTCGCCTGCTCAACTGAGCGAAGCACTCGCCCTCCCGGAGGAAGCGACCGCAATCGCCTCGACTCCTGATGCTTCTCGGTTTGCCATCGGCCTGAAGAGTGGGGCTCTTCTCCTCCTAACCCCCCAGGAGAATTCGCTGACGACCGTCGAGGTCAAGGATCACAACGGAGCGATCACCGACCTCGCATTCTCTGCAGACGGGAAGACACTCTTTTCCAGCTCCACTGACAAAACGATCCGCAAGAGAGCCGTGGATCAGCCGAAGAAATCTGATGTCATCACTCTGCCCAACCCGGTAGGCAAACTCACCTTGTTCGCCGAGGACAAACTCCTCGCCGCAGCCGGATCGGATCAGATCATCCGCCTCTTCTACACCGACCTCAAGACTCCCGCAAAACCTGCTCCAGCTCCAGCTCCAGCTCCAGCTCCAGCTCCAGCTCCAGCTCCAGCTCCAGCTCCAG
>JARGNI010000073.1 GCA_029213195.1 Verrucomicrobiales bacterium
GAGCCGCCGCAGGAAGTTGCGGTTGCTCACTTGCATCCCCTCGAACTCCGCCCATGGACCGTAGAGGCGGGTCTGCGTGGCGTTCATCCACACCCACCGGCCGGGCAGCTTGGACAGGATGCGCCTGCCGTGGGCGTGGACGCAGAGCGCGGCGGCACGGGTGTCGCTCATGGGGCCGCGCGGGAGCCGTTTCTTGTGCTCGTTGCGCAGGCGGCGCAGGGCCTCATCGTAGGCCGGCCACGTGCCGTTGTGGAAGAGCACGGTATCGGCTTCGCCGAAGAGGTCGGTCTTCGCCCAGCGGGTCACGGGGAAGGGATGACAGAGGTCGGCATCGACGCCGCCGACGCTGGCCCAGCGGAAATGGATCACGACTTCGCCGTTCAGCTCCGCGAGCAGGGCCTCGACGTCGTCCACGTCGAGGTTCTTCATCCAGCGGACTTTGTTGTTCTCCCGCCAGGCCAATCCGGCTCCGTCCGGATTGGCGTCGTGGCAGGCTTCGAGCACGTCCCGCTCGGGGCGCGCGGTTTCATCGGGGCATACAAGGATCACACACATCTTAGTCGTTCTGTTAGGGTGATGAGGCCAAGGGGCCTCAGGGATCAGGGTTCGGGTGGGACGCCGACGCCTAGAGCGCGGCGTCGGGGAAGCGCTGGTCGAAGCGCTGGCAGAGGCGGCGCGCCTCCTTGCGCATCGCGGGGAACTCCGCGTGCAAGGGGCCGAAGAGGCCAAGGGCGACGGGCCGCTTGGAGCCAATCCAGCCGAGGTAGTCGTGCAGGTAGCGCAGGGCGGACTCGGCGGTGGCGGTGCGCTTCTGTTGCGCCTTGTTCTTGGTGAAGCCGCCGAGGCACTTCACTTCGTGGGCGCGGCGGCAGAGGCCGAGCACGGTGCCCAGGTGGTGCAGGATCTTGTTGGCGTTGAGCGTGCCGGCGAAGACGCGGAACTCAACCACACCGACGTAGCGTCCGGAGGCGTCCCGCTGGAAGGATTTGCGGAAGTTGAGCATCCCGCGCCCGCAATGCTCGGCGCACTCGGCTTTGATCCGCTCTTCCTCGGTGGTGACCAGCCGCCGCATCTTCGCTCCGGTGTCCTCGAAGAGCGGGTGGCTGTAGTGGTTCAGGTGGCGCGCGGTCCCGGTCTGGCCGTAGAGGCCTCGGGCGTGCCACCGGCTGATGTGGGCGAGTTTGCGGATGAACTCGCTCACCACCCGTGGATCGTCCGTGCCGATCACGCTCTCGATGCCCACGGTGATGTGGCAGCCGCAGCTGTCGTTCACGCTGGCACCGATGGCGTGGGTCCATTCCACGAAGCGGAGCAGGCAGGCAATGCCCTCATGTCCGTGGAGGATGGGGGACACGAATTCGCAGGGCGTCTGGCCGGAGTCGCAGCGGATGGAGCCGTCGCGCTCGGCTTTCCAGCGGCTGCCCTGAAATTCGGGGGCGTCGAGGGGCAGCGTGCTGTCCTTGTCGACCCCGGTATGAATCGGGTGGCCGCGGTGGTAGCCGCCGACGTTCACGCCGGCGGTGGTGGGGATGCGGGTTTCCAGTTCGATCCCCCACCGGATCTGGCTGGCTTTGGCGTCTTGGGATTTAAGTCTCATAGGCTCAATGGGTTAGGGTTTCCTTGACCCTTTGAGCCTCTTCACCGTCCCTCGTGGTGTCGCGCCGTTTTGATCACCATATTTCGCGAGCAGGGCGCGAATGCCTCGAAATCCCTCGGACAGGGGTTCGACTCCCCTCGCCTCCACTTATTGATAATCAACGAATTATGTATAATTTCGGGGTCTGGAGGCTAGGGGATAGCGTCCCCTGTCTATTCCCGATATTCACTTGGCGTGAAGCCCGTTAATCGCTTGAAGGCTCGGATGAAATTATTGGAGCCGGAGTAGCCGAGTTCGAAGGCGAGTTCTTTTATGGAGATATCCGTGTTTCTCAGTTGGGCGCAGGCTCCCTCGTGGCGCAGTTCATCGAGCAGTTCCCAGTAGGACACGCCGGCCTCTTATAGACGCCGGTGCAGGGTTCGGGCACTGATGCCGCAGAGATCGGCCATCTACCTGAAGCTTGGCCCGATACCACCCACCCTGATGATCACGCGCAAGAGGCGCTTGAGCTTCTCGACGGTCGTTTCGTCCAAACTCAGCAACCCGTCCGCTGAAGCCTTGGGCGATGGAGGAAACCTTCGAAGCTGAATGGGACGCAGCAGCCATTCGGCGGGAAAGGCGAAACCGGCCGCTGGCTGGTCGAAGCGGATGTCGATATTCCTGAGCCCTGGAATTTTCCTATGAGCCTTCGTCGCTCGGGTCTGCAACCTCATGCGGGTCAGATACCAGTTTCTCCCGCCAACCAATCGAGCCAGATTGACCATCGACATCAGGCCAGCATGATCTGCGATCGCCCGGTCAGCGGCGAAGGTCGGACTCTTCTGATTGAAAAACCATATCTCCTCGGCTTCTCCTTCTTCCAGCCAGCAGCGGTTCTCCTCGACGTGTCGATTGATAAGGCGGCAGAAAACCTTGATCACGTCGGCCAGAGTTTGAGCTTTCGCCATCGCCTCGGCTGAGACGCCTCTGGCGCAGGTCGAGTTTTGGGAGAAGTTCAGCGCCGCGCTTTCCCAAGCCAAAGGCAAACCAGGCTGCCCCACGGATGGCCTGTATGTCACGACGGTGAGGAACAAGGTCTTCGACCGCATCGCTAAACTCCAAGTGCCGGAGGACCCAAAGCAGGCCAACCGAATCCTCGCATTCCTCCAGGAGGAGAAGTGCGATCGCGATGAGTTGCTGGAGCGCTATCGGAAAGCCCTGCGGACGGAGCGAGCGAGCACTTCAAGCCCATGAGCCACGTCTCCAGGCCGGTGAGCTTGGAAAGGTCTTGAGCCCGGCGTGCAGCGACGCTCTGGATCAGAAACCCGGCGTTCAGGATGCATTTGGATTCTCAGTCCGCTGCCCGCTGTTGACGATAGGACCGCGGCGTCACCCCGACCAGCTTCCGGAACTCCCTTGTCATGTGACTCTGGTCGGCGAAGCCGCAACCAGTTGCGATCTCGGCCAGGGAGAGACGCGAGTCCAGCAAGCTTCGGCAGACGGCATTGACTCGGACCTGTTTCAGATACGCGTTGGGCGAGCAATTCAGTTGCTCCCGGAAAAGGCGCTCGAAGGACCTTCGGCTCATTCCGGCACGGCTTGCGAGAACTGAGACCGGGAGCGGTTCGGTGTAGTGCTGGCGGATGTGTTCCATCACCCGGTTGAGCCGCTCATCGGCGAACGGGCCCCGGCGCGCCTCCCGGACCAGGGAGTTGATTCCCGCCACCCCGATGATCTCTCCAGCGGCGTCCTGGACCGGATACTTGTGCGTCGCGTACCAATCGAGTTGGAAGTCATTCCGTGCTACCAGCTCATACTGGTCGAGCAAGGGCTCTCCCGTGGAAAGAACCCTCTCATCCCCGCGCATGAAGACCGCGGCGATGTGGGGCGGAAAGAATTCGGGATCGCGGCGGCCGAGCACCTCATCGCGGCTTCGGCACCCCAGCATCTCGACGAATCCGCTGTCGCAATGCACAATCCGCCCCTCCAAATCCTTCATGAAGAAGTTGACCCCGGGAATGCGGCCAATGAGATCGACGAAGAAATCCCCGGGACGGATTCGTTCCATGAAGAGGGTCGACTCCTCCTTCGTGAAAGAAGAATTTTCGTTGATGTCCATCGAGGATTCGCTGCCGAGTTGGCGCAAATGTTCCAAGAAATGCCGTGATTCTTCAAGATCGAAAGTCAAATCCGGCAAATTGTTGAGCCGACGATGAAGACTCGGATCCAGAGACGAACTTTTCTGAGAGGAGCTGGCGTTTGCCTCGGCCTCCCGATGCTCGAAGCGATGATTCCGGCCGGCCGGGCCGCCTCCGCCAAGACAGGGAAGCCCGTGAAGCGGATGGTCTGCTTGTCTAACAACTACGGGGTCTACCAGAAGGCGTTTTTCCCGGACCAGGGCCAGGCCGGCCGCGACTACGACATGCCTTCGACGCTCAAGCCGTTGGAAAAACACCGCAAGGACGTCACGGTGTTCTCGAATCTCGATCACGGCCTCACCGGCGGCCACGCCTGTGTCCCGACTTTCCTGAACGGGATCCGTCCGGACATGGCGGCGGGGTTCCCGGAAGGGAACGTCAGCATGGATCAGAAGGCGGCGGAGTTTGTGGGCTCGGCCACACGTTTTTCATCGATGACCCTCAAGGTCAAAGAGACCAACCAGATCAGCTTCACGAGCACAGGCGTGCAGGTCCCCTCGATCGATGTTCGGCAGATGTACCGCAAGCTCTTCCTCGAGGAGAGCGCGGACTCGAAGGAGCAGGAGCGCCTGCGTCTCAAGCGCCATGGCAGCATCCTCGACGCCGTGCTGGACAAAGCCAAGGGGGTGAACCGGGAACTGGGGCGGCAGGATCAGGAGAAGTTCGCCGAGTATCTCGATTCCGTGCGCAGCCTGGAGAAGAAGATCGAGCAGGAGCACCCGTGGCTCGACCGGCCGAAGCCGCAGACCGACATGGTGGAGCCCAGTCCGCAGCGCCAGACCGCGGACGAGATGAAGATCATGATGGAGTTGATGGCCCTCGCGATCGAGACCGACTCCACGAGGGTGATGACGCTCTCCAGCGGATTTGCTAACGGCGACTTCGGGCTGCAGGGCGGCTATCACGGATTCTCCCACCACGGGGAGCTACCGGAAAAAACGGAGGCTTTGAAGAAGATCGAAGGGAACCAAATCGCGCAGATGGCGTATCTCATCGATCTCCTGAAGGCGAAGGAAGACCCCATCAACGGCGGCACGCTCTTTGACCACACCATGATTCTTTACGGTTGCGGGATGGCGACGGGAACCCATTCGTGCAAGAACATGCCGCTGGTCCTCGCCGGGGGCGGCTTCAAGTTGGGCGAGCACCGCGTGATGCCCGCCGAAGAGCCCCACCGCGTCAAGGCCTGCAACCTCCTGCTGTCTATGCTGCAGAACTTCGGGTTGGAGGTAGACCGGTTTGGAACCAGCACGGGCACCTTGGCCGGGCTGGAGTGGGCGTAATGAGGAAGATCAAAGCATCCTTTCTCCCCGCCGTGCTAGCTGCTGCGGGGTCCTTCCAATCTGCCTTCTCCGCCGAAGAGCACCGTTGGGTGCAAAGTTACGACGCAGGGTACACCGACGAGAACGGCGCCTGGGCGGGAGGCTCGGAGATGATGCACCTCGCCTCGCACAAGGGGAGGCTTTTTGCCTGCAATGGCTACTGGGTCGATTCCCGCTGGGTGATTCCACCCGAAGGGCAACGTCAGTCCGCCCAGGTTCTGCGACTCGATTCTCCCGACGCGCAATGGCAGGTCGATCTGGACATGGGTAAGTCCAACGATGACCTCGGCCTGGAGTATATGAAGGGCAACATTCTCAAGTCAGTCACCTTCACGCGCGATGCCAAAGGCCAACCGCTTGCCAAACCGGAAACTCTTCTGGTGATGGCCGCGGGCGCGAATTTCGAACGCGGCGGCGCCGTTTCTGCGTGGGTTCGCGATGACTCCACCGGTAAATGGACGCACACCCTGGTCCGACATGGTTCAAGTTCGGGCGGCGTCCGCTGGGTGCCGCGCGACATGGAGATCTACCGCGACAAAGTCACCGGGGTGGAGCGCATCTTCATGTCGCTGGGCAATCCAGGCATTATCTCGGGAGTCTATGACCCTACTGTTCCCGGTCGCATTCGTTGGGACCGAAATCTGGAGTATCCGTTCCTCACCGACGGCAGCTTTCGAACCCGTCCGCTCGGTATCGTTCAAGCCAACGGCTCCTTATTCTTCTCCGAAGGCGATTCGATCTACCAGCGCATCGATGGCGAACGTCCACGCTACCGCGAGATCTTTGAGCTTTTCGAAGACACCGATACCGACGTCGGAGGAATCCGTGGCCTGACCCGCGTGGCGAACCCGAATGGCGAGGGCGATTCCCTCCTTTTCATCTGGGCTCCCGGCGATCGTTCAGCAAGTGAGGTCAAACGGCTCGATCCCGACGGCAAGGGTGGCTACGTGCTTCGTGATGAAGTCCGCATCATTGACCTCATGGAGGACTACCTAGACGTCGAGGTCACCTACACCCTCGGCGCGCACAACATGGTCTATCCCTTCACCGATGCGAGCACGGGCGAGACCGTTCACATCATCGGCTTCCAGGGAAACATCCGCGATTCCAAGAACCACCTCCGTTGGGAGGGCAGCGCACTTTATGCCGGGGCGCTCTACGCCGTGCGGCGAGCCGACCAGAGTTATCGCGTTCTCGAAGTCAACAACCGCTACAAGCCGGGGAAGCAACTCCTCATCTCACCGCGCACCTTTTGCGAATCACCTTTCGGAGACGGGGACATCTATGTCGGAGGGCACGATTCCAGTTTCAAGATTTCCGACAACATGGCCTGGATTTTCAAAGCTCCGGAGTCTGTTGCTCTCGGCTCGAAATCTGCCAAGGATGCCGCCCCTCCCAAGCCCGAACCCAAACCCGAACAACGTCTCCTCGACGGCCCGATCTACGAAATCCGAATCTATGCGGCCAACAAAGATCGTCTCCACCACCTGGAGGAACGATTTCGCGAACACACCGACCGCATCTTCAAGAAACACGGACTGCATGCCATCGGTTACTGGGTTCCCACCGAGGGCCCGGCCAAGAAACGGCGGCGTCTCATCTACATTCTCAAGCACCCCTCCCGCTACGCAGCCTACGCGAACTGGATCAGCTTCGACAACGATCGCGAATGGGATGCCGTGCTCGATCAACCGCAATTCCAGGGGCTGCTTTCGGAGAAGCCGACGAGCATCTTCATGAACGAAACCGAATACTCCGCCAAAGTGCGCAACGCCATCGAGCAGCCGGGTGGAGTTTTTGAACTACGGACTTACGTGACCAATCCGGGGAAACTCGACGCCCTCAACCAGCGGTTCGCCAACCACACCGCCGGACTCTTCGAAAAACACGGCATGAAAAACTTCGGCTACTGGATTCCCTTCGACACCCCTGACTCCGAGAACACGCTCATCTATCTCATTCACCACGAGAGTCGCCAGCAGGCCGACGCGAACTGGAAAGCCTTTGTCTCAGATCCAGACTGGCAAAGAGTCCGCAAAGAGTCCGAGAAGAATGGCAAGATCCTCGCCCAACCACCCGAGCGCGTCTTTCTCCGGGCTCTCGATTTTTCACCTACCGAACAAACGACGAAGTGAAGCGATTCCTGATAGCTTGGTTTCTGACAACTCTGCCCGCTCTGGGCGAAGCAGATCAGTCGCTGAACGCACTCCGGCCGTTCCTCAAAGAGTACTGCTTTGAGTGCCACGGTGCCGAGAAGCAGAAGGGCGACTATCGTTTCGACACGCTGGAAGACGATTTGGGCGATCTGATGACGCTCGAGAAATGGCAGGCCATCCTCGACCAGCTCAATCTGGGCGAGATGCCGCCGAAGAAGGCCGCCCAGCCGCCCTTCGATGAGACTGCGAAGGTGATCGAGGGCCTGACCCCGCTGCTCCGGGGCGCCTATGCCGCGCGCAAGAGCACCGGTGGCCAGGCCGTGATCCGGCGCCTCAATAAGTTCGAGCTCCGCAATACCCTCCGCGATCTCTTCTACATCAACCATCCGGACTTCGCCCCCGGAGTGGTCTCAGGCCTGTACGACTTCAACGGAAACGGGATTACCGCCCAGAAGACGATCGAACCGACGCGCAGCTTCCAGGACGACGAGGAAGCGGAGGGGTTCGACAATATCGGGGACGCCCTAGTGATGTCGGACTTCCTTCTCAAAATGCTCATCGAGGCTGCGGAGGAAACCATCGAGATGGCGACGCACAACGAACCTCAGAAGCCGTTCGAGGCCGAAACGTCTACGGCGCCCATCTGCACGAAGACGCTGCCCGGCGACACGTTGGGAAAGTACCAGCGTGAGAAAGGCGACCCTTACGACGAGGTGTTCCAGCGCTGGGATCGCTACAACCGGATCGGCCCTGACAAGTATCACGGTGGCATGCGTCGGCCGAACCACTACCGCATCACAGTCGAAATCTCCGCGCACAATCCGAAAGAGGATGCCTGGGGGAATTGGACGGTGCGGGAAGGGGGGCTCATTCATCAGGGACGGAAGAGCCTTGAGGAGCCGTTCGACGTTGGCCTCTACCTGGAGCGCTTCGAACACATTCGCGGGGAGCGGAAGCACCGGGTGACCCACTGGACCCTACCCCCGGATGGGAAGAAGCGAACCTTCTCCTTCGAGACATGGATCGACGAACCGTGGAGCGCGTGGATCGGCTGGGAGAACGGTCCGTGGATTCAGCACAACGCCTTCCACATCCTGCTCGAGAAGTGGTATCCGGAAGAGTATGAGAAGATCGACCGGAAGCAGAAGGGCTTCAAGAAGGAGGTGGCGGAAGTGCTGTTCCGGAAGGGATACCTTGGGCCGACCCTGCGCGTGCACAGCTTCCGGATCGAACCCGTTGGAGGCGAGTGGCCGCCGAAGAGCCACACCGCGCTCTATGGCAAGGGGCCGATTGAAGAGGCGAACATTGAGAAACTCTTCCACGCCTTCGCCGAGCGCGCCTACCGCCGTCCGGTCGCGCCGGAGGAAGTCAACCGGTTCGTGGAGCTTGTGGCGCAGCTGGAGGGAGATGGTCACTCCCGTCAGGACGCCATGAAAGGAGGCTACGCAGCGATCTTGTGCTCCCCTGATTTTGTCTACCTGCGGCAGAAGCCGGGGAAGCTGGATCACTTCGCGCTTGCCTCACGACTCAGCTACTTTCTTTGGTCGTCGATGCCCGACGAGGCGCTCATGGAGCTGGCGCGGGCAGGCAAGCTGTCAGATCCCGCGGAGTTGGAGCGGCAGGTCGAGCGCATGCTGCAAGACCCGAAGGCTGCGGCCTTCACCCGGCATTTCCCAGAGCGTTGGTTGAAACTCCACGAACTGGGACGTATGGAGCCGGACCGGAAGGGCCCTTACGGCCAGTACTTCCGCGTGAAGGACTTTCTGGTTCCCCAGGTAGACGCCTACTTTCGCGACGTCCTGGAGCGGAACGGCCCGATCCACGACCTCATCGATTCCGACTACACCTTCATGAACAAGCTCCTCGGCGAGATGATCTACAAGCAGAAGGTGGTGGGTGAGCACCTGCGCAAAGTGAAATTGGAGGATCAACGACGCGGAGGGTTATTGACCATGCCGGGCGTCATGACCGTGACCGCCAACGGGGTCGACACCTCGCCGATCGTGCGCGGGGTCTACGTTCTCGAGAACATCCTCGGCACCCCTCCGCCACCTCCTCCGCCGGACGTGGAGCCGCTCTCACCCGACCTGCGTGCGGCAAAGACGATCAAGGAGCAGATGGCGCTTCATCGCGATCAACAGGCCTGCCGGAGCTGCCATCAGAAGATTGACCCCATGGGATTTGCGCTGGAGAGCTTCGACCCGATCGGGCGCTGGCGGGATCACTATCCGAAGCTCGACAAGAAGGACAAGCAGGCTCCCCCGATCGAGACCGCAGCCGTCCTGGCGAACGGGCGGGAGGTAAAGGACATCGTCGAGTTCAAGGCCATGCTACTTGAACGCGAATCGCAGGTGGTGCATTGCCTCACCGAAAAGATGCTGACCTACGCAACGGGGCGCCTCATCGAGACCGGCGATCGCGGTGAAGTCGACCGCATCGTCAGCGAGGTGAAAGGGAAGGGGAACCGCCTGCGCGACCTGGTCCACTTGGTCGTGCAGAGTAAGATCTTCCTTAACAAGTAGATCCTGCTGCTACTGGCTTGGTTCCAGATTCACAGTTGACGGGGATCATCTGAGGAGGTGCCGACTTGCCGCCTCGTTCTCCAATAGCCGGGGAAGCGCCCAGAAGTCAGCTTTCGTCGGTAACCGACGTTGTGTTGCGTATCCCCAATCGAACTCGCTTAAACACGGTCAATGAAGTCCGGACAATTCAACGCAGCGACCCATTTTGAGAGAAGCGGCGTGTTTTAGGCGTGTGTTTTCGATGCCAGAATGCATAACTCGTTGATTATCAGGGGTGAAAATTTCTCAGACAGGGGTTCGACTACCCTCGCCTCCACTTGAATCTTTCGATTCCAGTCGAATGCGGTTCACAATGGGCGTTTCTCCCAGCGCCCTCAAATTGCCCCATGTACCAGGTATCGACAGAGCTTCTCAAGATCGCAGGCAGGCTGGAGGGGGGCGGGATGGACGACCTCGCTTCCCGCCTCGTTGCGCTGGCGGAGAAGGTTTCCGAGAACGATCGCCTACTGACGGTGGCCGAAGCGGCCAAGTGGCTCGGGTGTGGTCGGCGGACGCTGGATCAACTGATCGTGGAACGCCGGATCCCCGCGCATCTGATCGGAGGCCGCTACCGCCTCGACAAAGATCAAGTGCTCAAGGAGACGAGGCTTGGTCGTCTCAACTGACCCTACGGCAGATCATCGAACAGCCCCGGCTGGTGCGGCTCCAGCGCTTCCTGCTCGGCCTTGAAGAAGTCCTGTTTCGTCTTGCCGCGCTTGCGCCCCTCGCGCGTGTGGCAGTCGTAGGCGTAGCCGGGAATGGGCACGTAATCGTCGGCCTCCCGCAGATCGTCAGCCAGCGTGTCCGGATCGAGCCCGGCGCTCTCGTCGTAGACGAAGTTCTGCAGGTGGTCGGCGTCCCGGCTTTTCTTGGCGAGGCAGAGCAGGATGACCGCCTTGGAAATGAAGATGCGGCCGCGGTGCTTCTTCGCCGGCACACCGTCATTGACCGCGAGGTAGGCGTCGTGCAGCGCCTTGACCTCCTGGGTGAGGATGCCCCAGCAGTCTTCCGCGCTCACGGTGAGCAGCCGCTTCCAGCAGTATTTGCCGAAGCCGCTCTCCCAGAGTTCCAGCGCCCAGTAACCGGCCAGCGCGGCGTCGCCCCGGCGGATGCCTTTCTGCATCGCCGAGGACACCTCGCTGAACTGGTAGCCGCGCCTGGTGCGAAGATTCATGGGATCGTTGAGTAACAGGTTGGGTAGGTCGTCCATACCCGGAGCCTCTTGGCCGTGGCCTCGTGGTTCCATCCGTTTGCATCTCCATTTTCCGGCAGGCGGCCTGGGGAGTCGCGATGAAAGGAGGGTGTTCGGGGGTGCCTTCCCATTGGCTCAGCGGTGCAGGTTGAGGCTTTGCCTCCGGGGTGCGTGGATGGCGACCCGCTCCTCGCACATGAATCGGCAGGCGGCTGAGAAATGGCTTGAAATTGTCAATATGTTGACTAAAAATCAACATACTGACGAAAATCGTGGACACTCTGCTACTACCGTCCGACGCTCCCTTTGACTACCAGCTCCTCATGGATCGGTTGGAAGGCCGGTTTCGCGCGCCCCGCAACAAGATTCAGAGTTTATGCCGCAGCGGCGAGATCGTCCGGGTGAAGAAGGGGCTCTACGTTCCCGGGACGCGACCGGGTGAGGAGCCGAGGGTCGATCCCCTGGTGTTGTCCGGACTGATCTACGGTCCTTCCTACATCAGCCTCGAAACCGCCCTGTCCTGGCACGGGCTGATCCCGGAACGGGTCGACGAGATCACCTGCATGACTTCGAAGCGGGCCAAAGTGTTCCGCACCCCGGTCGGTCGGTTCACCTACACCCCGATCAATGAAGACGCGTTTCCCGTCGGTGTCCGGCTGGAGTCGGGCAGGGGAGGCTCGTGGTATCTCGCGGAGCCGGAGAAGGCGCTCTGTGACCGGATAGCCCAGGTGAAGGGGCTCGATGCGATGCGAGACGTGCCCGCCTTGCTCGAGGAAAGTCTCCGCATCGAGCTCGGTGAACTCGACGAACTGCGGGTGCCGCTGGTTCTCGAAATCGCCGAGAGGTATCACCGGAAGAACGTCACCGCCTTCGCCCGCTGGCTGGAGAAGACCCGAAGCCGCAGCACTTCCGCATCATGAACCCGGCCCTGCAAAGTCTTATCGACCGCTACCAGCCGCGGACGCTGCAGGACTGGGAGAACGCGCTCAAGGAAATCGTCCAAGAGCTGGCGCTACTCGGGCTCTGGCGGGCGAAGTTCTACGAGCACGCCGCCTTCTACGGCGGAACGGCGCTGCGAATCTTCCACGGACTGCCGCGGTTCTCCGAGGACATGGACTTCTCGCTCCTGGCGCCCGACCGCGAGTTCGACCTGTCGCCCTACCTGGAGGCCATCCGCGCCGAGCTGGCGTCCATGGGCTTCTCCTTCGAGGTGGATCCCAAGGTCAAGCGCGTCGAGACCGCGATCGAGTCGGCTTTCATCAAGGGCGAAACCCGGGTGAACCTGCTGAGCATCGGCGCGCCCGATGATCTCCGCGAGCGCCTTCCCAAGCCCCAGCGGATCAAGATCAAGCTGGAGATCGACACCGACCCGCCTTCAGGAGCCGACTACGACGTGGAAACCCTGCTCGTGCCGATTCCCTTCCAGGTGAAGCTGTTCGCCTTGCCCTGCCTGTTCGCCGGCAAGCTCCACGCGGTGCTATGCCGGAACTGGAAGGCCAGGGTGAAGGGGCGCGACTTCTACGATTTCGTTTGGTATCTCGGGCGCGATGTTCCCTGTCACCTGGGGCACCTGCAGAAGCGGATGGAGCAGACCGGCCATTGGAATGGGTCCGATACGCTGGACCTGCCGCGTTTGAAACAGCGATTGCGGGAACGCTTCGACGAAGTCGACTTTGAACAGGCCAAGTCCGACGTGCGCCCCTTTATCCGGGACGATGCCGAACTCGCCCTCTGGAGCCCAGAGTTCTTCCGGAGCCTCCTCGATCGGCTGACCGCAGCGAAATGAGAGTCTTCGTTGCGCAACGAAGAGCGCTTCAGCGATCCGCAGCGCTGACGCCATACTTCTCCCGGAGCGCCGCCTTCACTTCCTCGAGGTCGAACAGGTGGAGGCGCGGGCTGACCGCCACGTAGGGGATCATCCGTTTGGCGATCCAGCTATCCACTGTGCGGGCGCTGACTCCCAGCGCTCTCGCAACTTCGGCTTTCTTCACGAAATGAGCTTCTGTAGGTGCATTCATTGTGTCTTGTTTTCGGTGTCAATGTCGGTCGCCGGACCGAGGTCCAGCTTCCGGTGAAAGCGGTTCCAGCGAACTTGGGGCGGTTCCCATCCCTCGGGCGGCTCGATGCTGAACCAGGTCTGGGCGGCGTCCTCGGTGACCAGTTCGCGGTAGTTCTTGAAGATGATCGCGGGCGAGTTCCCTGCCTCCAAGGCCACCTGGTTCACGTCTTGGATCAGGGCGACCCGGTAACTGATGAAGGAATGGCGCAGCACGTTCCGGGGCCACCGGACGCCCAACTTCTTGGCGAGCGCCGTGGTCTGGCGGTAGAGGTCGGGGTCGGGGATAACCGGTCCCTCGCGCTCCACCAGATTCAGCCACGCCGCGAGATTGTCACTGATGGGAACGATGCGCCGGGAGGCCGTCTTCGCCTGACCCGCCCGCAATTCGATCATCCGCCGATCCAGATCCACCGCACTCCAGTCGAGGCGGGACAGCTCGGCCGAGCGGAGGCCGGAAAAGGCGCCGATGGCCAGGTTCGGGATCAGCCGGGCCGGGGCGGCCAGCAGCAGCTTCGCGATGTCCTCCGGCTGGAAGATCTCGGTCTCGGTGTCCCCGGTCTTCACCTTCCGCACGGAATCGGCCTCCGTCGCTTCGGACTTGGGCAGGTAGCCGCGCTGCTTGGCGAAGTTCAGGAAGACGCGGACCACGGTGAGCCGGTTGTTGCGCGTGACCGGAGCAATGTCGCTTTCGCGGAGCCAGCGGTCGATCTGGTCGCTCTGGACTCGCATGATCTCGCCGGGGAACGCCTTCGCGAACAGGCCGAGCGTGCTTTGGAGCTGGAGCTTGTAGCGCTTGCTCATCCCGTCCTGCTCCTTGGCCTCGATGAACTCCTTCACCGCGTCCGGCACGGTTACGCCAATCGTCACGCCATTCATCCGACGCAGGAACTCATCGACCGCCGAGAGCAGGGGCACATCGCCGAGCCGCTTGCGGCATTCGGTGTATTCCTCGATGGCCGAAACCAGGGGAACCGACACGCCCTTGAGCAGCTCGGTCGCGGCAAGGTAGGCGTCGCGCTCGGCGGGTCTCAGGTCGTTGTTCTCCTGGTATCCCTTCTGGATGTTCGCCGCCGCGATCTTTGCTTCGCGCTTGGCGTCCTCCAGCTTGGTGAACATCCGGCGCACCCGTTGGCCGTTCCGGTAGAACGCGATGGTGTATCGCGTTTTGCCGTTCACGGGGCCGGAGTAGATGGGGACCGAAGCGGATCCTTGGCGCACGGTGCAGAGGGGCGCGCCGCGTTTTCTCTTCGAGCCAATCTGCTGGCCCTTGTCAGAATTTGTCAGA
>JARGNI010000022.1:0-35562 GCA_029213195.1 Verrucomicrobiales bacterium
TTTTCACCAACGAGACGGAGGGACATCGTCCCCGATGTCCGCCGAGAAGGGAATGATGCGCGGTGAAGACCGAAAGCGGACCGCGAGGACGCGGTCCCTCCCAGGCAGGCGAAATGGTCCTTCGATTTTTCACCAACGAGACGGAGGGACATCGTCCCCGATGTCCGCCGAGAAGGGAATGGCGCACGGTGAAGACCGAAAGCGGACCGCGAGGACGCGGTCCCTCCTCGGCAGGCAAAATTGTTCTCCGCCCTCATTCTCACCCATACAGTCGCCCGCACTTGACCTGGAGTCCTATGCGGCCCTATCTTTTCTCCCCCATGATCGAACGTCGAACTGCCATCGAACGCATCTCCCTCCTCGTGGGAGGTGCCCTGTCTCCCCAACTCACCGCCGGCCTCATGGGTCAGGTCCTCAACGAAGGAGACAGTGTCGAAATCACCGATGCGCAACGGGATCTTCTCGCCGAAGTCGCCGATGTCATCATCCCCGAGACCGATACTCCCGGTGCCAAGGAAGCCGGGGCTCACGAGTTCATCATCCGCCTGATGCGGGACTGCTACGAGCTCCCTGCGCAGGAAAAATTCTACGCCGGTCTGGCCCGGATCGATGAGCGCAGCCAGACCGCCTATGAGAAACCTTTCGTCGATCTTTCCCGGAAAGAACAAATCGCGATCATGACCGAGACCGGGAAGAAGGACAAAGGCTACTTCAAACAGATCAAGCAACTCTCCCAGGTCGGCTACTTCACCTCCGAAATCGGAGTGACGCAGAATCTCCAATACATGCCCATCCCCGGACGATTCGAAGGCGATGTCCCCTATGAGAAGGGCCAAGGCGTCATCATGAACGCCCGCTAATCGGCCCAACAGGGTTCACCCCCCTCCCCTTCTTTCCTACTTTTCTTCTCTACTCCTTCCCTTCTCCTCCAAATGCCCAATCTCAATATCGAAGCCAAGAAAGCCAACACCTACGACGCGATCGTGATCGGTTCGGGTGTTTCGGGTGGCTACGCCGCCAAGGAACTCACCGAGAAAGGGCTCAAAGTCCTCATGCTCGAGCGGGGACGAATGCTCAATCATGTCGCCGACTACGAAGCGGCGATGAAACATCCCTGGGAGTTCCAATACAACGGTCAGCTCACCAACGAGCAGAAGGAACGTTCCCCCAAGTTGGCGCGCGATTATCCCTACAACGAAATGACCGCCGACTATTGGATGTGCGACCGCGACTCCATGTATGTCGAGAAGAAGCGGTTCGACTGGTTCCGCCCTGACATTGTCGGTGGAAAATCGATCATGTGGGGTCGCCAGTGCTATCGCTTCAGCGACCTCGACTTCGAGGCCAATGCCAGGGACGGCCATGGAGTCGACTGGCCAATTCGATACAAGGACATCGCTCCCTGGTATTCCTATGTCGAGAAGTTCGCCGGGATTTCGGGAGAAGCACTCGGCCTCCCGCAACTCCCCGACAGCGAGTTCCTTCCGCCGATGGAGATGACCTTTGTCGAGAAGGAAGTTCGCAAGCGAATCGAGAAGAACTTCCCCGGACGTCATATGACGATCGGTCGTGTCGCCAACCTCTCCGCGGCAAAGGAAGCCCAGCTCGGAGTGGGTCGTGGCCCTTGCCAGTTCCGCAATCGCTGCCAGTGGGGGTGCCCTTTCGGCGCCTACTTCAGCACCCAGTCCGCGACCCTCCCCGCCGCCACCGCGACTGGCAATCTCACGCTGCGCCCCGACTCCATCGTCCGGGAAATTCTTTTCGATAACGATACGCAGAAAGGCACAGGCGTCAGCGTGATCGATTCCCAGACCCAGGAGGAGCGGGAGTTCTATTCCCCGATCGTCTTTGTCTGTGCGAGCACCGTTGGCACCACGGCGATTCTCCTGAACTCCATCTCGGATCGGTTCCCCAATGGCTTCGGAAACGATTCCGGAGAGCTCGGACACAACCTCATGGATCACCACTTCCGGGCCGGAGCACGCGGAACCTGGGAAGGAGATCACGATCGCTACATCTACGGTCATCGCCCCAACGGCATCTACATCCCTCGCTTTGCGAACATCGGTGATGACAAGCGTGACTTCCTTCGTGGCTTTGGCTACCAGGGTGGTGGTTTGCGCGGGAACTGGCGACGGGCCGTGGCCGAACTGAGCTTTGGCGAGGATTTCAAGAACACGGTGACGGAACCCGGCGACTGGTCGATGGGACTGGGCGGCTTTGGCGAAACCCTCCCCTACCACGAAAACCGAATGTGGCTCGACAAGGACAACCTCGACAAGTGGGGCATCCCCGTCGTTGCCTTCGACGCCGAGTTCAAGGAGAACGAGCAGAAGATGCGAGAGGCGATCAAAAACGACGCGGCCGAGATGCTCGAGTCCGCAGGACTCAAGAATGTGCGTACCTACGATGGCGAATCCTTTCCCGGCTCTGCGATCCACGAGATGGGAACGGCCCGCATGGGCAAGGATCCGGAGACCTCGGTCTGCAACGGCAACAACCAGGTCCACGCCGCAAAGAATGTCTTCCTAACCGATGGCGCCTGCATGACATCCGTCTCCTGTGTGAATCCGTCGCTCACCTTCATGGCCCTGACGGCACGAGCAGTGGACTTTGCGGTCGGTGAGATGAAGAAGGGGAATCTTTAGACCGGAAGGGGACCACCTGCCGGCAAACACTCTTACATATTGCGAAAAATCTCTGCTGTCTTGGCTTCGAATTCTTCCTCGCTCAGGACTCCGGCGTCGCGCAGCTCTTCGAGTTTCTTGACCAGCTCGTAGTTCTTCTGCGCCACTTCTTCTTTCCCTTCAAACTTCTTCACGAAGTCCTTTCCTTTCTCGAGACAGTCACGATAGGTCTCCTTCGCCTTCTCGAGATCGACATCGAGGAAGTTGCCATGTTCCTTGAAATGATGGATCGCAACCTGGCAGACCGCATAGGTGGAAGCTCCTGACAAAGCCATCATGCTGAGTCCTCCAATGATGGATCCCACTCCCGGGATGACCTTGATCATGCTCGCCCCGATCCGGGCAAAGGTTCCGCCTGCGAGGGCAGCGACGAAGCGTTTCCCAGTCGATTCCGAATAGTCGATCTCGTAGGTGTTGGCGAGTTGCTTCAGGGCATCCATCTGGATGGCCGTCACGGCAGCCACGTCGAAAAGCGGAACCGGAACGGCTCCCGCCCCCACGGACCAGAGGGTGTGGTTGCGCACGATGCGATCTGCAGCCGCATCCGGATCCCCGTTGGAAGGAATCGTAAGGTCCGTCGCAGTTTCGTCGGACGAAGAGGGAGTGGATTGGGTAGGATCTTCGGAGTCGCTCATGAGAACCATCATTCTACAGACGGCCTCGAAAGGCGATTACAATATCCTGCCCAACTTGGAGCGGAGAAGCGGCCCTCGGCTCGGCAATTCCATCGATCCTTCGCAATCCCTCGATTGCGTTCGAAAAGCGATGGAGATTCTCCGGGGAGCAAAGACATTGGCTGCCCTATGAAATTTCGTCTCCTTTTTGCCGCCTTGCTTCTCAGCGGATTCCTTCACGCCGATGATCGGCCCGGCGATGATCGCCCCAACATCCTCTGGATCTTTTCGGAGGATCTTTCTCCCTACTTTGGTTGCTACGACGATCCCATCAACTCAGGCCACACCCCGGCGATCGATAAGCTGGCGGCAGAAGGAGTTCTTTTCCGTCGGGCCTTTACTCCGGCTCCGGTATGCTCCCCCGCGAGATCCGCGATCATCACCGGGAAGATGCAGACGACGACCGGCACTCATCAGCATCGTTCGAGTCGGTCTCCGAATGGAAACATCGTCCCCGAAGACACTCGGATTCATCTTCCGGAAGGAATGAAGACGATCCCTGAGCTGATGCGAGAAGCGGGCTATTTCACCTTCAACAGCGGGAAGGACGACTACAACTTTCACTACGATCGCCGGGATCTCTACTCCGTCGGGACCAAGGACGACTACGAGCCGGGAATGAATGGATGGCAGGGAAACTTTGCCCGTCACAGCGGCTCCTTTACCGAAGATACCTGGAAGAGTCGCCCCAAGGAAGGCCAACCCTGGTTTGGACTGATCATGATCTGGGGAGGCAAAGCCAAGGCCAAGCATGTTCGGAAGGGCGAGAAGCTGGCCGATGGAGACGTCCCGCTCCCCCCCTACTATCCGGAAAGCCCCGAGCTCCAGCAATCCTGGACCGAACACTACAATGCGGCGCGAGGCGCGGATGCCCAGATCGAGGAAATCCTCGCTTTGCTGAAGAAGGACGGAGAACTGGAGAATACGATCGTCTTTTTCTTTTCCGATCATGGCAACAACCAGAGCCTGCGTCACAAGCAGTTTTGCTACGAGGGCGGTGTGCACATCCCTTTGATCATTCGAGGAAACCATCCGGCGCTCAAAGCGGGAACGGTGCGCAAGGAACTCGTGAACGGATTGGATATCCCGGCCACGACCCTGGCTTTCGCCGGTGCCGAGTTGCCCGATCATCTCGATGGCCAGGATCTCTTTTCTGAGGACTACAAACCGGTCGATTTCGTGATCTCGGCGCGCGATCGCTGCGACTACACGATCGATCGCATCCGAACCGTCCGCACCGACAAGCTCCGCTACATCCGGAACTTCTTCCTCGATCGTCCCATGCTGCAGGCCCAGTATCGGGATCTGCGACCCCCTGTCCTCGCTCTGAAACGCCTTCGAGATGCGGGAGAACTGACCGAATACCAGCGGGAGCACTGGTTCGGAGAGCGCCCGAGGGACGAACTTTACGATCTCGCCAATGACCCTCACGAGGTCAACAACCTTGCTGACGACCCGGCCTACGCCGAAGAGCTGAAACGCCATCGCGAGATCCTCGAAACCTGGATGAAAGAGACGGATGACCAAGGTCAATACCCCGAACCCGCCGTCCAACTCAAGGCCACCTACGATCTCTGGAAGGACAAGCCCATTTTCAAGAATGCGGAGGTCAATCCGGAATACGATCAGTTCAAGAAAGACGAGTGATTTGTCTCACCTCCCAAGCCCGGAGATGAAATCAGAGAAACTCATCAAGGCAGTGCGAAACGCTGCCATCGAGCGCTTCCCCATGCCACTGGGCGGAATTCATGGCCTGGCTCACTGGGAGAGAGTTCATGAAAATGGCATCATCCTCGCAAAACATTCCGGGGCGGATCTTCTTGTCGTGCGACTGTTCGCCTATCTCCACGATTGTTGTCGGGAATCGGATGGGAGTGATTTCGAACACGGTCTGCGAGCCGCCCGATATGCAGAGATCCTGAAAAAGGAATTCCTCTCGATCTCGGAGGAGCAATTCGATCTCCTCTACCACGCCTGTGAATTCCACGAGCGAGGGCGCGTCACCGATGATCCTACCGTCGGCACTTGCTGGGATGCGGATCGACTGGA
Organism: Verrucomicrobiales bacterium; assembly: GCA_029213195.1. GTDB lineage: Bacteria > Verrucomicrobiota > Verrucomicrobiia > Verrucomicrobiales > DEV007 > Arctic95D-9. The sequence goes on from JARGNI010000022.1 coordinate 5,411, forward strand.
CCTGGGAAGAGTTTTCATCAAGCCAGCCCCGAAATTACTTTCGACGGATCGCGCCAAGTCAAAGTCCGTTATCCATTGGGCCACTCAACGCAGCCGAGGTCACAAGGCCAAACTGAAAGCGTAGCCGAATACGACAGGAAGAACATCGACGGAGAATCGCCTTCGTTCGCCATGATTGCTTCACTCGCCGGCTCGATTCCAAGCATTGAGTAAATCGATGTTCTCAGTCATTTTATCGATTCGGAAACAAAGACCAGATACCCTAGGCTCTTTCACCATGAATCCTATTCGCCTCTTTCTCGCCCTGACTGTTGCCCTCACTCTCGCATCCGTATCCTGTTCACGAGAGGAATGGACGGTCGAATATGGCACCCCCAAAGCGCAATTGGTGGAAGCAAATCTTGCGACAAAAGGGGAAGCCTTCATCGGTGACAAGGTCACCGTCAAAGGAGTGGTATCTGCAGTCGACACTTCTCAACCGGATGCAGCCTGGGTTCAGCTATCGGAGGGAACCCGATGCAACCTCAGACATCTCAAGGTAATGGCAGAAAACTGCGAAGTTGGCGAAGAGATCGACATCAGTGGAATTCTCAAGCGGACAATAAATGGCGAACTCATTCTCGACCCAGCAGTCGTCGGAGATCCGAAAATGAAGTTTCAGCCTACCGATTAGGGGACCCCGAAGGATTGACTGATTTCATCTCACTCCTTCCGCGAGCATTTCTTCCAAGCTTTCAACTGTAAGTCGGTGCAATCTCTTCTTGTTTGGCAAGAGAAGCGCGTTGGGACCCTTCTTGCATTTCCCGAGGCACTTGCAGGGAACGACTTCGACAGGAAGATCGTCTCGATCGGCGAGAACCCGGCAGAGATTCTTCCCTTTTCTCGGGTGTCCTTCGACCCTTTTGCGACTGGGTTTGTCACACTTGCGACAGATCAATAGCTTTTCCACGTAGAAATGCTATCGCTACTGGGACCGAATCGCAATAAAAGATCTCTTCTCAGGGATCCCCGAATTACGGGATCGATTTCGGAGCCTTTTCTTCTCCTCCTTGGAATCAAAAACGGATCCGTCAGAACCAAGAAAGAAGGATTGACCATTGCCAGCAGATCCAGAACACTTTTCGCCTATGGAAATTAGCCGCAACAAGGGTTCGTTTGGTTCGTTGGGAGGGGGCTGTTTTCTGCTCGTTTTTGTGGGTGTGGCATGGGCCATCTGTGCCGCGATCTTTCCAAAGCTTCCTGACTACGAAAAGGTCATGCAGGACGGCGAAGTCGTCGCGGGCGAGGTGGTTCGCGTGGAAACGGTGGACAATGTCACGATCAATGGAAAGAACCCTCGTCGCGTTCACTACCACTATGGGGAAGGAAAAAAGGGCTCCATGACCCTCGCGTTGGGCCAATCGGCCTCCAAGGGAAAGATCGAGGTGCGGGTGCTGGGAGACATCGCCTATCCTGTCGGGCTTCGCCCCCTCGCCCAACCGAAATGGTTGAAGTATGCATTCATCGGCGGACTGATCTTTGCCTCACTCATCCTCGTAGGCGGAATCATTCGCCTTCTGTTTCTCGGAGGCATTCTCGTCACCGCCGGACATGCTCTGCTGAAAGACAAGAATTCAGAAAAACCGCCACCACTCTCTCCAGGGCCTCCTCCAAGTTCACCTCCCGGACCTCCTCCGAGCACTCCACCCGGTCCCCCTCCCGGACCTACTGCGTAGAATCGCGAGAGAAGACAGAATCGTCATCCTTGAGCGCGGCCTTTGCTCGTCCGAGCATTTCCGCCGACTCCTCTCCGTAGAGAGGAATCTTCCGTCATCGCATTATCGATCGGGATAGTCCTCTCCCGACCAACTCTCCAGGACAGAACGCTGCCAGTCTTCGAGAGCTTGCTGCATGGCTTCGACTCGTTCCGGATTTTCCGAGAACACGTTCGTCGCCTCCATCGGGTCGTCCTCCAGGTGATAGAGCTCCCAGGTCACCTTGGCTCCCTTGGAACCCTGGATGCGATGCAACTTCCACGGCCAGTCGGTCCAGGCAGCGTGACCGTGCAGATCCTCGGGATCGCGACGGGGAAATTCCGCGGTGTTCTTGAGAATTCTCTCAGGGTGGGGATTGGCCGCACCCGCTTCACGAGCCTCGAGCAGTGCCTTGATGATGCGATCGCTGTGAGTCGATTGCCCTGACATATACCCATGCCAGAACCCCATGGGCGGGTGATCCTCCTCTTCTCCATCGAGAATAGCGACAAGGGAAACCCCATCGAGTCGGGGCTGGGGATCGACCTTCGCTCCTGCGATCTCCAGCAGGGTTGGGTAGAGATCGGAGGAATTGACCGGAGTATTGATCTCACCGGCCTCATACCGGCTTGGCCATTCCAACACCGCAGGGACGCGAAGTCCTCCCTCATAGATCGAGCCTTTCTTCTTCCGTCCGCCGGAGGAAGCCTCCACGAGTCCCCCGTTGTCGCTGTGATAGAGAAACAAGGTATTCTCCGCGATCCCGAGGTCCCGTAAGCTCTGTCGGAGTCTCCCGATCTGCTCGTCGATCAGGGTGATCTCTCGGAAGTAGCCGGCAGACTTGGAATTCTTCTCCTCGTTGTAGAGAGTCGAAGCGTTGTCCACTTCCTGGGGGAGCTCTCCAAAAGGAGCGTGGGGCGACGGGAACCAGGTCACGGTGAACATCGGCTTTCCTCCATCATGGTGTTTTTCGAGGAACTCGACAGTCGCATCCATACTGACGACCGTACCGGGCCCCTCGATCTTCTCGTAGTCCCCGTTGCGACTGAGGTAGGGATCGTTGTCGAAGAAGTTCAAACCGGAGAGCCATTCGTCGAACCCCTGTCCTCCGGGAGAGGTAGGGCTCCCTGGCTGCACCGATCCGATATGCCATTTCCCGAAGTGCCCCGTCACATAGCCGGCTTCCTTCAGCGCTTCCGCAATCGTGATCTCATCGGGTCTCAGATAATGACCATGATTCGGAACATTTCCTCGAAACGGATGCCGTCCTGTCATGACGCTGGCGCGAGTCGGAGAACACACCGGAGCCGCGGCGTAGAAGCGGTTGAACACCACTCCCACCTTCGCCATGTCATCGAGGTTCGGCGTCTGAACAAACGGGTGCCCGGTGAATCCACAATCCCCGTAGCCATGGTCGTCTGCCATGACCAGCACGATGTGGGGTCGTTCGGAGGCGATCCCGGCGGAAGCAAAAAGCAGGGAAAAAGAGACCAGGCAGAATCGGAGAAGACGGAAGGGAGTCATGGGAGAAGGCTGCCAGATGTCCCCCTTTGAGGCAATCTCATCTCTCACCGACTGGTGGCGCATATCTCAACGACATTTTTCCGTGGAGCATTTCATTCTGAGATATACTCCCCTCGAAAGTTCTGGATGAATTTCTCTCCCAAAAGAATCCGTTGCGGTCATCGGCGACACCCCCGAAGCCTCGAGTTTCTCGGTGCCACATTGGCGTTCCTGCTCGTGAGCGGTTCCCTGCAGGCCAGCGACCTCCCCGCTTCCGGAGTGCCCCTTCCCGAAGTCCTGGAAGAGACCGACTTTGACGAGTTGAAAAATCAGTCCCCCTTTGTCAGAACCCTCGACCCCTCGGAGTCCTTGATCCTCGTTGGCCTTGCGAAGATCGATGGAGAACTGGTGGCGACTTTGCGAGAGCGGGTGACAAAGAAGACTCACATCCTGACCTCCAAGGACAACGAAGAGGGCTGGCGAATCGTGGGCGTCGACGGAGACCTCTCCGACCTCGGCACCGTCGAAGCGCAGATCTCCTTCGCGGAGCAAGTCTACGCCATCCGCTACGACCAGCAGATGATCACTCCTCCGACCCTCCCCAAGTGGCGGAGGACGATCAAGCTCTCCGAGAAGGAGCAGAAATACGTGGTCTACCAGGCGCAGAATTTTCGACGAGGAATCAGCGGAGACGGCTATCGAGGAGCAACCCCGCCAGCCCTGGCCGACAAATTGTCCCGTATCTCTCAGGGCCAACGGGAAGAGATCATTGCCCGACTCCGGGACATGGACAATCGAGGAATCAGTAGCGAAGACCGTCAAAAGGCGGCTCACCAGATGACCGATCGCGCAATTCGAGCCCGCTGATCGAGAGCCTGCAGCCAGTACAACCTGCGAGTTTCGCTCTCATCGATTCTTACAAGTGCCTGACAATTTCACGGGATTGATGGGGTAGTATTGGATATCGTTCATGTTCAATCCTCGATTCTCATAAGACATCCACCCATGAAACTCCCAGTTCTATCCTTACTTCTTTGCCTTTTTCTGACTTCTTGCACCGAAGAGGAATCCCAGCTGCAAGCCGACCTCAATGCGCAAACCTGGAATCTCACGAAATTGACGCTCGACGGAAAGGACGTGGACCTCTCTCCCTCGCCACTGGAAGATCGCACCTTGCATTTCCACGGTGGACGTGTGGCCGGAACTGCAGGAGTGAATACCTTCCAAGTCACCTTCAAGATCACCGATCCTGACATCCTTTCACCGACTCCCGACGGTGGCGGGATGACCGAAATGGACGGCCCTCCCCACATCATGGAACTGGAAAGCGTCTATCTTTCAGCACTCTGGAAGGTGAGAAAGGCTGAGATAAAAGATGAAACCTTGACCTTGTCAGGTGATGGAGTCCTGATGAAGCTCGTAGGCACCCCTGCTCCACCTATCGCTCCCGTAAATCCCGAGGATACCGATTCGCGCAGCGTCGATGACGAGGATCTCAACAGCGCCGAAAGGCCGTAAGGTTCCCCGTCCCTTTACCGATCGAGGACCTCGAGAATCTCCTCGACCAGGGGAGTGTGGAGAGGAGCCTCTTTCCCCGAAAGCGCCTTGGCATAACCATTGAAGGGCGGGTGTCGCTCGTCGCCTTCGAAATGCTCCATGACATGGCGATGGAGATCCACGATGGGGATTTCCTCCCGCTTCATGACCCGTGAAGCAATGGCATTGTAGTCGGCGGGGGAACCCCCATCGAAAAGGTTCTCCTGAAAATTCCGGTATGGGCCTTTCGAGGTTTCTCCGGAAATCAGGGGAGTCGTATGTCCCCAGATCACCTTCGCACCGGTAGCCCGGAGCCGCCTCGTGAGACGAGACAGGTTCTCCTCATACTGCTCTGGTGAGGTGACTCGCACTCCCCCGGAAAATTTGCTCATTGCCCGAATCTCGCGAGTGCCGGGATCCTTGTAGAAAAGATCGCCGAGACCGAAGCTCAAGTAGATCATGTCCCACTCACCTGAATCGAGAATTTCTTCGATCCTTTCGAGAGCACTGCCCGTGTCGTAGACTTCCACCTTGGGGAAGACCATCTTTGCCTTCCCCTTGAGTTCCTTTCCAGCCGGAGTGACGACTTGATTCTTCTGAAACGAATCCACAAGACACAGAACCTGAGGCACCGCCGTCTCATCCGACTGAACTCTTACGTAAGAGCCGAACGAAAGCGCCAGGACGAATAGGGTGGCGAGACGAGACATGAATCAGCCCAGGATCTCGGTCAGCTCGCCGGTGCTATCGGCAAATTCCTCGACCGGGGTGTCCACCGCATTGAGCATGGAGACAAACAGGTTCGAGAGGGGAACCTTGCGACTCTCGTCGAAGGCATGGAGATGCCCATGGCGAAAGCCAAGTCGATTTCCACCTGCCACCTGGATGGGATAGTCCCGGGTGCTGTGAGATCCATGCGGATGCGCCGATCCCCAGAGCACGACGGTGGAATCGAGCATATTTCCCTCGCCCTCCGGAGTATCGCGGAGACGCTGAAGGAAGTAGGAATGCTGCTCGGCCCGCCATTTTTCCCAGAGTCCGGAAGCTTCCTCGGGGCGTTTGTGAGCGATGTCGTGGGTGGCACCAGTGTATCCGAAAAGCTTGTTGGCAAAGTTCCCCACGAGGTTTCCCGTGGAATGCTCGCTCTCGGTCATGAAGGTCGCGAAGCGGGTCGAATCCGTCTGGAGCGCCAGGTAGAGAAGGTCATACATGCAACGGATGTATTCCGTCGGGTCCTCGTAGGTAGCATCGAGATTCAACCCTTCCGAATCAATCTCCGGGAGGGGTTCGTGAGTCCAGCGACTGGTGCGCTCGACCCGCTGCTCGAGGGCTCGGACCGACTCGAGATATTCGTCCATCTTTTCGCGGTCTTCCGCTCCCAGTTTCCCGTGCAGAGAACGATAGTTCTCCATCATGAGGTCGAGGACACTGGCCTCGCGTTTCAACTCGGAACGCACATCGCCGACTGTCTTGTTCGCATAGGGCTGGAAGAGGCGATTGAAGATTTCCTGGGGACGTTTCAGGGCCGGAATAGGTCGACCGGGCCCGGCGTGAGAAAGCGTCTTGGACATCCCGTAGGATCCGGTGCCCCCTTCGCTGCCCAACACGAGCGAGGGGTAACGCGTCTTGTGCCCATTCACCTTGGCAGCGAGCTGATCGACGGAGATATTGTTGGTTTTCTCCGGACCCGTCATGTCGGCTCCCGTGGCAAAGACATCGCCACAGCTGTGTCCTCCGAGGCCATAACCTCCTGCATGATCGAGCCCTCGCAGGTAGGTGAGCGAGTCCTGGACCGGTTCGAAAGGAGCGGAAGCCCGATTCAGGGTGATCGGCCCATTGTCGTGCCGGGGATACCAGCTCCACTCGTGCGCCTTCCCGTCTGCAGTTTTCGGGTCGTAAATTCCGTAGGCAATGTAGCTGACCACCAATCTCTTGGGACGTCCTTCGCCGGCAAGCCCCTTGGCCCAGCTCATGCCATTGAGGAAGGGGAGTCCAAGGGCGAGTCCTCCACCGCGGAGAACGTCTCTTCGGTTCAAATGCCAGGATTTCATTTTCATAGGTCTGGGGTGGATGGAGAGGGAAAAAGAAAAAGGTCACTGAGGCAAACGGAAAGAACCAGGTCTCGCCACCGAGCATCCCGGCCCTGGGCTTCCTTGACAAGCGCTTCGATCGCATAGCGATCGCGATACGTGAGTTCTCTGCCGATACCGTAGGTTACGAGACGTTCCGTAACATTCCGAACGATGTCTTCGGCGCGATCCCTGAGAAGATAATTCTTGAGCTCGTCGACTCCGTCGATCTCGGGCCCATGAGGCACTCGAGCCGAGGCTTCCACCGGAACGGTGAGGAGTTTCTCAAGGGCTTCTTCGTAACCTTGCAGATCGCGGTGCACCGTTTCGCTGAACCGTGGAATGCGAGTCCCTGGCCCGGGGACAACCGGCTGAAACTGGCCCGCTGCATTGTATTCCTCAAAAGGAATGCCCCAGGGATCGAGACGGACATGACAATCATTGCAACCTTCCTGGGTCCTGTGCTGACGGAGCAGATCCTTGATCGAAACGGCCGTCTCCGCCGACTCTCCGGTCGTATCGCTCAGGGCAGGAACTTCCGCGGGAGGTGGCTTGACCTTGTCCCCGAGAATCGCCTCGCGGAGCCAGACCGCCCGATAGATCGGGTGAGGCGCCGACCCGGTGCCATTTCCTACCAGGATGGACCCATGCGTAAGCAATCCGCCCAATCGATCCTCCTTCTCGAGAGGAACCCGGCGAAAGCCGATCCCCTTGACCCCGTCGACTCCGTAGTGGGCTGCGAGCGGTTCGTTGAGCCAACCAAAATCCGAGTCGACAATGTCGAGGACCGGGCGGTTCCCCCGGATCAATTCGGCAATGAAGCCGCTCGTTTCCTGCAGCATGTAATCGCGGATCGTCGGTCGAAAGAGCACCTCCTGCCCTCGACGCTCGCCGTTGGGCACGGTGTAGAGAAACCGGGGAAACAGGTCGCGATTGATATTGATCGCCTTCGCTTTTTCGAGGCTCAACCACTGCAAAGAGAAATTCTCCACAAAGTCGGCACTGCGCTCGTCGTCGAGGAGGCGCTGGACTTGCTTCTCGAGGATCGCTGGATTCTTCAGGTTTCCTTTTCCGGCCAGGACCAGCAACTCTTCATCCGGCATCGAGCCCCAAAGAAAATAGGACAGGCGCGAAGCGAGTTCGTAATCCGCGATTGTCACCCCATCCCCCGCCACGGTGTGATACAGAAACTGCGGAGCAATCAGCACCATCGACAGGGTTTCCCGCATCGTTGCTTCCAAGGTTCCGAACTCCGGCTCCAGCATTTGATAGAGTCGGAAAAAGCGCTCCAGTTCCTGGGCCGAGGGCGGTCGGCGAAAGGCTCGCCCCATGAATCGTTCGAGAACGAGACGCACGTATTCCTCGGGATCGCTTTCCCTTTCTGGCGAGTCAAAAAGAATCCGGGTGTGGTGGTGAGGAGGCCACGTATCGGCAACCGGCGCTTCGAACTCGATCGACCGGACGACCACCCGCGGAGCGTCGAATTTCCAGTCGTTGTCGAGATGGTTCCTCCGATGATCGTTGAGACGCCCATTGTCGAACAGATTCTGGGCGTAGAGATAACGAGTCGATGGTAGCTGCCCCTTGTCGGTGACCTTGCCTACCTGGATCGGATGATTCTCGATCCGACCGCGAAACTCGAATTCCTGGAGATCATCGACCTTGTTCTTCAACAAGACCGACCCCACCGGTTCGTAGTCACCTGTGCCAGCATCGCTTCGAAGATGCGACCCCATGACGAGACGAAGAGGAACTTGGTCGTGGCCAAGGGGAAGAATCGCAGCCGCCTTGATGCGAATCCGGTACTCGCCCCTCTCGGGCCACTGCTTCAGAACGACTCCGTTTCCAACCGTTCCCCGCCGAGTCCCATAGACCCCGACCTCGTCCGGCTGACTCTCCGCGAGAATGGATCCCCGAGGGTCGAAGGTCCATTCCTGTCGCACAACTTGCGGTTCACCCGGGTCGACAATGGCGCTGGCGAGAGCCTCCCGGGCATTGTCGAGATAGCGATCGACCTGGTCCGGCCCAAGCAGCATGAACTCTGCTGTATTGTTGAAATGATAGGGTTTGTGAGGATCTTCAGGAAGCTTCTCCGCCAGGTTGAGCTCGAAACCGAAGAGATCCCGCATCGTATTCTGGTATTCGAAGTTGGTCAGTCGACGCGCCGTCGGCTCGGGGGCAACCTGACTGGCACTTCGGATCGCTTCGCGTAGACCCGCATCGATCCACTTCGCCACCGCGCTCTTCCGCTCATCGGAGGGTTGGAGTTCGTCTTCCGGAGGCATCTCCCCCGACTTCAGGACTTCCAACACGAGTTCCCATCGCTCCAACTCGAGCCCCGCAAGAAGGTCTCCGTCGAGGGAGTGCAGGGTGATATCGCCCTTGCTCTTCTCTGGACCGTGACATTGGAAACAATGCTCCTCGAAAAAGGGCTTCACGTGATCCGCATACCCGGCCAAACCCGCGGGAATTTCGGTGCCCTGCCCGGGGACCAGGAACCCAACCACCGAAAAGAACAAGATTGCTCTCCGAAACAAAGGCAAACGCGGTAGGAGAGCCAGGCAGGAGGCGAACATGGAAGGGATTGAAAAACGGGAAGTCGAGAAATGAAAGAACCCTGACCTGACTCGCCCCGAATTCAGGTCCGCCGCCTCAGGATCTCACGCAAAGGGACCATGGCTGAAAGCGGACCACCCAGGCCCTTGGGAACCCTCTTCGAAGACCCAAAGGCGAGACCGTCACGACCGGTAAATTCGAATCGGGGTTCCGACGTCAAGCCAACGGAAGAGCTTGCGAGCGGGGTTCATGCCACTGATCGGCACACGGATGCAGCCCTTGGACGCTGGATAGTTGGGCACCTCCGTGAAACCGTGGATGAAGATATTCCCCGTCACCTGGACGCTCCAGGGCATCGGAGCATTGTGATAGAGACTCGAATAGTGAGTGGCGGACTTGTAAGGGCCAGCACGAAACCGCCCGGTCGGGGTATTTCCCGTGCGACCAGAGCTGATTCGGGTCTTCATGTAGAGACGGTTGCCGTTGTAGGCGTAGAGCCGCTGCTTGCTCAGATCGATCTCAACCCGCTTGCCGACATGATTCGTCTGCGAGGAACTGGAACTCGTGGAACCGAATAGGGTGTTCAAAAGCGGTCGGTCCTGCGCGCCCGAATGGGAAACGCTGAATGCCATCGCCACGGCGAAAAGAAGGAAGGAGGCTCGAGAAAGTTTCATGGGGGAATCATCACGCAATCTTGATACCAAGAGCAAGCGTTTCTTTGTCGCATCTTCGAGCGAAGCAAACGACTCATGCTTTCAATCCGGCATCCATCTCTTCCCCCACTCCGAATGACCGTAACTTGACCACTCGTCCGGAAATGGGGATGGTTCCCCCGATGAATCGACTACTCTCCCGTCTCCTTCTCTGCCTCGGCTCCCTCACCCTCACAATTTCCCTCCAGGCGGAACCGCTGCATGTCTATTTTGGCACCGGAGGAAAGGGGGCCGAAGGGATCTACCAGGCTACCTTTAACCCGGAAACAGGCAAGCTGACCCCCTCCCAACTTGCCGCCAAGATCGAGAGCCCCGGATTTCTCGCCCTCCATCCCAACGGAAAACTGCTCTACGCCGCCGCCACGATGGACAAGGAAGGAGGGGCTGCCGCCTATGGGATCGAGGAAGACGGCTCCCTCAAATTCCTCCACCATGTTCCCAGTAGCGATGGACGGGGAGCTCATATCGCGGTTCACCCTTCCGGAAAATTCCTTCTCACCGCTCAGTACGGAGGAGGTTCTGTCGCTCTCTTCCCCCTCGATGAGGATGGAAAGCTGGGAGCGCCTACGGTCACGAAACACGAGGGAGGGTCCGGCGTCGTCGAGCGTCGCCAGGAGGCACCCCACCCCCATTGGTGTGGATTCTCTCCCGACGGGCGCTTTGCCCTGATCCCCGATCTCGGAATGGACGGCATCGTGATCTACCGCGTCGATACCGAGACTCCGTCGATCACGAAGCACGGGTTTGCCGAATCGGTACCCGGCGGAGGACCGCGGCACATGCGCTTTTCTCCTGACGGAAAATTCATCTACCTCCTCAACGAGCTCTCCCTCTCGGTGACGACCTTCTCATGGGATGCCGAATCCGGAACGACGGAGAAACTCTCGGTGACCCCCGCGATCAGCGAGGAAACCAAGGCAGGCGAGAACTTCAACTCCGCCGCGGAGATCCTCGTTCATCCTTCCGGAGAGTTCGTCTATTCTTCCAATCGCGGTCACGATACCGTGAGCGTTTATGACGCTGACCCCGCCACCGGCAAGCTCTCCGTGATCCAGGTGCAACCGATCCGAGGAGCCTTCCCCCGAAACATCAATCTTTCTCCCGATGCCCGTTGGCTTCTCGCCGCGGGAGCCGACTCCAATACCGTATCCGTGCATGCTCTCGATGAGGAGACGGGGAAATTGACCTACCAGAGAGGACACATCATCAACGTCCCCTCACCGATCTGTATCCTTTTCGCTCCCTGACCTGCCCATGTTCTTCGTCTGATTCGTTGGCACTTCCCGCAACCCCCTCGACGATCGATCGTCTCACTTTCTCTTCTCATGAAAAAACGGTTTCTGACCCTCCTTCTCTTCGTTGCCGCCCAGGCATTCTCCTCGGCGGATGACCGCCCCAATATCGTCTTCATCTTTTCCGATGATCACGCCACCCAGGCCATCAGTGCCTATGGAGGCCCACTTGCGGAAATCGCACCGACACCTCACCTCGATGAGATCGCCCAGGAGGGCATGCTCTTCCAGCGCTGCATGGTGACCAACTCGATCTGCGGCCCCAGCCGGGCGACCATTCTGACCGGAAAATACAGCCACAAGAATGGGTTCTTCATGAACGAGAAGACCCGATTCGACGGATCGCAGCAAACCTTCCCGAAGCTCCTGCAGAAAGCCGGGTATGAAACCGCCCTGATCGGAAAATGGCATCTCGCCAGTGATCCCACGGGGTTTGATCACTGGGACATTCTCCCCGGACAAGGCAGCTACTACAATCCGGACTTCATCAATCCCGAGGGCAAATACCGGATCGAGGGCTACGTCAGCGAAGTCATCACGGAGAAAGCCAAGCAATGGCTCGACAAGGAGCGCGACCCTGACAAACCCTTCATTCTCATGGTCCAGCACAAGGCTCCTCACCGGGCCTGGGATCCTGCTCCGAAATACCTGACCGCTTTCGACGACGTCACCATCCCCGAGCCGGACACCCTCTTCGATGACTATTCCGGGAGAGGAACCGCAGCCCGGGATCAGGACATGACGATCGAGAAAACGATGACAATGGGTCGCGACCTCAAGGTCAAGGAACTCGATGACACGGGAAATTTTGTCATCGGAGCATTGGGACGCATGACCGAGGAGCAAAGGGCGACCTGGGATGCGGCCTACCAGGCGAAGAACGAAGCCATGCTCGCTGCGAAGCTCGAGGGAAAAGAACTCGTGCGGTGGAAATACCAGCGCTACCTCAAGGACTACCTGCGTTGCATCAAATCCGTCGACGACAGCGTCGGGGAGATCCAGGCTTTCCTCGAAGCCAGCGGATTGGCCGAGAACACGGTCTTCATCTACTCGAGCGACCAGGGTTTCTACCTGGGCGAGCATGGGTGGTTCGACAAGCGATTCATGTTCGATGAATCCTATCGCACTCCCCTCCTCGTCCGCTGGCCTGGAGTCGTCGAGCCCGGATCGGTGAACACCGATCTCGTTTCCAATCTCGATTTCGCCCAGACGTTTCTCGATATCGCGGGAGCCGAGATTCCAGAAGACATGCAGGGAGGGAGCCTCGTGCCCATTCTAGAGGGTACAGTTCCAAAGCACTGGCGGATGACTCACTACTACCACTACTACGAGTATCCGGGCTGGCACATGGTCCACCGGCACGAAGGGGTCTACGACGGGAGATACAAATTGATGAACTTCTACGACCTCGAAGAATGGGAACTCTACGACCTCGAGACCGATCCCCAGGAGATGAAAAACCAGTATGAGAATTCGGAACTCGCCGGCGTTCGGAAACGACTTCACGGAGAGCTGGATCGTCTTCGCGAACAGTATGAGGTCCCCGAAAATGAGAAGCAGGATCTTACGAACGTGAATATGCACTTTCACTCCGAAGAGATCCGGAAGCGCGGGATCGAGCGGATGAAAAAGCGCCAGGAGAACGCAAAGAAGCCCTGACGACATCGGCATTCCACTTTCCCCGTTGACCGGACCAGCCATTCCATGAGAGCCTGAAACTCTCATGAGAATGCGATCCGCCTCCGTTCTTCTCGCGCTCGGAATCTCCCTGATTCCCATTCTTTCGGAATCGTAGCCGATTCCGCTACAGAAAAGTAGCCCCCTTCGGAAGAAGGGGGTCCAGGAAGGCCCGGTGCGCAGACCTTCCACGCTATCCCGAGCAACCGTCCCACTTCCTCGAGGATGGGACTTGCCAAAGATTCGTGGATAGCGAATCCTGCTCTCTTGTAGATGAGCCATTCAGATCCAACCACTCGAGACTCAGAAGAGGAAGTCCCTCTTGCCCAGGGGGTCACCTGGTCCGCGATATCCGATGTGGGACGATATCGGAGCACCAACGAGGATGCTTTTCTCGCGCTGAGAATGGACGCTCGGGAGGTACGTCGTCTCGGCAAACTGGGCGATGGTTCCCTCGCGGATGGCGATTTCATCTTCGCGGTCAGCGATGGCATGGGCGGCCACAATGCAGGAGAATTTGCCAGTCGGATCGCGGTGGAGAAAATTACCGAGCTTTTGCCCAGCGCCTTTCGACTCGACTTCCAGGGGATCCAGAAAGGTGCACACGATCTCCTCGACCAGGTTTTCCACGAGATTCACGAAGAGATCAAGCGCCTTGGGGAAGCCTACGAAGAAATTGCAGGGATGGGCGCGACGCTGAGCCTGTGCTGGATCGGCTCCGAGTGGATGAATTTCTGCCATATCGGTGACAGCCGGATCTACTACCTCCCTGCAGCCGGAGGAATCAAGCAGATCTCCGAGGACCACACCTATGTCGGATGGCTGGAGAAGACGGGAAAAATCACAGCTGCCCAGGCCCGGATTCATCCCAAGAAGAATCAGCTGACCCAGGCTCTCACCGCCACCCGCAGGAACATCGAGGTGCAGGTCGGTGCCGTGGGATTCGAGCCCGGCGACCGTTTCGTGATCTGCTCGGACGGACTCTACGAAGGGCTCTCCGACCCCAATATCGATCATTTCGTCCGGACTCCCCCGGCTCATCTTGCTGACCGAACCGAGGCGCAGCGCATCGTCGACGAGAGCCTCCTCAATTCGGGAAAGGACAACACCACTGCCGTGGTCGTCGTGATCCAGTGACTCTTCGGAACCCTGGAAGTCCCCAGAAAAACCGATTCTCCTAGGGACGAATCACGATCGCGTGCGGATCGACCTTATATTTGAATTTCGCCAGGCTGGTCGTGTAGCGAAGCGCTTCCCCGAGCGGCACGTTCTTGAGCTTCAGGGTGATCAACACTTGAGTTGCTTCGGGATTCTCTCCCGGGATCAGGAGAAAATTCAATCCCTTGAGATTTTCATCATCTGTCGTCTCGTCGAGCGCTCGGGACCGATCTCTGAGAAAGGCGATCGCGTCGCCGAATGGCACATCGACGAAATCGACTTCGGGAATCACGATCTCGGCGAGCTTGAGTTCACTCTGTGCAATCAACCGCTTCTCTTCTGTCGACTGTTGCCCGAGAAGAAAAGGAGTCGTGACGAAACAGAATATAACAAGGAGCGCGACTTTCATGCAGAGAAGAATAGCAAAACCGGAACGCCCGAAGAAGCCTAAACTGCCATGGGAAGCCCCGTATACGGCTCTGAGAGACACGGCCTGAAAAAGGGCAATCGCTGTGAACTCCTCGTTGCAGGATTCTCCAGGAATGCTCGCCTCTCCTCACGTCGGATTTGGATACACAACGCCGTCAAAATTAAATAATATGAAAATTGATTTGAATATTATTCAATTTTATTCTTAATTTCATTTTAATAAATTAAAATGGGGATCGAACAGGAACAGCGCAACCGGGAATGGATCGAGGCTCTGGAGAACGAGGACCTTGGATTTCTGAAGCGGTTTCTCCTCGTCTCCGGATCGCTCAAGGACCTTGCCAAAGCGTATGGGGTTTCCTACCCGACGGTTCGGCTTCGACTCGATCGACTGATCCAGAAAGTCAAAGTCAGCGACGAATTTCACTCCCAGGAAATCGGGCCTTTCGAGCGCCAGCTCCGACTCCTCCTCGCCGATGGCGCCCTGGATCCCGAGACCTTTCGCAAGCTCCGTGATGCTCACCTCGAAGAAACAAAAACTCATCCCCCCACCGAATCATGAATCAGGTTTCGATCTCCTTTCTCTCTCTTCTCCTTCTGGCCTCCTGCGGCTCGGTCTCAGCCGAGGGACTGGCAGCCACGAAACGAGGAACTCCCATTGATCTTACGACCCAGGAGCTTGGTCCGGAAGTGAGCCTCGATTCCGCCAATCCCGATCACGCAATAATCCGAGTTTCCGGGGAGAACGAGAAGCAAAAGACCCTCCATCTCTTCGATCTCGACCGGCCCATTATCGAGACCGAAAGCTACGCGATCACCGGAGAGGTTCGCTACGAGGGAATCGAGGGCGATGGCTTTCTCGAGATGTGGAATCATCTTCCCGGCGAAGCGGGAGAAACCGATATCGCTGTCAGCTTCTTCTCACGCACCCTGGGAATTTCGGGACCGATGGGAAAATTGACCGGCACTTCGGACTGGCGACCCTTTCAGCTTCCCGCCTACGTCAGTGACGACTCCGGTCGTCGCCCTTTAAGGCTCACCCTGAATGTGGTTCTGCCAGGAAAGGGAAATGTCGAGATTCGAAACCTCAAGCTAAGAAGCCTCCGCACGCCTCGCACCTTTTCCCCGTGGATGATTCAATCCGCCATCGGGATGTCCATCGCCGCCTTCGTGCTCGGAGTTGTTGCAATCACCTTCTTCTTCGTTCTGCGAAAGCGGCGCTCCGCCAACGAGCTGCGTCGGATCCAGGCTCTCGATTCCTGACCGCTCTCATCCGCTGTATTCTTCTCGCAGGTGAGACCGCATCGCCTCGACCCATCGGCTCTGGTAACGATAGGGATTCCACAGCATCGCCACGGTTCGCTTCGGAGGAGCCTCGGTAAACGAACGGTAGACTCGGCGATCACTCTGATCGAGAACTCGTGCCATTGCAGGGATGATCGAAACTCCATGCCCGAGGGCAACCAGCTCCTGCACCGTCGCAAGTTGGCTGATCTTTTCGACCGAGACCGGCTGCACGGACTGCTGGCGGCAATACGATTCGATATTCTCCGAGAGACAATTCGCCTCGTTCAGCATGACAAAAGGATAGTTCTCCACCTCTTCCGCCGTGATTATTTTTGACTTTGTCAGGGCATGACCTGCCGGGAGGACGAGGAACAGCTCTTCATCGAAGAGAGATTCGGTTTCCAAATACTTGGCGATGATCGGCTCCGCCAGGATCGCGAGATCGATCTCGCCGTGACTGCAGCGTCGAATCAGGTTCTCCGTGGTGTCTTCCTGCACGACCACGGAGATATTCGGATGAAGATCGGAAAAACTCCGGAGCAGCCGAGGAAGAAAGTAGGGGGCGATCGTAGGAATCGCACCCAGACGAATTCGCCCATGGCGGCCCGCATCGGATAGAGCCGAGCAGGTGTCCTCGACCAGCTTGAGGATCTCCCTGGCTCGATCGAGAAAGAGCTCTCCAAGGTCGGTCAGAACGACCTCGCGAGGCTTTCGCTCGAAGAGCGGCTCTCCGAGTTGATCCTCGAGCCTCTGGATCGCGCGGCTCAAGGCAGACTGCGAGAGATTCAATTCCTTGGCCGCTCGCGTGAAATTCTTCGCACGGGCCAAGGCCACAAATTGCTCCAATTGCTGAATCTCGAGATCGTTTCTCATGTCCCCACTTAACCATGCGCAAAGATCATAGCAAGGATTCTCATAATGCATTGGATGCATGGATTCATCCTTGCCATGATGTTGTTGAAAAGGAAAACCCGTTCTCAAAATCGAAATCTCTTGAGAACACCCCCCTGGAATAACGAATGAAAAATAAAAGCAAAACACAGAAGATCGCTCTCGCCGCCTCGTTGCTGGCGGCGCCGATGGCGATGACCATGGTGCAAGGCGCCCCTGGGAAGGAAGGCGACATCGCCGACTGCCCTGTCATGGGCAAACAAGCCGGCCCCTACCGCCACACCGCAGCAGGCTCGATGTCGATGAAAGACTGGTGGCCCAACCAGTTGAATCTCGACATTCTCCATCAAAATTCGCTCAAGGCGAACCCGGTCGGCGAGGAGTTCGACTACGCCGAAGAGTTCGCCAAGCTTGATCTCGAAGCCCTCAAGAAAGATCTTGAGAAGCTCATGACCGACTCGCAGGACTGGTGGCCAGCGGACTACGGACACTACGGCCCCTTCTTCATTCGCATGGCCTGGCACAGTGCAGGAACCTACCGAGTCACGGATGGCCGCGGCGGGGCCTCGGACGGTACCCAGCGTTTTGCTCCACTCAACAGCTGGCCCGACAACGGGAACCTCGACAAGGCACGTCGCCTTCTCTGGCCCATCAAGCAGAAGTATGGCCAAAAAATTTCCTGGGCTGATCTCATGGTCCTGACCGGAAACGTCGCACTGGAGTCCATGGGCTTCAAAACTCTTGGGTTTGGTGGCGGACGCGAGGACGTTTGGGAACCTCAGAAGGACATCTACTGGGGACCAGAAAGCGAGTGGCTCGCGGAAAAGCGCTACGACGAAGAGGGGAAGCTCGAGAATCCTCTTGCCGCCGTGCAGATGGGATTGATCTACGTGAATCCGGAAGGACCCGGAGGCAATCCTGATCCGCTCGCTTCGGCGAAACGCATCCGCGACACCTTCGCTCGCATGGCGATGAACGATGAGGAAACCGTCGCTCTGATCGCTGGCGGTCATACTTTCGGGAAGGCTCACGGAGCCGCTACTCCCGAAGGAAATGTCGGACCCGCTCCCGAGGGAGCCTCTCTCGAAGAACAAGGCTTCGGTTGGACCAATACCTATGGGAAAGGCAATGCCGAGGACACGATTACCAGTGGTCTTGAAGGCGCCTGGACGAGTGCGCCGGCCCAGTGGTCGCACATGTATCTTTCCAACTTGTTCGCCTACGAGTGGGAACTGACGAAAAGTCCCGCCGGAGCACACCATTGGAAGCCGAAGGACGGCGCTGGTGAAGGAACCGTCCCCGACGCGCACGTCGCGTCGAAGCGACATGCTCCCATGATGTTCACGACCGACCTTGCCCTCAAGGAGGACCCCGAGTATCGCAAGATCTCGAAGCGCTTTCTCGACAATCCCAAGGAGTTCGAAGACGCCTTCGCCAAGGCCTGGTACAAGCTGACGCATCGTGACATGGGACCGCCCTCCCGCTACCTCGGCACCGATGTGCCGGACGAAGTTCTCCTCTGGCAGGACCCGGTTCCCGCCGTCGATCACGAGCTGATCGACGAGGAAGACATCGCGTCGCTGAAAGAAAAAATCCTCGGCTCGGGACTCAGTGTCTCGGAGCTTGTCTCCACCGCGTGGGCATCCGCATCGACTTTTCGTGGGTCGGATCTTCGCGGAGGAGCCAACGGTGCCCGGATCCGACTGGCTCCTCAGAAGGATTGGGAAGTCAACCAGCCCGAACAGCTTGCCGCGGTTCTCAAGACTCTTGAAGAGATCCAGGCAGACTTCAACGAATCTCAATCGGGGGGCAAAACAGTTTCGGTTGCCGACCTGATTGTTCTGGGCGGCTCGGCCGCTGTCGAAGCTGCCGCGAAGGAAGCAGGACACGACATCCAGGTTCCTTTCGCACCCGGCCGCACCGACGCGACCCAGGAGATGACCGATGTGGAGAGCTTCGCTGTGCTGGAGCCCCAGCAGGACGGCTTCCGGAATTTCCTCGGACACGAGCTGGACCGGCCTGCGCCGGAGACCCTGGTCGACCGCGCTCAACTCCTCGAGTTGACTGCTCCCGAGATGACCGCTCTCGTCGGTGGCATGCGCGTGCTGGAGACCAACGTGGGTCATCCCGATCTTGGCGTCCTAACTGAAAATCGAGGAACCCTGACAAACGACTTCTTCGTGAACCTTCTCGACATGAGCACGCAGTGGAACGTGTCGAAGGTCTGCGAACATTTCTACGAAGGCAAAGATCGTGAGAGTGGCGAAGTGAAGTGGATGGCGACCTCGGTCGATCTCGTCTTCGGGTCCAACTCGCAACTCCGCGCCATCGCCGAGGTCTACGCGAGCGAGGACGGTGAAAAGAAATTCGTCGACGACTTCGTCGCCGCCTGGACCAAGGTTATGCAGCTCGACCGCTTCGACCTCGATACCTGATCCCTGCCACCCCGGCTCCTCCTCCTCACCCGGTCTCGATCAGATTTCTGATCGGTCCGGGTCGAGGAGTTTTTTCATGCGGAATTCTCCTCCACATGGATGAAGCATCCAAGGTTTCTTCCAGAACCCGGAAGTGGCCAGCGCCCCGGTCGATGACCACCAATCGATCGGAACCCTGACCACTGGCGAGTCCTACCCCATCGAAAATCCGCAGCGTAGCCTGCGGCTTCTTCGTGTCGACGCGGAACCCTCGAAACCCGTCTGATTTCTTTGACCGCTTCTTTCGAGGATGATAGGAATACACCATGGACGAGTCCAGAGAACGCCATCAGGAAGTCGACCGCATCGCCGCGAAGGACTCCCCTGCTGTATTAGCTCTCCGGATTCGTTGTCCTGGAAGGAAGGAGTGCTGGAAACAGGGATAAAGAGTTCGCCTGCCCTGCTTGCAAACCTCGTTTCGGCATTCGATGAATTTTGGCCACCAGAACACGACCCCTGGAGAAAGGATCTCTTCGATCGTGTCGGGCATCATCGCACTGGCTCTCATCGCCTGGTGTGTCACCGACTTTGTTTCCATCAGCACAAAAGGCGGATCCCAACTCTCGATCTTTGCGAACGCCCTCTTCGCCTTTGCCAAGGGCATTGCCGGAGTCATCATCGCCGCCCCTTCCCTGGCTCGATGGGCATTGAGCCCCGCCTTCCGATGCATCGACTGGATCTACTCGCCGGGAGGCTACGCCAAGCGCCCCCCGCTCGACTATCGCCTGGCGAACCTCTACCGAAACGAACGCAAATTTGATCAAGCCATTGAACGCTATTCGGAGATCATCCGCTACTACCCCAAGGAGGTCTCTGCCCACGCCTGGCTTTTCGTTCTCATCTCTCAGACAAGAGGATCGCGAAAGGCTCGAAAGGTGTATCGGTCCGCCCGCAGAAGACTGCGCAAGGCGGACGACTGGAAAAAGTTCAAGACCCTGGTCTCAGAGAGAACCAGGGAGTGGTGTTAGGATCGCATCGATCAGCCAACTCGTTCTCGTCGGCGCGCTCTGTCGCTTGCTCTCCCTGGAACTCCCAGGCGGAAACCAATGCCCTCACTTCGCCAGCTTCAGCCATTTCTCCGCGTAAAGCTTTCCGTGCTTCTGCTGGGTCGCGGTATCGAAATGAACCGAATCTCCGATGTCCTCCGCAAAGGATCGGGAATCGACACAATCGGTGTGGGGAACCTGGTTCGGCAGATCGAGGAGGATCTCGTTGATCGCCGCCCGAGCCTCCTTGGAATCTTCCCGCAGTTCTCCGATGGTGCAGGCGATGAAAGGCAGATCTGGAATCCCCAGGTCCGATCGCAGATCCGAGATCATTTTCTCGAGACCTTCGGCATACTTGGCAATGCGCTCGGGACTCCCTGAATCGGCCTCGCCCTGCAACCAGAGCGCACCCGCGATGCGAGTCTTCCCTTCAGGCCCCTTCTCCATCGCCAGCTTCGCCCGCCGGATCGCTTCCTCATAGAGCCGCTCTCCTTTCTGCCATTTGGCCAGGCTCGTTCCTCCCACCGCGCAGGGAATCAGGGCAATGCGGGAATTCGGTTTGGCCTCCAAGATCGCTCGGGCAAAGGCGAGTCCTGGTCCGACGCCGGCATTGTCGGAGCCGGTGAAATCCTTGGGATTTCCGACATGATGAATCGGATGACGAGCGAGAAACCATTCGTCCGTTCGCTTGTGGAGCATGATGATCCGCGGATCCTCTCCCAACTCCGCCGGCATCACCCCTCGCCCTTTCATATTCGATTGCCCGACCAGCAGAAAGATCTCGAGCTGATCCGTCTCCGCAGGAAACTGTTTCACATCCGCTGGAACAAAGGGGATCTGAACGAGATCTTTGGGAGCAGGTTTCTTCCGTTTTTGATTCTGGGAGAATCCAGGGGCACAGAGGAGCAGGGAGAAAAAGAGAATCGCAGTCAGGATCTTCATCAGAAAGTCGGTGGGGTGTTTCCCGAATCCTATTTGGGTTCTCAACTTCCTTCCAGAAAAATTCCCCACCGCTAACCCGTCACGGCCCATCCAACAGGGTTGCCTCCTCGACCGGACCCTGTTAGGGCTATGATACGTTTTCCACCCTCAACCCAGCCCGCTCTTCCACCCATGTCCAAGCTCACCATTGTTGCCAATATTTTCGCGAAACCCGATCAAGTTGATCTCGTGAGAACCGAACTCGCCAAGCTCATCGCGCCAACGCTCGCCGAGGAAGGTTGTCTGCAATATGATCTCCACCAGGACAATGAGGACCCTGCTCATTTCCTGTTCTACGAGAACTGGGCTTCACGCGATCTTTGGCTTGTCCATATGGAGCAGCCCCATATCAAGGCGTATGCCGAAGCTACGGAAGGAGCGGTCGATCACTTCACGCTTCACGAGATGACGCATCTCGATTGATGCCGCAAAGCGAAATCGGTTTTGGTATGGCCAATCGCGGCCGGAAAGGGCCCGACAACGGGGACGTTGTCCCTCCATTGAGAGAAAAGGTCTGATGTAGCGGAACTTGCAAAAGTTCCGATGATTGTTCGACCGACTTCTCGGTCCTTCTATTTTTTCTCACCGAACTTCCAGACGTGACCTTCGGCCACAATCTCGGTGTGCAACGCTTTCATCTCGCGACTCATTTTTTTGAGTATGTCAGGGTGGGAAGCGGAGAGTTCATTCTCCTGCGCGAGATCATCTCCGAGATGATACAGTTCGAACTGGGTCAGGGGCGCACTCTTGATCATGGGCATGTCGGGAGCCGTGAGGGGATGAGTGTGCTTCTTGATCGGGTCGTCGAGATACCCGATCACGACGAACTCGCCCTTCCGCATCGCTGCCGCGGGCACAACGCGATAGAAGAACCACATCAGGGGGGTCTTTCGCTCGATCGGGTTTCCGGAAAACAAGGGAACCAGGCTGACTCCGTCGATAGGACGGTCGTCGGGAATTTTCGTATGAGTAAGCTCGCAGATCGTGGGAAGAAGATCGAGATGACTGATCAAGGTGTCGTCCACCTTCCCCACCGGAACCCTACCGGGCAGACGAAGGATGCCCGGTTCGCGGTGTCCGCCCTCCCAGACAAAAGATTTCCGACCTCGCAATCCCTCGTTGGACCACGAATTCACGCCTCCGTTGTCCGAAGTCAGGAAGACGAGAGTGTTCCCGGCACGACCTGATTTCTCCAGCTGGTCAAGAATTCTACCGACGGCGATATCGACGTTTTCGATGTTGGCGTAATACTCGGCTTGTTTCCGACTCTTCTTCCCGCCACCGAGGCGCTCTTGATATTTCGCCACCAGTTCGGGTGGGGATGCGATCTTGGAATGAGGTTCATGAAACCAGACCACTCCGAGGAAGGAAGAATGCACGTCGATACCGCTCAGCCACTCGTTGAACTCATCGGCGACGATCTGGCAGGAATACCCTTCCTGCTTCCCGATTTTTTCGCCGTTGCGGACGAAATTAACCGGATCGAGATGGGAAGGTTCCGCATTGTTGCTCGTTCCGAGGGAATGATCGAATCCCTGGTCACCCGGTTGCGGCTGTCCCTCCGTTTTGCCATCGAGATCGGACACATGCCACTTTCCGAAATGCCCCGTCGCGTATCCTTTCTCTTTGAGCAGTTCCGCAATGGTGATCTCTTCATCTCGCAGGTGCATGGGATGAGCGGCCGGAACATACGAATACATCCCGGCCCGCGTCGGCATGCGACCCGTCAACATGCCGACCCGTGAGGGGGAGCAGTTCGGCGCTGCTGAATGACAGTCCGTAAAACGAATCCCCTCTGCGGCGAGGGCATCGATCCTCGGCGTATCGATCTCACTCCCATAACAGCCGAAATCCGTATAGCCCGAGTCATCGAGCATGATGAGGAGAATGTCAGGCGTCGCACGCTCCTCTCCCAGACCGATGACGGTGAAAAGTGAAAGGAGACCAACGAGACCAGTTTTCATAGCGAAAGTGAACCCGTTGGCACAGCTTTGAGCAAGCCGGCGTCTCTCCCGGTTCGCGGACTAACCTGAATGCCCGAGCAGGCCGTCTTTGAATCGTAAAGAGCGTCCACGAACTTCCTTCGCAAAAGGTCCCAACTGAGAAGTGGACACCCAGCGTCTCGCTCGATAGAGACGTGGACGCAGCAATGCATTGATCCGCTTTCTCTCGTATCCCCCCACTGCGACGGAGTGGGATCCGGACTTCCACATTTGCTTGTATCGCTCGTCTCCTTTCCCCATGTGGATGCGGACGATTCCTTCGGTCTCCAGTTCCTGGACCATTTTCAGAACGAGAATCATCCCCGGACTGTGAGCGGCGTATTTCCGATCAAATCCGAAGAAGAGTCCATGCAACCGATCCCGGGAACGGAGGGCGAAGTGGGCTGCCACGACTGCCCCATCAACCGTCAGGGCTGACAACATTCCACGAAACGCAGGATCCTTCTTCTCAAGAGATTCGCGAAGAAAAGACAACACCCAGGGAGCCTGGGAAAAAAGGTCCCGCCGCCCCGTCAGTGCCATTTGCTGTTGCTTCCATCCGACCAGGGTATCGAGAACGGAAACATCGCGGCAGTCCGACAAGAGCTGCACCGGCCCCTTTTCCTCCTGCAGTCTTCGAGCCTTGCGACCGAGCTCGGCAAAGGCGCGATTTGAATGACCCTTTGCCTTCCTGCGTTCTCGATAGGCATCGAACCCGCCCTGCAGATCGATGTAGGGAGAGTCGAGAACTTCGTAGTGCCAGGGAGAGAACCAGGGTTGCGAGGCAAGAAGATGATCAAAAGGAATCGATCGAAACCCGGGATGATGAATAAGCTGTCCCACGTCGAAGTTCGACTCGCGTGCACAGACAACCCCGTGGAAACATCCGATCTGGTCTCCGACAGGACTGGCGACCGAGTTCTCCTTCCTTTGATAGGGATAAAAGGCGATGGGATCGTCACCCCGATACCAGACCGCTACCTCGCCACCGGGGTGAAGCCGCGCCACCGATTCCGCAAACTCGATACGAAAATAGGGGTTTTGAAGATCTGGATTCGCTTCCTGGATCTCGATCCACCGCTTCCGTTGCGTCGGAGAAAGTTCGGTTGTCGGATGGATTTCCATTCGTTCAGGAGAATGCTCTTGCTCTCCCAAAGCGGATGGTTGAGCAGGAGTCGCGACTGTCTGACCAGGATGCATTTCGCCCTTCCGTTGCGAGCTAGAGATATGCCCAACGAATTATATTGAGTATAATTTCCACTATCTTGGTTTATTTGGCAACCTACGAATCTCCCTGCCACTCTACCCGAACAACGCTTTTTCCTGCCGAAGAAACGAGGTGGGTCATCCCCATCTGCTTGCTGCCACCTAGAAGCTGCCCAACAGGCGGTCAAACATCCGATCGCTGAGAAGCCAACGCAGGAAGATGAGGGGACGGGAAAATTTTCCAGTCGCGTAACGAGTTTTGGGACGCCTCGCCTCGACCGCTTTCTGAATCGTGTGGGAAACGACTTCGGGAGGAGAGGAGTTCTCCGGAGTGTAGAATCGCTCGAGTCCCCGGACGACCGAGTCGACCTGCTCGGCGTACGCCCCCTGACCCGAACGCTCTTTCATAGGACCCGCCATGACTTCGTCGAAGTTCGTGTCGATCGCACCGGGTTCGATGAGGACGACATCGATCCCATGGGGTTTCAGCTCGAGCCGAAGACTGTCCGACCAACCTTCGAGAGCGTGCTTGGTCGCATGATACCAGGCTCCGAGCAGGGTATAGATTTTTCCCCCGACCGAGGAGATGTTGATGATCCGACCGCTTCCCTGCTCTCTCATCGGTGGTAGGACCGATTTGGTGAGTTGAGCGAGTCCGAAAAGATTGACCTCGAATTGGTAACGGGCCTCCTCGATCGAGATGTCCTCTACCGCGCCATAGAGTCCGTAGCCCGCATTGTTGATGAGAACATCGATCCGCCCTTGTTCCTCGAGGATTTGATCGACCGCTTTCTCGATCGCGGGATGATCGGTGACATCAAGGGCGATGACTCCCACTCCGGAAGGGCGAAGATCTTCCATCTGGTCGACGCGGCGAGCCGCCCCATAAACGATATGACCGGCTTCGGCGAGTTCTCGGGCGGCCGATTTCCCAATGCCTGAGGAAGCTCCCGTGATCAAAATGACTTTCTTTTCCATAAGTAAACGGCGGTCGGCTATTTTAAATAAACGATGGTTTGTTAAAACAAGAGAACGTTAGTCACTTATTTCTGGCTTGTCAATCGAGGAACGGCTACAGTGGCTGAAACCACGCATGGGTCAGCCAACTACAGCTTCTTCTGATTGGGAAAGAGCGCGAAAACCCGAACAGATCGAGGAACGTCGCGATGCCATCCTCTCGGCCGCGCGTCACCTCCTCGAACAAGGCGGGGTCGATGCTTCCGGGCTCTCCGCCATTGCCCGCGAAGCCGGGCTCTCCAAGGCCAATCTCTATCGCTACTTCGAAAGCCGGGAGGCCATTCTCCTGGCTATTCTCATCCAGGAAATGCAGGAATGGACAGAGGCTCTTGGGAGAAGCCTGTCAAAACTCCCAGGCTCGGGTGACGTCACTGCCGTAGCCCAGGAAGTAGCGGACTCCCTCCAGGGCCGCGACCGACTCTGCAAACTGCTTGCTTCTCTTGCTTCGGTCCTCGAGCAGAATCTTTCGGTGGAAACCATTGCTTCCTGGAAACGGGAACTCCGAGAGCTCTATGTCGGTCTGATTCCGCCGCTCTGCCACGCGCTTCCTCAATTCTCCAAAGCACAGGCCAACGAGTTCTGGGTCATGCATGCGCTTTTCCAAATGGGACTGTGGCCTCACACCCAACCCTCGCCAGACGTCGAGGAGGTGCTCGGTCGAGAGGAGTTCGCCGACATGCGGATGGATTTTTCCGAGCGAATCCGCTGGCACTCCCTGATCCTGCTACGGGGCCTGGAGAGTGTCGAACCTCCGAGAATTCGTCCTCAGTCGTGATCCATGCGAAGAGGCCCCGCAAACTGCGACTCCGACCGCAACACTTCCTGCAGCCAGGCACGAAGCTGCTCGGGTGACATCACTGCCGGATCGCCGAAATCCTTTTCCCCCGCTTCTTCCGCTCGATACCGACTGCGATAAATCTTCCGCTCGGATCACGTTTCGACACGGCCGCCCTTTGAGCAAGCTAGGGCGAGGCAACATCAATCTCGGGAGCTCCGTTCTCCTCGATCCAGACGACGTAGCTGCTATTGAACTTGTCTTTCTTTTGGGGAAACTTGAGAAAGAACTCGGCGTCGATCGTCTCCTTGCGATTCAGCACGGTGCGCAGCGTCTCCAACTCGCTGCCCGGTGGATCCCCCCCGCAAAGACATGCCACTTGCCCTCGAGGTCGAGGATGGCAGACATCAATCCACGGGCCGTCGCCTTCTGAGCCTTCCCCGTCCAGTCCTGCGGCTTCGTGCCGTTGAGATGGTAGAGGTCGTTGGTCTCGGTCAGAACAAAGGTCGTGTGATGGCGCGAGATCGAAATCTCCCGCACTCCGGTTCGAATGGGTGACGGAACGGAGAATTCACCCTTGTCATTCCAGCCAATCAGTTCCCCCGTCTCCGTCAGCACATACTCGTTGTCCCAGTTCATCGCGACGCGTCGGATGCCCTGGCGGGCCCGTTCTGGAATGACACGCGAACCCGTGGTGTAGGCGTCGCCCCAGGCAACCGTTTCCCCTTTTTCGTTCCTGCCCAGGACCCGATCATACATGAAGGCGATGTCGCGCAGAGGTTGCGCATCGTCGGGCACCGACCATTCTTCCAGGGTCTGGTATTGTCCGGACGAATCGAGGTAACCCGACGGGAAAATTTTCGTTGCTCCGGAACCGACCACCTCTCCGTCCAGATTGAGAACATCTCCGTTCTCCAATAGAAAAAGAAGCCGCGCCTGGTCTCCTGCCACGTCCACAAAGGTGTCGAACTTTTGCAGCTTTGCCAGGTCCAGTCTCGCGGTCCAGGGCTCCATTCCCGAGAGCCGACCAAAACCTCGAACCCGCCCGCTGCGCGGCTTTCCCGTTTCTTCCGCCGGCGGCACCGACAAACTCTCCGGCTCATCAAAATCCGCCAACTTCACCGACCGCAACGCCTTCACCTCGTCTCTCACCAGAACAGCTTCTTCGATCTTTCCGGCGATCGTCAGGTTCTGCTGGAGGGTCTGGAGGAAACGACCATACTCGGATTTCAGGGCCTCGAACTTCTTCTCGGTTTCGGTTTCGATCCGACTTTCCTCCTCGATGTAGATTTCCCGTAATCTGGCCAGTTCCCGGTTAGCCGGAAGCGAGGTGGTATCAGGTGCGCCATTCTCCCTCAAGGCATCGAGCTCCTTCTGGAACTCGAGTACGGCTTCGAGCTTCCCGGCGCTCTGGGCTTTCGCCTTGGCCTTGGCCAGCCCGGCAAAGTAGCTCTCGCTGAGCTTGTTCATTTCCGGTTCGGAATCGATCTTCCGTACTTCCGATTCGAACTTGTCTTTTGCCGCCTGCAGCTGTTGGGAGACTTCCTCACCAAGAAAGGTGCTGCTCAGCGCGATGAGAGAGAGGGAAAGGATAGGCACTTTCATGAGGGCTCACGAACCGGATCTGGAGGAATGCTTTTTCTGAATCGAAAAAGCGAGTGCGTTTCTACCAGAACGATCCCCAGAGAACAAGCCTGACGTTCCCCGATCGATGCCGAGCTCCAGGCGAGCCTACTTCTTCTCGATCACCGCATAGGCGTTGTGATTGTGGATCGATTCGAAGTTCTCCGCTTCGACTCGATACCATGCAATCCCGCTCTGCTTCTCGGAAGCCGCCGCGACATTTCGGACGAGGTCCTCGACAAAGACGGGATTGTCGTAGGCTTCTTCGGTGACGTGCTTCTCGTCGGGACGCTTGAGGAGACTGTAGAGTTCGCTGCTCGCACAGGTCTCGACGAGACGAATCAAATCCTCGATCCAGATCGGCTCGCCGGTGAAACGCACGGTATAGGTGACGACACCGCGCTGGTTGTGCGCTCCATAGGCGCTGATCGCCTTGGAACACGGGCAAAGGGTCGTCACGGGGACGAGGACGGTGACCGTGAAATCATCTTCCTCCCGCGAACCGTCGAAGTCGAAGATGACCTCGTAGTCCATCATCCCGACTTTCTTGGTCACGGGAGCGGGTTTCTCAAGGAAAAAGGGAAACCGCAGTTCGACGTGGGCACGCTGGGCATCGAGACGCTCCAGCATCTCAGCAGGCAGCGCGGCGATGGAGTGCACATCGAGGACCGGTCCGTGAGAATTCAACACCTCGACGAACCGACTCATGTGTGTGCCCTTGTACTCCTTGGGCAAGTCGACAGCCATCGACACGGTCGCGACCGTGCTCTGCTCGGACTTCTCCTTGTCCCGAATTCGAATCGGGTATTTGAGATCCTTCACCCCGACTCGATCGATATCGAGGTTTCGTGAATCCGGCTGGCTTTGAATATCGGTTAAATTCTCCATTCCCACGGCGCTCCCTTCGCGCCACGGGCGAGAAGGGTCGTAGATTCGGGCCTCACCAAGCCGGATTCAAGTTCCATTTGTCCGCGAGCGGTTGAAGCTCAGGACGCATCGGCCAGTGATCGGGTTGAGGATCGATGCCTTCGTAGCGAGTGCTGGCCCCCTTGAGAGGCATGCAGCCTTCGTTGTTTCCGATCTCGCGGATCGTCTCGATCTCTTCGTTCGTCAGGGTGACATCCGGGAGAGCAGCAAACTCGGCGATCTTTTCCTCAACGGGACGGGCGTCGTCGCCGGCTTCCTGGATAAAGGTCGGACCGACGGAAACGACCGGCTTCTGGCTGAGATCCCAGACACAGGCAAGCTGGAGCATGGTCAATCCATACTTCTCGGCGATCGGACGCATTTTCTCGAGCTTCTCGTTTCCATGCTCGATCCAACCCTCTGGACGGTAGGTCCGGTGATCGCCATCCTTGAAGTAATGACCCGGCTTCACATCGTCGTGAAAGATGCCGCCAAAGTCGACGACCCGAGCGAGGATATCGATATCGAACTCCTGCGCGATCGGCAGAACATAACGTCCCGGCCAGGGCTCCATGGGATTCAGGATGATCATCGCGGAGTCGATCTCCTCGTGGAAATTCTCCATGCAGTAGGCCATATCGATAGCAAATCCGTTGGCAGGACCCGGAGCGATTCCAGTCGTCTCAGCGAGCCCTTTTTCCCGGAGAGTAGCGATCGCGGACCAGACCTCGGGACTGGAATAACCAATCGAATCGGGATTGTGCAGCATCACGATATCGAAGTGATCCGTTCCGCAGCGCTCCGCACATTGCTTCGTGGCGCGCTCGAGATACTCCTCGTAGCCATCCGGGCCTCGAAGTTCGGGATTGGTGAAGCGAGCATACCCCTTGGCGCCGTTTCTCTGCCCGTCATAGATGTCGTGCCCGATCATCGCGGCGAGGCAATAGGTATCGCGATCGATGCCTTCGAGTGCCTTGCCGAGCAGCTCGTCGCCTTTTCCGACGCCATAGACATCCGAAGTGAGAAAGGTGCGAACCCCCTCGTCGTAGGCTTTTCGCGCCAGGTTGATCCAGCGATCCTCCTCGAGGCGCTGTCCAAAGTGCATAAACCGTCCGCCGCTCCAGGAGCCAAATGCTGTTTTCGTGAGATCCATGGTCTACTGATCGGCAAGATTGGACTCCCCGTCAAGAGGCGCACCCCACTATGATTCTGGAACCCCTGCGGTTGGTCGCCTGACCTCCGCATCCTCATCCTCATCCCAACTCTTCTGGTATAGGCCTGCCCAGCCACCCAAGTGAGGGAGATGAGGATTAAGAGTAAGAGTAAGAGTAAGAGTAAGAGTAAGAGTAAGAGTAAGA